>NZ_CP050948.1:4504232-5138143 GCF_019443745.1 Iamia sp. SCSIO 61187
GAACCCGGTGACGCCGGGGGTGTTGCGGATGACGTACCAGGAGTCGTCGTCGAGGAAGCAGCGCACCAGCAGGTAGCCGGGGAACATCTTCTTCTGGACGACCTGCTTCTTGCCGCCGCGGATCTCGACGACGTCCTCCATGGGGATGACGACCTCGTGGATCCGTCCCTCCATGTTCATCGACGAGGTGCGGGCCTCGAGGTTCTGCTTGACCTTCTTCTCGTAGCCCGACTGGGTGTGGACCACGAACCAGCGGCCGGGCCGGTCGTAGGGGCTCTCGACGGGGGCGGCGGCCTCCTCCTCGACGAGCGCCTCGGCATCGACGACCTCGGGAGCGACGACCTCGCCGGTCTCGGGGTCGACGCCGGCCGGGGCGGCCTCGCCCGTCTCGGGGTCGGTCGCCGGGAGGGCGACCACGTCGGCGGCGGTCACGTCCTCGCCGGGCTCGGTCGCCGGGGCGTCGGCCTCGCCGGCGTCGGGGGTGATGGTGCCCGGCGTGGCGGCGTCGGTCGGCGACGGCGGGGCGTCGGTCTCGGCCGCGTCGGGCGCGTCAGCGGGCTCTGGTTCGAGGAAGGTCATGAATCGATCTTGGGAGAGGGGGTCACGCGTCGTAGATCCACAGGACGGCCTTGGCCAGTCCGAAGTCGACACCCGCGATCAGCGCGGTGAGGACCACGATGGTGATGAAGACGATGATGGAGTAGTTGGTCGTCTCGGCCCGGGTGGGCCAGTTGACCTTGCGCATCTCGGCGCGGACCTCGCGCACGAACTGGCGCGGCTTGGTGCGCTGCTCCTTGGGGCGCGGGGCGGAGGGGGCGCGGCGCTGGGCCTTGGGCTGGCCCTCGCTGTCGAGCGCGCCCTGCTTCTGCAGGAGGCGCTTCTGTTCACGGTTCATCGCCATCGGTGGCACCTGACGAACGGGGATGGATGGAGCAGGGCAGGAGGGAGTCGAACCCCCAACCGCCGGTTTTGGAGACCGGTGCTCTGCCAGTTGAGCTACTGCCCTCGGCGTTCCGGCTCGCGGGAGCAGGGACCGGTCGAGACTAGCAAGGGGACCGTCGAGGTCCCACTCGCCGAACCGGGCCGGTCGGCTGGGGTCAGCCGGCCAGCGGGAGACGGCGCGAGCGGGTGCGGGTCACGAGGACGACGGCCCCGGCCGCCCCGGCGGCGGCGGTCGCGGCGGCCAGGCCCCCGATGTAGGCGGCCCGGCGGCCGGTGAGGAGCGAGCGGATGGCGTGGCGCTCGCCGGCCTCCTCGATGTGGGCCAGCACCTCGGTCACCAGGCCGGGGGCGGGCTCGAGCACCTCCTCGCGCAGCGAGCGCAGGGCCCGCAGCACCCGGCGGTGCTGCACCAGGTCGGCCTGGCAGCGCAGGCACCCCTGGACGTGGCGCCGGGCGGCCCGGTCGAGGGAGCCGGTGTCGCCGCCCGAGGCGGCCAGCTGGTCGCCCAGCTCGGCGCAGGTGCTGGTGCTGGTGGCGGCGGTCATGGCAGGTCCTCCCCCGCATCGCCGTCCCCGGCGTCGTCGCGACCGGGGAACAGGTGGTCCTTCAGCTTCCGGCGGGCCCGGTGCAGCCGCACCTTGGCCGCCGACTCCGAGATCCCCAGCTCGGCGGCGATGGCCTCGTGGGGCAGGTCGTAGACGTCGCGCAGCACGACGACGGCCCGCAGCTTCGGGGGGAGCTCGTCGAGGGCCAGCACCAGGCGGCCCCGCAGGTCCGAGGCGTCGGCCTGGGCCGCGGGGTCGAGGTCGGGGCGGGTGTCGACCACGACCATGTCGTCGACCAGCTCGTCGTGGCGGTGCCGGCGGCGCTTGCCCACGTAGGTGGAGGCGCAGTTCGCCGTGATGCGGTACATCCAGGTCGTGAAGCGGGCCTCGCCCCGGAACCGCCCGATCGACCGGTAGGCGCGCAGGTACGCCTCCTGGACGACGTCGCGGGCATCGTCGTCGCTGCCGGTGATCCGCCGGGCCAGCGTGTAGGTCTCGGCGTGGGTGGCGCTCACGAGCTCCTCGAAGGCCTTGTCGTCGCCGGCCTGGGCCCGGGCCACGAGGGCGGCCATCGCGTCCGGGTCGGAGCGAGGGTCGCGGTCGGGGCCGAGCCGCGGGACGGCGGCGGCGGACAGCATCGAGGGGTCGGACCCTCCCAGGGGGAGGCTGGTTACTCCCTCCTCCGGCGTGTCCGTCATGGGTGGCCTCCCGGCCGGTGCGCTACCTGGTCTCCTTGTGGACGGTGTGCGACCGCTCCCACTGGCAGTACTTCTTCATCTCGATGCGCTCGCGGTCGTTGACCTTGTTCTTGGTCGTGATGTAGTTGCGGCGCTTGCACGACGTGCACTCGAGGGTGACGCCGATCCGCTTGTCGTTCCTGGCCATGGCCTGTCTCTCGGTTCTCTACTTGGTGATCTTGGTGACGCGGCCGGAGCCGACGGTGCGTCCACCCTCGCGGATGGCGAAGCGGAGGCCCTCTTCCATGGCGATGGGGTGGATGAGCTCGACGCTCATGGAGGTGTTGTCGCCGGGCATGGCCATCTCGGTCCCCTCCGGCAAGGTGATGGTGCCGGTGATGTCGGTGGTCCGGAAGAAGAACTGGGGCCGGTAGTTGTTGAAGAACGGCTTGTGCCGGCCGCCCTCGTCCTTGGTCAGCACGTACACCTCGCCCTCGAAGTCCGAGTGCGGCGTGATGCTGCCCGGCTTGGCCAGCACCTGACCCCGCTCGACGTCTTCCTTCTTCGTGCCCCGCAACAGAGCGCCGATGTTGTCACCGGCCTGGCCCTGGTCGAGGAGCTTGCGGAACATCTCCACCCCGGTGCAGGTCGTCTTCTGGGTGTCACGGATCCCGACGATCTCGATCTCGTCACCGGTGTGGATCGCCCCCTGCTCGACCTTGCCGGTCACCACCGTCCCACGCCCGGTGATCGAGAACACATCCTCGATCGGCATCAAGAACGGCTTGTCGATGTCACGGGTCGGCTCGGGCACGAAGCTGTCGACCGCGTCCATCAGCTCCATCACCTGAGCAGCCGCATCAGCATCGCCCTCGAGGGCCTTGAGCGCCGAGACCCGGACCACCGGGGTGTCATCACCGGGGAACTCGTACTCGGTCAACAGCTCACGGACCTCCATGTCGACGAGCTCCAACAGCTCCTCGTCATCGACCATGTCGACCTTGTTCAACGCCACCACGATCGAGGGCACACCGACCTGACGGGCCAACAGCACGTGCTCCCGGGTCTGGGGCATCGGACCATCGGTCGCCGCCACCACCAAGATCGCCCCGTCGACCTGAGCCGCACCGGTGATCATGTTCTTGATGTAGTCAGCGTGACCCGGCATGTCGACATGGGCGTAGTGACGGTTCGCCGTCTCGTACTCCACATGCGAGATGTTGATCGTGATCCCCCGCTGACGCTCCTCAGGAGCCTTGTCGATCATGTCGAACGGGGTGAAGGCCGTGGTCGGGTCGGCCTCGTGCAACGTCTTGGTGATCGCCGCAGTGAGGGTGGTCTTGCCGTGGTCGATGTGACCCATCGTCCCGATGTTCAGGTGCGGCTTGGACCGGTCGAACTTCTCCTTGGCCATGCTGACGTGCCTCCTCGGCGCGAGACGGGCCGGGCGGAGTGCCCGGCGGCGGGGTGGTGAGATCGGTTGCGTGGTTGGTAGCGACGGTCGGGTTCGAACCGACGACCTCTCGATTATGAGCCGAGCGCTCTCACCAGCTGAGCTACGTCGCCGCATCGGTCGATCGCCGGCCCGGGACCGACGACCTACGAGCCTCCTGTGGGAATCGAACCCACGACCTTTTCCTTACCATGGAAACGCTCTGCCGACTGAGCTAAGGAGGCGTGGCGGACCCGGGCGCGCCGGGATGGCCGGGGGTGCATCCTAGGCGCGGCCACGGGCACCTCCCCAACCTGAACCCGGCTCACCGAGGCCGCCGCCGGACACACCAGAGCCACCCGACACCGGAGGCAACACCATGAACGAACGTGCTGGAGCGCAGCCCCGCGTCGTCGACCGAGCGCCCTCCGTGACATGGGCCGGGGCGCTCAAGTCGCAGGTGGGGGTGCCGACAGGCGCAAGGTGCGCATGAGCAGGATGGTGATCGAGGCGGGACGCCACACGATCGCCCTCGACCTCCACCCCAAGCTGACCGTCATCACCGGCCTTGGCGACCTCGAGCGCGAGAGCCTGGCCGGCGAGCTCCTGGGCGCCCTCGGTCCCAGCCGACCGGGAGTCCACGTCGAGCTCACCACCGACGACGGGCGCCACCTCGCCGTCTTCCGCCCGACCAACGGTCGGGCCCGGCTCGTCGACGTCGACCAGTCCCGCGACATCACCCCCCGCGACGTCGACGGAGGCGTCGACCTCTACTCGCACCACGGCATCGACATGACCGGCGCCCGTCGGGCCCTGAAGGTCACCCGGGCCGACCTCACCACCCAGGCCCAGGGCGACGTCGTCGTGCACCGGCTGGCCGAGGTCGACCAGACCGCCCTGTGGGCCGCCGCCGCCCGGGTGCGCGTCACCGACGAGGCCCTCCAGGCCGAGTCGGTCGCCGCCGGCACCGCCCCCGAGGACGCCGAGATCATCGATCGCATCGAGCGCCGTCACGCCCAGCTCGAGACCGCCCTCGAGGCCCTCAACCGGACCAACCGCCTGGCGCGCGTCGTCACCGCCGCCGGCGTGGTCGGCTGCGTGCTGGCGGCCCTGGTCCAGCCCGTGCTCGCCCTGCCCCTGCTCGCCATCACCGGCCTGGCCCTCGGCGCCGCCTTCGTCTACCGGGCTCGCGCCGCCCGGGCCGAGCGGGCCGAGCGCGAGGCGCTCGACGCCGCCGGGGCCGAGTCCTACCTCGGGTTCCACGTCGCCCGCATCGACGGCCTGGTCTCGGGCGACCAGGCCCGCCGCCGCCTCCTCGCCGCTGCCGCCGACCACCGCCTGGCCGCGGCCCGGTGGTTCGAGGTCGCCGGCGACGTCAGCGTCGACTGGGCCATGGAGCACCACACCGAGATCGCCGTGGCCGCCCGCCTCCGCGCCGACGTCCGCAACCTGGGCGTCATGTCGTCGAGCGCCCCGGGCGACGAGGACGAGATGGCCGCCGACCTGGCCCACGCCCTCCTCGGCCGCATGGCCCGGGCCCGCAGCCTCGGGGACCTGGGCGAGACCTTCCCCCTCGTGATCGACGAGCCCTTCGTCGACCTCGACCCCGGCCTGAAGCCGTCGCTGCTCGAGCTGATGTCCCGCTCGGCCGGCAACCCCCAGGTCGTGCTGCTCACCGCCGACGAGGAGGTCGCCTCCTGGGCCCGCCTCGAGGCCCTGACCGGCGAGCTCTCGGTGCTCGAGCCGACCCCCGACTCCCAGCCGGTCGCGGCCAGCGGGGTGGCGTAGCCCCCACGCGGAACCGGGCGTGACCAGCGCCTCCCGGTCCGTATCCTCGGCCGATGGACGTGCGGCTGGCGACGATCGAGGACGGCGAGGGGATCAGGGCCATCTACAACCGCGAGGTGCTCGAGGGGACGGCCACGTTCGACCTGCGCCCCCGCAGCGCCGAGGACCAGCGCCGTTGGCTGACCGATCGGTCGGGCGCCCACGCCGTCATCGTCGCGGTCGAGGGGGACGAGGTCCTGGGCTTCGGGTCCCTGTCGGCCTACCGTTCCCGTCCCGCCTACGCGACCACGGTCGAGGACTCCGTCTACGTCGCGCCCCAGCACCAGGGCGCCGGTGTCGGCCGGGCGCTGCTCGAGGCCCTGGTCGAGGCGGCCGAGCTCCGGGGCTTCCACACCGTCATCGGTCGCATCGCCGGCGGCAACGAGGGCTCGATCGCCCTGCACCAGCGGTGCGGGTTCGAGGTCGTCGGGGTCGAGCGCGAGGTCGGCCGCAAGTTCCGGCGCTGGCTCGACGTCACCGTGGTGCAACGAGTTCTCTGAGCGGGCGTCGCGCGGGTCACAGGGATCCGACGACCTCGCGGACCGGGTAGGCCTCAGCGGGGGACCTGGCCGCCGTCGGCGAGGATCTCGGCGGCGCGGCGGTTGGCCCGCACCTGGGCGGCGGCGGCGTCGTCCCAGGCGGCGCGGAGGCGGGCGATCTGGGCGGCGACGTCGGCGCCGGTGAGGACCGCCTCCTGCGTCGCCCGGTGCTCGTCGTAGGCCTGGCGGTGCCCACCGGCCCAGTCCACCAGGCGGGCCTGCCCGGATGAGCGGGCGTCGAGGTTGGCGGTGATGGCGGCGCGCAGGCCGTCGAGCCGCTGGCCCACGGCGTCGGCGGCGCCGAAGTCGAACTCCACGGGGCTGGCCCCGGACGCCACCGGCGGCCGGGGGGCGCACCCGTCTCTCCATCCCATGACGCCTCCTCAGCCCGTCGGGGTGGGGGTCGGGACGGGCACGGTCGGTGCCGGGGTGGGCTCCGGCGTCGGGCCGGGGGACGGCTCGGGCGGCTCGGTCGGGGTCGGGACCGGTTCGGGGAGCGGCATCGGTCGGGGCTCGGGGCCGAGCACCTCGGCCTCGAGGATGGCCTCCAGGTCCGCCACCGTCGGTGGTTCGCCGGCGGCCTGCTGCTCGTCGAGGTAGGCCTCGACGGCGGGATGGTCGATCACCCGGCTGGCGGTGCGGTGGTCGTAGGTGGAGAACAGCCACTCGCGCACGTCGGTCTGCGGTGACGACCCGCCGCCGACGCGGTCGATCGCCTCCTGGGTGAGCGAGCGCACCAGGCCCTGGCCGTGGTCGGGGGTCAGTCCGAGGTGGCCGTCGCCGGCTGCGCTGTCGTGGTCGACGACGGTGGTGTCGAGCCCGGCCTGGCGGCGCCACTCGACGAGGGTGCTGAGCCCGTCGCCGTCGGAGGCCTCGTCGCCGAGCGCCTCGGGCCCCTGGAGCTCGTACCAGAACAGGGCGTCGTCGCCGTTGTTGATGGTGATGGTGAGGTCGCGCACCCGGGGGCCGACGAGGGCGCCGTAGTGGTCGGTGTCCCCGGTGGGGGCCGACGCCGGGATCGCCGGCTGGACCATCGTGTAGTCGACGGAGAACCGGCCCGTCGGGTCCTCCATCTGGGAGAGCGCCCGGGTCACGACGTGGTTGCCGAGGCTGTGGGCGGTGATGGCCACGTGCCCGTCGGGGTCGGCGGCGGCGATGGCCGTGAACAGCGGGGCGAGCGTGTCGCCCGTGGCCATGGCCGAGTCCTCGGCGGCGCCGAAGTTGCCCCACGAGCCCGGCGAGGCCCCGACGCTGTCACCCTCGTCCCAGTCGATGACGAGCACCGTCGCCCCCTCCACCCCCTGTTGGTCGTAGAGGTCCGCCGTCGCCTCGCCGGCGCCGGTCGCGCTCGCCGACGACGTGGTCCAACCGTGGGCGACGATGTGCAGGGGCCCACCGGTGCCGGCGATGCCCAGCTCCTCCACCAGCAGCTGCCACTCGAGCTCGCCCATCCCCTCGGGGCGCTCGTCGACGAGCAACCGGATCACCCGGGTCTGACCGTCGCTCCCGTCGCGCACCACCTCGAACAGGTGCGACCACTCCCCCTGGTCGACCGCCTCGGCCAGGCTCGGGGGGCCGGCCGTGTCGAGCTGCATCTCGTTGGAGAAGAGCACCGCCGGGCAGCCGTCGGTGGAGCAGATCCGCTCGGTGGCCCGGAAGGCGTCGGCGATCCGCCCCACCCACAGGTCGAGGTAGGACAGCTCGTCGACGGCGCCGTCGATCGCCTCCACCGCGGTGGCATCGACCCGGCCGCCGAAGCCGGACGGCGTGGCGTTCCACCCCTCGACCAGGGCCGGGAGCCCGGCGAGGGCATCGTTGATGTCCTGGTCGGCCGGGGTCAGGGCCTCCACGTAGCGGTCGAGCTCGTCGGGGTTGGCGCTGATCTGGGGCGTCACCGGGGTCCTCGGGAAGCAGCACGGCTCGAACGCGCGTGCACGACGATGCACCTCGTACCCTCTCGGTCCCGACTTCAACCACGAGGGTCCGGCCTTGCTAGACAGGGCACCGCGCCGGACCGACCGAGGAGCCAGGATGCGGGCCGTCATCATCTACAACAGCCTCACCGGCACCACCGAGAAGGCCGCGCACCGCATCGCCAGCGAGCTCAAGGCCCTGCGCGTCGAGGCCACGCCGGTGCCCATCGCGGAGGTCGACGAGGCCACCGTCGCCGACGTCGACCTGGTCATCGTGGGCACCTGGACCGACGGCATCGTGATCGTGGGCCAGAAGCCCGCCGGCAAGAAGAAGCTGCGCAACCTGCCCTCGCTCGCCGGCAAGAAGGCCGTCGTCTACTGCACCTACGCCGTCGACCCCGGCCACACGCTCGACAAGCTGGTCGCCGAGGTCGCCGCCAAGGGGGCCGACGTCATCGGCGGGTTCGCCATCGCCCGCCACGACCTGGTCGGCGACGTGGCCGAGTTCGTCGACCGGCTGACCCCGGAGCTGGCCGGGGCCTGATCCCGCCCGGGGGCCAGAGGTGGCCCTGGCGGACCGACCGGGGCGGGGGGACGCTGGGGTCGTGAGGATCCTCCGGCGCCGACGACGGACCACCAGCGCGCCGCCCGAGGTCGGCGGCGCCACCGACGCGGGCCGCCGGGACGAGAACCAGGATCGCTGGGCCGCCGGGCCGGGCTGGGCGGCGGTGTGCGACGGCGTCGGGGGCCACGCCGGTGGGGCCGCCGCCGCGGCCACCGCGCTCGACGCGGTGCGGGCCGTGCTCACCGCCACCGACCTCGACCGTCTCGACGAGGCCGGCGCACGCGCGGTCCTGACCGAGGCGGCGAGCGTCGCCAACGCCGCCGTGCTCACCGGGCGGGCCCAGGCCCCCGGGCAGGCGGACATGGCCACCACCCTGACCGCGGCGGTGGCTCTGGCGGACCGGCGGCGCTGGGTGGTGGTCCAGGTCGGCGACTCCCCCGCCTGGTCGGTCGGGCCGGAGACGGCCCGGTCCATCACGTGGGACCACAACCTCGTCGGCGACCTGGTGCGCACCGGCGTCCTCCGGCCCGAGGAGGCGGCGGGCCACCGCGGCCGCCACGTCATCACCCGGGCCATCGGGATCGCCCCTGCCGTCGACCCGGAGCTCTTCACCGTCGCCGTGGCACCAGGTGAGGCGCTGGTGCTGGCCTCCGACGGGCTCTCCGACGTGGCCGAGCCGGCGGCCGCCGTGCCCGTCGTCGCCGGCGCCGCCGACGCCCGGAGCGCGGCCGAGGACCTGGTCGCCCTCGCCCTGGCGCGGGGCACGGCCGACAACGTGACGGTCGTGGTCGTCCGGTGACGCTGCACCTCCGCGTCGACCCGGCGCCGTGGACGGCGACCTTCGCCCGCGAGGAGGTGGCCCGGGTCGGTCGGAGCCGCTCCGCCGACGTCCGGGTCGGGCACCAGCGCATCGGCGACCGGTGGACCGTCTCGTCGGAGCACGCCGAGCTCCGGTGGGACGGCACCCGGTGGGCCACCCGGAACGTCAGCTCCCGGACGGGCCTGCTCCACGTCTACGAGCCGGGCTACGAGGAGGTCCCGCTCGAGCCCGGGCGCCCCTGGGTCCCTGTTCGTCACCGGTGGGCCCTGGCGTTCGGCCCACCGGACCACCGCACCGTCGTGGTGGCGACGACCGACGACCACGCCGGCCCGGGCACCGGTGCCGACGCACCCCCGGCGAGCGAGGACCCCGATCCGACGATGAGCCTCGACGACATCGTCGCCGTCGCCCTCACCGCCCTCGAGCGCGACGTCCTGCTGGCGTACTACTCCGACTTCGCCCTGCTCCCCCGCCCCGCCGTCCTGGCCCCCCGCACCCACGACGAGGCCGCCCGGCGGCTCGGACGCAGCCGGGACTCGACCCGCAAGGCGATCGAGCGGGTCAACGACAAGATCGCCCGGGCACCGGGCGCCCCGGCGGCGGCGACGGGCCGCAACGTCACCCCCGAGATCGGGAGCTGGCTGGCCCGGATGGGCCTGGTCGACCCGCTCTGATCAGAGCGGGTCGACCCTGCGATGGTGGGCCGGGGAGGATTTGAACCTCCGAAGGCTGTGCCGGCAGATTTACAGTCTGCTCCCTTTGGCCACTCGGGCACCGACCCATGGGGTGGAGATCGCAGGATAGTCGTGGCCCCCGGGGGTGGAGCCAGCCGGCTCGCCACGTGAGCGCGACGGGCTCCCGCGGGTACCTTTCCCCTCATGCCGAGCTTCGACGTCTCCTCCACGCTCGACCAGCAAGAGGTCCGCAACGCGGTCGACCAGGCCGCCCGCGAGATCGCCAACCGGTACGACTTCAAGGGCACCGGGTCGACCATCGAGCTGGGCGAGAACGAGATCAAGCTCCACTCCTCGAGCGAGGACCGGCTGCGGGCCCTCCGCCAGGTCCTCGAGGAGAAGCTGGTCAAGCGCAAGGTCTCGCTGAAGGGCCTCGACTACGGCGACGAGGAGGCGGCGTCGGGTGGCGCCGTGCGCCAGACGGCGACGCTCGCCGCCGGGATCTCGTCCGACAAGGCCCGGGAGCTGAACAAGTTCATCAAGGGCCTGGGTCTTAAGGGCATCCAGTCCCAGGCCCAGGGCGACGAGCTGCGGGTCACCGGCAAGAAGCGCGACGACCTCCAGGCCGTCATCTCGGCGCTGAAGGAGGGCGACTTCGGCGTGCCCCTCAGCTTCGGCAACTTCCGCGACTGACGCCGAGGCGCCGGTGGACCTCGGCCCGGCCCACCTCCGCCCGTCCCGGCCCGACCCGTTCTGTCGCGCTGAGCGCTCATCGGCGACCGCCTGGCGCGACAGAAGGGTCCCCCGACCGGCCAGGGCCTCGCCGATGAGCCGGCAGATCCGCTGCGGCTCCTGGTCCATCGCTCGAGACGTGACCTGCAGGACCCGGTAGCCCGCGACCTGGAGCTCGTTGGCCCGCATGGTGTCGGCCGTCAGCTGGTCCGGAGTGCGGTGGAAGGCGTAGCCGAGCGCCTCGATGACGAGCCGTTCGGCCTCGTAGAGGAAGTCGACCCGGGCCGGGCCGCCCGCGGAGCGGGCGATGCGCCGCTGGAGGGCAGGTCGTGGCAGGCCCGCCGCATCGACCAGCCGCAGGAGGCGCCGTTCGAGCCAGCTCTCCGTCGGGCCCATCCTGGTCCGAGCGTCGAGCGCCCGCTCGAAGGCCGCCACGCCGTCCCGCCCGCGGCACCGACGCTCGGCCAGGACCCAGCGCAGCCACGGCAGGGAGGCGCCACCTGTCTCCAGCGCGGCGCTCACGACATCGATCAGCTGCTCCTCGGTGAGCACGTGCGGGACCAGCGCGCCGAGCGACATCAGCGTCCGGGCGAGGCTCATGGTCCTGATGCCATCGACGACGACGATGTCCTCGGGCGGCAGGTTGGTCGAGGCGTGCACGATGAGCGTCCGGCGATCGGCTGCCGCCAGGGTCGTCGACCGCCCCTTCAGCACCGTCACCTCGATGACGCCACCGAGCGGCATGTACCCGTGCAGCCATGTGCTCGTCCGCTGCGACGCGACCGCGTCGCGGTCGAGGCATGCCGCCCGCACGATCTGCCGGTCCGTCGGTGGGGCCGACGGGAGGCGATAGGTCCGCGCCCCGACCGGTACGAGCAGGCCGGTCGCCGTCCGGCGGCGCACCGTCGCACCGCTGACGCCCGCATCGAGCAGCTGGGCCCGCGTCACCAGACCGTCCTGTCCTGCGGCGATGGCGGCGACGGCCGCCTCTCGCTCTGGGTCCACGTTCGCTCCCCGGTCGGGGGCGGCGGCGCCGCCCGTGGCGCGGGCCATGAGGCCGATCCGCCAAGGGGTCCCGGGGCGTCGGTGCGGGCTTACCCGATCGTCCTCGAGTCCAAGCCCCGATCGGTTCTGTCGCGCCCAGCGCTCACCCACGAGCGCTCAGCGCGACAGAACGGGACAGGCCCACGCCCCGATCGGTTCTGTCGCGACCAGCGCTCACCGATGAGCGCTCAGCGCGACAGAACGGTCAGCGCCAGGCGCCGGCGCGGAGGCGGGCGACGCGCTCCTCGGTGGGCGGGTGGGTGCGGAACAGGCTGGCGAACTGGACCCGGCGGCCGCTCAGCGGGTTGATGATGTAGGCCTGGGCGTGGGCCTGGTCGATCTGCATCGGCACCTGATGGGCGTAGGCGTCGATCTTCTGGAGGGCCCGGGCCAGGCCCTCGCCGTCGCCGAGCAGCGCCGCACCCGAGCGGTCGGCCTCGAACTCCCGGCTGCGGGACAGCGCCATCTGGAGGACGGCCGCCGCCAGCGGGGCGAGGAGGGCCATGGCCAGCAGGCCGAAGATGCCCCCGTCGCGGTCGCGGTCGCCACCTCCCCCGCCGCCGAGCATGGCGCCCCACATCACCATGCGGGCCGAGAAGGTGATGCCCATGGCCACCGCGGCGGCGACCGAGGAGATGAGGATGTCGCGGTTGCCGACGTGGCTGATCTCGTGGGCCAGGACGCCCCGCAGCTCGTCCCACGTGAGCACCTGGAGGATCCCCTCGGTGACGGCGACGGCGGCGTGCTCCGGGTTGCGGCCGGTGGCGAAGGCGTTGGGCTGGGCCTCGGGGCTGACGTAGAGCCGGGGCATCGGCATGTCCGCCCGGGCCGCGAGGTCCCGCACGATGGCGAAGTACTCGGGCATCTCGGCCTCGGTGACCTCGCGGGCCCGCGCCGCCCGGATGGCGATCGTGTCGCTGAACCAGTAGGAGCCGCCCACGAACGCCAGCCCGACGACCAGACCGATCACCGCCCCGGTCGTGCCGAAGAACGATCCGATGAGGACCATGAGCCCGCCGAGACCGGCGAGCAGGACGGTGGTCTTGAGGGTGTTGCGCATCGGCTCCTGAGCCTCCAGGGGCTCCCCCGGGCGGGGCGCCACCTGATCCCGAGGCTAGGACCGGGACCGAAAGATCAGATCAGGGGGAGGTTGCGCTCCCGCGACGCCCATCAGTCGTCGGCGGCGGCCCCGGCCGCGGCCCGGTCGCGGATCTCGTCGACCACGCCGGGGTCGGCGAGGGTCGTGGTGTCGCCCAGCTCCCGCCCCTCGGCCACGTCGCGCAGCAACCGGCGCATGATCTTGCCCGAGCGGGTCTTGGGCAGGTCGTCGGTGAAGATGATCGTCTTGGGCCGGCCGATCTTGCCGATCTTGTCGGCCACGTGCTCGCGGAGCTCGGCCCCCACCTCGTCGGACGGCTCGGTGCTGCCCCGCAGGGTCACGAAGGCGACGATGGCCTGGCCGGTGGTGTCGTCCTTGGCGCCGACGACGGCCGCCTCGGCCACCTTGGCGTTGTCGACGAGGGCGGACTCGACCTCGGTGGTGGAGATCCGGTGGCCGGAGACGTTCATGACGTCGTCGACCCGGCCGAGCACCCAGAGGTAGCCGTCGTCGTCGATCTTGGCGCCGTCTCCGGCGAAGTAGCGGCCCTCGAAGCGGCTCCAGTACGTGTCCTGGTAGCGCTGCGGATCGCCGTAGATGCCCCGCAGCATCGACGGCCACGGGCGGGTGAGGGTGAGGTAGCCACCGCCCTTGGGCACGACCTCACCGTCGTTGTCGACCAGCTCGGCGCCGATGCCCGGCAGGGGGAAGGTGGCCGAGCCGGGCTTGGTGGTGGTGGCGCCCGGGAGGGGCGAGATCATGATGGCGCCGGTCTCGGTCTGCCACCAGGTGTCGACGATCGGGCAGCGCTCGCCGCCGATGTTGAGGTGGTACCAGACCCACGCCTCGGGGTTGATGGGCTCACCGACCGACCCCAGCACCCGCAGCGACGACAGGTCGTGCTTCTCGGGCTCCTCGGTGCCCCACTTCATGAAGGTGCGGATCGCCGTCGGCGCGGTGTAGAGGATCGTCACCCCGTACTTCTCGACGATGGCCCAGAACCGGTCCCGGCCGGGCGTGTCGGGCGTGCCCTCGTACATGACCGAGGTGGCCCCGTTGGCCAGGGGTCCGTAGACGATGTAGCTGTGGCCGGTGACCCAGCCGATGTCGGCGGTGCACCAGTACACGTCGGTCTCGGGGTGGAGGTCGAAGACGTACTTGTGGGTGAACGCGGTCTGGGTCAGGTAGCCGCCCGAGGTGTGCATGATGCCCTTGGGCTTGCCCGTGGTGCCCGAGGTGTACAGCAGGAACAGCAGGTCCTCGCTGTCCATGGGTTCGGCCGGGCACTCGGCGTCGGCCGCGGCCATGAGGTCGTGGTACCAGTGGTCGCGCCCCTCGGTCATGGCCGTCTCGACCTCGCCTCCGGATGCGGCGATGCGGTCGACGACGACCACGGCCTCGACCGACGTCGTGTCGGCGAGGGCGACGTCGACGGTGGGCTTGAGGAGGCCGGGCTTGCCCCGCCGCCAGCCGCCGTCGGCGGTGACGACGACCTTGCACTCGGCGTCGTTGATGCGGTCCGAGAGCGAGTCGGCCGAGAAGCCGCCGAACACCACCGAGTGGGGGGCACCGATGCGGGCGCACGCCAGCACGGCGACGGGCAGCTCGGGGATCATCGGCATGTAGATGGCGACCCGGTCGCCCTTGGTGACACCGAGGCCCTTGAGCACGTTGGCGAAGCGCTGGACCTCGGCGAGGAGGTCGGCGTAGGTGATGGTGCGGGTGTCGCCGGGCTCGCCCTCCCAGTGGAACGCCACCCGGTCACCGATCCCGGCGGCGACGTGGCGGTCGAGGCAGTTCTCGCTCACGTTGAGCTGCCCGCCGACGAACCACTTGGCGAAGGGCAGGTCCCACTCGAGGATGGTGTCCCAGTCGCGCTGCCAGGTGACCAGGTCGGCCGCCTGGCGGGCCCAGAAGCCCTCGAAGTCGGCCTCCCCCTCGTCGTAGAACTCGGCGTCGCGGACGAGGGCGTCGACCTTGAAGGCGTCGGGCGGCGGGAAGGTGCGGTCCTCGGCGAGGTAGTCCTCGATCGTCGCGCTGGTGTCCTTCGCCTCGTCGCTCATGGTGCCTCCAGGCCTGGTCGGGGTGCCGCCGGTCACCCTACCCAGGACGGCGGCGGCCTCTCCCGGGCGGAGCACGAACGGTCGTCATCGACGATGGACGGCCTCTGCCGCCGCCCGAGCGGTTCCCGGATCCGGGCCGGTCGCCGACGGGTCAGCGAGCGCCGTGCCACTCGGCCACGGTGAAGCCTCCCAGGCCGGTCGGGTCGAGCAGCGCCTCGGCTTCGCTCACCCGGCTCCGCAGCCGCAGGGCGGCGAGGTCGACGGGCCCGGCCCGCTCGGCCCAGGCCCGCCGGCCCTCCTCGACGAGGGCCTCGATCCCCCACCCCCGGAGGGCCTCGGCCTGGGTGGCGACCCGGTCGGGCGGTCGGGCGGCGTCGGCCAGCTGGTCGACGGCGACCTCGACGGTGACGTCCTGGTGGCCGGGGTCGGCCCAGGGGTCCCCGCCGCGGGTGTGGCCGCGGTACGTGCGCACCCACTCCGCCCAGGGCCGGGCGGCCATCTCGGCGGTGGAGGCGGTGTAGTCGAGCACGACCAGCCGGCCCCCCGGAGCGATCTGGTCCACCGAGTCCGCCACCCACCGGCCGGCGGCATCCTGGATCGGGGCCCTTGCCCCGACCTCGGCCCTCGGGGCCAGCCGGTCGAGCCGGGCGGCCCGGGCGGGATCGAGGGCGGCGAGGACCTCGTCCCCCTCGGTCGTGAGGCGGACCTCGAGCCAGCCCTCCTCGCCCCGCTCGGCCAGGTCGAAGGGCAGGTTGTCGAGCAGCTCGTTGGCCACGATGACGTGGGCGGGGCCCGAGGGGCGGGAGGCGGCGCTGGCCACCCACGGCCCCCCGCCGGCGGCGCCCCACGACCCGGTCGCCGGCACGGCCCCGACGTGGGGCAGGTGGTCGGGGTGCAGGAGCCGCTGGGACGCCGCCCGCTCGACCAGCACCCACCGGAGGGCGGCGCCGCAACCCGGCCCGGCCTGCACGACCCCGCGGGCCAGGGTGCCGGGGCCGGCCCCGTGCTCGTGGACGACGAAGGGGTCGGGGCGTCCGGCGTCGTGCCACCAGCCGTCGAGGGCCCGGGCCAGGACCGCCCCGAAGAGCGGACCGACCTCGGGGCTGGTCACGAAGTCGCCCCGCCGCCCGGCCCGGCCACCCCGGTCGTAGAACCCGGAGCCCTCGGCGTAGAGGGCCCGCTCGACGAAGCGGGAGACGGGGATCGAGGCAGGGTCGGCCACGGCGTCACCCTCGCACGTCGCCCCGACCGAGCCGGAGCCCGTCACGACGGGGCGGCCGGGCCGAGGATGCCCGGGATCAGCCGGCGACGGCGAGAAGGTCGGTGGCGGCGTCGCCGAAGTGGCCGACGGTCCCGGGCAGGAACCCGAACACGATGGTGACGATGGCGGTCACGCCGAGGGCGATCACGAGGGCGCTGGGCACCCGGATGGGGGTGGCGTCGCCGTCGGGGTTCGGGTCGAAGAACATCGTCTTGGCGATGTTGGCGTAGTAGTAGAGCGCGATCACCGAGTTCACGGCGACGATCACACCCATGACGTAGCCGGCGGCGGTCTCGCTCCCGACCACCGCCCGGAAGACCTGGAACTTGGCGAACCAGCCGCCGAGCGGGGGGATGCCGGCCAGGGCGAAGAGGAACACCGCCATCAGGACGCTCAGACCGGGTGCGTACTCGAACAGCCCGCCCCAGGTGCCGATCTCGGCGCTGCGGGTCTTGCGGGCCACGGCGATGATGACGGCGAAGGCGCCCAGGTTCATCACCGTGTAGATGAGCAGGTAGCCGACGACGGCGCGGATGGCGTCCTGGCCGACCTCGACGCTCTCGCCGGCGATGGCCAGCGGGGCGAGGATGAACCCGGCCTGCGCCACCGAGGAGTAGGCGAACAGCCGGACCACGTTGGTCTGCCGCAGGGCGATCAGGTTGCCCACGAACATGGTGGCGGTGGCGAGCACGAACATGAGCGGGCCGTAGATGTCGTCCCGGCCGTAGAAGGCCACGAAGATCAGCTCCATCAGGGCGACGAAGCCGGCGGCCTTCGAGGCGACGGAGAGGAACGCGGTGATCGGCGTGGGGGCGCCCTCGTAGGTGTCGGGCGCCCAGTTGTGGAACGGCACGGCCGAGACCTTGAAGCCGAACCCGACGAGGACGAACACGATGCCGAGGGCGGCGACGGGCGTGTCGCCGAAGGCGCCGCCGATCTGGGCCCCGATGCCGGCCAGCAGGGTGGTGCCGGTGCCGCCGTAGACGAGCGACATGCCGTAGAGCATCACCGCCGAGGCGAACACGCCCATCAGGTAGTACTTCATGCCGGCCTCGTTGCCGGTGAGCGTCCGCTTCCGCCAGCCCGCCAGCAGGTAGGCCGGGATCGAGAGGAGCTCGAGGGCGACGAAGATCGTCAGCAGGTCGCGGGCCGACGCCATGATCGCCATGCCCAGCACCGAGCTGGCGAGCAGGGTGTAGTACTCGCCCTCCCAGTAGTCGCCCTCGGCGATGTAGTTCGTCGAGAGCAGGACGGTGACGTAGCCGGAGAGGATGAAGATGGCCTTCATCACCAGGGCGAAGTCGTCGACCACGTAGGCCCCGCCGAACATGGCCCGGTCGCTGCCGTCGATGGCCAGGGTCAGCAGGGGGATGGCCGAGCCGAGGAACCCGATGCCGGTGAGCGACGAGGTGAGCCACTTGTTGTGCTGCTCGGTGAAGAGGTCGACCAGCAGCACGACCACGAAGGTGGCCGTCAGCACCAGCTCGGGGGCGAGGGCGTGCCAGTCGAGGACGGGCGCGTCGAACGGCAGCGTCGAGGCGGAGGCGAGGAGCGACGCGAGCACGGGTCCCTAGTTCCCGATGGCCGTCAGCGACTGCACGACGGCGCCGTCGGTGACCTTGAAGAGCAGGTTCGGGTACACGCCGAGCACGACGATGAGCACGATCATCGGGGCCCAGGCGATGTAGTCCGTCAGGTGCATGTCGTGGACGTGCTCCTCGGCGAACTCCTCCTTGGGCGTCCCGAAGGCGACCCGCTGGAGCAGCCAGAGCAGGTAGCCGGCGGCGAGGACCGTGCCGATGGCGGCGATGACCATGTAGACCCGGAACAGCTCCTCGGACGAGCCGCCGCCCGGGTTGTAGGCCGAGAGGATCGCCGGGAACTCGCCCCAGAACCCGGCCAGGCCGGGCAGTCCCAGCGACGCCATGACGCTGAAGCCGAGGAGCCAGCCCATCCGCGGGGCCTGGAGGAGGAGCCCGCCGAGCCGCTTGATCTCGAGCGTGTGGTAGCGCTCCTTCACCGAGCCGGCGATGAAGAAGAGCATCCCGGTGATCAGGCCGTGGGCGACCATGCCGAAGATGGCGGCGTTGATGCCGAAGTCCGTGAGGGTCGAGATGCCGAGCATCACGTAGCCCATGTGGGCCACCGAGGAGAAGGCGATGAGCCGCTTCATGTCGGTCTGGGCCAGGCACCCGAGGGCGCCGTAGATGATCCCGATCACCGCGAGCCCGCCGATCCACGGGGCCCAGTCCTGGGCCGCCTCGGGCAGGATCGGGATGGCGATGCGGATGAAGCCGTAGGTGCCGAGCTTCAGGAGCACGGCGGCCAGGAGCACCGAGCCCTGGGTCGGTGCCTGGGTGTGGGCGTCGGGCAGCCAGGTGTGGAACGGGAACATCGGCACCTTGATGCCGAAGCCCATGAACATGCCGCCGAAGATGAGCACGGCGGTGGTCGACGCCAGGCCGGCCCCTCCCCACTCGGTGAGGGCCCGCATGTCGAAGGTGTTCAGGGCGTCGCCCTGGGCGTCGGTGGCCAGGAAGTAGAGCGAGAGGAACGCCACCAGCATCAGGGCCGAGCCGAACAGCGTGTACAGGAAGAACTTGATCGAGGCGTACTGGCGGTCCTCGCCGCCCCAGACACCGATCATGAAGTACATCGGGAGCAGGACGACCTCGAAGAAGACGAAGAAGAGGATGAGGTCCTGGGCGATGAAGCTGCCCACCATCCCGGTCTCGAGGATCAGGATCAGGGCCAGGAAGGCCTTGGGGTTGTGGGGCGCAGGGAAGTGGTTCCAGGAGTAGATGATCACCAGCGGGACGATGAACACCGTCAGCAGCAGCAGCGGTAGCGCCATGCCGTCGACGCCGACGATGAACCGGCTGCTGATGACGTCGATCCAGGGGTGGTCCACGACGTACTGGAGCGACTTGGTGTCGTCGTAGTCGAAGGAGGCGGCCACCGCGACCCCGACCGCGAACACGGCCAGGCTGGTGGCGAGGGCCACCACCTTGATCAAGGTCTCCTCGGCCTTGGGGATGGCCATCACCACCAGCGCTCCCACGAGGGGGAGGAAGGCGGCGAGGCTGAGCCCCCAACCGTCGAGCAGGTCTTCCACGATGTCTCCTCTGTCAGCTCGTGCTGGCGATGACGACGAACACGGCGGCCAGGACGGTGGCCGCGCCGAACAGGTAGGCGCCGTAGGTCTGGACCTTGCCGGTCTGTCCCTTGCGGAGCAGCTGGCCCGTGCCCTCGGCGCCGGCGCCCGATCCCTTGACGAACAGGTCGATGCCGCCCTGGTCGACGTTCTTGTAGATCCAGCGGCCGGCGGCGGTGGCGGACGTCCCGACCACGTTGACGACGCCGTCGATGATGTTCTGGTTCACCCAGTTGGCGCCCCGGGCGATCGGGCCCTTGACGCCCCCGGCGATGGCGCCGGTGTAGAGGGCGTCGAGGTAGTACTTCTGCTCGAGCAGGCGGTAGCCGGCGCGCGCCGCCTTGTTGCGCTGCGTGATCCCGTGCGGCCCGGCGCCCTTCCAGTACCAGAGGTAGACGAGGCCGGCGGCGAGCAGGGCGAGCAGCGTGGAGGTCAGGGCGATCTGCAGGGAGAACTCTGGGTGCTCGAGGACGTCGCCGACGGTCTGGTCCGCGTACGGGAACCAGGCCACCCGTGGCTCGACGTAGTGCTCGAACCGGAGCGTGACGCCTTCGGGCAGGCCCGAGAACAGACCTGTGTCGGGGATGTTGGCGAAGCCGGCGACGATGGCGAGGCCGGCGAGGATCACCAGCGGGATGACGATGCGAGGCCCCGACTCGTGCGGCGTGTGCTCCTTCGCTGCACCCCGGGGCTCGCCGAAGAAGCAGTAGTAGATGGCCCGGGTCATGTAGGCCGCCGTGCACATGGCGCCCAGGGTGCCGACCACCAGCATCAGCTGGTAACCCCCCTTGCCCCCGAGCTGCCCGGCACCGGCGAGGATCTCGTCCTTCGACCAGAAGCCGGCCAGCGGGAACAGCCCGGCCAGCGCGGCGGTGCCGATCACGAACGTCCTGAACGTCCACGGCATGTGCTTGCGCAGCCCGCCGTAGTCCTTCTTCATGTCGAAGCTGTGGTGGTTGGCGTGGCTCATCGAGCCTGCGCCGAGGAAGAGGCACGCCTTGAACATGGCATGGGTGAAGAGGTGGAAGATCGCCGCCGTCCAGGCGCCGACGCCCAGGGCCATCACCATGAAGCCGAGCTGGGAGACGGTGGAGTAGGCCAGCACCTTCTTGATGTCGCTCTGGACGAACGCCAGCAGCGCCCCGAGGAACAAGGTGATGGTGCCCACCACGGCCAGCGCGTTGATGTTGGCCGAGCCGATCGAGAGGCCGTGCCAGAACACCGGGTACAGGCGGGCGACCATGTAGATGCCGGCCACGACCATGGTGGCAGCGTGGATGAGCGCCGACACCGGTGTGGGGCCGGCCATGGCGTCGGGCAGCCAGGTGTGGAGGATGAACTGGCCCGACTTCGACATCACCGCGGCGATGAGGCAGAGCGAGGCGACCAGCAGCACGAGGTGGTCGATCTGGCCCGTGTTGGCCATGGTGGTGATGCGGAGGATGTCGAAGCTGCCGATCAGGCCCCGGGAGCTGTCGCCCGCGGCGAAGTACAGGATGATCATCCCCACCAGCAGGCCGACGTCGCCGACCCGGTTGGTGAGGAAGGCCTTGAGGGCGGCGTCGGAGTTGGGCTTCTCCTCCCACCAGTGCCCGATCAGCGCGAACGAGCAGAGGCCGACCAGCTCCCACCCCACGATCATCTGCAGGACGTTCTGGCTGAGCACGAACATCAGCATCGAGGCGGTGAACAGGCTGAGGAAGGCGTAGTAGTGGGTGAAGCGGCGGTCGCCGGCGACGTAGTCGCTCGAGTACACGTGGACCAGCCCCGACACGAGGGTGACGACCAGCAGCATCAGCACGCTGAGCCCGTCGACCAGCGTGCCGACCTTGATGTCGAAGCCGCCGGTCTGCAGCCAGCTGATCTTCCGGACGACGGGCGGGTACTCGTGAGACTCCTCTTCCGCCGCACCCTCCTCGGCCGCACCCTCCTCGGTCGCGCCCCCCTCGGCCGCGCCCTCCTCGGTCGCGCCGGCCTCCTCACCGTGACCGGTCGGCTCCTCGGCCGTGGTCAGGGCGTAGGCGATCTCGTCATCGGGGTCGACGGCCTCCTCGGTCGCGTGCTCGGCCTCGGGCGGGTGGTTGACCCGCTGGACCCAGCCCACGCCGGTGGCGATGGCGAGGACGAAGCAGATGGAGATGGCGGCGATGCCGATCTCGGCCCCGCCCCGGGGCAGGCGCTTGCCCACGGCCAAGATGGCCACGAACGACACCGCCATGATCAGCGGGATGATGAAGGCGTGGGTCAGCATGAGATCTCCATCACCCGCGCATCAGGTCGAGCTCGTCGAGGTCGACGCTGCGACGGTTGCGGTAGATGGCCAGGACGATGGCCAGACCGACGCCGACCTCGGCGGCGGCGACGGCGATCACGAACAGGGCGAACACCTGGCCCGACAGGTCGCCGTGCATGGCCGAGAAGGCGATGAGGTTGATGTTCACGGCGTTGAGGATCAGCTCGATCGACATGAGGACGGCGACGCCGTTGCGGCGGGCGATCACGCCGTAGACGCCGATGGCGAACAGGGCTGCGCCGAGCAGGAGGAACTGGTTGAGCAGCACGGTCAGTCCTTCCGGGCGATCACGATGGCGCCCACGAGGGCGGCGGTGAGCAGGACCGAGATGATCTCGAACTGGACCAGGTACCGGGAGAAGATGCTGTCCGACACGGCCTGGGTGTTCGACAGGCGGGCGTCGGGGTCGACGACGGCCACGTCCCCGTCGTCGGTGGTCTCGAGGGCGGCGGCCGTGGGGTAGCCCATCTGGCGGTCCTCGAGGACCTTGGCGTCCTCGAAGGTGTCGACCAGGCTGAACGAGAGCAGGCCGAAGAGGACGACGGCGACGAAGGCGCCGCCGAACCACGACCGGCGGGTGAGGTCGGCCTCCTGGCCCAGCTTGGCCCGGGTCAGCATCACGCCGAACAGGAACAGGACGACGACGGCGCCGATGTAGACCATCACCTGGGTGACGGCCACGAACTCGGCGGCCAGGAGGATGTACTGGGCGGCGGCGCCGGCGAGGACCAGGACCAGCCACATGGCGGCGTGGACGACGTTCCGGGTGGTGACGACGCGGATCGCGCCGAACACCATCATGACGGCGATGAGCCCGAAGGCGACCGTCTGGCTGACGTTGATCGGGTCGTCGACGCCCGGGAGCGCCATCGTCGAGGCGAGCAGGCTCACGTCGGCGGGACCTTCTTGACCTTCATCTCGGACCCGGCCTCGTAGGCCTCGAAGGCCGGGACCGTCTCCATCCACTCGCCCAGGCGGGTCTTGTCGTGGAGCAGGTCGGCGATGCGGGGCTCGGAGTACTCGTACTCGGGCGTCCAGAAGAGGGCCTCGAAGGGGCAGACCTCGACGCAGATGCCGCAGTACATGCAGAGCGAGTAGTCGATGTCGAAGCGGTCGAGGGCGTTGACCTGGCGGGGCTTGCCGCCGGGGCGGCGCGGCGGCGCCTTCTCCTTGTGGCCCTCGATGTAGATGCACCAGTCGGGGCAGCTGCGGGCGCAGAGCATGCAGGCGGTGCAGTTGCCCTCGTGGAGGGCGATGACGCCCCGGGCCCGGGGCGCCGGGTCTTCCTTCTCGCGCGGGTACTGCACCGTGACCGAGCCGGCGGTGGGCGCGGGGATCAGCTTCTTCATGCCCTTGTGCGGGAACATGGTCCGCATGAGCTCGGTCATGGTGACCTTGAGCCCGATCAGCATGCCGGGGAGCTTGGGACCCTTGGGTCGGGGCATCAGAACACCACCTTCAGCACCATGGTGGCGAAGATGTTCACCAGGGCGATGGGGATGAGGACCGTCCAGGCGAAGCTCTGGAGCTGGTCCTCGCGGAAACGGGGGTAGGTGAACCGGGCCCAGAAGATCAGGAAGCCGACGACCATCATCTTCCCCAGCACCACCAGGGGTCCGACGATGTTCATGTAGTTGGCGTCCATGTCCAGCCCGGGCAGGTAGTACCCGCCGAGGAACAAGGTGGAGGCGATGATCGCGAAGGCGCCGGCCGAGGCGAACTCGCCGATGAAGAACAGCAGGAAGCGCAGCCCCGAGTACTCGGTCATGTAGCCGGTGACGAGCTCGGACTCGGCGACGGGCATGTCGAACGGGGGCTGGGTGAGCTCGGCCTGGGTGGCCACCATGAAGATGGCGAACCCGACGAGCTGGGTGAGGATGAACGGGTTCCCGAGCGCCCCGAAGCCGAAGATCTCCCCCTCGGCCTGGGCTCGGATGATGTCGAACATGTTGAGGCTGCCGGCCTGGATGCAGACGCCGATGACGGCGAGCACCATGGGCAGCTCGTAGGCGATCAGCTGGCCGGCGGCGCGCAGGCCACCCATCAGCGAGTACTTGTTGGCCGAGGCCCAGCCGGCCACGAGGACACCGATGATCGAGATCGACGACACGGCGAGGATGTAGAAGATCCCGGTGTCGAGGTCGGCGAAGAAGGCGTCGGGCCCGAACGGGATGGCCACGTACACCAGCAGCACCGACGCCACCACGATGTAGGGGGCGATGAAGAACAGCTTGCGGTCGGCCTTGGCCGGGACGATGTCCTCCTTCTGGAGGAACTTGCCGACCTCGGCGAGCAGCTGCAGCGAGCCGTAGGGCCCGGCCTCGTTGGGGCCGAGACGGCTCTGCATGAAGCTCATCATCTTGAACAGGAAGAGGTAGACGAACGTGCCGGCCGGCAGCAGGACGGCGGCCAGCACGGCCACCGACCGGAGGACCGACTGCTGCCAGTACGACAGCTCCAGGGCCAGGATCGTGCCGCTCACCGGTCGATGTCCCCGAGGATGAAGTAGAGCGACGCCAGGATGCTCACGATGTCGGGGACGTAGACGCCGCGGAGGACCCACGGCAGGATCGAGACGTTGTTGAAGCTGGCCGAGCGGATCTTGAGCCGGAACGGCCCGAGGTCGCCCTTGCTGACCACGTAGTAGCCCATGGCGCCGAGCGGGTTCTCGGTCTGGACGTAGGCCTCGCCCGCGGGGACCTTGATGATGCGGGGGACCTTGGCCATGATCGGCCCGCTGGGGAGCCCGTCGAGGCACTGGTCGACCATGAGCGACGCCTCGCGGATCTCCTGGATCCGGATCCACCAGCGGCTGAAGCAGTCGCCGTCGGGGTGGGTGTGCACCGTCCAGTCGAGCTCGGGGTGGACCATCCCGCTGGGGGCGTCCCGGCGCAGGTCGAAGTCGACGCCGGAGCCGCGCAGGTTGGCGCCCGACAGCCCGTAGCTCATGGCCACGTCGCCGGGGATGACCCCGATGCCCCGGGTGCGGGCCTGGAAGATCTCGTTCCCCGTGACGAGCTCGTCGATCTCGTCGCAGAAGCCCCGGACCTTCTCCATGGCCAGCTTGGTGTCGGCGATCCAGCCCTTGGGCAGGTCGTCCTTCAGCCCGCCGATGCGGTCGAAGTTCGGGTGGAAGCGTCCGCCGGTGACGGCCTCGATCTGGTTGAGGACGTACTCGCGGTCGCGGAAGCCGTAGAACGCCGCCGTCTGGCCGCCGAGCTGGAGGGCGGTGTCGCCGGCGAACAGCACCAGGTTGGCGATGCGGCTCATCTCGAACAGGGCGGTGCGGATCCACTGGGCCCGGGGCGGGGCCTCGACGTCCATCAGCCGCTCGGCGGCCAGGATGAAGGGCACCTCGTTGGCGAAGCTGCCCAGCCAGTCGATGCGGTTCACGAGCGTCGTGACCTGGGGGTAGGTCCGGACCTCGGAGAGCTTCTCGTAGCCCCGGTGCATGTAGCCGGCGATGGGCTCGGCCGAGATGACCTGCTCGGCGTCGAGCTTGGCCACGACGCGCAGCGTCCCGTGGGTGGCGGGGTGCTGGGGGCCGAGGTTGAGGGTCATGCCCTCGGTCTCGATCTCGAAGTTGATGCGGGCGTCGGCGGCCTGGGCGGCCACGTAGCGGGCCTGCTCGCGGTCGAGGGCTGCGGTCACTCGGCACCTCCCTCGGTGGTCTCGGCGGGGGCGTCGCCGTCGGCGGCCCCCTCGTCTTCGGCCGGCATGGGCTCGACGTCGATGATCCCGGGCCACGGCTTGACGATGCGGGCGATCAGGGGGAAGTCCTTGCGGAGCGGGTTCCCCTCGAAGTCGCCCGGCAGGTAGATGTGCCGGAGGCCGGGGTGGCCGTCGAAGGTGATGCCGAACATCTCCCACGTCTCCCGCTCGTGCCAGTCGGCGCCGTCGTAGACGGGCACCCAGCTCGGCACGGTGAGGTCCTCGGGCACGTCAGCCTTGAGGATCAGGCCGCTGCCGTCGGAGAGGTCGACGACCCGGGCGAACACCTGGAAGCGGGTGTCGCCACCGGCGACGCCCGTCACGATGGTGGGGTCGACCTCCTTGGGGGGCGACATGCCGTCGTCCTCGTAGCGGCCGTAGGGCGAGGGGAGCCAGTCGATGGCCGACAGGAAGTCGAACCAGCGACAGCCCAGGTGGTCGCGAGCGACCTGGCCGGCGGTGCGCCAGGCCTCGGCCGTGACCCGGACCCACAGGGACCGGCCCACGCCGATCTCGGAGTCGAGGACGGCGTCGCCCAGCTCGGCGACCAGGCGGTCGCGCATCGACTCGAGCACCTCGTCGCGGACGGTGTCCTCGGCCGGGGCCTCGTCAGGGGCGGGGGTGGTGGAGGTGTCCGTGTCAGGTGACAACGATCGGTTCCCCCTTCCAGCGCTCGGCGGGATCCTCGGTGCGGATCCGCTCCTGCAGGAGGACGATGCCCTCGAGCAGGGCCTCGGGGCGGGGCGGGCAGCCGGGGACGTAGACGTCGACGGGGATGATCTGGTCGACGCCCTTGGTGACCGAGTAGCTGTCCCAGTACGGGCCGCCGCAGTTGGCGCAGCTGCCCATCGAGATCACGTACTTGGGGTCGGGCATCTGCTCGTACAGGCGCCGGACGGCCGGAGCCATCTTGTCGGTGACCGTGCCGGAGATGACGACCAGGTCGGCCTGGCGGGGCGAGGCCGGGAAGGGGATGACGCCCAGGCGCATCACGTCGAAGCGGGGGGAGGCGAAGGCCGCACCCATCTCGATGGCGCAGCACGCCAGCCCCCACTGGTACACCCAGAGGGAGTACTTGCGGGAGATGTTGAGGAGCGCCGTCAGGGGCTTGGGCGACTTGCCGCTCTCGATGAGCCCCATCAGCGGGCCGACACGATGGTGTGGATCAGATCCATCTCAAGACCTTCTTGCGCCAGGCGTAGAGCAGGCCGAGGGCCAGCACGCCGATGAAGACCGACATCTCGACGACGCCGAAGGTGCCGTAGGCCTCCAGCCGGGTGGCCCAGGGGAAGATGAAGACGGCTTCGACGTCGAACATCACGAAGAGGAGGGCGAAGATGTAGTACCGGATCTCGGCCTGGGTCCAGCCCTCGCCGACGGGGTCGACGCCGCTCTCGTAGGCGATGAGCTTCTCGGGCCGGGGCCGCTTGGGGCGCAGGAGCGAGCCCAGCCCGAGCACCGCACCCACCAGCCCGACCGCGACGCATCCGAAGATGAACACGGTGAGGTAAGAGCGGAGGAATTCCGACACGTCCGGGAATCTAGTGAGCCCCTTCACGATGGGCCAAAGGGGGGCGGCCACCCCGGTGGCGGGCCCCGGCGAGCCTCCGCGACCGTTCTCCGCCAGAACTGGTTTCGGCGCGGTGTGGTCGCGCAGGCGCGATCTCAGCGCGCCGAAACCCGCGCTCGGCGGTTCTGGCGCGGCGTGGTCGCGTGGGCGCGACCACACCGCGCCAGAACGGCGGAGGACCCCGCAAGCCACGGGACGGCAGTGGGCTGGATGTCACACCCTGCCGGGATGATGGGGCGATGCAACCCGACATCGAACGCACCATCGCCACCCACGCCGCCCGCCAGATCGGCCTCGTCACCCGGGACCAGCTGCTCAGGGCGGGTCTGTCCCGCTCGTCGATCTGGAGGCGCACCCAGGAAGGTCTCCTGATCGCGGCCGGGGGACGGACCTTCAGCGTGGGGGCCAGCCCGCCGAGCGACGAGCAGGCGGTGCTGGCCGCATGCCTCGACCACGGTGGCGTCGCCACCCATCGAGCCGGGTGCTGGCTGAGGGGCCTGTGGTCGCAGCCGTCCCCGATCGAGATCACGGTGCCCCGCCTTCGATCGAGCCGGACGTCCACCGTCTTCGACCGGGACGTGATCGTGCACACGACCACGTCCCTGCCCCTCGCCGACCTGACGACGGTCCGTGGCGTGCCGACCGTGAGCGTGGCTCGCAGCCTCCTCGGGCTCGGCGCCCTGGTGCCGGGGGACGTCACCCAGGACGAGCTGGCGGCGGCCGTCGCCGATGCGTGCGAGCGGGGCCTGGCCTCGGAGCGGTGGCTGCTGTGGCTGCTCGAGCGGCGGCGCATCCAGGGCCGCAACGGGGTCATCGCCTTCGAGGAGGCGATCGCGGCCCGTCTCGCGCTGGGACCGACCGAGAGCTGGCTGGAGCGAGAGCTCGTCGGGATGATCCTCGCAGCCGGGCTGCCCCGGCCGGTCGTGCAGCGGCGCGTCCGCCGCCAGGGGAGGTTCGTCGGCCGGGTCGACCTGGCGTTCGACGGCACTCCGGTCGTGGTGGAGGCATTGGGGTACGCCCACCACCGGTCCCGGGCCGACCTCGAGCGCGACACCAGGCGGGTGAACCAGCTCACGCTGGCCGGCAAGCGCGTGCTGCAGTTCGGCTACGACCAGATCGTCAGGGACAAGGCGTCGGTGCTCGTTGCCATCGCCGATGCCCTGGGGGTCGAGGTCGAGCTGGCGGCCTGATCTCGTCCTCGCTCCGGCCGGCGGGGTCTGCCGGATCAGACGGGGATCTACCGCGACCGTCCCGGGCAGGAACCGGTTCCGGCCCCGGATCGTCGCGTCGACAGGCCATCCGATCGTTCTGGCGCGATCAGGTCGCGTCCACGCGACCCCACCGCCCCGGAACCGCTCGCTCGCAGCTCTGGCGCGGACAGGTCGCGCCAGCGCGACGCTCACGCACCGGGACGCGTTCGTGCCCGACGTCGTCGCGAGCCGCGGGTCAGCCGCCGTCGGTGGGGGCGGCCTCGGCCCCGTCGTCGGGGACCTCGGCCAAGAGGGACGGGGTGGCGTCTCGGGCGGTGCGGGTGAGGGGGTCGGGCACCACGCCCAGGCCGATGGTCGCGATGAGGGCCAGCCCGATGGTGAGCTTGGCCGCGACCGGGACCTGGATGCGCCGGACGGGGCCGTCGGCCACGACCTCGGCCTCGTCGTCGGTGGCCCCGGCGTACATCGAGAGCACGATCCGCAGGTAGAGGAAGGCGGACACGACGGCGGTGAGCATGGCCACCAGGCCGAGCCAGAACGAGTCGGCCTCGACCACGGCCTGCACGGCGTAGAACTTGGCCAGGAAGCCCGAGGTCAGCGGGGTCCCGGCCTGGGCCAGCAGGAAGACCGTCAGGGCGAGGGCGAGCAGCGGCTCGCGCCGGGCCAGACCGGAGTAGTCGCCCAGCGAGTGGCGCCCGTCGCCCCGGCGCCCGACGACCGTGATCACCCCGAAGGTGCCCCCGACCATCACCGTGTACGAGGCCAGGTAGAAGAGGACGGCGGCGACGCCCTCGACGCTGCCGGTCGCCACCGCGATGAGCATGAAGCCGGCGTGGTTGATGGACGAGTAGGCCATCATCCGCTTGACGTCGGTCTGGACGACGGCGAGGACGGCGCCGACGACGAGGCTGGCCACCGCCAGGCCGTAGACGATCGGCTGCCAGTCGAGCAGCCGCGTCTCGAAGGCGACGACCAGCACCCGCAGCATCCCGGCGAAGCCGGCCGCCTTCACCGAGGTGGCCATGAACGACACGACCGGCGACGGCGAGCCCTGGTACACGTCGGGGGTCCAGGCGTGGAACGGGGCGGCGGCGACCTTGAACCCGAAGCCCACCACCAGCAGCCCGATGCCGGCGAGGAGCAGGCCCTCGTCCTCGAGCCGGTTCTCGGCGAGGAAGTCGGCGATCTTGGCCAGGCTGGTCGACCCGGTGGCCCCGTAGACCAGGGCGATGCCGTAGAGGAAGAAGGCCGACGAGAAGCCGCCCAGCACGAAGTACTTGAGGGCGGCCTCGCCCGAGCGCAGCCGGCGGCGGTGCAGCCCGGCGAGGACGTAGGCGGCGATGGAGAGGATCTCGAGGCCGAGGAAGAGGACGATCAGGTCGCCGGCCGAGCACATGATGATCCCGCCCGCGGCGGAGACCACGTAGAGGATGTAGGCCTCGGGCCCGTCGAGGTCCTCCCGGCGCATGTAGCCGTCGGTGAGGAGGGCGGCGATGATCACGCCGACGGCGATCACCACGATGAGGAACAGCGAGAACCCGTCGACGGCGTAGGCGCCGGCCACGACGCTGCGATCGCCGCTCTCGGGCAGGTCCCGCCACAGCAGCACGGCCGCCACGATGGTGCCGAGGGCGATGGCGACGGTGGTGAGGGCGCCCCACGCGACTCCCTGCCGCCGGGGCAGGAGGCCGCCCATGATCAGCAGCACGATGGCGCCGACGACCATCACCAGGAACGGCGAGAGCGCGCTCCACGCGATCGGCGGCGTGTCGACGGTGGCGGCGTCGGCCTGGGCCAGCAGCAGGGCGTTCATCGGCGCACCATCGGGCCGTGGACCACATGCAGCCGGCTCGCCGCAGCGGTGCACCGATGAGCGCCGCCGGCTCCGCTCGCTGCGCTCGCGGCGCCGCCGGAGAAACGACTGTGCTGTCTGGTTCGCTCGCTGCGCTCGCTCACCCCTCCCCCTCCTCGGCGCCGTGGCCGGCCTCGTCGGACTCGTGCTCCTCGGCCTCGGCGTAGGTCGACTTCCGGGCTTCGCGACCGGTCTGGTTGACCTCGGGCTCGGTGAAGTCGCTGTGCTCCTCGACGTGGGCGACGAGCGCCTTCACCGACGGCTCCATCCGCTCGAGGACGGGCTTGGGGTAGACGCCGAGGAAGACGATCAGCCCGAGCAGCGGGGCCATCACCAGGCCCTCGCGCAGCGTGATCTCGGCGAAGCCCCGGTTGTCCTCGTCGGGCTCGCCGTGGAAGGTGCGCTGGTAGGCCCAGAGCAGGTACAGGGCGGCGAGGATCACGCCCGAGGCGGCCACGACCGACCACCACCGGGCCGACGTGAACGAGCCCAGGAGGATGAGGAACTCGCCCACGAAGCCGTTGAGCCCGGGCAGCCCGATCGACGAGAGCACCACCACGGTGAACACGCCGGCGAAGATGGGCGCCACCTTCTGGAGGCCCTTCAGCTTGGCGATCTCCCGGGTGTGGCGGCGGTCGGAGATCATCCCCACCAGGAGGAAGAGGGCCCCGGTCGAGATGCCGTGGTTGACCATCTGCAGCACCGAGCCCTCGAGGCCCTGGGTGGTGAGCGAGAAGGTGCCGAGGACGATGAACCCCAGGTGGGCCACCGAGGAGTAGGCGACGAGCCGCTTGAGGTCCTTCTGCATCGTCGCCACGACGGCGCCGTAGATGACCCCGACCGTGCCCAGGGTGATCATCACCGGGGCGAACCAGGCCGCCGCCTCCGGGAAGAGGAAGAGCCCGAAGCGCAGGAACCCGTAGGTGCCGAGCTTCAGCATGACGCCGGCCAGGATCACCGACCCGGCCGTGGGGGCCTGGGTGTGGGCGTCGGGCAGCCACGTGTGCAGCGGGAAGACGGGGACCTTGATGGCGAAGGCCACGGCGAAGGCCAGGAACAGCCAGCGGGCGCTGTTGGTGGCGATCGACTGGTCCTGGGCGATCTGGACGAGGTCGAAGGTGATCCCGCCCCCCGACTCCTGGGCGTGGAGGACGGCGGTGGCGATGAGGCCGACCAGCATGAAGGCCGAGCCGAACATCGTGTACAGGAAGAACTTCATCGCCGCGTAGCGACGCTCGGCGTAGCCCCACCCGCTGATGAGGAAGTACATCGGCACCAGCACGATCTCGAACATCACGAAGAAGACGAAGAGGTCGAGGGCCAGGAAGACGCCGAGGCAGCCGGCCTCGAGGAGCAGGATCCACGCCAGGAACGGCTTCTCGTCGTGGTGCGCGGGGGCCGCGACGATGGCGATCGGGAACAGCACCCCGGTCATCACCAGCAGGAACAGCGAGATCCCGTCGACGCCCAGGTACCAGGAGATGTCGAGGTCACGGATCCAGGTGGCCTTGTCGACCATCTGGAAGCCGGCGTCGGCCGTCTCGAAGGTGACCAGCACGGCGATGGTCAGGGCCCCGGTCAGCACCGAGAAGGTGATGGCGAGGGCCCGGGACAGCTCGGCCCGGCGCTTCGACACGAGGGCGACGAGGAGGGCGCCGACGGCGGGCAGCACCACGATGGTGCTGAGGAGCGGGATCTCGGCGGCGGCTTGGCCGCCCTCGGACGCAGCCAGCAGGAGGGCGTTCACAGGAGGGCCCCCCGGAGGATCATGACGAACACGACGAAGATGGCGCCGGCGGTGAGGAACCCGGCGTAGGCCCGGACGAAGCCGGTCTGGGTCCGGCGCAGCCCGCCGCCGCCGACGCGCACGAGCGTGGCCACGCCGTTGACGGCACCGTCGACGACCGTGCGGTCGAACCAGGCGACGGCGTCGAAGGCCTTGCGCCCCGGCCCGCCCATGAAGGTCGAGATGGACGAGTCGTAGTACCAGCCCCGCAGCAGGATCGGCGGCGTGGCCGGCTGGTCCTCGTACCGGCGGCGGAGGTACAGGGCGGCGGCGCCGACGATGCCGGCGATGCCGGCCACGATGGCCACCGCGGCCAGGGCCCACTTCGTCGCCGTCGACGAGGTCAGGTGGTGCTCGCCCGCCTCGACGACCGGCAGCAGCCAGTGCTCGAGGCGCTTGGTCGAGTCGGTGAACGGCAGCTGGATGGCGCCGCCCACGAGCGCCAGCCCGGCGAGCACGACGAGGGGGGCCGTCATCGTCCAGGGCGACTCGTGGGGGTGGATCTCGTCCTTCGGCCCGACGCCGTGGGGCAGGTGGCCGCTCTCGTAGACGTTGTGGACCGTCGGGGAGCCCGCCTCATCGCCGTCGGCGTCATCGACCTCGCCGTCGTCGCCGGCACCGGCGGGGACGAGGCCGCGCTCGCGGGCCAGCTCGGGGGCGGCGTCGACGAGGGGGCGGTCCCAGCGGGGCGTGCCGAAGAAGGTGAGGAAGACCTGGCGGCTCATGTAGAAGGCCGTGAGCAGCGCCGTCACCAGGCCGATGGCCCACAGGACCGGGCTCTTCTCCCAGGCGAACAGCAGGATCTCGTCCTTCGACCAGAAGCCCGAGAACGGCGGCACGCCGGCGATGGCCAGCCAGCCCACCAGGTAGGTGATGGCCGTGATCGGGAGGAGCTTGCGGAGGGCGCCCATGCGCCGCATGTCCTGCTCGTCTCCGAGCCCGTGGATGACCGACCCGGACCCGAGGAACATCAGGGCCTTGAAGAAGGCGTGGGTGACCATGTGGAAGATGGCGGCCACGTAGGCGCCGGACCCGATGGCCAGGAACATGTACCCCAGCTGCGAGATGGTGGAGTAGGCCAGGACCTTCTTGATGTCGTGCTGGCCCACGGCGATGGTGGCCGCCACCAGGGCGGTGAGGGCGCCGACCACGGCGATCACCATGGTGACCCAGTCCGACGACGCCGCGATCACCGGGCTCATCCGGGTCAGGAGGTACACGCCGGAGGTCACCATGGTGGCGGCGTGGATGAGGGCCGAGACGGGCGTGGGACCGGCCATGGCGTCGGGCAGCCACACGAACAGGGGGATCTGGGCCGACTTGCCGGTGGCGCCGACGAGGAGCAGCAGGGTGATGGCGGTGGCGGTGCTCGTGGCCAGGCCGCCGGCGCCCTCGATGATGTCGGCGTAGGTGATGGACCCCAGCGCCGTGAACGTGAGGAACATGGCGACCATGTAGCCCCAGTCACCGATGCGGTTGGTGACGAAGGCCTTCTTGCCGGCCGAGGCGTTGGCGTCGGACTCGTGCCAGAACGAGATCAGGAAGTACGAGCAGGCGCCCACGCCCTCCCAGCCCAGGAAGGTGATGAGCAGGTTGTCGCCCAGCACCAGCATCAGCATGGAGAAGACGAACAGGTTCAGGTACAGGAAGAACTTGCTGAACCGGGGGTCGCCGTGCATGTAGCCGATGGCGTAGAGGTGGATGAGCGTGGCGATGCCCGTGATGAAGAGGCACATCGTCAGCGACAGGGGGTCGGCCAGGAAGCCCACGTCGACGGTGAACCCGCCGGCCGGCACCCACTCGAAGAGGACCTGGCTGAACGCCCGGCTCTCCTCGGGCTCGCCGACGAGGCCGAGGAAGACGACGACGCTGGCCACGAACGACCCGCCGACGGCGGCGGTGGCGAGCCAGCCCGCCAGGGGCTCACCCAGGCGGCGGCCCAGGGCGACGAGCACCAGGAAGCCGGCCAGGGGCAGGGCAGGGATGAGCCAGGTCAGGTCGAGCATGTGGCGTCAGCCCCTGAGCAGGGAGGCGTCGTCGGCGGTGGCCAGGGGCCGGCGCCGGAGGATGGAGACGATGATGCCGAGGCCGACCACGACCTCGGCGGCCGCCACGACGAGGACGAAGAAGACGATGACCTGCCCGCCCACGTCGTCGAGGTCGCGGGCGAAGGTCACGAAGGTGAGGTTGACGGCGTTGAGCATGAGCTCCACGCACATGAACATCACCAGCGGGTTGCGGCGGACCATCACCCCGACGGCACCGACGGCGAACAGCAGGGCGGCCAGCGCCAGGTACCAGCCCGGCGAGACGGCGTTGGCGGCGAGCATCACGGCGTCGCCTCCTCGTCGTCGCGCTCCTCGTCGAGGACGGGGTCGCCGGGGAGGCTGGCCACGGGCTCGTCGGCGTCGAGCTGGGCGCCCTTGGTCGTGCGGGCCAGCACGACGGCGCCGACGACGGCGATGACCAGCAGCAGCGAGGTGATCTCGAAGGCGAAGAGCTGCTCGGAGAAGAGCAGCCGGCCGATCTGGGAGATGTCGTCCTCGCCCCGGTCCCAGCGGGCCGAGGCCGCCGGGGCGCCGGTGATGGTGCTGGTGACGACGACCGCGACCAGGCCGAGGGCCAGGAGGGCGCCCAGGACGAGGGCGACGGGGCGCTGGCCGACGAGGGGGTCGGTCTCGAGGTCATCGGACGAGTCGACGCCGAGCAGCATGATGACGAACAGGAACAGCACGACGATGGCGCCGGCGTAGACGATCACCTGGACGGCGGCGAGGAAGTTGGCCTGCTGGGCCACGAAGAGCACCGCGACCCCGAAGAGGGTGGCGACCAGCGACAGGGCGGCGTGCACCGGGTTGCTGCTGATGACGACACCGACCGCCCCGCCGAGGACGATGGCCCCGGCGACGCCGAACACGGTGGGCTCGACGCCGATGGTGACGAGACCGATGGCGACCAGCAGCACGCCGATGACGGCGCCCAGCACGGTGGTCTGGTTGACCCCGGTGCGGCCCATCAGTGGTGGCCCCCGGCGTGATCGTCGCCGTGGCGGTCAGGGGCCGGGATCGTCGGGTCGTCGACCCCCTGGTCGCTGTCGGGGGGCCGCACGCCGAAACCGAGCTCGCCCGACCAGGCGACCTTGCCCTCGTAGCGGGCGTCGCCGGAGGGCGACGTGGCGCGCATCCAGGCCGAGGTCAGGGGGGCGACCACGTCGAGGTCGGTCCAGTCCTCCCACGGCAGCTGCTGGGGCAGACCGTCGTCGTCGACGAGCAGCTCGGCCTTGGTGTAGATGCCGTCGGAGCGGTTGGTGAAGGAGAACTCGAACAGCTTCGACTCGGTGATGGCCTCGGTGGGGCACGCCTCCACGCAGAGGTCGCAGTGGATGCACCGGAGGTAGTTGATCTCGTAGACGAACCCGTAGCGCTCGCCGGGGCTGACCGGGTCGTCGGGCGGGTTGTCGGCGCCGCGCACGTAGATGCACCGGGCCGGGCAGACGCCGGCGCACAGCTCGCACCCGATGCACTTCTCCATCCCGTCCTCGTACCGGTTGAGGACGTGACGACCGTGCATCCTCACGGCCTTGTCGCGCTTGCCGCCCTCATCCTTGACGTACTCGCGGGTGGTGCGCTGCCGCTTGCCCATCTGCTTGAGGGTGACCAGGAAGCCGCCGAGGTAGCCCATCAGATGCCCACCTCTCCTTCGAGCTCGCGGTTGCGGCGCGCGGCCCACTGGGCGGCCGACAGCAGGCCGTAGCCGACGGCCATGACCACGACGCCGACGGCGGCGACGACGAACGGGTTCCAGCCCTCGTCGTCGCCGACCCGGAAGGCGGTGACGAGGAGGAACCAGCCGAGGGCGAGCGGGATGAGGACCTTCCAGCCCAGCATCATTAGCTGGTCGTACCGGACCCGGGGCAGCGTGGCCCGGAACCACACGAACATGAACAGGAAGCCGAAGAGCTTCACCATGAACCAGATCGTCCCCCAGAGCCAGCCCGGGCCGATCGGGACGGGGCCGTTGGGGCCGCCGAGGAAGAGGGTCACGATGATCGCCGACATGGTGACCGTGTTCATGAACTCGGCCAGGAAGAAGAGGGCGAAGCGGAACGCCGAGTACTCGGTGTTGAACCCGCCGACGAGCTCCTGCTCGGCCTCGACCAGGTCGAACGGCGGGCGGTTGAGCTCGGCCGTGGCCGCGATGAGGAAGATGATGAACGGCACCACGCCGGTCACGACGATGTTCCAGTCGATGAACGGGATCCAGCTGCTCGACTGGGCGTCGACGATGCCGTTGGTGCTGAGGGTGCCCGACACCAGGACGACGGTGACGACCGACAGCCCCAGGGCGGCCTCGTAGGACACCATCTGGGCCGAGGCCCGCACCGAGCCGAGCAGCGGGTACTTCGAGCCCGACGACCAGCCGGCGAGCATGATCCCGTAGACCGCGATGCTCGACATGGCCAGGATGAACAGCACCCCGACGGGCGGGTCGGCGAGCTGCATCAGCGTCTGGTGGCCGAAGACGGTGATCTCGCCCCGCTTGCCGTCGGTGAAGTCCCCACCGATCGGGATCACGGCGAAGACGAGGAAGGCGGGGATCGCGGTCAGGTACGGCGCCAGGATGAAGATCCGGCGGTCGGCCCGGTCGGGCAGCGAGTCCTCCTTCATGAAGAACTTGAGCCCGTCGGCGACGGTCTGGAACAGCCCGAAGGGTCCGGCCCGGTTGGGACCGATCCGGTTCTGGAGGTCCGAGATGGCCTTGCGCTCGAACCAGACCATGAACAGCACGGAGACGAGGAGCAGGACGAGGGCCAGCACGGCCTTCACGACGACGACGAGGATGTCGCCGGCGGTGAGGTCGTCGACCAGCAGCGGGTCGAAGGCGAGGATCGAGCTGATCACGACGTCGTCTCCACCCGGACCTCGGTGACGGGCTGGCCCACGTCGACCAGATCGCCGGCCCCGCCCGAGCGGCGGAGGGCGACGGCGGCGACGCCCCGCGGGACGCCGGGGTCGGCCACCACGGTGAGGCTGACCGCGGCCCGGGGGGAGGTGGCCCGGACCCGGCTGCCGGCCTCGACTCCGAGGCGCTCGAGCACCGTGGGGTGCACCCGCAGCGGGGCGTCGCCGGCGAGGCCGGCGATGGCCGGGGCCGCCTGGGTCAGGGTGCCGTCGTCGTAGAGGGTGCGGCTGACGACGAGGCGCAGGGCGTAGGAGTCGACCGGCGGGACCGGCGTCGGCTCGGGGGCCACGAAGCGGACCGAGGGCGAGGACGTACCCTCGTCCTGCTCGTCGTCGGGGCCCTCGACCACGTCGACGGTGGCGGCGTCGCCGCCGCCCTCGTGGTCGGACTCGGTGAGCTCGGCGTCGTCCGCCTCGGCCCCCTCGGGGCCGGTGGAGCCGGTGTCGCCGTGGGCCGCGCCCTCGCCGCTCGGCTCGGGGGCGTCGTCCTGGTCGACCTCGGGCTGGGCCGCGCCCCCCTCGGGACCGAGGTCGGTGCCGCCCAGGGCGACGCCCTCGTCGTCGACGACGGTGGTCTGCAGCGGGGCCGCCTCCATCGGGGCGACGACCCCGTCACCCGTGGCGGCCAGCACCTCGGCGGTGATGCCGGCGTGGCTGGGCGCCACCGACTCGATCTCGGCCCAGATGTCGGCCACCGACTCGAGGCCCAGGTCGGCACCGAGGCGCATCGCCACCTCGGCGGCGAGCATCCACGCCGGGCGGGCGGTTCCGGGAGGCGTGACGGCCTGGCCGAGGACGCTGATGCGGCCCTCGACGTTGGTGTGGGTGCCGGTGACCTCGTTGGGCCCGGCGGCGGCGAGCACGACGTCGGCCCGGCTCGACGACTCGGTGAGGAACAGGTCGACGGCGATGATGGTGCGGGCCCCGGCCAGGGCGGCGGCGGCCAGCTCGCGGTCGGGGAAGTCCGCCAGCGGGTCGGCGCCCAGCAGGACGAGCACGTCGACCTTGCCCTCGGCGGCGGCGGTGAGGATGCCGGTGGCGTCGAGCCCGGGGGCCTTCGGGACCCGCGGCCACACCACGCCGAGGCGGTCGGCGCCGGACTCCAGGGTGGTGCGGCCCGGGAGGAGGCCGGGCGCCAGGCCCATGTCGAGGGCGCCGTTGACGTTGGCCCGGCGCAGCAGCGGGAGGACCTTGGCCTCGGGGCGGGTGCGGGCCAGCACGGCGGCGGCATCGACGGTGTAGCCGGCGGACTCGGCCACCGAGCCGCGCCCCAGGGCCACGGTGATCTCGCCGTCGAGGAGCTCGCGGGCGGCGGCGAGGGCGGTGGCGTCGGTGCCGTCGGGCGCCTCGCCCCCGTCGAGCAGGGCGGCGACGAGGGCGGGGAGGTCGCCGGGGGCGGGGTGGAACGCGGCCGTGGCCAGACCGTCGAGGGCCGTGGCGGTCGGGGTCACGGCGACGAGCCGCACGCCGTCCTCGAGCACGGCGTGGCGGAGCCGCAGGTAGAGGACGGCCAGCTCCTCGCGGGGGTCGGCGCCGATCCAGAGGATCGTGCCGCCCGGGGCGCACAGCCCGTCGATGGTGGCGCGGGGCAGGCCGAGGACGACCTCGGCGGGGAGCCCGTCGCCCATCTGGGCGTCGACGTGGTCGGTGCCGATCACGCCCTTGGCCAGCTTGGCCCACGCGTAGGCGTCCTCGTTGGTGAGGCGGGCCCCGCCGAGCACGGCGACGGCGCCGGCGCCCCCGGCCCTCTTGGCGTCCTTGATGGCGTCGGCGGCGAAGCGGACGGCGTCGGACCAGGTCGTCTCGACCAGGTCGTCGCCGGCGCGCACGAGCGGGGCGCCCAGGCGCTCGTCGGACTCGATGGCCTCGAAGCCGAAGCGCCCCTTGTCGCACAGCCAGCCCCAGTTGACGGGGTCGACGTCGACGCCGTTCTGGCGGAGCACCCGGTTGCGGGAGGTGTCGACCGAGGTGCGACAGCCCATGGCGCAGCCCTGGCAGGTCGACTCCACCTGGACCAGGTCCCACGGGCGGGCCTTGAACCGGTACGAGCTCGACGTCAGGGCGCCGACCGGGCAGATCTGCACCGTGTTGCCGCTGTAGTACGACGCGAAGGGGTGGTCGGGGAAGGTGTTGACCTGGGTCTGGTTGCCGCGGTCGATGAAGTGGATGAGCGGCTCGCCCGCCACCTCGTCGGCGAACCGGGTGCACCGGTCGCAGAGGATGCAGCGCTCGCGGTCGAGCAGCACCAGGTCGCTGACCGGGATGGGCTTCTCGAAGTGCCGCTTCTCCTCGACCATCCGGGACTCGCCGGGGCCGTGGCTCATGGCCTGGTCCTGGAGCGGGCACTCGCCGCCCTTGTCGCAGACCGGGCAGTCGAGGGGGTGGTTGATGAGGAGGAACTCGAGGACGCCGGTCTGGGCCTTGATGGTGACGGGCGTGCCGGTCTCGACGGTCATGCCGTCGGAGCACTCGATCATGCACGAGGGCTGGAGGGCGGGGCCCCGGCCGGTGTCGATCTCGACCAGGCACTGCCGGCACATGCCGACCGGCTTCATGCGCGGGTGGTAGCAGAACCGGGGGATGTAGACGCCGGCCCGCTCGGCGGCGTCGATGACCAGCTCGCCCTTGTCGGCCGCCACCTCGTGGCCGTCGACCGTGACGGTGACGGTCTCGGTGCGCGTGTCGGTCATGCGGGGACCTCCGCCGGGTCGCCCGTCGGCCTGGGCCCGTAGGCGCCACCGGCCATGGGGACGGTGACGGGGATCTCCCCGCCACCGAGGCAGGCCTCGAACTCGTCGCGGAAGCGGCTGACGGCCGAGGCGATGGGCGACACCGCCGACGGGCCGAGCGGGCAGATGGTGGTCTGCTTCGGCGGCCAGGCGATGCCGGGGCTGATGTTGTCGCAGACGTCGAGCAGGAGGTCGAGGTCGCTGCGGCGGCCGTGGCCGTCGAGGATGCGCTCGAGGATCTTCTCCAACCAGCTGGTGCCCTCGCGGCATGGGGTGCACTTGCCGCACGACTCCCGGGCGAAGAAGCGCACGACGCGCAGGGCCGCCTTGACCACGTCGGTGGTGTCGTCCATGACGACCACGGCGCCGGAGCCGAGCATCGAGCCGGCCTTGTCGACGGCGCCCTTCTCGAGGGGGAGGTCGAGGTGCTCGTCGTAGAACCACGGGGCCGAGGCGCCGCCGGGGATGAACGCCTTGAGGGCGTTCCCGTCGCGGATGCCGCCGCCGTACACGGGGGCGTAGATCAGGTCCCGGAAGGTGGTGACGCCGAACTCGACCTCGTACACGCCCGGGTTCCGGACGTGGCCCGACACCGCGAACATGCGCGTGCCCCGGCTGGCCTCGGCGCCCAGGTCGGCGAAGGCGGCGCCGCCCTCGCGCAGGATCCACGGCAGGTTGGCCAGGGTCTCGACGTTGTTGACCACCGTCGGCTGGAGGTACAGGCCCTTGGCGGCCGGGAAGAACGGCGGCTTGAGGCGGGGCATGCCCCGGTTGCCCTCGAGCGACTCGATGAGGGCGGTCTCCTCGCCGACGATGTAGGCGCCGGCGCCCCAGTGCAGGACGATGTCGACCGAGAAGTCGGTGCCGAGGATGCCCTTGCCGACGAAGCCCTTGGCGTAGGCCTCGTTGAGCGCCTCGGCGATGCGCTCCTGGGCCAGGGCCATCTCGCCCCGCACGTAGAGGAACGCCTGGGCGCAGCCGATGGCGTAGCAGGCGATGAGCACGCCCTCGATCAGCTGGTGCGGGTCGCGCTCCATGAGGAGGCGGTCCTTGTAGGTGCCGGGCTCGGACTCGTCGCCGTTGACGACGAGGTAGCGCGGCCAGACGCCGGGAGGGCAGAAGCCCCACTTCACGCCGGCCGGGAACCCGGCGCCGCCCCGCCCGAGGAGGCTGGCCGTCTTGACCTCCTCGGCCACCTCGTCGGGCCGCTTGGCCAGGGCCGCCCGGAGCCCCTCGTACCCGCCGGTGGCGAGGGCGCGGTCGATGGTGTGGGAGTCGTCGTGCTCGAAGCGCGCCGTGATGATCTTGGGAGCGTCGGTGACCGCCATCAGCCCTTCGCCCCTTCCTTGGCGGGGGCGGGGCGGGAGGTGATCCAGACCGGCTCCTCGGCGCCCTCGACGAAGCCGGGGCCGGCGGCCTTGTCCGACGGGATGTGCTGGCGGACGCGGGCGACGGTGCCATGGGGCGGCACCTCGTCGTCGAGCCGGCCGGCGCGCAGGTCCTCGACCATCTGGTCGAACTGCTCGTGGGTGATGCGGTGCCGGTAGCGGTAGTTCACCTGGAGGCACGGGGCCTCGGTGCAGGCAGCGATGCACTCGACGTCCTCGACGGTGAACATCCCGTCGGGCGTGGTCGAGCCGGACCGGATGCCGAGGCTCTCCTCGGCGTGGTGCAGGAGCTCCTCCCCGCCCATGAGCTGGCAGGAGATGTTCGTGCACACGTTGATGACGTAGCGGCCGACCGGCTCGCGCTTGAACATCTCGTAGAACGAGCAGGTCCCCAGGACCTCGGCCGGGGTCACCCCGACCAGCTCGGCCAGGTGCTCCATGGCGTCCTCGGCGACGTGGCCGTCCTGCTCCTGGGCCAGGTGCAGCAGCGGGATCAGCGCCGACTTCGGGCGCGGGTAGCGCCCGATGATCTCCCGCGCCAGCGCCACGTTGGAGGGGTTCAGCCGCGCCACGGCGCCACCCTGCCAGCAACGGTGCACGACCGCGAAAACGCCCGGTCCGGCGTGCGCACCGGGGTCAGATGCCTTCCGACCCTCCGAGGACGGGTGGAGCACCGGACGGGACGGTCGGATGGTGCCCGACCCCCCGACCAGGCAACCTGCGACGTGCACCGGAGGCCTGGCGTCGCCCTCACCGATCCACCTCGCCCATGATGGGGTCGACGCTCGAGATGACGGCCACGCCGTCGGCGATGAGGCCGTTGTGCATCATGTGGGGCAGCGTCTGGATGTTGACGAACGACGGGCCCCGCACGTGCATGCGGTACGGCGTGGCCGTCCCGTCCGAGACGATGTAGACGCCGAGCTCGCCGCGCGGGCTCTCGACGGCCTCGTAGGCCTCGCCCACCGGGACCCGGAAGCCCTCGGTGAAGATCTTGAAGTGGTGGATGAGGGCCTCCATCGACTCGTCGATGCGGGCCCGGGGCGGGGGCGTGACCTTCTTGTCCTGCACCCGGTAGTCGCCGTCGGGGATCTGGTGGAGGATCTGCTCGATGATGCGGAGCGACTCGCGGGTCTCGGCCAGGCGGATGGCGTAGCGGTCGAAGCAGTCGCCGTAGGAGCCCACCACGACGTCGAAGTCGACCTGGTCGTAGGCGAGGTACGGCATGGCCCGGCGGAGGTCCCAGGCGTAGCCGGTCGAGCGGAGGATCGGGCCGGTGGCGCCGAGGGCGATGGCCTCCTCGGTGGTGATGATGCCGACGCCCTGGAGGCGGTCGCGGTAGATCGGCTGGTCGGTGAGGAGGACCTCGTACTCGTCGAGGCGGCCGGGGATGGTGTCGATGAGGGCCTGCACGGCCTCCCGCCAACCGGAGGGGAGGTCGGCGGCCACGCCGCCGGGGCGGATGAAGTTGTGGTTCATCCGGAGGCCGGTGATCATCTCGAGGACCCGCAGGGTCTCCTCGCGCTCGCGCCAGCCGTAGATCATCATCGACACGGCGCCCAGGTCCATGCCGTTGGTGCCGAGGAACAGCAGGTGCGAGCTGACGCGGTTGAGCTCGCACAGCAGCATGCGGATCCAGGTCGCCCGCTCGGGGACCTCGACGCCGAGCAGCTTCTCGGTGGTGAGGGAGAACGCCAGCTCGTTGAACAGGGGCGAGGCGTAGTCCATGCGTGTGACGTTGGTGGGCCCCTGGAGGTAGGTGAGCTGCTCGCCCGTCTTCTCCATCCCCGTGTGCAGGTAGCCGATCACCGGCTTGGTGCGCAGCACCGTCTCGCCGTCGAGCTCGAGCATGAGGCGCAGCACGCCGTGCGTCGACGGGTGCTGGGGACCCATGTTCAAGATGGTGGTGGTGGCCTCGTCGGCGTCCTCGTCCGGGTCGACCTCGCCGGCGGCGGCGACCTCGGCCTCGGACATCCGCATGACCGAACCCAGCTCGCGCAGCACCTCGACCCCGCCCGCGACGTCGCGGGGGGCCATCTCCTGGGCGCCCTCGTCGGTGAGGGCCGGAGGGTGTTCGGTCGCCGTCATGGGGGCCTCCTACCTCGGTCCCGGGTCGCCCTTGAACTGCACGGGGATCCGCCCCACCGCGTAGTCCTTGCGGAGCGGGTGCCCCTCCCAGTCCTCGGGCATGAGGATGCGGGTCAGGTCGGGGTGGCCCTCGAAGCTGATGCCGAACATGTCGAAGACCTCGCGCTCGAGGGCCTCGGTGCCGGGGTGCACCTCGAAGAGGGTGGGGACCGTGGGATCGTCCTCGGGCACCTGGACCTTGATGCGCAACCGGGCCGGGTCCCGGTGGTTGATGAGCAGGACCACGACCTCGAACCGCTCGGGCTCGACGCCCTCGGGCAGGGTTCGGGGGCTGGCGTTGGCCAGGTGGTCCACGGCGGTGACGTCGAGGCACATCAGCCAGCCCTCGTCGCGCAGGGCGCGGACGAGGTCGACGAGGTCGCCGCGGGGCACGTGGACGGTGGTCTCGCCCAGGGCCTCGGTGACCGGGTGGCCGTGGACCTCGGGCGCGGGCTCGACGACGCTGGCCTCAGCGCCGTCCTCGGGGGTGTCGGCTTCCGTCTCGGGCACGGCTACGGCTTCCCGAGCAGGACCGGCGCCGACTGGCCGTCGCGCTGGTCGACGGTGAGCCCGGCCCCGCCGCCGGTCTCGGCCCGACGACGCAGGATCTCGCCGCTGCCGATCTTCTCGTGGAGGGTGTTGATGGCGTGGATGAGGGTCTCGGGTCCCGGCGGGCACCCCGGAGCGTAGACGTCGACGGGCACGACCTGGTCGACGCCCTGCACGATGGCGTAGTTGTTGAACATCCCGCCCGAGCTGGCGCACACGCCCATCGACAGGACCCACTTGGGCTCCATCATCTGGTCGTAGACGTGACGCAGGACCGGCGCCATCTTCTGCGACACCCGGCCGGCGACGATCATGAGGTCCGCCTGGCGGGGGGAGGCCCGGAAGACCTCCATGCCGAAGCGGGCGATGTCGTAGTGCGAGCCGCCGGTGCCCATCATCTCGATGGCGCAGCAGGCCAGCCCGAACGTCGCCGGCATCAGCGACGAGCGCCGGGCCCAGCGGACGAGGTCCTCGACCCGGCCGGTCAGGATGTTGTGGTCGAGCCCCTCGAGGCCCTCGTCGACGTCCCAGCCCATCAGGCGGCCTCCGTCCCGTGTGGCGTCGGCCGGCCTTCGAGGCCGACCTTGCGGATCGTGGTCGCGGTGGTGCGCGCCGCGGAGACGATCGGGTCGCCGGCGTCGGCGGACCGACGCTCCCGTCGCATCGGGCCCCAGTCGAGGCCGCGGTTGCCGATGAGGTACACGAAGGTGGCGAACACGATGACCGAGAAGGCCACCAGCTCGACCAGCCCGAAGGCCCCGAGCTCCTGGTGGATCACGGCGTAGGGGTAGAGGAACACGATCTCGATGTCGAAGACGATGAAGATCATGGCCACGAAGTAGAAGCGCACCGGGAACCGGGCGGGCGGCTCGCGCGACGGGACGATGCCGGACTCGTACGGCGCCGCCTTGGCGGCGGTGGGCCGGCGGGGGGCCATGAGGCCGGATGCCACCCGGCTGATGACCGCGAAGAGGAGGGCCAGGACGAAGAGGACGACGATGGGGAGGTACTGGCCCATCGTCATCAGCCTCCGGCGGCGGCCCGGGCCTGGGCCACGAGCTTGTCGCGGCGGTGGAGCGAGTTGCAGCAGATCGCGAACACGATCAGCGAGGCGAAGAAGACGAAGATCGCCGGCTGCCGGCGCGAGCCGAGGTCGCGGACCATGACGACGGACACGACGGGCTGCTCCTCGTCGGCCTCGGGCGTGGGCGGTGGCTGGCCCGGGACGGTCTCGCGGGGGATGACCTCCTGGACCCGCACCACGACGCGGTGGGTCGGGTGGCCGAAGGGCCAGGTGACCACGCGCTCGACCTTGAAGGCGGCGCGCCCGAAGGCCGAGTCGTCCGCGAGGGGCTCCTTGCCGCCCTTCGTCCAGGCGTCGAGGACCACGAAGTCGGTGGACGCCTCGAACAGGGCCCGCTCCTCGGTGAGGTAGGCCGACGCCGCGGCCACCGCCTCACCGGTCTGCTTGTCGGCCGCGCCGAGCAGCTCCCACCCGTCGTCGGTCTCGACGACGTCCTCGATGGCGGGGTCGTCGCGCAGCGCCGGGTCGACGCTCAGCAGGTCGCCCAGCTGGGGCTGGCGGCGGCCGGGCTCGTCGGGGAACTGGGTCGAGAGGGCCTCGTCGGCGTCGATGATGGCGCGCAGCTCGTCGGCGTCGGGGAGCTCGTCGCGCGGGGGGACCGTCCGGGCGTCGGCCGTGTTGGCCTGGCCGAGGTCGCCGTAGTTGACCTCCTCGACACTCCAGGTCGCCAGGCGGCCCTGGTAGCCGATCCCGTACATGGCCCACACCAGGCCCATGATCGCCATCCAGCCGGCCAGGCCGGTGAGGGTGAGGAGGAAGCCGAGGCGCCAGCCGCTGTTGGTCGACAGGATCAGCCAGATCGACCCACCGAGGATGAGGGCGCCGAGGACGACGGTGAGGAAGCCGCGGAACCCGGGATCCCAGGTGAGGGCGGCGAGCATCAGCTCCACTACAGACCCCTGACGTAGCGGACGATCTTCTCGACGTCGTCCTTCGAGTACATGCCACCGTCGAGATCGGGGTCGGAGGCCTCGGAGGCCTCCACGCCGACCTCGCCGGTCTCGGGCGAGCTCTGGGGCTCGGCCGGCACCTGGCAGAAGCCGGGCATGCGGCCCGTCCCCTGCGAGTTGCGGCCGTAGTTCACGCCCCGCTCGGACCCGGCGCAGACGAAGTCGACCTGCTGGATGAAGCCGGCGACGGCGCCCGGGAAGCGCACCTGGCTGACCCCGCCCCGGAGGGCCGGGCCCAGGGCGCCGTTCCCGTCGGCCCCCTTCTCCCCGTAGGACCATCCGGTGGTGTGGCAGCGACCGCAGGCGTAGGCCCCGCCGGCGAAGCCGGTGTAGTAGCCGAGGTTGAACATGGCCTCGCCCTCGGAGGCGTAGGGCACGCCGGCGAGCTCGGCGGCCGCCATCTCGTCGGCGACGGCCTGGTCGACCTGGGCCTGGGACTCCTCGGGCGAGATCTGGATCGACTCGAGGTAGTCCATCAGGTTCTGGAGCTGCTGCTCGTTGAGCGGGCCACCGCCCTCGACGCCCCAGGCGGGCATCGGCGAGTAGGTGCGGCCGTAGGTGAGGATGTAGCGCACCTCCTCGCGGGAGAAGCGGAGGAACACCGTGTTGAGCGCCGGGCCCTGCCAGTCGACCTGCTTGACGAACTGGCCGTTGGCGTCGGTGATGGTGAACGGCGTGGTGCCGCCCTCGGCGGTCATGCCGCCGTGGCAGAAGGCGCAGTTGAAGCCGCCGTTCTCGGTGGTGTCGAACATGGCCGCCCCCCGGGCCACGAAGGCGCGGTTGAAGTCCTCGCGGGCCCCCTCCTGCCGGGCCGGCTCGTTGAGCCAGTACAGCGGCAGGGTGATGGCCACCACGAAGAGCCCGATCAGGCCGAAGGTGAGGGTCCGGTCGAGCTTCTTCCCCTCGAGCTCCTCGTCGGAGTAGTACGGCTTCCGGTTCGGCGCCAGCTCGATCTCCGAGCCGACCTCGGCCCGGCCCTGGCGGACGTTGATCCACGCGTAGCTGAGGACGATGACCAGGGCCGCGAAGAGGGCGATGCCCCCGATGGCGGACTGGGTGCTGGCGAACAGCATCAGTGGGCTGCCCCTCCGGAGATGCAGTGCGGACCCTCGGCCTCCTGGCCGGTGGTGTTCACGCCGATGGGCGGCCCCTGGATGATGAGGCCGGTGTCGACGGTGAAGGAGTCACCCGACACCGTCATGGCGAAGCGGTCGAGGCCACGCGGCGCGGGCCCGGCCTTCTTCTCGCCGACGCGGTTGTACTGCGAGCCGTGGCAGCCGCACTCGAACCACTGGGAGGTGGCGCACTCGGGGACGCGGCAGCCGAGGTGCGGGCACTTCTGGTAGAGGGCGATGAGGCCCGCCTCCATGCCGGCCAGCTCGGAGGGCGAGTACACCTTGCGGGCGTTGTCGAGCGACGCCGAGGGGTACTCGGTGATCCACATCCGGCCCTCGGGGTAGTAGAGGAAGCCGTTGTTCTGGTCGATCTGGGCCTTGATCTCGGCCACCTTGCCGACGGAGATCTTGGAGCCGAAGCCGGTGCTGCCCTGGGGCCAGAGGAAGGCCAGGGCGGCGGGGGCGAAGCCGCCGATGCCGAGCCCGAAGCCGGCGATGATCCCCCGGTTCATGAACTGGCGACGGGTGACGCCCATGGCGTCCTCGTCGGGCGGGGTCCACGCCACCGGCGTCGAGGGCACGGCGCTCTCGACGTCGGTGCTCTCCTGGCGGGCGGCGGCGGTGGCCAGCTCGACCTCCTTGCCGGTGGTGGGCGCGGCCTCGGCGGCGGGTGCCGTGGCCTTGCGGGCCTTGACGTCGCGCTCGCGCGTCTCCCGGGCCAGGTGGCCGACGGCGCGCTGGGTGTCGCGGTTGCGCTGGACGGTGAAGAGGGCGGCGGCCGCGCCGAGGACGAGGACGACGACGGCGAGGATCACGAGTGCGGACATGGGGGACCTCCTACAGCTCGAAGAAGAGCCCGGCGTCCCAGGGGAACACGAAGTTCTGCCCCGGGCCCCGGAAGAACGAGCCGATCATGACCAGGACCGTCCAGAACATCATGAAGAGCGTGAAGAGCGAGATCGCGAACTTCCGGTCCTCGGGCTTGTTGGACGGGTTCCGGTCGGTATAGGGAGCCAGGATCAGGGCGAAGATGCCCATGCCTGGGATGGTGACGCCCGCGACCATGGGGTGGAACATGGTCAGCAGCTCCTGGAGACCCAGGAAGTACCAGGGCGCCTTCGAGGGGTTCGGCGTCTGGTTGGGGTTGGCCAGGGTCAGCAGGGGGGCGTTCACGAAGATCGAGAAGATCAGGGTGAACGCGGTGCACAGCAGGGCGGCGACGAACTCGACCGCCAGCAGGTGGGGCCAGGTGTGGACCTTGTCCTGGGGGAGGGCCTTGACGTCCTGGATCGACCCGGACTTCACGACCGTCAGCAGGCGCTGGGTGTGGCCGCCGGGACCGGCGGCGACGGGAGGCGCAGCGGTGGCCACGCCCCCACCGGCGGGGGCCGCGGTGGCGACGGCGGTGCCGCCGCCGGAGGCCGGGGCGTCGCCGCCACCGGCGCTCTTGCTGCGGGCGGCCTTGGCCCGCTCGAGCAGGTGGGCGGGGATGCGGCTGTCGCCGGCGCTCTCGCCGGCGGAGCCGGTGTCGGCGCCGCCGGTGCTCGCCGCCGGGGCGTCGGCGGGCTTGGAGGCGGCCGCCTTCTGGCGGGCCTCCTCTGCGCGCTTGCGGAGGTGTTCGGGGATCTCGGTCACGTCGCCTCCGTCTCCTACAGCGGCCCGCTGATGCCGCCGTCCTTGCGCACCCGCCAGAAGTGGATCGCCATGAAGATGACGATCACGAACGGGAGCATCAAGACGTGCAGCACGTACCAGCGCAACAAGGTGTCGGTCCCGATCTCGGCCCCGCCCAGCAGGGCGAAGCGGACCTGGTTCCCGAACACCGGGGTGTAGCCCATCATGTTCGTGCCCACGGCCACCGCCCACAGCGCCAGCTGGTCCCACGGGAGCAGGTAGCCGGTGAAGCTGAGCAGCAGGGTGAGCGTCAAGAGGATCACGCCGATGACCCAGTTGAACTCGCGGGGCGGCTTGTAGGCCCCGTGGTAGAAGACGCGGGCCATGTGGAGGAACACCGACAGCACCATGAGGTGGGCGGCCCACCGGTGCATGTTCCGGACCAGCAGGCCGAAGGCGACGTTGGTCTGCAGGGCGTAGACGTCGTTCCAGGCCTGCGCCGCGGTCGGACGGTAGAAGAACATCAGGAAGATGCCGGTGACCGTGAGCAGGATGAAGAGGAAGAAGCTCAGCCCGCCGAGGCACAGGGTGTACGACACCTTGACGGCGTGGCGCTTCACCTTCACCGGGTGCAGGTGGTACAGCACCGAGTTCATGATCACGTACGACCGGTTGCGAGGGCTGTCGGTGTAGCCCTTCCGGAAGATGGAGCCGGGGCGGAAGATGGAGTTCCAGGTCTGGGAGGCCTGGACCTTGTCGGTCATGTCCGCCATCACCCGGGCGCCGCGCCCCTTGCTCTGCATGGCCTTGGCCATCGTCTACCGACCCTTCTCAGTCGTCGTGGGAGCGCTCACGAGAGCCGCATCCCGTAGCCGTACCCGTAGGAGTTCGTGCGCTGGTGCGGGTCACCCTCGGCGGCGGGGTCGCCGATCTTGCCGAGGATGATGACGCCCGTCGGGCACCGGTCGACGCAGAGGGCGCACCGGGTGCACACGTCGTCGTCGATGGTGAAGATCACGTGGTCGCTGGGGTCGATGCCCGGGCGTTCGGTGCCCTCGGCCTCAGCGATGGCGTCGGGGCGCACCATGAAGATGCACTTCCACGGGCAGATGTCGACGCAGCCCTCGCACATGATGCACTCGGACTGGTCGATGTGGATGAACTGCTTGGGCTTGACCGCCTTGGCCAGGTACCCGGCGTCGACCTCGCGCAGGACGTAGTCGGCCCGGAACTCGGGCATGGGGGGGTTGGCGTCGGTGCGGGCCACGGGTCAGGCCCTCCTCGCCAGCGGGCGTCCGTAGGCGGTGGTCTTCTCCTCCAGCGCCTTGCGCCGGCGCTCGACCTTGTCGCCGCGTCCCTGCCACACGGCCCAGAGGGCGACGTGGAGGGCGAGGAACACCCCGTAGATGACGACGGCGATGAGGTGGGAGAGGGTCTGGTACGAGATGTTCATGGGCACCTCGCGCAGCGCCCCGGTGCCGCTGGGGCCGGCCAGGTACTTGTCCGGGCGCCAGCCCAGCTCGTTCTCGGACCAGGTCAGCCACTGGTGCGGCACCACGCCGTAGACCCAGAAGAGGCCGAAGAAGGCGTAGGTGGCGGCGACCATGGCCTCACCCCACGAGAGGGGGGTGCCCACGGGCCGACGCTTGGCGAACCAGAAGATGCTGGCGAGAAGCAGGATCGAGATCAGGCAGGACCCGACGAACGCGACCACGCGGTACGCACCTCCTGGTTAGTGAAGTCGCTCACAAATGGGATCCGCCGACGCTGCACGCAGGGCCGGCTGGTGGATCGTGGTCTAGCACGGGCCACCTTCGACGGGCACATCAGAGGCGACCCCCGGCGCCCACCGCCGCGAGGCCGCCGGGACCGCCGGCGCAGCACCCGCCTCGCTTGGAGACGGTCCCGAGGACCGACCTAGAGTGCGGCCCACCGCCGGGCCCCACGGCCCGACGATCTCCCCGCTCCGGGGCCGCTCGGGCCCCGTCCTCGTCCGCCTGCGGAGGCACGTCCGTTGACCGAGATCCCGGAACACCTGCTCAAGCGCTCCAAGGAGCGGCGGGCGGCCCTCGGGCTCCCCGGCGGTGAGGGCGGCTCCGGCGACGCGACCCCCAGCGGCGAGGGCGACGCCCCCAAGGCCGAGGTCGCCAAGAGCGAGGCCCCCGCGGCCGCCCCGGCCAAGGTCGAGGAGAAGCCGCCGCCGCCCCCGAAGCCCAAGCCGGCCTACATCCAGGCCGCCGAGAGGCGGAAGCGGATCCCGTACTGGGCCATGCCCGTCATCGCCCTCCTCCCGGTCTGGGCCTTCGTCTACGCCCAGGGCGTCCAGACCCCGCCGGAGACCGACACCGTCCTCGCCACCGGCGAGGAGGTGTACCCCGGCAGCTGCGGCGGCTGCCACGGCCCCACCGGCGGCGGCGGCACCGGCGCCCAGCTGAGCGACGGCGAGGTGCTGGCCACCTTCCCCGACCCGGTCGCCATGATGGAATGGATCCACCTCGGCGCAGCCGAGTGGGTCGGCGGCGCCTCGGGGCCCTACGGCGACCCGGACCGCGAGGGCGGTCCCCACGACGCCAGCACCCTGCCCGGCGCCATGCCCGGCTTCCCCGACCTCACCCCCGAGGAGCTGGCCGGCGTGACCCGGTACATCCGCGAGGAGCTCGCCGGTGAGGCCCCGGCCAGCCCCGAGGTCCAGGAGCTCTACGAGGAGTGGGCGGCCCTGGCCATCGAGAACGCCGAGGCGGGCGAGGTCGTGTACCGCGAGGTCCCCGGCGACGACGCCGAGGTCCAGGAGCGGGTCGAGGCCGTCGGCGCGGGCGGCTGACGCCCGGGTTCCGACCCGTCGTCGGCCGACGTGCGTCGGGTCCCGCAGCGGGATCTCCCCCGGAGCGGGCCGTGACTTCCGGCCCCGCCTGGCGGGATCGCCCGCCGGGACCGCAGACTGACCGACGATGACCACCGCCACCCCCCCGCCCGAGCGCTGCGACGTCCTCGTCGTCGGGGGTGGGCCGGCCGGGTCCGCCACCGCCCACTGGCTGGCCAAGGCCGGCCGCGACGTCGTCGTGGTCGAGAAGAAGACCTTCCCCCGCGAGAAGACCTGCGGCGACGGGCTGACGCCCCGAGCGGTCCACCAGCTCGAGGACATGGGCCTCGGCCCCGCCCTGGAGGGCTACCACCGCTACGACGGGCTCCGGGCCGTCGCCCACGGCGTGACCCTCGAGCTGAAGTGGCCCGAGCACCCCGTCTACCCGTCGCACGGCTACGTGGTCCGCCGGCGGGACCTCGACGAGATGGTCGCCGAGAGGGCCGTCGCCCTGGGCGCCACCCTCCACACCGGCACCGAGGCGGTCCGCCCCCTCCAGCGCGACGGCCTCGTCGTCGGCGCCGTGGTGAAGGACAAGGGCGCCGGCGTCGAGCGCGAGATCCACGCCCGCTACGTCGTGGTCGCCGACGGCGCCAACTCCCGCTTCGGGCGGGCGCTGGGCACGGCCCGCAACCGGACCTACCCCATGGGCATCGCCATCCGGACCTACTACGAGAGCCCGCTCCACGACGAGCCGTGGATCGAGTCGGCCCTCGACGTCCGTGACCGCCAGGGCCGCTCGCTCCCGGGCTACGGCTGGATCTTCCCGGTCGGCGACGGGACGATCAACGTCGGCATCGGCCTGCTGTCGACCTTCAAGGGCTACCGCGAGGTGAACACCAGCCACCTGATGGAGGAGTTCGCCAACACCCTGCCTGACTACTGGGGGATCGACCCCGACTCCCCCACCTGCGCCCCGACCGGCGGCCGCATCCCCATGGCCCAGTCGATCAACCCCAAGATCGGCCCGACCTGGGTCGCCGTCGGCGACGCCGCCGGCTCGGTCAACCCCTTCAACGGCGAGGGCATCGACTACGCCTACGAGACGGGCCGGCTCGTCGCCGAGCTGCTCGACGAGGCCATCGGGACCGGTGACGGGATGGCCCTCCAGCGGTACCCGGCCCTGATCGCCGAGGAGTACGGCCTGTACTTCCGGGTCGCCCGGCTGTTCAGCGTGGTGATCGGCAACCCCGCCGTCATGCGGGAGCTGACCCGGGTCGGGATGCAGTCGCGCAGCCTCATGGACTGGGTCCTGCGGATCATGGCCAACCTCCTCCGCGAGGACGAGCTGGGCCCGGCCGAGGCCGCCTACAAGGCCGTCGCCGCCATCGTCCGCACCATCCCCGAGCCCTCGGCCTAGGCCGGCCACCGTTCCTGGTACGGAACCCGAGCCTCCGGGCCACGATCCGCACCAAGAACCGGCCCACCCCGGCGCCCCACCCGTTCTTGGTACCGATCACGCGCCTCCGGGCCACGATCCGCACCAAGAACCGGTCGCCCCTCGCCCGCCACCGTTCTTGGTACGGAACCCGCGCCCCCGGGCCACGATCCGCACCACGAACCGCCCCACCCCGGCGCCCCCTCCCTTCTTGGTACCGATCACGCGCCTCCGGGCCACGATCCGTACCAAGAACCGGTCGCCCTTCGCCCGCCACCGTTCTCGGTACGGAACCCGCGCTCCCGGGCCACGATCCGCACCACGAACAGGGGCGGGCGCGGCGCCGGCTGATTGTCACACCCCCTCGGCATGATCGGGACATGAGCCCGACCATCCAACGGGCCATCGCCGAGCGGGCCAGAGAACAGCTCGGCCTCATCACCCGTCCGCAGCTCGTCGAGCTGGGGCTGTCCGCCTCCTCGATCCGGCACCTCGCCTCGGGCCTCCTCGAGCCGTGCGGCCGCCACACGTTCCGGGTGCGCGGCCATCCACCGACCCCCTCGTCCGAGGCCATGGGCGTGTGCCTCGACTACGACGGGGTGGCGACGACCCGGACGGCGGCCCGGCTCCACATCCTCGGATCCGACCTCTACGGCGATGCGATCGAGGTCCTGGTGACCCGACGGACCAACCGGGAGCCCCGTCCGGGGGTGATCGTGCGCAGCACCACCAACCTGTCGGCCGACGACGTCGTGCGGGTCGGTGGGGTCCCGTGCCTGAACGTGGCCCGGACGTTCCTGTCGCTGGCGGCGCTGGTGCCCGAGGTGCCGGCTGACGCCATCCGCACCGGCATCGGCGACGCCTGCCGGGAGGGCAAGGTCAGCGACGCCTGGCTGTGGTGGACGCTCGAGCGGCTGCGGTGCCGTGGCCGCGCCGGTGTGATCGCCCTGGAGGAGATCCTTCGCCGTCGGGAGGAGCTGGGCCCGACCGAGAGCTGGCTCGAGCACACCTTCCTCGAGCTGCTCGACGCCGCCGGCCTGCCGTTGCCGGTGGTGCAACGCCGCATCGCCCGGGACGGCAGCTTCGCCGGGCGGGTCGATTGCTTCTTCCCCGATGTCGGCCTGGTGGTCGAGCTCGAGGGGCACCGCCACCACAGCACGCCCGAGCAGCGCGCCCGGGACGAGGCCCGGCGCCGACGTCTGATCCTCACGGGCGTGCGGGTCATGGTGGTCACCTACGACGAGCTCGTCGGTGACCCCGACCAGGTCTTGGCCGACGTGGCCGCCGCCCTGACGATCCTTGCGGCCTGATGGGGGGCCGACCGATGCCCCACCGCTCGACGCCCGCGCCGACGGTTCCTGGTCCCGATCACGCACCCCGGGGGACCGTGAGCGGGCCCGGGGAGGGGACACCCACCCAGGTCATGGAAGTGACACCGGACTGCAACCGGTCCGGCCCGGGACCGCAACGTCAGGGGCGTACAACCGTCGACATGCTCACGTTCCGACGCCAGCACGACGACCCCCGCCCGGCGTGGACCGAGGCCCCGGCGTGCGCCGAGTACCGGACCACCGGGCTCGAGCTGCGGCTGATCGACCTGGTCGAGCTGCGGGAGCGCTCGGAGCGGGCCGGCTTCGACGACATCGCCGTCCTCGACGCCGAGATCGCCGAGGTGCGGGAGGAGCTGGTGGCCCTGGGCGTCGATCCCCTGGCGGCCTGACCGCCTCCCCCGGGCCGCCGCTTCGGAGCGACGGTGGGCCGGGGCGAGGGGCGGGCGGTCCCGATCAGGGGGAGCGGGGCGTGTCGACGTCGGGCTCGGGGTCCTCGGGGGAGGTCCCGGGACCGACGTCCGCGTCCCCGCTCGGGGCGGCGTCCCCGGCGTCCGACGCATCGCCGTCGGCCGCGTCGGGGGCGTCGTCCACGGCCACGGTGCCGGGCTCGGGGGCGCTCGTGGTGTGGGCGGGGCGGGCGCTGCTCGCCCGGCGCTTGGTGGTGGCGACGGTGGTGCCGTCGCCCGCGGTGCGGGTCGTGGTCTCGACGACGGGTGTGCCGCCGACCTCGCCGTCGGCGATGGCCCGGGCCAGGGCGGGCCGCACCTTGACCAGCAGGTAGATCCCGATGGGGACCATGGCCAGGCACATCCACTGGGCCCCGGTCATCCCGGCGACCCGCTCGTCGTTCACGCGCATGGCGTCGTAGGTGAAGCGCTGGACGGCGTAGGTGAGCAGGAAGATGCCCCCGACGGTGCTGGGGGTGGGCTTCTTGGCCAGGATCCACCACAGGATGCCGAAGAGGACGAACAAGGTGATGCACTCGTACAGCGACGGGTTGAGGAAGCTGGTGCCCTCCTCGATGAAGGGGGCCGAGTCCGACAGGCCCAACCGGGGCTCCCGCAGCTCGCCGCCGTCGTAGCGGGTGGCGAGGAGGAAGTCGGACTCCCGCCCGAAGTGCTCGCCGACGGCCAGGCAGCCGAGCCGGCCGAAGGCGGCCCCGAGGAGGACGGCCACGGCGAAGCCGTCGAGGAGCTGCCAGCGCTGGAGCCGGCTCCAGCCCAGGAACGTGGGCAGCCCGACGGCGATGGCGGCGATGAACCCACCGGAGAACTGGAGCCCGCCCTCCCAGACGGCGATGACGTCGATGGGGTCCTGGATCTGGTCCCAGTGCGTGGCGACCCAGGTGGCCCGGGCGCCGACGACGCCGGCCAGGACCATGCGGGTGCCCAGGCGGTAGGTGTCGTCGCGGGTCATGCCGTACTTCTCGCCGTGGGCGGCGGCGAACCAGATGCCGAGCACCACCCCGATGGCGGTCATCAGCCCGAAGGTCCGGAGCGTCAGCGGCCCCAGCTCGATCGTCGGGTGCGTCGTGTAGGGGATGACCGCGACCAGCGAGCTCAGCACCGCGCCATGATCGTGCCTCGACCAGAGAACCGCCAGCCAGCCAGCCCCGCCATCACGGTCGCGCACCGCCAGCGAGGCAGACGACGCCAGACGACGCTCACCCGCGGACCGACCAGATCTCCCGCCGGAGATCGGCCGCCCGGCTCAGCCGCTGGGGGGGCGCGGGGGGTCTCCCCCCGCAGAGGAGCGGTGTGCCCGAGGGACGAGGGCTCCCGCTCCGGGACGACCTTCAGCGCGAGCGCAGCGAGCCCGCTCAGCTCGTAGGAACGGAGCGAAGCGAGTGACTACGAAACCGGCGAGATCCAGCCCCCGACGTCGCGGGCGAGGGCGTCGGCCTCGGGGGGGCCCATCGAGCCCTCGCGGTAGAGGACCGTCTCGGGCGGGTCGTCCAGGACCCGCTCGACGATCCGCCACTGCTGGTCGAGGCTGTCGGCCCGGCCGAAGCGGCGGCGGTCACCCTCGAGGGCGTCGTCGATGAGCCGCTCGTAGGCCTCGGCCCGGGCGCCGAGGGCGTCGTCGTAGTCGACGTCGAGCTGGATGGGCTGGGTCACCAGCTGGTCGCCCGGGGCCTTGGCCAGGAGGTGGAGCGACACCCCGTCGTCGGCGCCGAGCCGGAACCGGAGGAAGCTGGGCTCAGGGGTGGGCTTGTCCTCGTCGGTGAACAGCAGGCGGGGCGGGTCGGTGAAGCGGACGATCGCCTCGGTCGCCGTGGTGCCGAGGGACTTGCCCGTCCGGATCAGCCAGGGGACGCCGGCCCAGCGCCAGGAGTCGATCTCGAAGCGCAGGGCCACGTAGGTCTCGACGTCGCTGCCGCCCTGCACCCCCTCCTCGTCGGGGTAGCCCCGGTACTGCCCCCGTACGACCTGGGCCGGGTCGATCGGTCGGATCTGGCGGAACAGGCGGGTCTTCTCGTCGGCGAGGGCGTCGGCGTCGGCCGCCACCGGTGGCTCCATGGCCAGCAGGGCGACGATCTGGAGGAGGTGGTTCTGGACCACGTCGCGGAGGGCGCCGACGCTCTCGTAGAACTTGCCCCGGGACCCGACGCCGAAGTCCTCGGCCATGGTGATCTGCACGCTCGAGATGTGGCCCCGGTTCCACAGCGGCTCGAGCATGGAGTTGGCGAAGCGGAACACCAGGAGGTTCTCGACGCCCTCCTTCCCGAGGAAGTGGTCGATGCGGTAGACGGCCTCCTCGGGGAACGCCCGGTGCAGCACGTCGTTGAGCTCGTGGGCCGAGGCCCGGTCGCGGCCGAAGGGCTTCTCCACCACGACCCGCCCGTGCTCGCTGAGCCCGACCCGCTGGAGGCCCTGGACGACGTCGTCGAACAGCGCCGGCGGGATCGACAGGAAGAACAGGGGCCGCTCGACCCCCGCCTCGCGGACCCGCTCGGCGAGGCGGTCGAAGGTCTCGGCCTCGCGGTAGTCGCCCGGGAGGTAGCTGAGGTGGCCGCACAGGCGGTCCAGGACGGCGCCGTCGACGGCGTCGACCTTGGCCTCGATGCTCTCGCGGGCCCGCTGGCGGAGCTGGTCGTCGCTCCACTGCGACGTGGAGACGCCGATCACGGGCCCGAGGTCGCCGTCGGCCTCGATCTGGTAGAGCGCCGGGAAGAGCTTCTTGGCCGCCAGGTCGCCGGTGGCCCCGAACAGGACCAGGCCGTCGCAGCGGTCGGCCGCCTTCGGGGCCGCCATCAGCGGTCGCCCGGCGGGTGCGGCGTGGGCGACGCCCCCGGTGCGTCCGAGGGCCGGGCCGGCTCGATCGGCTCGGCCGGCTCCTGCTCGTCCAGCTTGGTGACGGCGTGCCCGCCGAACTGGTTCCGGAGGGCGGAGATGGCCCGCATCTCGACGTCGGTCTCGTCCTGGGAGACGAACCGGGCGAAGAGCGACGCGGCGATGACGGGGGCGGCCACGCCGAGGCGGACGGCCTCCTCGACGGTCCAGCGCCCCTCCCCCGAGTCCTTGGCGGTGGGGGCGATGCCCTCGAAGCCGGGGTTCTCCTCCAGCCCCTTCACCATGAGGTCGAGGAGCCAGGACCGCACCACCGAGCCCGTCTGCCACGACCGGAGCCCGGCCAGCACGTCGATGCCCAGCTCGCTGGCCTCGAGGATGGCGTAGCCCTCGGCGAAGGCCTGCATCATCCCGTACTCGACGCCGTTGTGGACCATCTTGGTGAAGTGCCCGGCGCCGGGCGGGCCGACGTGGGTCAGGCCGTTCCCCTCCCCCGGCGACAGCGTCTCGAGGGCCGGCCACAGGACCTGGACGTGCTCGTCGAGGCCGCCGACCATGAGGGCGTAGCCGTTCTGCAGACCCCAGACCCCGCCGCTGGTGCCGGCGTCGACCCACCCGATCCCCTTCTCGGCCAGCTGGCCGGCCCGGCGGATCGAGTCCTTGAAGTTGGAGTTGCCGCCGTCGACGATCACGTCGCCCGGCCCCATCAGGTCGCCCAGCTCCTGGATGGTGGCCTCGGTGGCGTCACCGGCCGGGACCATCACCCACGCCACGCGCCGCCCCTCGGGCCCGAGGGCCTCGACGAGGGCGGCGAGGGAGTCGACGTCGCGCCCGTCGGGGGCCCGGTCGTAGCCGACGACCTCGTGGCCGTCGCGCCGCAGCCGCTCGGCCATGTTGCCGCCCATCCGGCCCAGCCCGACCATCCCCAGCCTCACCGGGCCACCTCCTGGAGGTCGGCCAGGGCCACCCGCCCGGCGCGGAGCCCCTGGTCCTGCAGGGTGCGCAGGTCGCCCTCGGCCTGGGCGTGCTTGAGGGTCGAGAAGCCGAACGGCTGGCCCGGGATGGGCACGTCGACGGGATCGTCGCCGACCACCTGGACGAACACGCCCGACGGCGGGCCTCCCTTGTGGAGCTGGCCGGTGCTGTGCAGGAACCGGGGCCCGAGCCCCACGGTCGTGGCGACCCGGTGGCGGTCGCGGATCGCGGTCCGGGCGTCCTCCAGCAGGTCGACCTCCCCCGCCTCGGGGTCGATGTAGGCCTGGATGGCGACGTAGTCGCCCGGGCCGACCTGGCCGAGGAGGTCGTCCAGCGGCGTGACGGGGACCTCGCCCAGGCCCCGCTCGAGGACCTCGGCGGTGGCCGCCTTGGCCTGGGCCACGTTGGGTTGGTCGAAGGGGTTGATGCCGAGGGCGGCACCGCACAGGGCGGTGGCCACCTCCCAGGTGAGCACCAGCTCGCCCAGCCCGTCGGGGCCGCCGGACGGCAGCTGGACGACCGGGTGGCCGGCGTCGGCCAGGGGGTCGAGGCCGTGGTGCTCGCCGATGGCGACGAAGAGGCGGTCGTCCCCGTAGACCTCGGGCGGGCCGAGGCGCTCGCCGGCGATGGGGATCACACCGGTGCCGTGCTTGCCCGTGGACTCGGCGAGCAGCTGCTCGAGCCACAGGCCGATGGTGTCGATCTCGCCGTCGACGACGAGGGTCAGCTTGTCCCGGCCGACCTTGGCCCCGCCGGCCATGGCGGCCGCCAGACGCAGACCGGGGTTGGCGTTCGGGTCCGGGTCCTGGAGGGCGGCGGTGGCGGCGTCGGCCGAGGTGAGCAGGGCGGCCACGTCGAGGCCGGCGGCGGCCGCCGGGACCAGCCCGAAGTACGACAGGGCGGAGTAGCGGCCGCCGATGTCGGCGGGGTTCTCGAAGAGGGCCCGGAACCGCTCGGACCGGGCCCGCTCGGCGAGCGACGAGCCCGGGTCGGTGACGACGGCGACGTGGCCGGTGTCGCCCCCGTGCTCGAGGACGGCGGCGAGGTGGCTCAGCGTCTCGATGGTCGAGCCCGACTTGGAGGAGGCGATGAACAGGGTGGCCTCGGGCGGGCACTCCTGGGTGATGCGCAGCACGGCGGCGGGGTCGGTGGTGTCGAGCACCCGGAGACCGGGGCGGCCGGCCTGGGGCGGGAACGACCGGGCCAGCACCTCGGGGAAGAGGCTCGAGCCGCCCATGCCCATGACGACGACGTGCTCGATGCCGTCGGAGACCAGGGCGTCGGCGAAGGTGCGGAGGCGCTCGTCCTGGGTGGCCATGGCCCCGGCCACGTCGAGCCACCCGAGGCGATCGGCCACCTCGGTCGGGTCGTCCTGCCAGAGGGTGTGGTCCCTGGCCCACATCCGGCGGACCGCGTCGCGGCTCCGCAGGTCGTCGAGCGCCGCGGTGACGGCCTCGCCGATCGGACCGAGCCTGTCCATGTTCGACCTCCAGCCAGCCAGGACCGTCCCGGCCCGTCGTCCGCCCGTTGCTACCACGCCCTCCGCGCCACCCGCTCCTCGCGGGTCAGACCGACCGCGACAGGTCGAGCTGCTCGAGGCGGACGGGCTCCCCGAACCAGTAGCCCTGGGCCGCGTCGCAGCCCATCTCCCGGAGGATGTCGGCCTGGGCCGCCTCCTCCACGCCCTCGGCCACCACGCTGAAGCCCAGCGAGCGACCCAGCGTCACCGCGGCGGACACGATGGCCCGGTCGCGGGCGTCGGCGACGATGCCCGCCACGAAGGTGCGGTCGATCTTGAGGCTGTCGGCCACCTCGGTCTGGCGCAGCTGCTCGAGCGAGGCGTAGCCGGTCCCGAAGTCGTCGATCGAGACCCGCACCCCGATCCGGCGCAGGGAGCGCAGGAGCGATGCGCTGCGGTCGGCGTCGCGGGCCAGGGCGCTCTCGGTGATCTCCAGCCGCAGACGGGCCGGGTCGACCCGGTGACGCCGCAGCGACGCGGTGACCTCGTCGATGAGCGAGGGCTCGTCGAGCTGGCGGGCCGAGAGGTTGACGCTGACGACCACCGGCAGGCCGGCGGCGATGTCGGCCAGGGCGGTGTCGACGGCCCAGGCGCCCAGGGCGACGACGAGGCCGCTCTCCTCGGCGACGGGGATGAACTCGTCGGGCTCGACCGCCCCCCGGACGGGGTGGTCCCAGCGCACGAGGGCCTCCACGCCCACCAGACGCCCGTCGGCCAGGGCCACCTGGGGCTGGTACACCAGGTGCAGGGACCGGTCGGCGAGGGCGCGACGCAGGTCGGTCTCGGTGTCCTGGCGGGCCAGGGCGTCCTCGTAGGTGCCGGGCCGGTAGCGCACGACGCTGGCACCGCCCCGCTCGGCGGCCTCGCGGGCCGCCAGGTCGGCCTTGGTGACCATGCTGTTGACGGTGTCGGCGTCGGTGGCCACCACGACGCCCACGCCGGGGGTCGGGGCGTGGCTGTGGTCGCCCACGGTGACGGGCGTGGCCAGGGCCCGGCGCACCCGCTCGCCGATCTCGCCGGCCTCGTCGGGCCCGGCGCCCTCGCAGATCGCCCCCAGGGCATCGGCGCGCAGGTGGCCGACCACGTCACCGGGGCGGACGACCGCCCGCATGCGGTGCGCCGCCTCGCGCATCAGCTCCTCGGTGCGGTCGACCTCGGCGGCGTCGACGAGCCGGTCGAGGCGGTCGAGGCGGCTCAGGGTGACCTGCACGAGGGCGACCGGCCGCCGGCCGGCCCGGTGGAGCGCCTCGCGCAGGCGGGCGGTGAGGAGGCTGCGGGTGGGGAGGCCGGTGACGCCGTCCTCGACGGTCGAGCGGCGCAGGCGCGCCCGGTCCGCCTCCCGGGCCAGGGCGAGGGCGGCCACCGTCACCCAGGGCGTGAGGGCCAGATCGTGGGCGTCGGCCTCGGCGTCGCCGGGGGGCGCCGGGTCCGGGCCGGGGCCGACCGGGAACAGGGCCAGGACGCCGAGCGGCGCCCCACCCTCGGCCAGGGCGACGAGCAGGGGCAGGCCCAGGCCGGCGGCGGTGAGCTCGGCGGTGACCTCGGCCCAGGGCGCGACGTCGCCCCGCGCCCGGACGGCGGCCCCGAGGCGGGGCGGGGGCCCGGGCCCGCCGCCGGTGGCCACCCGATCCAGCGCCAGGACGGCGCGCCGCGGCAGCCCGATGTCGCGGCCGTAGACCCGTCCCGGTCCCGACCGACCGGCGACGACGACGAGGTGGCCGGGGCGCGCCGCCGACGCCTGGGACCCGATCCGGTCGGCCAGCACGGGGATGGCCTCGCCGGCCAGCACGGCGGCGACGGCGGCGTCGAGCGCAGCCCGCTCCGCCTCGGGCGTCAGCGCCGCACCCGCGTCGGTCCCCTCCGAGCGGGCCACGGCCTCAGCCCGCCGCGATGGCGTCGGCGGCCTCGGCGGCCAGGGCCACGACCTCGTCGACGACGGCGTCGACGTGGGCCAGGCCCGGGAAGAGGATCTCGTAGGGCCCCGGGGCCAGGGCCACGCCCCGGTCGAGGAGGGCGTGGAAGAGGGCGGCGTAGGCCGTGGTGTCGGTGGTGCGCGCCGCGTCGTAGTCGAGCGGGACCTCGGCCCCCATGAACAGCCCGACGAGGGTGCCCTCGACGGGGATCCGGGCGGTCAGCCCGGCGGCGTCGAAGGCGGCCTGCAACCCGCCTCCGAGCCGGGCCGCGGTGGCCTCGAGGCGGACGTAGGCGTCGTCGTCGAGGAGGGCGAGGGCGGCCAGCCCGGCGGCGGTGGCGAGGGGGTTCCCCGACAGGGTGCCGGCCTGGTAGACGGGGCCGAGCGGGGCGAGCTGCTCCATCACGTCGGCCCGGCCGCCGAAGGCGCCGACGTTGAGGCCGCCGCCGATGACCTTGCCGAAGCACGACAGGTCGGGGGTGACGCCGTACCGCGCCTGGGCCCCGCCCCGGGCCAGGCGGAACCCGGTGATGACCTCGTCGAAGACGAGGAGGGCGCCCACCCGGTCGCACTCGGCGCGCAGCCCGGCCAGGAAGCCGGGGGCGGGGGTGACCAGGCCCATGTTGGCGGCGACGGGCTCGACGATCACGCAGGCGATGGTCTCGTCGAGCTCGGGGACGACGTTGTACGGCGCCACGATCGTGTCGGCCACGGCGCCGGCGGGCACCCCGGCCGACCCGGGGACGGCGACGGCCCCGGCGGCGTCGCCGGCCTCGGCCTCGATGAGGGCCACGGCGCTCCCGGCCTCGGCCAGCAGGCCGTCGCTGTGGCCGTGGTAGTTGCCCGCGAACTTCACGATCCGGTCCCGCCCGGTGGCCCCCCGCGCCAGGCGGAGGGCGCTCATGGTGGCCTCGGTCCCGCTCGACACCAGCCGGACGCGCTCGCAGGCCGGCACCCGGGTGCGGATCTCCTCGGCCAGCAGCACCTCGCGCTCGGTCGGGGCCCCGTAGGACGTGCCGCCGGCGGCGGCCTCCTGGATGGCGGCGACGATCGCCGGATGGGCGTGGCCAGCGATGATCGCCCCGTAGGACTGCACCAGGTCGAGAAGCCGGGTGCCCTCGGCGTCCCACACGTAGGGCCCCTCGGCGCGGGCGACGAAGTAGGGGGTGCCCCCGACCGACCGGAAGGCCCGGACGGGCGAGTTGACCCCGCCGGGGATGACGGCCTGGGCCCGGGCGAAGAGGTCGGCGTTGGCGGTGGACGGCGTGGCGATGCCGCGCAGGCTACGCGGTCCCCGCCCCGGTCCCGGTCCTGGGCCGCGCCGCGGGCGACGCCTCAGGCGGTGAGCACCTCGGCGACCTCGCCCGCCAGGTAGGTGAGGATGAGGTCGGCGCCCGCCCGCTTGATGGCGGTGAGGTGCTCGAGGGCCACGGCGTCGCCGTCGATCCAGCCCCGCTCGGCCGCCGCCTTGATCATCGAGTACTCACCCGACACGTGGTACGCCGCCAGGGGCACGTCGACCTCGGCCCGGGCCCGGGCGAGGATGTCGAGGTAGGCGAGGGCCGGCTTCACCATCACCATGTCGGCCCCCTCGGCGATGTCGGTGCGGATCTCCTCCATGGCCTCGCGGGCGTTGCCCATGTCCTGCTGGTAGGCCCGGCGGTCGCCGCCGCCGGCGATCTCGACGTCGACCGCCTCGCGGAACGGCCCGTACAGCGACGACGCGTACTTGGCCGCGTAGGCGAGGATGGCGACCTCGGGGTGGCCCACGTCGTCGAGGGCGTCGCGGATGGCCATGACCTGGCCGTCCATCATCCCCGACGGGGCGCACACGTCGGCGCCGGCGTCGGCCTGGGCCATGGCCGCCTCGGCGTAGCGCCCGAGGGTGGCGTCGTTGTCGACCAGCCCGTCGGGGGTGAGCAGGCCGCAGTGGCCGTGGTCGGTGTACTCGTCGAGGCACAGGTCGGCCATGAGGACGACGTCGTCGCCGACGTCGTCGCGCAGGTCCCGCAGGGCGACCTGCACGATGCCGTCGGGGTCGGACGCGCCCAGGCCCTCGGGGTCCTTGGCCGCGGGGATGCCGAAGAGGATCACCGCGCCGATGCCCACGTCCCGGAGGCGCTTCACCTCGGCCCGGAGGCTGTCCCGGGTGTGCTGGACGACGCCCGGGAGCGAGCCGATGGGGTGGGGGGCGTCGATCCCCTCGCGGACGAAGAGGGGGGCCACCAGGTCGTCGACGCCGAGACGGGTCTCGGCGACGAGGCGGCGGAGCGTCGGCGTGCGGCGGAGCCGGCGCAGCCGACGTTGCGGGAAGGCCATCCCGCCAGCCTACGAAGGCCGGAACCCGACGCCCGGTGTCGCAGGGGCTCGGTAGGTTTGGCGTCATGCTCGCAGGGCGACCGGGCCTCAGCCCGGTGATGGTGGGCCGCAGGGGGCCCCTGGACCGCCTGGCCGACCTCCTGGCGGCCGAGGCGCCCGGCGTCGCGCTCATCGGCGGCGAGGCCGGCATCGGCAAGTCCCGCCTCGTCCGCGAGCTGCTCGCCGGGCTGCCCGACGACCGGCGGGTGCTGACGGGCCAGGCCGACCCCGGCGGGCTCAGCCACCCCTTCCAGCTGGTGCTCGACGTGGTGACCAGCCGCACCGCCCCCGACGACGAGCGCCTGGCCGCCCTGCGGGCCGACGCCGACGAGCGCCTCCCGCTGGCGGACCTCCTCACCGTGGCCGTCGCCCTGGTGTGCGACCTGGTCGACGGGGACCGGACCGTCGTGGTGTTCGAGGACCTGCACTGGGCCGACTCCGAGAGCATCACCGTGTTCGAGCGGCTGGCCGCGATCGGCGCCGACGCGCCGGCGCTGGTGGGCACCTACCGCCCCGGCGACCTCACCCGTCGCCACCCCCTCACCGACGCCCTCGCCCGCCTCGACCGCCGCCCCCACGCCGTCCACCTCCGCATCGACCGGCTGTCGATCCCCGACGTGCAGGACTTCCTCGCCGCCGTGTACGGGTCCCGCCCGTCGTACCGGGTGGCCGAGGCCCTCCACACCCGCAGCGGCGGCAACCCCCTCTTCCTGGAGGAGCTGCTGGTGGCCTCGGGTGGGGCCACCCTCGACGACCTCGCCGCCGCCCCCCTGCCCTGGAACCTGGCCGAGGCGGTGCGGGCCCAGGTCGACGATCTCGAGCCGCCGTCGCGCCGGGTGATCGAGACGGCTGCGGTGCTGGGTCGCCGGGTCCCGTTCGACGTCCTGGCCGCCGTCACCGGCCTCGACGAGAGCGACCTGATCCCGGTGCTCCGGGACCTCATCGACCGCGACCTGCTCACCGAGACCGAGGTCGACGTGTTCAGCTTCCGCCACGACCTGTCGCGGGAGGCCATCGAGCAGCGGCTCCTCGGGCGCGAGCGCCGGCGCATCCACCAGGCCGCCCTCGACGCCCTGCACCGGGCCCAGTCGCCCAACCTGGGCGCCATGGCCCGCCACGCCCAGGGCGCGGGCCGGCCTGAGGAGATGGTCGACCTGGCCCGCCGGGGCAGCCGGAAGTACCTCGCCATCGGCTCGAGCTACCAGGCCCTCGACCTGGCCGAGCTCGGGCTGTCCGAATGCGAGGACGACCCCGAGCTGCTGGCCACCGCGGCCCGGGCGGCCTGGCTGTCGGGTCTCCACACCGACGCCGTCGTCCACGCCGAGGCGCTCGTGGCCCACGCCGACGCCGCCGGCGACGTCGCCAACCGGGCCGCCGGGCGGCGGCTCCTGCTCCGCCTGTACTGGGAGCTGGGCCACGAGCCGTCGCGGGCCGAGGTCATGGACGCCCTGATCGCCGACCTCGACCTGCTCGACGACGGCCCCGACCGGGCTGCGGCCCTGACCGACCTGGCCCAGGTGTCGATGCTCACCAACCGCATCGACGACACCCTGCACTGGGCCCAGCTCGCCATCGAGGCGGCCGAGCGCCACGGCCTCCCCCAGGTCCGGCGCAACGCCATCGTCGAGCGGGCCAGCGCCCTGCTCAACGACCGGGAGAGGGCGGCCGAGACGGTGGCCGACCTGGTCCGCACCGGCGAGGAGGCCTTCGCCGCCGGCGAGGACCTCCTGGCCGCCCGGGCGTGGAGCAACGCCGCCTTCTCCAGCGCCGGCATCCTCACCTCGGCCCAGCGGCTGGAGCTGCTGGAGAAGATGCACGAGGCCGCCGACCGGGCCGGCTGGCAGCCCGAGGGCAACCACTCGCTGGCGTCGGGGCGCTTCGAGGTCGCCTTCCACGACGGCGACATGGCGACGGCCGAAGCCGCCGTCGACGGCTACTTCGCCAGCGCCGTGGCTGCCGCGATCGGCAAGCACGGCTGGCTCGGCCTCCGCACGCCCCAGCTCTACCTCGAGCAGGGGCGGCCCGACGCCGCCCAGTGCGCCCTCGACGACATCGACGAGCTCCCCCACCCGATGACCGAGCTGCGCTCCGCCATCGGCCTCGAGGTGGCCCTGGCCCGGCGGGACACGACCTCGGTCGAGGCCCGGCTGGCCGAGCTGTTCGCCAAGGCCGCCGTCGACGGGCTCGACGCCGACTCGCTGGTCGACGTGATCCCCCGGTGCGGTGAGCTGGGCCTCGACCCCACCGTGGCCCGCCGGCTGGTGGCCGAGACCCGCCGCATCTGGGGCGGGACGTCGGAGATCCTGGCCCTCGGCCGGGCCCGGCTGGAGGGCCACATCGACCTGGCCGAGGGGCGCAACGAGGAGGCCCTGGCCCGGCTCCAGCAGGTCGTCGACACGCCCGACGGGCTCCTCATCCGCTCGGCCGGGCAGCGGGCCACCGACCACATGGGGGTGGCCCGGGCCCTGATCGCCCTCGGCCGGGCGCCCGAGGCCAAGCCCCACGCCGACGCCGCGCGCGAGCTCCTGGCCCGCTGGCCCGGCTACCGCCGCCAGCAGCTCGAGACCCTCGACCGGCGCCTGGGCGGGGCCCCGGCCGACGACGCCTCGGGGATCGAGTCCCTCACCCCCCGCGAGCGCGAGGTCCTGGCCCTGGTGGCCGAGGGCCTCTCCAACGGCGAGCTGGCCGAGCGGCTCTACATCTCCCCCCGGACCGCGGGCGTGCACGTCTCGAACATCCTGGCCAAGCTGGGCGTGTCCCGCCGGACCGAGGCCGCCGCCTGGGCCCACCGCCACCAGGCCGAGCTGGACGCCTAGGGCGGGCACGGATCGCCTCGGAGGCGATCCGTGCCGGGGTCAGGCGTCGTCGGGCTGGAGGTGCTGGCCGAACCAGTCGATGATGAGCCGGGCCCGCTGGACCCGGTGCTTCGGGCTCCCCGAGCGCGACAGCTCGTGGCCCTCGCCCGGGAAGCGGTGGTAGCGGACCTCGCGGCCCAGCTTGCGCAGGGCGAGGTAGAGCTTGTCGGCCTGCTCGACCGGGCACCGCCAGTCCTCGTCGGAGTGGAGGATCAGGACGGGGGTGGTGATGTCGCGCACGTGGGTGATGGGCGACATGCGACGGAACTCGTCGGGGTCGTCGAGGTGGTCGACGCCGAGCATGGCGCCGAAGAGGCCCATGGCGTCCGAGGTCGTCTCCAGGGTGAGCATGTCGTTGACGGCCCGCTCGCTGCAGGCGGCGGCGAAGCGGTCGGTGTGGCCGATGATCCACGTCGTCATGTAGCCGCCGTAGCTGCCCCCGAGCACGCCCATGCGGTCGGGGTCGAGGAACGGGAACCGCTCCAGGGCACCGTCGAGGGCGGCGATGAGGTCGCGGTGGTCGTCGCCGCCCCAGCCCTCGCCGGGGTCGACGGCGGCGCGGGGCGAGCGGATGTTGCGCAGCCAGGTGGTGTCGCGACCGGTCGAGCCGTGGGGGTTGGCGAAGACGACGCAGAACCCGGCCGAGGCCCACATCTGGAACTCGTCGAACCAGCGCTCGCCGTACTGGGTGGTCGGCCCCCCGTGGATGCTGAGCAGCACCGGGTGCCGCTCGCCCGCCGACCGGTCCAGGTCCCGCGGCGTGACCAGCCAGACGTCGATGTCGCCGCCGGCCGGCGACGGCACGGTGAAGCGCTCGGTCGGGTGGGCCGGGCAGCGGGCGTGGAAGGCCTCGGTGTGGTGGCTGATCCGCCGCTCGGACGCGCCGGTCGCCTCACCGGCCGGGTCGAGGACCACGACCTCCGGCAGGGTCTCCGGGTCGGTCCGGGTGACGGCGAGGGTGCCCCCGGCCAGGTCCCAGGCGGCGATGACGCACCCGGTGGCGCCGGCGACGACGGTGGGCTCGCCCCCGCGGGCGGGCACCCGGAAGATCGGCGCCGCCCCGCGGTCCTCGGCCCCGAAGACCAGGTCGTCGCCGTCCCACACCGGAGGGCGGGCGCCGGGGTAGGGCGCGTGGGTCCGGTCGAGGGCCTCGGCCGGGAAGGTGACCTCGCCGCTGTCCACGTCGATGACGGCGAGCCGGGTGTTCCAGGGCTCGTGGAGGAGGCGTTCCTCGAGGGCGGCGATGCGCCGCCCGTCGGGCTCCCAGGCGAGGGCCGAGTAGGAGACGGGTCCGCCGACGACGGGCGTGGTGGTCGGGAGCTCGGCCGGGATGCCGGATCCCACCTCGGCGACGTAGACGCCGGCGCGCTGGTCGAGGTCGAAGTCGCGGGTCAGCCCGCCGCTGAAGGCGAGGCGGGTGCTGTCGGGGGACCACTCCGGGTTGCCGTGGTCGCCCTGCTCAGCGTCCCCGATGCCGTCGTCGACGCCCGTGGGCGCGGCGCCGGTGACGACCGTGGCCGGGGCCGAGCCGTCGACGGGGACGACCCAGATCCGGGTGGGGCGGTCGACGATCCAGCCCTCGCCGTCGAGCATGCTCAGCAGCCGGGTGACCTCGCGGGGCGGGCGGGCGGCGTCGTCCTCGCCCTCGTCGTAGCGGGCGGTGCGCTGGCGGCAGGCGAAGGCGATGCGGGTGCCGTCGGGCGACCAGCGCAGCTGGCTGATGCTCTCGGGCTGGGAGGTCAGGGTGACGACCTCGCCGGGGCCGTCGACCGGCAGCAGGTGGAGCGTCGATCGCTTCTCGTCACCGTCCTTCTCGCGCCCGCTGGTGAAGGCGAGGAGCGTGCCGTCCGGCGACCACGTCGGCTCGCCGTCGCCGTCGGTGCCGGCGGTGACCTGCCGGGGCGGGCGGGAGCCGTCCGTGGGCGCCAGCCACACGGCGGAGCGGTAGCGGTTGGCGTCGAGGTCGGTGCGCCTCACCGTCCACGCGACCAGGCGGCCGTCGGGGGACACGGCGGGGGCGCCGACCTCGACCATGTGGCCGATGTCGTCGGGGAGCACGGCCGCCGACGGTACCGGGGTCAGCCGACCAGCGCGGCCAGCGATCCGGGGGTGAGCTCGGCGAGGGAGGCGACGACGAGGTCGGCGCCGGTCAGGTCCTGGTGCGTGGTCAGCCGGCTGGGCACGGCCACGACGGCGGCCAGGCCGGCGGCCCGGGCCGACTCGATCCCCCGGTGGGTGTCCTCGACGGCCACGGTGGCGCCGGGGTCGACGCCGAGCTCGGCGACGGCGGCGTCGTAGAGGTCGGGGGCGGGCTTGCCCGCGCCCACGTCGTCGTGGTCGATCCCCACGAGGTGCACGAAGCGGTCGGTGAGGCCGAAGCGGCCCAGGTGGTGCTCGAGCCACTCGCGCTGGGAGCCCGAGGCCACGGCCAGCAGCACGCCCTCGGCGTGCAGGGCGTGCACCAGCTCGGCCGCGCCGTCGGCGATGACCGCCGAGTCGCGCGACGTCGGGATGCCGGTGACGGCGGCGTGGGCGGCGTCGAAGGCGGCCTCGTCCGCGGCGAGCCCCAGGGTTGCGGCCAGCTCGTCCCAGTACGGCTCGCCGTGCGACACGCCGACGGCGTGGGCGGCCCACAGCTCGGGGGTCAGCTCGCCGCCGAGCCGGGCGACCGCCGCCCGGGCCCGCTCGAAGATGGGCCACTCGGTGTCGACCAGCGTCCCGTCGAAGTCGAACACCACCGCCGCCAGCCGTCCCACCCCCCGAGGTTGGCCCGCGACCGCCGCCGGCGGCGAACCGGTCGTCGGTCGGTCGCACCGTCGACCGGTCCGACCACCGGTCCCCTCACGGGTCCGGGGGACCAGGCCGGGTGGTCGGGAGCGGGGGGCGGGCGCCGACCTGGGCCACGGCCCGGGCGGCGACGGCCACGCCGGCGGCCAGGGCGCCGGCGGCGTCGGCCCCGGCGACGAGGGCGGCCAGGGCCCCGGCGGCCAGGGCGTCACCTGCCCCGGTGGTGTCGACGACCTCGGCCGGGGCGGCGGGCAGCGTGATCGCCGGGCCGGCGCCGATCCAGCTCGCCCCACCTGCGCCCTCCTTGAGCACGACCGCGCCCACGTGGCCCCGCACGGCGCCGATCCCCCCGAGGGCGGCGAGCTCGTCGGCGTTGGCGAACAGCACGTCGATCCCCGCCATGAGGTCGCGGGCGCGGGCCGCGCCGAGGTCCCGGAGCGGCCCCGAGCTGGCGGCGTCGACCGAGGTCCGGACACCCTGCGCCCGGGCCGCGGCCAGGGCCTCGACCCCGGCGGCCCGCGAGCCCTCGTGGAGGAGGGCGTAGCCGGAGACGTGCACCCACCCGACGTCGTCGGTGAGGGCGGCGGCGACCGCCGCCGCCGGGAGGGCGTCGTTGGCGCCGCGGTCGGGCAGCATCGTCCGCTCCCCGTCGGGGGCGACGATCACGACGCAGGTGCCGGTGGCGACACCGGTCAGCACGGGCCCGACGAGCTCGACCCCGGCGGCCGCCAGGTCGTGGCGGGCCGCGGCGCCGAGGGCGTCGTCGCCCACCGCCGCCAGCAGGGCGACCGCCGTGCCCCGATCGGCCAGCCAGCAGGCGGTGTTGGCCGCCGACCCGCCGCCCGTGAGGCGCACCCGGGCCGCGGTGTCGCTGCCCGGCCGCAGGGGGCCGTCGGGGACGGCCACCACGTCGACGAGCAGGTCGCCGACGACGAGGATCCGGGCCGGGGCCCCGGCCTCAGGCACCCCCGGCGCGGGCCGCGGCGATGCGGGCGGCCAGCGTGGCGTTCTCCAGGACCAGGTCGATGTTGACCTGGAGGCTGAGACCGGCGGTGGCCTGGTGGAAGTACGCCAGCAGGAACGGGGTGACGTCCTTGCCGCGGACGTCGGTCTTGGCCGCCAGGTCGAGGCCCTCGCCCAGCACCCGGTCGTGCATCTCCTGCGGGAGGGCGTCCTCCTCCTTCACCGGGTTGGCCACCACCAGCGCCGAGGTGTCCGTCCCCAGGGCGATGCGGGCACCGATGACGGCCGCCACCTCCTCGGGCGTGTCGCAGCGCCACTCGAGGTCGAACCCGGAGTCGGGCCGGTAGAAGGCGGGGAACCGGCTGGTGCCGTAGCCGACCACGCCGATGCCGAGGGTCTCCATGCGCTCGAGGGTGGCGGCCACGTCGAGGATCGACTTCACGCCGGCGCACACCACGGTGATCGGGGTGCGGGCCAGCACGGGCAGGTCGGCCGACTCGTCCCAGGTGCGGGAGGCGTCGCGGTGCACCCCGCCCAGGCCGCCGGTGGCGAACAGGGCGATGCCGGCCCGGGCGGCCAGGTGGGCGGTGGCAGCGACGGTGGTGGCACCGTGCCCGCCCTGGGCGGCCACGACGGCCAGGTCGCGCGGGCTGACCTTGGCGACCTCGTCGGAGGTGGCGATGACGTCGAGGGCGGCATCGTCGAGGCCGATCCGGGCCTGCCCCTCGACGACGGCGATGGTGGCGGGGACGGCGCCGGCGGCCCGCACGGTGTCCTCGATCCGGACGGCCACGTCCCGGTTGTCGGGCCGGGGCAGGCCGTGGCTGATCAGGGTCGACTCGAGGGCGACGACCGGCGCGCCGCTCGCCAGCGCCTCCGCCACGTCGGGGGCGACGACGAGGCCGTCGGGGGAAGCAGGACCGGGCATGGCCGGGAGTGTGCCACGCCGCCGCCGCCCTCAACCGCACAACGTGGTCTGGCCGCTACGACTCCACCCGCTCCGGAGGGGCGAGGTGGTCCCGCAGGGCCGCCACCAGACCGGGGATCGAGTGGTCGGACGCCTCGACGGACACGGCGAGGCCGTGGGCGCGGGCGGTGCCCGCCGTGACCGGGCCGATGCAGGCCACGACCGGCGGGACGGCACCGACGCCGAAGGCCTCGACGAAGCGGCTGACCGTCGACGACGAGGTGAAGGTGACGGCGTCGGCCGTGGCCAGGGCCTCCCGGTCCCCGTCGGTGCCGGGGGCGGCGACCGTGCGGTAGGCGGGCACGACGTCGACCTCCCACCCGGCGGCGCGCAGGCCGTCGGGCAGGACCGGGCGGGCCTCCTCGGCCCGGGCGATCACGACCCGCCCCCCGTCGGCCGGCGGGGCGGGGAAGGCCTCGAGGAGGGCCTCGGCCACGAACCGGGGCGGGACCAGGTCGGCCACCACCCGGTAGCGCTCCAGGGCGGCCGCCGTGCCCGGCCCGATGGCGGCGACGCGCACCCCGCCCAGCGCCCGGGTGTCGGGCAGGTGGGCGAAGGTCCGCTCGACGCCGTTGGGCGAGGTGAGGACCAGCCAGTCGGCCCCGCCGATCCCGTCCAGGGCGGCGCCCAGGGCGGCGCCTCCGTCGGAGGGCGGCTCGATGGCGATGACCGGGACCTCGACGGCCTCGGCCCCCAGCTCGCCCAGCGCCCGGCTCAGCTCGGAGGCCTGGATGCGCGTGCGGGTGACGACGATGCGCCGGCCGAGGAGCGGCCGGTCCTCGAACCAGCGCAGCTCGGTGCCGGCCACCCGCCCCACCACGATGACCGACGGCGAGGCGAGCGGGTGGTCGCCCAGGGTGGCGAGGGTCGCCCGGGTGGTGTGCTGGTCGGGGCGGGTGCCCCAGCGGACCGCCGCCGCCGGGGTGTCGGGCGCCAGCCCGCCGGCCAGCAGCCGCTCGGCGATCCGGGGCCATCGGGCGACGCCCATGAGGACGACGAGGGTGCCGCCGAGGCGGGCGGCGGCCTCCCAGTCGATCGTCCCGGGCCCCGAGGACGGGTCCTCGTGGCCGGTGATCACGGTGAAGGCGGTCGACGAGAAGCGCTGGGTGACGGGGATCCCGGCGTAGGCGGGGACGGCGATGGCCGAGGTGATGCCGGGGACGACCTCGTAGGCGAGGCCGGCGGCCGCCAGGGCGGCGGCCTCCTCGCTGCCCCGGGCGAAGACGAACGGGTCGCCGCCCTTGAGCCGCACGACCTCCTGGCCGGCCCGCCCCCGCTCGACCAGCAGGGCGTTGATCTGCTCCTGGGTGAGCCGGGCGTGGCCCGGCGCCTTGCCCACGTCGATGCGCTCGGCGGCGGCCGGGGCCAGGTCGAGCAGGGCGGCCGCCGACAGCCGGTCGTGGACCACGACGTCGGCCCGGCCCAGGGCCTCGGCCCCCCGCAGGGTCAGCAGCCCCGGGTCACCTGGTCCCGCACCGACCAGCCAGACCGTCACCTTCCCGACCCTACGCGAGCCCGCGGGCCGCACCTGCCGCCGGGCACCCAGGTCACGGACGCGACGTGCCAGGCACGTCGCGTCCGGTCAGGCGGTGGCGAGGGTCCGGAGGTCCTGGGCCAGGCCACGGGCCAGGCTCTCGCCGTCGGCCGCGGGGCCGACGGCCTCCTCGACGTGGACGGTGCCGTCGTCCCCGGCGAGCAGGGCCTGCACGTGGACGCGGTCGCCGTCGAGGGTCGCGTGGGCGCCGGCGGGCAGGTCGCAGTCGCCGCCGAGCTCGGCCAGGAAGGCCCGCTCGACGTCGACCCGGGTGCGGGACGGACCGTGCTCGACGGCGGCGAGGAGCACTGCGGTCTCGGCGTCGCCGGCCCGGCCCTCGACGGCCAGCGCCGCCTGCCCCACCTGGGGGATCAGCAGGTCGGCGCCCAGCACCTCGTCGATCCGGTCGGCCCACCCCAGGCGCTGGAGGGCCACGGCGGCGACGACGATCGCCCCGCCGGCCGGGACCTTGCCCAGCCGGGTCGCCATGTTCCCCCGCAGCTCGGTGAAGACGAGGTCCGGTCGCAAGGTGGCCAGCTGCACCCGTCGCCGCTGCGACCCGGTGGCCACCGTCGCCCCGGCGGCCAGGCCGTCGAGGGTGGCTCCGACCAGGGCGTCGCGCGGGTCGCCCCGCTCGGGGACGGCGGCGAGGGCGAGGCCCTCGCCGGTCACGGCGGGGAGGTCCTTGGCCGAGTGGACGGCGGCGTCGGCGTCCCCGTCGAGCACCAGCCGCTGGACCTCGGTGGCGAACACGCCCTTGCCCCCGATCTCGGAGATGGGGACGTCGAGCCGCCGGTCCCCCAGCGTGTCGGTCCGCACCAGCGTCACCTCGAGGCCGGGGTGCGCCGCTCGCAGGAGGTCGGCCACGTGCTCCGCCTGCCACAGCGCCAGCGGCGAGCTCCGCGTCGCGAGGCGAACCGTCTTCACGAGGCGATCCCGACCCGGCGAGGCCCCGACGACGCCCGCCCGCGAACCGGCCTCGCCTCCCGCGAGACGACAGCCGCCCGGCGCAGCCGCTGGGGGGCGCGGGGGGTCTCCCCCCGCAGAGGAGCCGTGGCGCCGAGGGACGAGGCGTCCGGCTCCGGGAGGGTGTTCAGCGCGAGCGCAGCGAGCACGACCAGTTCGAAGGAACGGAGTGAGCGCCAGCGAACGAGTGACTGAGAGTCACTCACTCAGGCCGTAGAGGTCGCGGAGCGACTCCGCCATCCGCTCGCCGGCGGGGGTGCCGGCGGTGGCCTTGAGGCGGACGGTCGGCTCGTGGAGGACCTTGGCCAGCAGGGCGCGGGTCAGGCCCTCCACGGCGGCCTTCTGGCGGTCGTCGAGACCGCCGAGCCGGCCGGCGAAGCGGGCCACCTCGGCCTGGCGGAGGTCCTCGGCCCGGGCGTGGAGGGCGGCGACGAGCGGCGCCGCGGCCCGGGCCGACACGTCGGCCCGGTAGCGGTCGGCCTCGTCGAGGACGATGCCCTCGACCGCGCTCATCTCGCGGCGCCGGCCCTCGATGCCGGCCTGGGCGAAGGTGCGCAGGTCGTCGATGTCGAGGAGGGTGACGCCGGGCAGCTCGCCGACCGAGGGGTCGACGTCGCGGGGGACGGCCACGTCGACCACGAGCAGCGGGTCGGAGTCGCGCCGGGCGAGGGCCGACTCGAGCTCGGCGTGGTCGATGATCACCGACGTGGCGCCGGTGGAGGTCAGCAGCACGTCGCACTCGGCGAGGGCCGAGTCGAGCTGCGACAGGGGGACGACCTCGCCGTCGATGTCGGCGGCCAGGGCGGCGGCCCGCTCGGCGGTGCGGTTGGCGACGAGGACGCGCTCGGCCCCCGCCCCCTTGAGGGCGGTGGCCATCGACCGGCCGATGGTCCCGGCACCGATGACGAGCACGGTGCGCCCGGCGACGGTGCCCAGCCGCTCGGCGGCCATCTCGACCGCGGCGTGCGACACCGAGGCGGTGCCGGAGGCGATGCCGGTCTCGGTGCGGGCCCGCTTGCCGGTCTCGACGGCGTGGCGGAAGAGCAGGTTGAGGCTGGGGCCGACGGTGCCCTCGTCGACGGCGGTGGTCCAGGCGCCGCGCACCTGGCTGAGCACCTCGGTGTCGCCCAGCACGTCGGAGTCGAGCCCGGCGACGACCCGGAACAGGTGGCGGACGGCCTCGTCGTCGTAGTGGACGTAGAGGTGGTCGGCGAAGTCCTCGGGGGCGACGTGGGCCAGCTCGGCCAGGACGTCGCGGACCTCCTGGTAGGCGGCGTGGAACCGCTCGGCCACGAGGTAGACCTCGGTGCGGTTGCAGGTCGAGACCACGACGGCCTCGGTGACGTGGTCGCACGTCGCCAGCGCCACCAGCACCTTGGGGGTGCGGGTGCCGTCGAAGGCGAACCGCTCGAACAGGTCGAGGGGCATCGTCCGATGGTTCAGGCCGATGGCGACGACAGACACGCCTTCAGCAACTCCTTCGCGGCAGTGATCCTTCCAGCGCGGATCTCGTCCAGCATCCCCGACCTGATGGCTCCCCGCCAATCGAGGCCCTCGCTCGTCCGTCCCTCGGCCCGGATGCGGTCGCGCTCCTCGGCCAGCAGGTCGAGCAGGACCTCGTGCTCGGGCCCCAGCAGCGCCTCGACCTCCTCGCGCAGCCAGGTGGCGAACGCCGGGCTGCGGCCCTCGGTCGAGATGGTCACGAGGAGGCTCCCGCGGCGCACCCGGGAGGGGAGGGTGACCGAGCAGCGGGCCGGGTCGTCGGCGGCGTTGACCCACACCCCGGCGGCGTCGCCGTCGTCGTAGACGGCCTGGTTCACCGCCGGGTCGTCGGTGGCGGTCACGACGAACCGGTAGTCGGCGGCCTCGCCCCGTCGGTAGGGCCGGACCTCGCAGCGCAGCCGCTCGTCGGCGAGGAGGGCGGGCTCGATGCGGGGGGCGACCACGGTGACGTCGGCACCGCACCGGACCAGCTCGCCGATCTTCTGGGCGGCGACGGTGCCCCCGCCGACCACGAGGACGGGGCGGCCACCGAGGCGCAGGCCGACCGGGTAGAGCGGGCCGGTGCCCGAGGCAGGAGCGTCGGCAGCGGCCATGGGCGCGGTCCCCTGGCTGCTCAGCCGGCGGCGCCGGCCGCGGGGGCCGGCGGGAGGCCGGCGACGGCGGGGTCGTCGACCGCCGGGCCGCCGTCGCGCCGCTGCTGGTAGAAGCTGAGGATCTGGAGCTCGACGGCCAGGTCGACCTTGCGGAGCGACACGCCGTCGGGGACCGAGATGACGGCCGGGGCGAAGTTGAGGATCGAGGTCACGCCGGCGGCGGCGAGCTGGTCGGCGACGCTCTGGGCGGCGTGGGCGGGGGTGGCGATGATGCCGATGACGCTGCCCAGCCCGGCGACGATGTCGGGCAGGTCGCCCAGCCCCTGGACCGTGACGCCGTGGACGACATCGCCGACCTTGCTCGGGTCGGCGTCGACGAGGGCGGCGATCGGGAAGCCCCGGTCGCGGAACCCGCCGTAGTTGGCGAGGGCCTGCCCCAGGTTGCCGACGCCCACGATGATCACGGGCCAGTCGTGGGTCAGCCCCAGCTCGCGGCTCATCTGGAACGTCAGGTACTCGACGTCGTAGCCGACGCCCCGCGTGCCGTAGGACCCCAGGTACGACAGGTCCTTGCGGACCTTGGCGGCGTTGACGCCGGCCAGCTCGGCCAGACGCTCCGAGGAGATGGTGGTGGCCTTGGCCTCGGACTCCTCGGCCAGCGCCCGCAGGTACACCGGGAGGCGGGCCACGGTGGCCTCCGGGATCCGACGACGCTCGGTCACGGTCCGAACCTAGTCCCCCACGTGCACACGTTCACAAGCAGGCCGCACCCGACCGGCCCGGGCCGCCCACCTAGCTGGCGACCTGGTCCCGGAGCTGGTTCCGCAGGACCTTGCCGGCGATGCCGTGGGGGAGCTCGTCGACGAACATCACCTTCTCCGGGCACTTGTACCGGGGGAGCATGGTCGCGGCGAAGTCGTGGACGGCGTCCTCGTCGATGTGACGGCCCTCGGCCACCACGACGAAGGCCTTGACCGCCTCGCCCGAGTAGGGGTGGGGCACGCCGACGACGGCGCAGTCCTCGATGGCCGGGTGCTCGAGCAGGACCTCCTCGACCTCGGCCGGGAACACGTTGAAACCGCTGACGATGATGAGGTCCTTGGCCCGGTCGACGAGGAACAGGTAGCCCTCGTCGTCGACCACGCCGAGGTCGCCGGTGCGGAGCCAGCCGTCGTCGGTGATGACCGAGCAGCCGTCCTCCTCACCCCAGTAGCCCTTGAAGACGTTGGGGCCGCGGACCCAGATCTCGCCCTCGTCGCCGACGAGCACGTCCTCGCCGTCCTGGTCGACGAGGCGGACCTCGACCCCGTCGAGCGGGGCCCCGATCGACCCGGGCTTGACCGGGAGCCCGATCCCCGAGGTGACCACGGGCGAGGCCTCGGTCAGCCCGTAGCCCTCGTGGAGCTCGAGGGCGAAGCGCTCCCGCATCCGCTCGGCCACGTCCGGGGACAGGGCGGCCGCCCCCGAGGTGGCCGTGCGCACGTTGGCGAAGGCCCCGGGCGGGAGGCCCGGCAGCGACGCCCACGCCGCCCACATGGTCGGGGCGCCGGCGACGATGGTGACGGTGTGGCGCTGGATGGCCTCGACCGCCGACTGGGGGTCGAAGCGCTCCATGAGGAGCGTGGCCGAGCCGGACCGGAGGGCGACGCCGAGGATGGCGTTGAGCCCCATGATGTGGAACAGCGGCAGGACGCAGAGGCTGACGTCGCCCTCGACGTGGACGACCTCGCGCACGCTCAGGACCTGGTCGACGTTGGCCAGCAGGTTGCCGTGGCTGAGGATCGCCGGGCGGGGGCTGCCGGCGGTCCCGCTGGTGAACATGAGGACGGCGGTGTCGTCCTCGGCGCGCTCGACGACCGGGACGGGGTCGGCGGCCATGAGGTCGTCGAAGCGGATGGTGTCCTCGACCTCGTCGTTGCGGGTGGCGACCACCGCCTGCAGGTCGGGGAGCGACTCCCGGTCGATCCCCGAGACGGCGGCCAGGCCCGAGGGGCCCACGATGGCGACCTTGGCGCCCACCTCGGCCAGGTTCGACTGGAGGGCCCGGGGCGGGCTGAGCGGGTTCAGGGGCACGGCGATGGCCCCGGTGCCCAGCACGGCCAGGTAGGAGACGACGAAGTACCAGTTGTTGGCGCACACCAGCGCCACCCGGTCGCCGGGCTCGACGCCCAGGCCGACGAGGCCGCCGCGCAGGCGGGCGACCTGGTCCCGCAGGTCCCCGAACGTGGTCGTCCGTCCCCGGCTGATGAGGGCGGTGTCCTCGTCAGGGTGCGGATCGATGATCGTCGCCAGGTTCACGGCCGGCAGAGTACGCGGTCGCGCCGCTCCCCCGCCCGGCCGGCGGGCGGGACGGACGATCTACCGCGCCATGAAGAACAGCTGGATGACGGCGGCGCCGAAGATCATGACGAGCAGGAGGGCGAGGACGATCGTGGTGCCGGGGCGCATCAGGGCTTGCTCCTCAGGGTGACGGGACGGGACGTGCCCTGGGGGGCGCCGTCGTCGCCGAGCGACGACACGGTGACGGCGGCGCTCGGCGCCACGCCGAGCTCCTCGGCCGCCGAGCGCTGGTCGAGCACCAGGGCCAGGAGCCCGTAGGAGTCGACGGCCAGGCCCAGCTCGCCGGGCACCAGGTCGGCGTAGGCCCGGACCCGGCGGGCGGTGCGCTCGGCCCCGTCGATGCGGATCGAGACCCGGTCGCCCTCGACGCCCAGCGGGGCCAGGTCGTCGGGCCCGAGGTTGAGCTGGACGTTGCCGAAGCGGTCGATCCAGAGGACCTCGGCGCCGATGCCGTCGTCCTCGATCTGGGGCAGCGGCAACATGCCGGGGCGGAGGGTCAGGGCGTCGATGTCGGGGCCCAGGTCGTCGAGGGGGACGCCCCGGCACAGCGCCGCGGCCGCCGGGGCGAAGACGTCCCGACCGTCGAAGGTCGGGCCCGGGGCCTCGAGCCGGTGCTCGGGGTTGGTGAGCTCGACGGCCCGGGTGGCCCCCCCGACCATGGCGACGGCCGACGCCAGCAGCCCGTTGTCGGGTCCGACGAGGATCGACTCGCCCCCGCCCACCTCCACGGCGATGGCGCGCCGGTCGGTGCCGACGCCGGGGTCGACCACGGCGAGGACGACGCCCGGGGCCAGGTACTGGGCGCTGCGGGCCAGGGTCAGCCCGCCGGCGCGCACGTCGTGGGCGGGGACGTCGTGGGTCACGTCGATCACGACGACGCCGGGGGCGAGGGTGCGGATGACGGAGTGGACGACGCCGACGAACTCGTCGGTCCGGCCGTAGTCGGAGAGGAACGAGATGGTGTCGAAGCGCAGCCCGTCCGTGCCCCCTGCTCGCTCGCTGCGCTCGCTCGTGCCGCCGGTCGGCTCGGTCATGCTCCCAGCTCCCGGCTGCGCTCGGTGGCGGCGACCACGGCGTCGATCACCGCGGCCCGCACGCCGCCGGACTCCAGCGCCCGCAGCCCGGCCGCCGTCGTCCCGCCCGGCGAGGTGACCTGGGCGCGGAGCGCCTCGGGGCCCTCCCCCGTCTCGGCCAGCAGGCGGGCGGCGCCGAGGAGGGTCTGGACCGCCAGCTCCCGGCTGGCCGGCCGGGGCAGGCCCACCAGGACGCCGGCGTCGATCAGGGCCTCGGCCACCAGGAACACGTAGGCGGGGCCCGAGCCCGACAGGCCGGTGACGGCGTCGAGCTGGGCCTCGGGGACCCGGACGACGGTGCCCACGGCGCCCAGCACCTCCTCGGCCCAGGTGAGGTCGTCGTCGGTGGCGTGGGTCCCGCCGGCGACGGCCGCCGCCCCCGCCCCGACCAGGGCGGGGGTGTTGGGCATGGCCCGGACGACCGGGGTGCCCTCGGGCAGCCCGGCCTCCAGGGCCGCGGTCGTGACGCCGGCGGCGATCGACAGGACCCGCCGGGGGGCGACACCGTCGAGGGCGTCGACGGCGTCACCGGGCTTCACGGCCACCACGGTGTCGACCCCGTCGACCGCCGTGGTCGAGACGTCGAGGCCGGGGTGGGCGGCGGCCAGCTCGTCGGCGCGGGCCGCCACCGCCTCGACGACGGTGAGGTCCTCGGGGCGGGCCCAGCCCGAGGCGACCAGCCCCGCGACGAGGGCCTCGCCCATGCGCCCCCCGCCGATCACCAGCAACCGTGCCATGCCCCGGAGGCTGCCACCGCCGGCCCTCGCGTGCGAACCGGGGTCAGCCGACCTCGGTGGCGTGGCGGTCGGCGATGACCGTGTAGAGCTCGGTCAGCGTCTCCTCGAAGGCGGTGTCGCCGATGTCGAGCGTGGCGGTGAAGCTGATGACCTCACCGGTGCGGAACACGTGCAGGTCGACCAGGCCGTCGACGGTCGCCCCGTCGTCGCCGGGCACGCTCACGCTGCCGACGAGGCCGACGGACTCCTCGGTGAGGGACGGGTCGTCGGCCTGGAAGCCCACCGTGGCGGTGGCGCCGTCGCCGAAGCTCTCCGTCATCACGTCCTCGACGCAGGGGCCGAAGGCGTCGCCGGCGACCTCGTCGAGGAGGGCCGAGGCCGTCTCGGCCGAGTCGACCACGACCGTCTGCATGCTGATCACCTGGCCGCTCGTCGCGTCGACGTCGACCGAGAAGGTGCCGGTCTCGGCCTCGCCCACGGTGACCGACTCGATGGCGGTCTCGACGAAGCAGTCGTCGATGTTGGCCCCGCCGTCGTCGTCCTCGGCCGGCTGCTCGGTCCAGCCCTCGGCGAAGTCGTCGATGGTCAGGTTGATCCGCTCGGCCAGGGCCACCGCCTCGGGGTCGCCCTCGGTGCCGTCGCCCGAGCCGTCGCCGGACACGGGGTCGGACGTGGTGGTCGACTCCTCCGGCTCGTCGGCCGCAGCCGTGGTCGACCCGTCGGCGGCCGCGGTCGTCTCGGTGGTCTCCTCCGCGGCGTCGTCGTCGCCGTCGTCGCCGCAGGCGGTCACGAGCAGGCTGAGGGCGCAGGCGGCGGCCAGCACCCGTGTCCCGACACGGGGCACGTTCATGGGTTCTCCTCCATCGGCGGGGCCCACCCAGGCCCCGGGGGCGTGATGGTGGCACGGCCGCGCCGGCCGGCGACACCCGCCCGAGGGGTGACCCGACCCCGTCGGCGCCCCCCGGAGGGAGGCCGCGTGCGCACTTCCCCGAACGCTCCACGGCCCTCCCTCGTGCGGGGGCCGCCGCACCCATACCCACCCTCATGGCATTCCATGCACTTCGATGCCATGCCGTGCGGCGCTCCCGGTTCCGGTCAGCCGGCTCCGAGCAGCGAGGCGAACCCGATCCGGAGGGCGGGCCGGAAGCAGCGCTCGACCGCCTCGTGGTGCAGGGCGAGGATGCGATCGATGTCGTCGCGCCCCATGCCGTCGTGGGGGATCTCGCCGACCAGGTAGGCGGCGTCCTCCTCGCCGACGGCGAAGGCCACGCCCCGCAGGCGGGTGTTGCGCCGCAGCAGGTGCTCGTAGAAGCGGGCCGGGTCGTCCACCGGCGCCGGCAGCACGTAGGACTCGTGGTGGAGCGTCCGCTGCCGGAGGTGGAGCCAGACCGTGGTGTGGTCGCGCTCCTCGCCCTCCAGCCGCACGAACCAGCGGCGCTCGCCCGTCTCGTCGGTGTCGACCGCCTCGATGAGCGGGTTCTCCACCTGGAGCTCGTCGAGCCAGCCGGCGATCCGCTCCGCCAGCCGGTCCAGCTCCTCACGCGATGCAGGCGCAGTCATGCCCGGAGCGTACGGCGGCCCCGCTGCGATGGGAGCGAGGCGAGTGACCGAGAAGACCTACGCGGCGCAGTCCAAGGGGCCGCGGGCGGTGACGTCGGCGTAGACGCCGGCGAGGGCCCGGGCCGCGGTCGACCAGCTGGACCCGGCGGCCAGCTCGGCGGCGGCCCGCCCCATGCGGGTGGCGCGCTCGGGGAGGCACAGCAGCGAGTCGATGGCCTCGGCCCAGGCGACCGGCCCCCGGGACCCGACGAGGAGGCCGGTGCGACGGTGGTCCACGAGGGTCGAGAGCCCGCCGACGTCGGCGGCCACCACCGGCCGCCCGCAGGCGGCGGCCTCGAGGGCCACCAGGCCGTAGGACTCCGAGCGGCTGGGCACGACGACGACGTCGGCCGCCCGGTACAGCGAGGACAGCTGGTGGTGCGGGCGGGGGGCGAGGAACCGGACCCGGTCGCCGAGGCCCCGGTCGGCGACGAAGGCCTCGACCCCGGCGAGGGTGGCGGCCCCGTCGACCCCGCTCGGCCCGCCGCAGGCGACGAGGACGGTGTTACGCGCCCACAGCAGGTCGAGCGCCTGCACGGCCACGTCGAGGCCCTTCAGCCGCTGGAAGCGGCCCACGAACAGCGCCACCGGCGCCTCGCCGACGTCGAGCCCGGCGGCCTGCCGGGCCGCGGCCCGCGGCCCCGGCGAGAACAGGGCGTGCTCCACGCCCGGGGGGACGACCGCGATCCGGGACCGGGGCACGCCGTAGAGGTCCACCAGCTGTCGGGCCTCGGCGTCGCAGGACGCCAGCACGGCGTCGGAGCAGGCCATCACGGCCAGCTCGGCCTGGGCCCGGCTCTCGGGCTCGGGGTCGCCGGCCGCCGTCTTCACCCGGGCGAGGGTGTGGAAGGTCGACACCAGCGGCACGTCCAGGAGGTGCTTGATGCGGTGGCCGGCCACCCCCGAGAGCCAGTAGTTGGCGTGGAGCACGTCGACCCCGCCCCGGGCCACGATGGCGGCGGCGACGGCGGCCGCCCACTCGTCGACGACCGCCGGCAGCTCCTCCTTGGGCATGTCCACCGCCCCGGCGGGCACGTGGTGGACGGTGACGCCGGGTTCGACGGCCACCTCGGCCGGCAGGCCCTCGGCGTCGGTGCGGACGTAGACGTCGCAGCGGTGGCCGGCGTGGGCCAGGCCCGCGGCCATCTCCCGCACGTAGACGTTCATGCCGCCGCTGTCACCGCTCCCGGGTTGGGCCAGTGGTGACGTGTGCAGGCTGAGGAGGGCGATCCGAGCCACGGGGTCCTCAACGTCGAGCGGGACGGCCCGATTCCGGGCTCGGCGCGGGTGTCACGCGGCGTCGACGTCGCCGTCGGGCGGGCCGGGCTCGCCGTCGGGGTCGGGGTCGGCCTCCGCGGCGGCGGCCGGCTCGGTCGGGGCGGGCGGGGCGGACGCGGCCCGGAACGACTCGTAGATCTGGATGAGGGTGCGCTTCTGCTCCTCGCCGATCCACGGGTCGCGGCGGATCTCGGCGACCAGGTCGACGCCGTCGGGGCGCTCCTCGAGGATCCCGGCCCGGATGTAGAGCGTCTCGGAGCTGATCTCGAGAGCCCGGGCGATCTGCTGGAGGATCTCGGCCGACGGCTTGCGCAGCCCGCGCTCGATCTGGCTCAGGTAGGGGTTGGACACGCCCGCCATCTCCGACAGCTTGCGGAGCGACAGGTGCCCGATGTGGCGCTGCTCGCGGATGAACTCCCCGAGGTCGCGCCACCTCTCCTCGAGCTCGGTCATGCCCGCCAGGCTACGGCTCCCGCCCGGGAGACCGAAACCACAGCGAGCGCGGCATTGCCCGACGCGAGCAGCCCGTGCCGCGTCAGCGGCTCGCCATGAACACGCCGACCGCCCAGACCCAGACCGGCGCCAGGAGCAGGTAGGAGTCGAGGCGGCGGACCGACGGGGCGTGGGCGTCGCTGGCGGGGAGGATCGCCGACGCCGCCAGCTGCCCGAGCGGGCACGCCACCGCGGCGAAGGCGGCGAAGGTGTAGGCGGGCACGCCGTCGAACGGCGGGACGGCGAGCAGGGCGATCACCAGGGCGACCACGCCGATCGTCACGATCCCCGTCAGCGGGCCCTCGACGCTGTTCGACGAGCCCGAGCCGATCAGGTAGTCGCCGGCCTCGTAGGCGGAGGCGAACAGGAGCAGGGCCACGACGGCGCCGATCTCGAGGTCGTAGGTGAGGATCACCGCCGCCGCCGCCAGCCCGAAGGGGACGGCGCACCCGATGGTCGACCCGGCCGCCGAGAGGACGCGGTCGCGGTCTGCTCCGCCCAGGGCCACCCGGGCGACCGCCACGACCACCACGGCCACGATGGCGCCCCCCAGGGCCCGGGCCCCGGCGGCGCCGGCGCCGGCCACCACGGCCGCGCCGAGGGCGGCGATCCACGGGTCCGCGGCGACGCCGCGCTCGCGCCAGCGCTCGGCGGCCTCCAGGGCGGCCCAGCCGGCGGCGATGGCGAAGACGAAGGTGAGGACCCACCAGCCCAGGGCGACGGCGCCCATGATGGCGATGAACCACAGCACCCCCAGCGTGACCCGGGGCCCGTCGGTGTCGTAGACGACCGCGTAGCGGCGGCCGAGGAGCGTCCGCCGCTCGCGCCCGCCGCTGACCTTCCGCTCCTTGCCCCGGATTGTGATGCTGCCGGTGACGGGGACCCCGACCGACCGCATGCGGGTGAGGACCGTGGCCGGGGTCCCGTCGGGGCCGGGGCCATCGGCGTCGGGGGCGAGCGGGGTGCCGGTCGGGGTCGTGGTGCGGGTCAGGGCCTGCGGCACCAGCCGCGGGGCCGGCGCCGACTGCTCCCGGGCGGGCGCCGGGTCGGCCTCGCGGGGCGGAGGCGCGGCCCGGCCCAACGGTCGGGGGTCCGCGTCGCTGCGGGCCCGGGGCGGAGGCGCGGCCCGCCGGCCCCCCGGTCGGGGATCCGCGCCGCTGCGGGCCCGGGGCGGAGGCGCGGCCCGCCGGCCCCCCGGTCGGGGTCGGCGCCGCGGACCGGTGCCCGACGGGCGCCGGGGGCGCCACGCCGGCCGTCGGGCGCAGGCGTCCGACGAGCGGCGGTCCCGGGGCGGCGGTCCTCGGCCCGGCGCACCGCCGCCTCGGCCCGGGGCGAGCGCCTCGGAGCGGGCGGGCGCCCCGTCGAGGGCGGGGGCTCGGCCGGCGCGAAGGTCCGCCGGGCGCGGCGCCCGTCGGGCTCGCCGGGCCCGCTGCCACCCGACACAGGGGGCAGCACCGCGACCTCGTCCCGGTCCCCCACCGGGTCGCTCCCCACGGCCGGTTCGCCGTTGCGCCACACCTTGCTGGCGTCGATCACGGCGCCCAGCTCGGGACCGAACCGGGCCCGCGCCGCGGCCAGGACCTCGTCGACGGTCACACCGGGCACCTCGACAGAGGCGGTTCCGGCTGCCTCGCGGGCGGCGGCGAAGAGCCGGAGGACAGGCATGGCGGGGCGTGATCCTACTGGCGCCCCCTCCGGCGGGCCCCGTCCGGTGCGCCGGAGGGGCCGAGACGGCCACCCGCTCGGGTGCCGACGGGGCGCGGCCGGTCGGTAGGTTGGCCCGCCGTGCCCGCCGTCCGCGTCCTGCTCGTCCGTCACGGCGAGTCCACCTGGAACGCCGACGGGCGGTGGCAGGGCCAGGCCGACCCACCCCTGACCGAGCGGGGCCGGGAGCAGGCCGTGGCCGCCGCCGCCGGCCTGCCCGACCCGGTCGACCAGCTGTGGGCGTCCGACCTCGACCGGGCCCGGGTCACCGCCGAGCTGCTGGCCGAGGCTCGGGCGTGCGGGCCCGTCACCGTCGACCCCCGGTTCCGCGAGCGCGACGCGGGCGCCTTCTCGGGCCTGACCCGGGTCGAGATCCACCAGCGCCACCCGGGTCTGCTCCCCGACGACCCGGTCCGGGCCCCCGGCACCGAGGGCGACGGCCTCCTCCCCCCGCCCGGGTGGGAGCCCGACGACCACCTGGCGGCGCGGGCCTGGGAGGGGATCGGGCGCCTGGCCGCCTCGCTGGAGGCGGAGGGGGCGACGACCGGGGTGGTCGTCACCCACAGCGGGCTGATCTACGCGGTCGAGCGGGACCTGGTGGGCGATCGCACCCGGATCGCCAACCTCGAGGGCCGCTGGCTGCACCGCACCGGGGCGGGCTGGGAGGCCGGCCCCCGGCACCTCCTGCTCGACCCGGCCACCACCGCCATCACCCGGCCCGACCAGCTCTGACCCCGCCCTCCTGCGGCTGACGCAGGAGCGCGCTCAGACGGGGAGGTGGGCGGCGCAGGTGGGCTGGGTGGGGGCGGCGGCGAGGACGTCGTCGTCGATGGGGGCGTCGCAGGCCAGGCAGCGGCCGTAGGTGCCGGCGTCGAGGCGCTCGAGGGCGGCCTCGACGGCGACCAGGTCGGCGGTGACGGCGTCGAGGTCGAGGGGGGCGTCGGCGACGGGGTCCACGGCCGCCACCCTAGGACCCGCCCCGACGGCGGTCGCGGCGGCGGGGCTTGGCCGGCCGGCGGTCGATCGTGTCGGCCATGGCCCGCTCCCGGGCGAAGAGGGCGACGACCACGACCACCAGGACCCCGACGCCGCCGACCACGAGCCACAGGACCTCGGCCGGCAGACCGGCGTCGGACGAGGTCGAGCGCACGGGGGCGGCCGCCGTCTCCTCGTCGGCGGCCGGGGTGGCGGGGCCGGTGGCGGGGTCCGAGTCGCTCGAGGCCGGCTCGGGGGCGGTCGACGTGGTGGTCGTCGACGTGGTCGTCGTGGTGGGGGCGGGACCGGCGCCGGGCACGGGCGGCAGCGTGTCACCGGTCGTGGCCTCCACCTCGGCCAGCATGAACCCGGCGTCGAGCAGCTCGCGGGCGTGGGCGTAGTGCGCCTCGGACCCGAGGACGACGACGAGGAGGGTCCGTCCGTCGCGCTCGGCCGCCCCGACGAAGGTCATGCCGGCCCGGCTGGTGAAGCCGGTCTTGAGCCCGATGGCCCCGGGGTAGGCGTCGAGGAAGGCGTTGAGGTTGCGGACGGTGTGGGGCTCGCCGTCGCCGCCGACCCACTCGTGGCCGGGGGCGGTGGCGATCTCGGCCAGCTCGGGGTCGGCCAGGTAGGCGCGCCCGGCGATGGCCAGGTCGCGGGCGCTGAGGAGGTTGCCGCCGTCGACCGAGCGGTCGTCGTCGAGGCCGGCGGGGTCCCGGAGCAGGGGCGCGTCGGCCAGCCCCAACGACTCGGCGAGGGCCTGGGACCGGGCCGCGTACCCCGCCATCGACCCTCCGCCGGCGGCCTGCCCGAGCGCCCAGGCGGCGTCGTTGCAGGAGCACAGCATCATGGCGTAGGCCAGGTCCCGCACCCCCCAGGACGACCCCTGCTGCATGCCGATGCGCCGCGGCGGGGCGAGCGCGGCCGTCCCCGAGATGCCGATCTCCCCCTCGAAGTCCAGGTGCTGGCGGGCGAGCAGGGCGGTGAGGATCTTCGTCGTGCTGGCCGGGGGCAGGGCCTCGCGGGCGTTGGCCTCGGTGATGACCTCGCCGGTCTCGACGTCGACCACGATCGACGCGCGGGGCGGAGGGACGGGCGCGACGGTGTCGGTCGGACCGGGGGGCGGCGGCTCCTGGGCCCCGGCGGGTCCGATCCCCGTCGCGACGAGCGTCGCGAGCACGGCCAGGGCGGCGACGAGCAACCTGATCACCCGCCGGGACATCGGGCCCATGGTGGCAGCACCCGGCGGCCCGTCCCAAGCAGGCCCGGCGGGGATCTCCCCCCTGAGGACGGCGCGGTCGGCCGTCGGCCGCGCCAGGCTGGGCGGCGTGTACCGCGAGCGGCGCTCGACCATCCCCGGGGCGGTGACCTGGACGGTGACGTCCGACGGGACGCCGGGCCGGGTCCTGCCCGACGGCTGCATGGACCTGCTGTGGATGGGCGGCCGGCTGGTCGTCGCCGGGCCCGACACGACCGCCTTCCTGAGCGCCTCGCCCGCGGGCGCGGTGGTCGCAGGGGTCCGCTTCGCCCCCGGCTCGGCCCCGGGCGTCCTCGCCCTGCCGGCCCACGCCGCCCGGGACCAGCGCGTCCTGCTGGCCGACGTGTGGGGCGACCGCGCCGTGCGCCCCCTGGAGGACGAGGTGGCCGCCGCCGCCGGTCCGGCCCGGGCCCTCGAGCGCGTCGTCGCCCGGCACGGACGGGCGACGCCGCAGGTCGACCCGGTCCTGGCCGAGGTGGTCCGCCGCCTGGCCGGCGACGAGGCCGTCGGCGCCGTCGCCGACGCGGTCGGGCTGAGCGCCCGCCAGCTCCACCGACGGTCCCTCGACGCCTTCGGCTACGGCCCCAAGCTGCTGGCCCGGATCCTGCGGCTGCAGCGGGCCCTGGCCCACGCCCGCCGGGGTGCGCCCCTGGCCGAGGTGGCGGCCGTCCACGGCTACGCCGACCAGTCCCACCTCGCCCGCGACGTCCGCGCCCTGGCCGGGACCAGCCTCGGGGGGCTGGGCGTGGGCCGGGCCGCCTGAGCCCTGCGTGGCGCGTCACCTCCGGGGCGAGGCGTCGCGGGCGTCCGATCCGTCCAAGACACCCAGGGCGGCGCGGCGCGAGGGTGGCGCCCATGGCCCCCCAGATCGCCGTCGTCGAGCTCGTCGTGGCCGACATGGCCGCCTCCCTCGCCTTCTACCGCCGCCTCGGCCTCGACGTCCCGCCCGAGGCCGACGCCGAGCCCCACGTCCAGGTCGCCCTCCCCGGCGGGCTCCACCTGGCGTGGGACACCGAGGAGACCATCCGATCCTTCGACCCCGACTGGTCGCCGCCCTCCGGCGGGCACCGGGCCGCCCTGGCGTTCGCCTGCGCCGACCCGGCCGAGGTCGACGCCACCCACGCCGCCCTGGTCGCCGCCGGCCACCCCAGCCACCTCGACCCCTGGGACGCGCCCTGGGGCATGCGCTACGCCACCCTGCTCGACCCCGACGGCGGCGCCGTCGACCTGTTCGCCCCCCTCCCCCCGGCATCGGAGACGTAGTGTGCGGGCGTGACCGATCCCGACGTCCCCGAGGGCGTCTCGGTGGAGCAGGACCGCGACACGGTGTCCGCCACCACCGTCGTCGCCGCCCCGCCCGCCGAGGTGTTCGACTTCATCCGCCGTCCCGCCAACCACCCGGTGATCAGCGGTGACGCCACCGTGAAGGGCACGACCATCGGGCCCGAGGTCCTGGGCGAGGGTGACCGCTTCGGGATGAAGATGAAGCTCGGCGCCCCCTACCGGGTGACCTCGCAGGTCAAGGAGTTCACCCACGGCACCAAGATCGCCTGGGCCCACTTCAGCGGCCACCGGTGGCGCTGGGAGCTGGAGCCCACCGCCGACGGCCTGACCAAGCTGACCGAGACCTACGACCAGACGACGGCGAAGGCGCCGTTCCTGCTCCGTCTGGGCGGGTACCCCGGCCGCCACAAGGCGAACGTCGCCCGGTCGGTCGCCAACGTGCGCGACCACTTCGCCTCGTAGCGAGCCGGCCGTGCGCGTCGCCGAGATCTGGCAGTACCCGGTGAAGTCCATGGTCGGGACGACGGTCGACCGCGTCGACCTCGGCCCCACCGGCCTCGTCGGCGACCGGACCTGGGCCGCCCGCGACCAGGTCCGGGGGGGCATCCGGGGCGGCAAGGTGCTGGGCGGGCTGATGCAGCTCTCGGCCCGCTACGTGGCCGGCCCCGGGTCCACCGGCGGCGCCGTGGCCATCACCTTGCCCGACGGGTCGACGGTGACGACCGACGACCCCGAAGTCCACGACCGGGTGTCGGCCGCCATCGACCACGAGGTGGTGCTGGAGGCCCTGCGCCCGGCCGAGGACCTCGACCACTACCGGCGGGGCGAGGCCTACCACGACGACGTCATGGTCGAGCTGCGGTCCATCTTCGGGCGGGAGGACGACGAGCCCCTCCCCGACCTCTCGCAGTTCCCGTCCGAGATCATCGAGTTCGAGTCGCCCCCAGGCACCTACTACGACGTCCACCCGCTGATGCTGATGAGCACCTCGGCGTTCCGGGCGCTGGAGCTCGCCCTGCCCGACAGCACCATCGACGTGCGCCGGTTCCGGCCCAGCCTCGTCGTGGACACCGGGGATGCCGACGGGCACCCCGAGCGGGGCTGGATCGGCCGACGGGTGCGGATCGGCGGGGCGGTCGTGGCCATCGAGGGCGGGTGCCCGCGGTGCGTGATGGTGACCCGCCGCATCGACGACGACGTGCCCCAGGACCGCACCATCCTGCGCCACGTCGTGCGGGACCTGGGCCAGGACGTCGGGGTCTACGCCACCGTCGTCGAGCCCGGCCCCATCAGCGCGGGCGACGGGGTCGAGCTGCTCGGCTGAGCGCTACCGGAACGCCGGGGCCACCTCGGTGATCAGCAGGTCGAGGGCGTCGGTGGCCCGGTCGAGGGGGCCGAGGGTGAAGTCGGGGACGATCAGCTCGTCGAGCCCGGCCTCGGCCCACCGTCCGATGGTGTCGACCAGCTGCTCGGCGGTGCCGCCGATGGCGGGCCGGACGGCGCGCAGCTCCTCGGCCTTGGCCGCCCCGTCGGGGCCGACGAGGACGAGCGCCTGGGTCGAGCGGTGGAGGGTCGCCGGGTCGCGGCCGGCCTCCTCCAGGGCCCGGTCGTAGCCCGCCCGCTTCTCCACCCACTGCTCCGGGGTGCTCCAGGTGTTCCACTCCTGGGCATGTGTCGCCACGATCCGGGCCATGACCGTCTGGCCGCTCGACCCGACGAGGAGGGGCAGCGGGCCGACGGGCTTGGGCGAGAGGGGGGCGTCGGTGAGCTGGTAGCGGTCGCCGGCCACCGTGATCCGGGCCTGGTCGCGCAGACCGGTGATGACCTGGCAGGCCTCCTCGAACCAGGCCAGCCGCTCCTTCACCGTGCCGAGGGGGATGCCGTAGGCCTCGTGCTCGTTCACCTGCCACCCGGCGCCGATGCCCAGGACCATCCGGCCGCCGGAGATGTGGTCGATGGTGGTGGCCTGCTTGGCCAGCACCGCCGGGTGCCGGTAGGTGTTGCCGGCGACCAGCGACCCGAGCCGGACCCGCGGGACCGTGGCGGCGAGGGCGGCCAGCAGCGAGAAGCACTCGTGCATGGGCTCGTCGCTGGGGCCGTCCTGGTTGGCCATGAAGTGGTCGGCGACCCAGAGCCCGTCCCACCCCGTCGCCTCGGCGTGGCGGCCGCGGGTGAGCACCTCGTCGGTCGGGTGGGCGGTGGAGATCCAGTGGCTGAAGCGCATGGTCAGGACTCCGGGAGCTCGGGCTCGGGGTCGAGGTCGAAGCCCCCGAGGTGGGCGGTGTCGTTGAAGCGACGCACGATCCAGCGGTCGCCGTCGACGACGAGGTGGGTGATCGACCCGTTGTCGGCCCCCACGAAGGCGAAGCCCCGCTGGCCGTCGACGGCCTGGCGGACCAGCTCGCCGATGACTCCGCCGTGGACCACGACCACCACGCGCTGGTCGGGGTGGGCGGCGACGATGCGCCCGATCCCGGCGCGCAGCCGGGCGCCGAAGGCCTCGGACGGCTCGGCGCCGGGGATGGCGTCCCAGCGCTGGGTCTCGAACATCTGGAGGGCGACGGGGTGGCCCTCGGCCACGTTCCTCCGGAAGGCCCCGCCCTCCCAGTCCCCGAGGTGGACCTCGCGGAGGTCGGGCTCGACGATCGGGGTCAGGCCGGTCTTCTCGGCGAGGGGGGCCGCCGTCTGGTGGGTGCGGCGCAGGGTCGTGACGTAGATGGCGTCGATCTGCTGGTCGGCCAGCCGGTGGCCGACCTGCTCGGCCTGCCAGAGCCCGTCGGGGGCGAGGGCCGGGTCGTCGTGCCCGTCGACCTGGGGGATCTCGACGCCGGGGACGACGGCGGCCGACTCGCCGTGGCGCACGAGGAAGATCTCCGTCGCCCCGGGCGGGCGGCGGAAGCGGTGCTGGCGGTACTCCGTGGGGCGGTCCTGGTCTGCGTCGTCGCTCACCCGCCCGACGGTACCGACGGGATCAGCCGGCGGCGGCCTTGCGGGCGGCGATCACGCGGAGCGGGGGCTCCTTCATCGGCGGCTGGCGACGCGGCGGGCACTGGGCCAGGAGCCGCGACGTGGCCTCGGCGATCTCCACCACGGCGGCCTCGAAGGCCTCCTCCACCTTGGCGTTGGGGTGGCGGATGCCCGAGACCTTGCGCACGTACTGGCGGGCGGCGGCCTCGACCTCCTCCTCGGTGGCGGGCGGCTCGAGCCCGCGGAGCTCGGTGATGTTGCGGCACATGCCGCCCAGGCTACGGATCGGCCGGGGGCGCTGCCGGCGCGCCCCGCTCGGCGGTGACGGCCACGACCAGGTCCCGGATCCCGGCGGGGGCCTTGGCCCGGGCACCGGCCAGGACCGGGTGGTCGCGGGCGGCGAGGGCGCCGGTGACGAAGCCGCCGGGCACCACCACCACGTCGGGCGCCGGGACGTCGGCGAAGGTGGCCTCGACCGGCACGGTCATCAGGCCGTTGTCGTCGACGACGGGCCCGACCCAGTCGAGGGCGGTGGCCCCCGGGGGCGATGGCGACCTGCACGGATCCTCCTAGGCGGAGAGCCGGTTGAAGTGGGCGCGGTAGGCGGCGGGGGTGGTCCCGACCCGCCGGCGGAAGGCGCGGTGGAGCACCTCCGGTGAGCGGAGCCCGACCCGGCGGGCGACGGCCCCCACGGTGAGGTCCGAGGTCTCGAGGAGCCGGCGGGCGGCCTCGACGCGGAGCGCCTCCACGGCGGCCGCCGGCGAGGTCCCGGTCTCGGCCCGGAAGGCCCGCCCGAAGGTGCGCACGCTCATGGCGCAGCGGGATGCGAGGGCGGCGACCGAGAGGTCCTCGTCGAGGTGGTCGGGGAGCCAGCGCTGGAGCTCGCGGATGGCCGGCGTGCGGGCCGGGGCCGACGACAGCTGGGCGCTGAACTGGGTCTGGCCGCCGGGGCGGCGGACGAACACCACGAGCCAGCCGGCGACGGCGTGGGCCAGCTCGGCGCCGTGGTCGTGCTCGACGAGGGCGAGCGCCAGGTCGAGGGCGGAGGTCACCCCGGCCGAGGTCCACCGGTCGCGGTCGCGGACGTAGATGCGGTCGGCCACGACGTCGATGGCGGGGTGGTCGGCGGCGAGCCGGTCGCACGACGCCCAGTGCGTCGTGGCCTGGTGGTCGTCGAGCAGGCCGGTGGCGGCCAGGACCTCGGCGCCGGTGCAGACCGAGGTGACGCGCCCGGCCCGCCGGCCGACGGCGCCCAGGTCGGCGACGAACGTGGTGTCGCGGGCGGCGGCGCGGGTCCCGAGACCGCCGACCACCACGAGGGTGTCGACGGCGACGCCCCGGTGCGCCAGCTCGGCCAGGCTGGCGTCGGCGCCCACCCAGATCCCGCACTCGGACCGGACGGCCTCCCCGTCGGCGGTCGCGGTCACGAGCCGGTACCCGGGGTCGGCGCCCAGGAGGGTGGCGGACCGGAACGCCTCGGCCGGGCCGGCCAGGTCCAGGAGGTTGAGGCCCTCGGGCACGACGAGCAGGACGAGGTGGGGATCGGTGGCCACGGCGCCATCGTCGCCGGGACCCGCCGTGGCGTAAAGGTCCTGGTCATGATGATCTCGGCCAACGCCGCGAGACGCTGACCAGCGCCGATGCGAACGACCCGTCGGAGAGCGAATCGCTGGCGAATCGCCCTCCGACGGATCCGGCCCAACCGACGGGGGGGCCGGCGGGGGTCGGAGGGCCCCTGCCGCCCCTTGCCGGTTCTGCAAAGTTGCAGGCTCGGCACGTTCTCACCAGGATGGCCGGATGTCGACGGGGCTCCGCGAGCGCAAGAAGGCCGAGACCCGGCGGGCCATCAGCGCCGCCGCCCTGCGCCTGGCCCTCGCCGACGGACCGGCCCGGGTCACCGTCGACGCCATCGCCGAGGCCGCCGACGTCTCCCCCCGGACCGTGTTCAACTACTTCGCCACCAAGGAGGAGGCCATCATCGGCCTCGACCCCGACGGGCGGGCCGCGGTCGTCGAGCGGCTGGCCGCCCGTCCTGCGGAGGAGCCCCCGCTGACCGCCCTCCGGGAGGCGATGCGCAGCGACGACCCGACCGGCGCCGTCTCGTGGCGGGCCCGGGCCCGCCTGGCCCGGGAGCACCCGCAGCTCCAGAGCGCGTACGTCGCCGGCTTCACCGCCCTCGAGGACGAGCTCACCGAGGTCGTGGCCCGCCGGATCGGCCTCGACCCGGTCGCCGACGCCTACCCCCGCCTCGTCGCCACCGTCGCCCTCACCGCCCTGCGGGTCGCGGTCCAGAACGCCATCGACGTCGGACGACTCGAGTCCATGGCCGACCTCGTCGACGAGGCCTTCGCCACCGTCGCTGCCGGCCTCCCCACCCCCGCCAGGAGCACGCCGTGAGCACCACCGTCAGCAACCCCGCCGTCAACGCGGCCGGCTACACCCACAAGCGGGTGCTGGTGATCTTCTCGGCCCTGATGCTGGGCATGGTCCTGGCCGCGCTCGACCAGACGATCGTCGCCACCGCCCTCCCCACCATCGTGGGCGACCTCGGCGGCCTCGACCACCTGGCCTGGGTGGTCACCAGCTACCTGCTGGCGACCACGGTGTCGACGCCCCTCTACGGCAAGCTCGGCGACCTGTTCGGGCGCAAGACCCTGTTCCTGGTCGCCATCGGCATCTTCGTGGCCGGCAGCGTCCTGTGCGGCCTGGCCACCTCCATGCCCACGCTCATCGCCTACCGGGCCGTCCAGGGCGTCGGCGGCGGCGGCCTGATCGTGCTCGGCCAGGCGATCATCGCCGACGTGGTGAGCCCCCGGGAGCGGGGTCGCTACCAGGGCATCTTCGGCGCCTTCTTCGGGGCGTCGAGCGTGGCCGGCCCGCTCCTCGGCGGGTTCTTCACCGACAACCTGTCGTGGCGCTGGGTCTTCACCATCAACATCCCGCTCGGGCTGGTGGCCTTCGTCGCCGCCTGGATCGTGCTGCCGGCCTCGCCCCGTCGGGAGCGGGTGCGCATCGACTACGCCGGTGCGGTCGTGCTGTCGGCCGCCATCACCCTGATCGTGCTGGTCACCACGTGGGGCGGCAACGAGTACGAGTGGGGCTCGCCAACCATCGTCGCCATGATCATCGGTGCCGCCGCCCTGACCGCGGTCTTCGTCGCCATCGAGCGGCGCGCCGACGAGCCGATCCTCCCGCTCCGGCTCTTCCGCAACCGCACCTTCGACCTGTCGAGCGGCATCGGGCTGATGATCGGCATGGCCATGTTCGGCGTCATCAGCTTCCTCCCCCTCTTCCTCCAGACCGTGAACGGCGCCTCGGCCACCGACTCGGGGCTGCTGCTGGCGCCGCTGATGATGGGGCTGCTGGCGAGCTCGATCGTGGCCGGCCGATCCGTCACCCGCACCGGTCGGTACCGCCGGTTCCCCATCGCCGGGTGCGCGATCACCGCGGTCGGGATGTTCCTGCTGTCGACCCTCGGTCCCGACTCGTCCCGCTGGGAGTCGGGCATCTACATGGTCGTGTGCGGCATCGGCCTCGGCTTCACCATGCAGCTGATCGTCCTGGCCACCCAGAACGCGGTGCCGGTGTCGGACCTCGGCGTCGCCACCGCCTCGGTCAACTTCTTCCGCTCCATCGGGGGGTCGATCGGCGTCGCCCTCTTCGGCGCCCTGTTCAACTCCCGGCTGGCGGCAGCCATCGGTGAGGACGAGTCGCTGCGCCCCGAAGCGGTCCAGGCCCTCCGCCCGGGCCCGCGGGCGGCCTACATCAGCGACTTCGCCGACGCCCTGACGGGGACGTTCCTCTACGCCGTGCCGCTGCTCGTCCTGGCCCTCGGCCTCGCCGTCGCCATGCGGGAGCTCCCGCTGCGCACCCACAACCAGGCGGCGGACCCCGACGCCGTCCGCCCCGAGGCCCTCACCCCCGACCCGGTCTGAGGGGGCCCGGCCACCATGCGCGTCCCCTCATCCCGCGGCACCTCGATCGTCGTCCACGACCTCGGCGGCGAGGGGCCCGCCCTCCTGGTCTGCCACGCCACCGGGTTCTGCGGCGGCGCCTACCGGCCCCTCGCCGCCGCCCTCGCCCCGCACCACCGGGTGTTCGCCCTCGACGCCCGCGGCCACGGCGAGTCCACGCCACCCGATGACGGCGACTTCGACTGGGGCGGCATGGCCGACGACGTCGCCGCCGCCGCTCGGGCTGTGGCCGGCGTGGCCGACGGGCCGCTGCACGTGGTCGGCCACTCGATGGGCGGGGCCGCCGCCCTGCTGGCCGAGCAGCGGGCGCCCGGGACCTTCGCCTCGGCCTACCTCTACGAGCCCATCGTGCCCACCGCGCCGCTCCCGGCCGGTGCCGGCGGGGACGCCGGGCCGGGGGACGCCGCCGACGGGAGCGCCGCCCTGTCGAACCCGATGGCCGACGCCGCCCGCCGCCGGCGAGAGGTCTTCGCCTCGCGCGCCGAGGCCCTGTGGCGCTACGCCTCCCGACCGCCGCTCGCCGTGCTCCAGGCCGCCTCGCTGGCCGCCTACGTCGAGGCCGGCTTCGCCGACCTCCCCGACGGGAGCGTGCGGCTGCGGTGCCGGGCCGAGCACGAGGCCCGGACGTTCGCCTCGACCGGTGGCATCCACCTCGCCGTCGTCGCCGACGTCGCCGTGCCGACCGTCGTTGCGTGCGGCGGGGCGGACCCGGGGATGGTCGCCGACATGGGCCCGAACCTGGCCGCCGCCCTCCCCCACGCCACCCTCGAGCGCCACCCCCGCCTGGGGCACTTCGGCCCGCTGCAGGACCCGGCCACCATCGCCGCCGCCATCGTCGCCCACACGACGGCGACGACCGCTACCCCTCCCGCTCGGCGGCGTGGGTGACGGCGTCACCGACGATGTGGGCGACGTGGCGGTCGGTCAGCCCGTAGGCGACCTCGCGGCCGCGGCGGTGGCTCACCACCAGGTCCACGTCCTTGAGGATCCGCAGGTGCTGCGACACGAGGGGCTGGGGGACGCCGAGGGCCTCGACCAGCTCGTGCACGAAGCGCTCCCCCTGCGCCAGCTCGAGCACGATGGCGATGCGGTGGGCGTTGGCCAGCGCCCGGAGCAGGTCGGCCGCGGCCCGGTGGCTCGACGGGGCGTCCTCCACGGCGGGCAACGGTAGCGGGAACGGTTCTCAGCGGCAGGCGAGGGCGGCGGCGACGAGGTCGAGGATCGGCTGACGGAGGGCAGCGAGGGCGGCGGTGTCACCGCTGACGAGGGGCTCGGTCACCAGCGAGCCGACGGCGGCGACGAGGACGGTGCAGGCGAAGCGGCCGCGCTCGTCGCCGACGCCGAGCACGTCGGCCAGCACGGCCGTGATCCGCTCCTGCAGCGCAGCCCGGCGACGGATCGCCTCGGGGCCGGCGGCGTGGCACTCGACCAGGAGCACGCGGGCGGGGCCGGCCGAGGCGGCGAGGACCTCGAGGTAGCGGGTGAGCAGCCGGTCGAACCGGGCCAACGGGGCGTCGCCGCCGTCGCCGAGCACCGGGACCACCTCGGCCAGGAGGATCTCCCCGGCGGTGTCGAAGGCGGCGAGGAAGCAGTCGAGCTTCGAAGCGAACTGCTCGTAGAACGTCTGGCGGGACACGCCCGCCCGGCCGATGACGTCGGCCACCGAGGTGGCGGCGTAGCCCTTCTCCCCCACCACCTCGGTCAGGGCCAGCATCAGGCGGGCCCGCTGGGCCGCCGCCACCTCCTCGCGCGTGAGGGAGTGCCGGCCCCGCGGCAGCCGCGCCACCTCAGCCACGCCGTCGTCGCCGGGGCCGGCGCTCGTCGGGGGCGACGCGCAGCGTGCGCAGGAACGTCGCCAGCATCTCGTAGTGGCCGGCGAGCAGGACGAGCTCGATGGCCGCCCGCTCGTCGAGGTGGCGGCGGAGGTCGGCCCAGCCGGCGTCGTCGATGTCGCCGTCGCGGTGGAGGGAGTCGACGGCGGCGAGCAGCGCCCGCTCGCGCTCGGACAGCCCGGGGGCGGAGGGCCCGGCCTCGACCCGGGCCAGGTCGGCCTCGGTCACGCCGGCGCGCCGGCCGAGGTGGCGGTGGTGCTCCCACTCGTAGGTGCACCCGGTCAGGTGGGCGACGCGGAGGATGACGAGCTCGGTCTCCCGGCGCGGCAGCGTCCCGAACGGCATGAGCCGGCTCGCGAACCGGAGCCAGCCCCGGAGGAGCCGGCGGTGCCTGCCCAAGGTGAGGAAGAGGTGGGGCGGGCCGGTGCCCTGGGCCCGGCCGGCGGCGTGGCTGAGGGCCCACGTGAGCACGCCGACGTCGCCCCGGCCGCCGGGGGTGATCCGCGGGGCCGCATCGGTCACCGGTCGGCCCGCTCGGGCTGGGGGGTGGTCAGGTCGACCCGCTCGGTGCGGGCGATGGCCAGGGCCTCGACCAACCCGCGCTGGGTCGCCCGCTCGACGACGACCTGGGCGGCCATGCGGACGGGCAGGACGGCGCCGACCCACGCCGGAGCGACGATGCGGCGGCGGCGCCGGGCGATGCCCCGCTCCAGGGCCCGGACCCCGAGCTCGAGCGGCGCCACGCCGGTGGCCCGGGCCGCCGGGCCCTGGCCCATCAGGGTCCGGGCCGCCTCGGTGCCGAAGCCCCGGCTGGTCATGTCGGTGTCGAGCTCGGCGAAGTAGGCGACGCCGACCCGGGCGCCGGTCGGGCGCAGCTCGGCCCGCAGGGTGTTGCCCAGTGCCTCGACGGCGGCCTTCGACGCGCCGTAGGCGCCGAGGAGGGGCGGCTGGACGGCGGCGGCGAGCGACGCCACCGCCACGGCGTAGCCCGACGGGTGGCTGATGTGGGGGCCGGCCGCCCGCAGGGTCAGGTAGGCGCCCACCACGTTGACCTCCAGCGTCCGCCGCATGATCTCCGGGTCCCCGCCGATCAGGGGGAGCTGGGCGGCGACGCCGGCGTTGGCCACCACCACGTCGAGCCCGCCGAGGGCGTCGACGGCGGCGGCCACGGCGGCGTCGACGTCGTCCTCGACGGTGACGTCGCACGCGGTCCAGGGCGCACCGCCGCAGCGGCCGGCGACGGCGGCCAGCCCGTCCGGCTCCAGACCGGCGAGGGCGACGCGCGCGCCGCGCTCGTGGAGCCGTTCGGCCAGGGCGGCGCCGATGCCCCGGGCCGCCCCGGTGATCAGCACCCGTCGTCCGGTCAGCGGTCGCTCGGCCATCACTCGTCTCCTGGGTCGGTGCAGCTGTCGGTGGCCTCGTCGCCGGCCAGGCGGGCCTCGATCCACGCCGTCACCGCGTCGGCCGTCGCCGGGAGGATGGATCCGTGGTCGGCGCCGTCGACGACGGTCAGCTCGGTGACCTGCCCGGCGGCGCACAACCGGGCGAACAGGTCGCGCACCCGGTCGATGACCACCCGGTCGTCGACGGTGCCCGAGGCCAGGTAGACGGGGACGCCGTCGACGGCGACCTCGCCCACGTCGTTGGCCAGCAGCACGCTGCGGGCCGGCTCGGTCTGGCGGGGGTCGGCCACGAAGGCCCCGCCGAGGGCGACGGGGACGAGGGCCTCGGTGATCTCGTCGAGGCAGCCGGTCTCGAACACCTCGGCGGCGGCGAGGGCCTCGGGGGTGAGGTACTCGGCCGGGTCGAGCTCGGGGTGCTCGGTCGCCCCGCCGACGAGGCCCATCATGGTGAGGACGGCGGTGACGATCGGGTCGATGCCGCCGTAGACCCGGTCGAGCATCGCCGCCGGAGCCAGGGCGACGGTGCCGACGAGGTCGAGCTCGGGGGCCCGCTCGACCGAGAGCTCGTGGGCACTCAGGGCGCCGTGGCCGCCCTGCGAGTGTCCGACGGCGACCCAGCGGTCGCCGGCGTGGGCGTCGGGGAGCCGGCCGGCCGCCCGCACGATGTCGATGACGGCGTGGCCCTCGCTGGGCTTCGACAGGTAGGGGTGGATCTCGCCCACCGGGCCCTGGCCCACGTAGTCGGTCATGGCCCAGACGCCCTCGACGCCCCAGCCCGGGGCCTCGTCGGTCGTGCGGCTGAGGGCGCACTGCTCGGCCACGCCGGTGGTGCCGTGGGCGGTCGAGAGCACGGGCCACCCACCCTCGGGGGCGTCGCCGGTCGGGTGGGTGATGACGCCGGTGACGGCCCGGTCGCGGCCCTGGGCGTCGGTCGAGTGGTACATGACCCGCACGGTGGCCCGCCCGTCGGTCTCACCCACGTCCTGGATCCGGATGAGGTCGCCCGGCTCGCCCGCCGGCAGCGGGTCGGGCACCACGTAGAAGTCCTCGACGCTCCCCGGGAACACCTCGGGACCCGCGGGGGCGGATGCGGTCGGGGCCGGGCTCGTGGTCGTCGTCGCCCCGGTGTCGTCGTCGGCGGCGCCGTCGTCTCCCCCCGAGCAGCCGACCAGCAGGGCCAGCACGGCGGCGACGGCAGCAGCTCTCCGGGTCACGGGCGAGCACCGTAGCCGATCCATGAACACGAGTGTTCACCGATCTGGGGACCGCCGCCGACACCGTTCTGAGCCAGGGATCGGCCACCCGTGGCCCACCTCTGGCTCAGAACCGTCCCGCCTGATCGCGTCCCGGGTTCTGAGCCAGGGATCGGCCAGCTGTGGCCCACCTCTGGCTCAGAACGGTCGACGCCGCTCGACGAGACGGGTGGGGCATCATCCGGGGGTGAGCTGGGGTGCGGTCGTCGCCGCCGTGGTGGCGGTCGGCCTGGTCGTGACCCCGGCCTGGCGGATCAGCCGCGGGTGGGTGACGCTCGGCCACGAGGTCGGCCACGCCCTCGCCGCCATCGTCGCCGAGGCCCGGGTGCGGCGGATCCGGGTCGAGCTCGACACCTCGGGCGTCACCGAGTGGAGCGGGACCTCCGTGCACCGCCGCATCCCCCGGGGCTTCGTGGCCTGGTGGGGCTACCCGGCGCCCGGGCTCGGAGCCGTGCTCCTCGCCGTCGGCGTCCGCACCGACCACGAGGTCGTGTCCTTGGGCGTCCTCGCCGTCGCCTCCCTGGTCGTGCTGGCCGTGTGGATCCGCAGCGCCTGGGGCGCGGTGCTCACCATCGCCCTGGGCGGCGGGGCCGCGCTCGGGGCGACGAGCGGCGACACCGTCGCCAAGGCCATCGCCGTCGGGGTCGCCGCCCTGTGGGCGGTCGGCGGCGTCCGGGCGGCGGCGTCGGCCGCGCCCCGGACCCGGCGGGGCGACGGGTCCGACCAGGCGACGCTGGCCGAGGTGCTGTGGCTGCCGGTCGGGTTCTGGTCGGCGACGATGGTGGTCACGGCGGCGGCGACCACCCTGGCCGCCGCCGTCATCGCCGCCCCCGCCGTGACCGGCTGAGCCCAGCCGATCAGCCCAGCTCGGGGAGCTCCTGGGGGGCGTCGATCAGCTCCCGCAGCGGGTCGCCGACGGCCTCGACGTGGGCGAGGGCGGTGCGGATGGTCCACCGGTCCGGGGCCAGGTCGGGGTCGTCGAGCTCGTCCCAGGTGATCGGCACGGAGACGGGCGCCCCGGGCGCGGGGCGGGCCGAGAACGGCGCCACCAGCGTCTTGTTGACGGCGTTCTGGGTGAAGTCGAGCCGCGCCCGGCCGCCCCGCTCGCGCTTGGCCCACGCCCAGCTGACGAGGTCGGGCACCACCCGGCCGACGGCGCGCGACAGGGCCTCGACCCAGTCGCGGGTGTCGTCGAACGAGTACCCGGGTGCCACCGGGATCCAGATCTGGATGCCCCGCTTGCCGGTGACCTTGGCCGCGGCCCGCACGTCGAGCTGCTCCAGGGCGGCGCGGTGGAGCACGGCCAGCTGGACCAGGTCCTCCCACGTGGTGTCCGTCCCCGGGTCGAGGTCGATGTAGGCCCACGCCGGCTCCTGCGACGACGCCGTCCGCGAGTTCCACGGGTTGAGCTCGACCGAGCCGTAGTTGGCCAGCCACGCCAGGGCCGGCGGGCTGTCGACGACGAAGTAGGTGCGGGTCTCGCCGTCCCGGGCGCGGGGGTAGTCCCACGTCGCCATCCACTCCGGGGCGTGGCTGGGGACGGCCTTGTGCCAGAACCCGGGCTTGTCGACGCCCTGGGGGAAGCGGTTCGAGTTCACCGCCCGACCGGCGAGGTACGGGAGCATGTGCGGGGCGATGACGGCGTGGTACCGGATGAGGTCCCGCTTGGTCACCGGCGCCCCGTCGGCGCCCGGCGGGAACAGCACCTTGTCGAGGTTGGTGAGCGCCAGGGTGCGGCCCTGGAGCTCCCACCGGCCCTTGGCCCCGAGGGCGTCGAGGGCGGCCAGCTCGTCGTCGGTGGGCGGGTCCCAGGACGGCGTCACGCGTCGTCGGGCTCCGGCCCCCCGCCGTCGGCCGGCCGTCCGAGGGTGGACCGGATGGCGCCCCGGCTCGACCACCGCGGCATCCACCCGAGGACGTCCTTGGCCTTGGTGGTGTCCATCACCGAGGGGTGGCTCATGGCCTCGACCCACTCGACGAGGGGCGGGACGAGCGGTGGGGTGGGCAGGGCGGCGAGGCTGCGGGCGGCGGCGTGGACGATCTTGGCCGGGATCGGGAGGGGGGCCAGGCCCAGCTCCCCGGCGATCTCGGCGCCGGTCAGGGTGTCGTCGGCGGCGATGTTGTAGGCGCCGGGCGGGCCGGCCCCGACGGCGCAGAGGAGCAGGGCCTGGCCGACGTCGTCCTCGTGGATCAGCTGGACGGGGACGTCGGGGGCGAGCACCGGCAGGGGGAACGGCAGCCGGTCGACGGCGCCGGCGATGCTGCGACCGAGGTGCTCGAGCGGGCCGGGGAGGATGTCCTTGGCGCCCATGGCGTGGGGGCCGAGCACGATCGGCGGGCGCAGGAGGTAGAGGCCGAGGTCGGGGGCGGCGGCCGAGGCCGCCTCCAGGAGGCCCTCGAGCTCGGCCTTCTCCTGGGCGTAGAAGAGGCGGTGGGCCGGGCGGGTGGGCCAGTCCTCGGTCATGCCCACCGGGTTGTCGGAGTGGAACCCGTAGGCGGCCACCGACGAGGCGTAGACGAAGCGGCGGACCCCGGCGGCGGCCGCGGCCCGGAAGGCGTTGAGGGTGCCGCCGATGTTGATGTCGCGGGTGACCTCGCGCGACGCCGTGCCGGTGATCAAGAAGGCGAGGTGGACGACCACGTCGGCCCCGGCGAAGACCTCGGCCAGGGCCTCCTCGTCGCGCACGTCGCCCTGGCGGTACTCCATCTTCGACCAGCCCAGGGCGGCCGGGTCGAAGGGGCGGCGGGCGATGCCGACGATCCGTCCGACCCGCGGGTCCCGCTCGAGCAGCGGCACCACCCCGTGCCCGAACGTCCCCGTCGGCCCCGTCACCGCCACGACCAGGTCGGACTCCGCACCATCAGCCATCCGCCGACCGTACAAGCCCAAACCCCCGGAGAGGCCCGGCCGAGAGACGAGGCGAGCAGAGAACCTCCGGCAGACCAGCCGGGAGCCAGACGAGGACGGGAGGCCCGGCGCAGCCGCAGGGGGGTGCGGGGGGTCGCCCCCCGCAGAGGAGCGGTGTCGCCGAGGGACGAGGCGTCCCGCTCCGGGAGGACCTTCAGCCCCGAGCGGAGCGAGGGCCCGTCAGTTCGAGGAAGAGACCGAGCGAAGCGAGCGTCTCTGACGAGAGCTACGAGTACCAGTAGATGTCGTCGACCTGGTTGCCGTCGTAGTCGCCCACGACCGGGGTGTAGATGCCGTTGATCGTCTGGCCCACGGCGGACTTGGTTCCGTCCCGGCCCAGGTCCTTCCAGCGGGAGTCCTGCCCCGGACCGGGGGTGTACCAGACGATGTCGTCGCGGCCGTTGCCGTCGAAGTCGCCGGCGAAGGGCCGGTACTGGGCACCGGTGACCCTACTGGCCGTCTTGGTGATCGAGCCGTCCCGCTCGAACCACCAGATCGAGTCGGCGGCTGCGCCGGGGCCGTACCAGAAGATGTCGTCGACGCCGTCGCCGTCGAAGTCGCCCACCACCGGTCGGTAGCTGCCGAAGATGGAGACGGCCCGCGAGCGGGGGATGCCGTCGGTCCCGAACGACCAGATGGTGTCGGGGGCGTGGCCCGGCTGGACCCAGAGGATGTCGCTGGTCCCGTTCCCGTCGAAGTCGCCGACCGAGGGCGAAGCCGTCCACGGCATGGAGAGGTCGCGCTTCACCCACCCACCGCCACCGGCGCCGAGCCACACCTGGTCCCGCCGGGCGTTGGGCTCGTGGTTGGTGCCCGACTGGTTCGGGTCGGCGACCTTGGGGTCGGGGCCGGGCTGGTACCAGTAGATGTCACCGCGACCGTCGGCGTTGAAGTCCCCGGCGAGGGGCACGAAGGTGCCCCTCTGGTCGAAGGTGGTCGGGGAGAACCGGCCGGCGGTGGCGGTGCCCCTCCAGAGGGAGTCGGGCCGGTCCCACGGCCCGTAGAAGACGATGTCGTCGTAGCCGTCGCCGGTGAAGTCACCGGTGGCGGGGATGTAGCTGCCCGAGACCCGCGGCGAGGTCGAGGTGTAGGCGCCGGTGCTGCGGTGCGACCACAGGTTGTCCGGCCCGGCGCCGTTGTCGAGGTAGCGCCTCACCACCCGCACGCCCGAGGCCGGGTCCGGGGACAGCTCCATCACGTGCTGGCGGCGGTAGCCGGTGCCGCGCCCTCCGCTGGTCCCCGTCCAGGCGTGGTAGACGGCGGTGAACCGGCCCCGGGCGTCGACGATCCCGTCGGCCCCGCCGGGGCCGTAGGCGCCGGCGGCGGAGCGGAGGATCGGGTTCGACCCGGACTTGGTGCACGGCCCCAGCGGGCCCGAGCACAGGGCGTAGCCGGTGGCGTAGCTGCTCGAGCTGTACTCGTTGCCGGAGTAGAGGAGGACGTAGCGCCCGTTGACCTTGGTCATCGACGGGTTCTCGACGACCCGCCCCTCCCAGCCCTGGCTGACGGTGATGAGCCGGCGGGCGGCCCCGCCGGCGAAGGACGTGCCGGTGGCCGAGAGCTCCCGGCCCCAGACCGCCGGGTAGTTGCCCCGCAGGTTCCCCTCGGTCTTCCAGATCAGGAACGCCCGGCCCGTCGCCTCGTCGACGATCACGTCGGGGTCGATGGCGCCGCCGGGGTCCGTCGAGGTCGACGTCGACACGATCGGCGAGCTCGACGCGGCCCGGAAGGGGCCCATGGGGTTGTCCGCGGTGGCCACGTAGATGGCGAAGCGGCCGTAGGGCGTGTAGCTGCCCGGGTTGGCGATGCGGACCGAGATGAAGGCCACCCACCGGCCCCGGATGTGGGCCACCGACGGCGCCCACGGCTCCTTCTGCACGCCGCTGGGGGTCCAGGGCATGTCGGGGAAGCCGTCGTTGTAGTAGCCGTAGCCGTCCCGCATCCCGAGCGCCCCCTCGTACTGGGTCCGGGGGGTCCAGGTGAGGCCGTCGCCCGACCAGCCCACGGGGAGGTTCGAGCTCCCGTGGTTGGTGCTGTAGGTGAACAGCAGGTCGCCCATGGACGCGACGGTGGGGTCGGGGTGGACGCCCGTGTAGGGGACGCCGGGCTTGTACCACCCACCGCTGTTCGAGGATCCGTACGACGGCGGACCGCCGGGGGCCGGCTCGCACGCCGTGCCGAGGGCCAGCGTCGCGGCCAGGGCCACGAGGCCGATGATCCGCCGTGATCTCGTGCTCATCCCCCTCACCGTCGGCCGCGACGGGCCGAGATCAAGCGCCCGGCCCGGCGTGGGCCAGGCTGGCCCCATGACCGACCGGTACGCCGACTTCCCCGACCTCACCTTCGACCGTCCGGCCGACGGCGTGCTGCGGATCACCCTCGACGGGCCCGGGCTCAACGCCGTCGACCGGGCCGTGCACCGCCAGCTGGCCGACGTCTGGCTCGCCGTCGACCGCGACCCCGACACCAACGTGGCCCTGCTGCGGGGGGCGGGGCGGGCCTTCTCGGCCGGCGGCAGCTTCGAGATGGTCGAGGAGATCATGGACGACGAGGCGGTCCGCCTGCGCGTCCTGCGCGAGGCCCGGGACCTCGTCTTCAACGTGATCGACTGCTCGAAGCCGATCGTGTCGGCGATCCACGGCCCCGCCGTCGGGGCCGGGCTGTGCGCCGCCCTCCTGGCCGACGTCTCGGTGGCCGCCCGCACGGCCAGGATCATCGACGGCCACACCCGGCTGGGCGTGGCCGCCGGTGACCACGCCGCCATCTGCTGGCCCCTCCTGTGCGGCATGGCCAAGGCCAAGTACCTGCTGCTGACGTGCGATCCGCTCACCGGCGAGGAGGCCGAGCGCATCGGCCTGGTGTCGCTGGTCGCCGACGACGACGCCGTCCAGGACCGGGCCCTCGAGGTCGCCACCCAGCTCGCCGGTGGCGCCCAGGCGGCGATCCGCCTCACCAAGCACACCCTGAACCACTGGTACCGCCAGCAGGCCGCGGTGTTCGACGCCTCGCTCGCCTACGAGTTCCTCGGCTTCACCGGACCGGACGCCCGGGAGGGCCTGGCCGCCCACCGGGAGAAGCGTCCTCCCCGCTTCGACGGGCCCACCTCCGAGTAGCCCGCGACCCGGAGAACGCTGACTGCGCAACTTTCCTCCAATCCGGCGGGGGGTGGTGGCCGAACACCACCTGGCTCCCGACGACCGGGGGCCGCGATCGACCCTCCCCGGGGTCGCCCCTACGAGAGGACCCTCCTGCACATGCGCACCAAGAAGCCCTTCATGACACTGCTGGCCCTGCTGGCCACGCTCTCCCTCGCCGCCGCGGCGTGTGGTGACGACGAGGGCAGCGACACCGCCTCCGGCAGCGACACCGAGACCACCGTCACCGAGGACGAGGGCACCGAGACCACCGAGGCCGATGACGACGCCATGGCCGAGGACGACGCCGCCATGGCCGAGCCCGTCGGCGAGGCCTGCTCCGCCATCCCCGCCGACGGCGAGGGCAGCAGCGCCGGGATGGCCGACGACACCGCCGGCACCGCCGCCAGCAACAACCCGGTCCTGAGCACGCTGGTCGAGGCCGTCGTGGCCGCCGACCTGGTCGACGCCCTCAACGCCCCGGACGCCGAGTACACCATCTTCGCCCCGGCCAACAGCGCCTTCGAGGCGATCCCGGCCGAGGACCTCGACGCCCTGCTCGCCGACACCGACGCCCTCACCGACGTCCTGACCTACCACGTCTACGACGGTGGGATGCTCGACGCCGAGGCCCTGTCCGGCGAGTCCGAGCTGACCATGCTCAACGGTGACACCGTCGAGCTGGCGATGGAGGGCGACAGCCTCACCATCAACGGTGAGTCGACCGTGGTCTGCGCCAACGTGACCACCGCCAACGCGACCGTCCACATCATCGACTCGGTCCTCATGCCCCCGGCGTGAGTCCCCTCTGAGAGCAGCCGCCGATGCGGGGGGCTGACCCTCTCGGATGGAGGAGCCCGGGCCCACGGCCCGGGCTCCTCCGCGCTCGGGGTGCGGTCCCGGGTGCGCCCCGCCGGCCGGCGGCGGGGCGACGGGCGGGCGATCAGCCCACGATCTGGGTGATGCCGCCGGGGTTCTCGCCCTCGACGGCGACGGGGAAGCCGTCCACCGTCCCGGTGACGAGGCAGCGCTCGGTCCCGCCCTCGAGCACCACCCCCGGTCCCTCGGCCGGACGGTCGCCCCGGCGGAACGACGTGAGCCCGGTGAGGGCGCTGGTGCGCGTGTCGTCGAGCCGGAAGCCGGCCCCGGCGTTGGAGTCGGCCTGGCAGCCGGCGAGCGTGGAGTTGGCGGTGCCGCGCAGCACGAAGCCGTCGCCGAAGGAGTCCTGCGCCTGGCACCCCACGAGCTGGTTGCGCTCGCCCGTGACGACGAACTCGTCGTGGTTGAAGTAGGCCTTGCACCCCTCGAGCCGGTTGTTGGCCCGGGTGATCAGGTAGCCCGGGCCGTCGCACCCGGCCACGTCGCAGGCGACGAAGACCCCGTCGGTGCCCCCGACGAGGATGCCGGCCCGCCCGTCGCCGGCCTTGGCGCACTCGAACACGACGGCCTGGAGGACCCGGGTGGCGCGGACCTCGGCCGGGGTGGCGCCATCGGGTGGGTCGACGCCGATGGCGATGCCGTGCCCGCCGAAGTACACGACGATGACATCGGCGATCAGGTGGAACGAGTCGCTCCCGGTGACCGGGGTCAGCGACCCCCTGTTGTTGCCCCGGAGGGCGATGCCGTGCCGGCCCGCGGTCTGCTCGCCCGTCGACCCGTCGAGGGTGAGGTCGCGGATGGCGGCGTTGGCGACAGGCGTGCCGTCGGCGTCGGCCTCGATCACGAGGGCGGGCTCGTCGACCCCCGAGGCCAGCTTGATGACCGTGCCCGGGCCGGCACCGCGGAGGGTCACGCCGGAGCGGAGGAAGAGGCTGCCGCTGATGGGGAAGACGCCCGCCCCCAGGTGGACGGTGCCGCCGCGCAGCGGGCCGGTGCCTTCGCCGGCGGCGGCGTCGAGGGCGTCCTGGAGGGCACCGCGGTCGTCGCCCTCGCCGGTGCCCCGGGCCCCGTGGTCGCGGGTCGCGTCGCGCCACCCGCCCGGCGGCGAGCCCGCGGGGGCGGTGGCCCCGGCCCGCGGGAGCCCCGGCGAGCCGTCGTCGTCGCCCCGGCCGATGGCGGCCAGGGCGACGGCGGCCACCCCGGCCCCGGCCAGGCCGGCGCCGGCGATGAGCACGCCCCGACGGCCGGCGTCGGGACGGGCGGGGGTCTCGTCGGCGGCGTCCACCGTCAGAGGCTGGCACGCACGACCGACCTCCGGGCACCACGGCGACGCCGTCCGTCCCGGCGGGGTCCGGCCTACTCGCGCGGCGCGTCGCGCGTGGCGGCGACGAGGACGGGGCGGGTGAGGGCGACGGCGACGGCACCGGCGGCCAGGGCGGCCAGGCCCAGGCCCGCCATGGGGACCACGTCGGGCCCCACGACCGGCTGCTCCTCGGCCGCGGCGGCGACCATGAGGAGCTGGGCGGCGCCGGCGCCGCTGGCCATGGCGCCGATGCTGGCCAGCCCGAGGGGCACCATCGCCTGCCACCGCCGGGCCCGCTGGAGGACCTCGAGGGACGTGCCGGCCAGGCGCAGGCGGGTGAGGGTGACCCGCTGGTCGAGGATCGAGGCCGTCGAGCCGATGGCCGTCGCCACGGTGGCCAGGCCGAGGGCGGCCAGCGACATCACCACGCTGGCCCGGCCCAGGTCCTCGACCATCAACCGGGCCTCGGCGTCGATGTCGGCGAGGGACGACACGCCGGCGGTGGGGTCGGCGGCCAAGATGGCGGTGCGCACCACCTCGACGTCGGTGCCGGCCTCGGCCACGACCGTCCCACGGGTCACGACCTCCTCCCCCTCCGACGACGACCAGCCCGCGACCTCGGTCCCGGGCACGGCCTCGGCCACGGCCCGCTCGACCGCCCGCACGGCCTCACCGTCGGCCGGGCCGGCGACGGAGAGGTACAGGTCGGTCGCCTCGTCCAGGTGCTCGACGGAGTCGGAGACGGCCCGGACCGTCGGGATGACGCCGAAGAGGAACCCGGCGATGAGCCCGGCCATCACCATGCCGCTGACGGCGCGGTAGGTGCCGCGGGCGTCGTCGGTGATGCGACGGCCGGCGAGGACCGGCCCCGGTCGCCGGCCGAGGTGGGCCAGGGCGGCGCCGACGAGCCACGTCAGCAGCGGCCCGACCACGGCCAGCGTGCCGATCACCGCCCCCAGGCCGAGCAGCACCGGGACCACCGAGCCGCCGTGGCCCAGCTGGGCGGCCGAGACCGTGAGGGCGAGCCACGCCACCGGCACGACCAGGAGGCGCACGAGCCGCGGGCGGCGGCCGCCCACCCGACTCGACACGCCGAGCGGGCCGATCACCACCTTCCGCAGGGCCACCGTCGCGCTCCCCGCGGCCAGCAGCGGCACCAGCACGACGGCGGCGGCGAGGGCGCCGGCCCCGAGCCAGAGGTCGGCGACGGCGAAGTCGCTCCCGCCCAGCTCGATGCGGGCGGCGGCGGGCAGGACCGCGGCGTAGAGGGCCACCCCGCCCACGGCGCCGGCCAGCGCGGCCAACGCCGTCTCGAGGGCGGTGACGGCGACGACGAGGCCCGGCGTGGCGCCGACGAGGCGGAGCCCGGCGAGGCGCTGCTCGCGCTGGGCGGCGGTGAGACGGGCCAGGGCGCCGACGAGCAGCAGCGTCGGGACCACGAGGAGGACGGCGGCGATCTGGGCCATGACCCGGTAGTCGGCGATGACGTCGGTCTCGCCACTGGCGTCGTAGCCGACGATGGGGGTGCCGTCGACGGCGATCTCGCCCTCGGCCCGGCCCACCACGGCGACCAGGTCGGCGTCGATGGCCCGGCCCTCGGGCCCGACCTGGCCGACGATCGTCCCCGGGAGGCGGTCGCCGAGGGCGGCCGCCGGCTCGGACGCCAACAGGTCGGCCAGGGCCGGCGACACGACGACCTCGCCCGGGCCGGGGACGGCGTCCACGCCCGGCGGGAGGGGCACGGTGCCGCGGCCGGTCGGGGCCAGCTCGACCCGGGTGATCTCCCGGCCCCGGTAGGCATCGGTCATCGTGCGCTGGACCGCGGTGGCCGCGTCGGGGTCGGCGGCGGCCATCGGGGTCCGCCAGGCGACCCGGTCGCCCCGGGCACCGAGGGCGGGGCTCACCGAGAGGGCGAGCAGCGCGAGCGTCGTCGCGGCGAGGACGCCGGCGGCGCTCATGGCGAGCACGGTCCACTGGCGGGCACCGCCGCGCCGCCACAGCAGACCGGAGATGCGCAGCACGGTCATCGACCGGCCTCGGAGACCAGGGCGCCGTCGCGCAGGTGGAGGGTGCGGTCGCAGGCGGCGGCCACCTCGGGGTCGTGGGTCACCACGAGGAGGGCGGCGCCCGAGGTCCGGCAGGCGCGGACCAGGAGGGCGACCACGTCGCGGCCGGTCGCCCGGTCGAGGGCGGCGGTGGGCTCGTCGGCGAAGACCCCGCGGGGCCGGGCGACCAGGGCGCGGGCGATGGCGACGCGCTGGGCCTGGCCACCCGAGAGCTCGCCCGGGCGGCGCCGCTCCAGGCCCTCGAGCCCGAGGGGACCGAACCAGCGGTCCGCCTCGGCGGCGGCCCGCCGGCGGGTGGCCCCGGTGAGCATGAGGGGGAGGGCGACGTTCTCGATCGCCGGCAGCTCGGGCAGGAGCTGGCCCGACTGGAAGACGAACCCGAGCTCGGCGGCGCGCAGGCGGCTCCGCTCCCGCTCGGAGAGGCGGTCGATGCGGCGGTCGCCGAGCCAGACCTCACCGAGGTCGGGGCGTTCGACGCCGGCCAGGCAGTGCAGCAGCGTCGACTTCCCCGACCCGCTCGGCCCCATGGCGGCGACGGCCTCGCCCCGGCCGATGGCGACGTCGACGCCGGCCAGGGCCGTCGTCTCGCCGAACCGCCGCCACAGGTTCGTCCCCCGCAGGGCGGTGGCGGTCGCGGTGGGGGTGGGGGTGAGCGTGTCCATGGCGGCGAGCGTGCGCCCGGCGGGGGTGCCGGCGCATCGGTCGGGCGGCCAGGAGGGGGTGACCGATCGGACCGACGCCGATGGCCGATCGGCGGAGGCCGGGGCCGGGACCGGTCCGTACCATCGGGACGTGCTCCCCGCGACCTCGCCCGCTGCGCCCGGAGGGGCGCGGGCGTGGTGGGATCGGGTGACCCGGCTGCTGCCGTGGGTCGTCGACCTGGCGGTGGTGGGCGCGGTGGGGGTGGTCGCCCTGATCGACGTCGTCCAGCTCTCGGGGGCGCTCGCCGCCGAGAAGGCCCTCGCCGGCCTGGCCGCCGTGGCCCTGGCCGGCGCCCGGCGGTGGGCGGCGCTGCCCGCCCTCGCCCTCCTCGTGGCCGGGACCGTCGGCCTCGCCGTCCTCGCCACCTCCGTCGTCGGGGACCCGGGGATCCCGGCCCTGGCCCCGATCGTCGCCGTCGCCGCCCTGTCCACGCCGGTGGTGCGGCGCCAGCCCGCGCTCGTCGCCGCCGGGGCGGCGGCGGCCGGGGCGGTGGCCGTGGCCAGCGTGGCGACGTGGCCGTCGGAGCCGCCGGTCCGGATCGTGGCCACCGGCCTCCTCGGCGGTGCCTACGCCCTGGGCGTCGGGGCCGGGGTGTACCTCCGCCACCTCGACGGCGAGCGGCTCCGGGCCGCCGACGCGGCGCGGCGGTCCGAGCGGATCGACATCGCCCGGGAGCTGCACGACCTGGTGGCGCACTACATCACCGGGATCGTGGTCCAGGCCCAGGCCGCCCAGGTCGTGGCCGACCGCGACCCGGCGGCCGCCGGCGCCGCCCTCGAGCGCATCGAGGGCGCCGGCCGCGACGCCCTCACGGCCATGCGGGGGATGGTGGGGACGCTGCGGGGCACGGCCGACCGGGCCCCGACCGCCCCGCCCGCCGGGCTGGCCGCCCTCGACGACCTCGCCGGGCTGGAGGACCTGGTCGCCCGCAGCCGCCGGACCGGCCTGCCCGTCACCCTGGGCATCAGCGCCGAGGCCGGCGAGACCGCACGGGGGGCCACGGCGGCGGCGACCCACCGCATCGTCCAGGAGGCGCTGACCAACGTGCACCGCCACGCCGTCGACCCGACCCGCGTCGACGTCGCCGTCCGGGTCGTCGACGGGCACCTCGTCGTCACCGTGGCCGACGACGGCCGCCTGCCGCTGGGGCCCGACCCCACCGCCGCCCTCGCCGGCGGTGGCTTCGGGCTGATCGGGATGGCCGAGCGGGCCGAGGCGCTCGGCGGCCGGCTCGTGGCCGGCCCGGCCGTCCCGCCCGAGCAGGGCTGGCGGGTCGAGGCCGTGCTGCCGGCGATGGCGTCGGTGGGGCGGTGAGCATCCGGGTGGTGCTGGCCGACGACCAGGAGATGGTGCGGGCCGGGTTCCGCCTCATCCTGGAGGCGACCGACGACATCTCGGTCGTCGGCGAGGCGGCCGACGGGCGCACGGCGGTGGAGCTGTGCCGGCGGCTCCGCCCCGACGTGGCCCTGCTCGACATCCGCATGCCCGTCCTCGACGGCCTGGAGGCCACGCGCCTGCTCGCCGGCCGGGAGGTCGCCGAACCGGTGCGGGTCGTGGTCGTCACCACCTTCGACCTCGACGAGTACGTCCACGCCGCCCTCCTCCACGGCGCCACCGGGTTCCTGCTCAAGGACGCCGGGCCGGCCCTGCTCGTCGAGGCGGTCCGGGCCGCGGTGCGGGGCGATGCCCTGGTGTCCCCGCAGGTCACGACCCGCCTGCTGCGCCAGCTCAGCGGCGGGGCCGCCGCCCGGCGGGCCGTGGCCGCCCCGGCCGAGCCCCTGACCGAGCGGGAGGGGCAGGTCCTGACCCTCGTCGCCCGCGGCCTCACCAACGCCGAGATCGGCGGGAGCCTCTTCGTCTCCCCGTCGACGGTGAAGTCCCACCTGGCCTCGCTGCAGGCGAAGATCGGCGCCCGCAACCGGGGTGAGCTGGCCGCCTGGGCGTGGCAGTCCGGCCACATGGACGGAGCCTGATCGGGGGCGGGAGGCCGCTCAGCCCACCCGCGCCTCGACGGTGGCGTGGAGACCGGCGATGGCGCCGTTCAAGACGGCGTCGATGAACTCGGGGGTCGCCTCTCGGCGCTCGACCAGGCGGCGGTAGGTGAAGGGCCCGATCACCATGGCCAGGGCGGTGTCGAGGTCGAGGTCCCGGCTGATCTCGCCCCGCAGCTGGGCCAGCTGGAGGACGGTGCGCAGCGGGCGCTTCCGCTCGGCGAGGACGGAGGTCACGATCTCCTCCATCTCGGGGTCCCGCTTGGCGGCGTCGATGAGCAGCGGGAGCATGTCGGTCACCCGCCGCTCCTCCTCGACCTCGTTGAACCGCCCGAACAGGTAGCGCAGGTCGTCGGCGAGCGAGCCGGTGTCGGGGGTCGGCTGCTCGATGACGCAGCCCCGGGCGGCCTTGGCGATGAGGCCCTCCCGGGAGGCGAAGTGGCGGTACAGGGTCGACTTGGCCACGCCCGACCGGGACGCCACCTCCTCGAGGGTCACGCCCTCGACGCCGGCCTCCAGCAGAAGCTCGACGGTCGCGTCGAGAGCAGCGCGGTGCGCTTCTTCACTGCGGGGACGGGCCACGATCCTGAACCGTAGCGAAAGCAGACCTCGACCGCTCTCGAACACCGGCCGCAGGGTGGCCGATGTCACCGTCGACGTGCGGAAACACCGGGTCGGGAAGGATCCGTCGCCCTCTAAGGTTACGGGTCGATGTCGTAGCGAAACCCCCGACGCAGAGGTCGGGCCGGGACGGCACGCAGAGAGGCACAGCGATGGCAGAGCTCACCAAGGACGCCGGTCACCCGACCGCAGGCACCGACGAGACCTTCGGGATCGACCCCACGATCTACGCCCGGCGGTGGAAGACCCTCGTGGTCCTCTGCACCAGCCTGCTGATCGTCATCATCGGCAACACCAGCCTGAACGTGGCCCTGCCGACGCTGGCGCGCGAGCTCGAGGCCTCGACCAGCTCGCTCCAGTGGATGGTCGACGCCTACGCCCTCGTGTTCGCCGGGCTCCTGTTCACCGCCGGCACCATCGGCGACCGCTTCGGCCGCAAGGGAGCGCTGCAGGCGGGCCTCGGCGTCTTCCTCGTCGGCGCCGCCTTCGCCACCGTCGCCGACACCGCCGGCCAGGTGATCACGGCCCGGGCGATCATGGGCATCGCCGCCGCCTTCGTGATGCCGTCGACGCTGTCGATCCTCACCAACGTCTTCCCCGCCCACGAGCGTCCCCGGGCCATCGCCATCTGGGCCGGCATCTCCGGCGGCGGCGCCGCCATCGGGCCGATCGCCTCGGGCTGGCTCATCGAGCACTACTGGTGGGGCTCGGTCTTCCTGATCAACGTCCCGATCATCCTCATCGCCCTCGTCGCCGGCGCCGTGCTGGTGCCCCGGTCGAAGGACCCGGAGAAGGTGCCCCTCGACTTCCTCGGCGCCGGGCTGTCGATCATCGGCCTCGGGTCGCTGGTGTACGCCATCATCGAGGGCCCCCACCACGGCTGGGCCTCCCCCGAGACGCTGCTGACCTTCGCCGCCTCGTTCACGGCCCTCGGCCTCTTCGCCGCCTGGGAGCTGCGGGCCCGGCACCCGATGCTCGACCTGCGGCTGTTCCGCGACCGCCGGTTCAGCGTGGCCTCGGCCGGCATGTCGCTGACCTTCTTCGCCATGTTCGGCACCTTCTTCCTGGTCGCCCAGTACTTCCAGCTGGTCCTCGGCTACTCGGCCCTCGAGTCGGGCCTGCTCCAGCTGCCGATGGCGGCGGTGATGATGAGCGTCGCCCCGCAGGTGCCCAAGCTGGTCGCCCGCTTCGGCGCCGCCCGGGTCGTCCCCTTCGGGCTCGGGTTCACCGCCACCGGCCTGGCGATCTTCTCCCAGGTCGGGGTGAGCAGCTCGATCGCCATGGTCTACCTGTCGATCCTCCCGCTGGCCTTCGGCATGTCGCTGACCATGACCCCGCTGACCACGCTCATCATGTCGTCGGTCCCGCTGGGCAAGGCCGGCGTGGGCTCGGCCATGAACGACACCACCCGGGAGCTGGGCGGTGCCCTCGGCGTGGCCGTCCTCGGCTCGCTCGTGACCAGCCAGTACGCCTCGAGCCTGGCCCCCGCCCTCACCGGGCTGCCCGACGGCGCCCGGTCCCTGGCCGACTCGGGCCTCACCGGTGCCCTCGCCGTCGGCCAGCAGATCGGCGGGGCCCCCGGCGCCGCCCTCACCTCCGCCGCCCAGCAGGCGTTCGTCGACGGGCTCGGCCTGGCGGCCATCGTCGGCTCGCTCGTGGTGTTCTCGGCCGCCGCCGCGGCCTGGTTCCTGCTCCCCAAGGGCGCCCCGGTGCCGTTCGGAGCGGTGCCGGGCACGCCCGGCGACGCGGTCCGCCCCGACGCCGCCGGCGACGTGGTCGACGACGGCGAGCTCGAGCCCTCCCCCACCATCACCGACGGTGACGCCGGCCGGGAGCCCACCCTCGTCGACTGACGGGCGCACGCATCGCCTCGGAGGCGATCCGTGCACTCCCATCGCCGCGGGGCGAGGGGTGACCGATCCGGGAGGGGTGCGGTGACGAACCAGGGCTGATGCCCTCGCTCGCCGCCCGCCTCCGTCCCACCGGGGGCAGCCTGCGGGCCGTGCTCGCCGGCCTCCTCGCCGCCGGGGTCGGGCTCGGCGTCGCCGAGCTCGTCGGCGGCATCCTCACCGACGCCGGCTCACCGGTCGTCGCCGTCGGCGGTCTCGTGATCGACAACGTCCCGCCGAGCGTCAAGGACTTCGCCATCGAGACGTTCGGCAAGAACGACAAGGTCGCCCTGATCGTCGGGACCCTCGTCATCGTGTTCGTCCTCGGCGTGGTCCTGGCCCTCGTCGCCCGGCGCCGCCCGGCCGTCGCCGCCGCCGTCGTCGTCGCCGTGTCGCTCGTCGGCGTGGTCGCCACCCGCGACCAGGGCACCGCCGGCCTCGTCGCCTCCGCCCTCCCCTCCCTGCTCGGCGCGGCCGCTGCCATCGCCGCCCTCGCCCTCCTGCGGGCGACCTACACGCCCGGCGGCGACGTGGTCGCCGCCCTGCCCGTCGTGGGGCGCGAGCGCCGGTCGCACCTCGACGACCCGACCGACGGGCTGCCGCCCCGCCGCGAGTTCCTCATCGCCTCGGGCACCGCCCTGGTCCTGGCCGGGGCGGCCGCCGGTGCCGGCCGCACCCTCCAGGCCCGGAACAACGCCAGCGCCAGCCGCCAGGCGGTGACGCTGCCCCGTCCCGTCGACCCGCTCCCGCCGATCCCCCGGGGCACGAGCGTCGGCGTCGAGGGCGTGAGCCCGTTCACCACGCCGAACCGGGACTTCTACCGCATCGACAAGAACATCACCCCCCTCCAGGTCAAGACCGACGGCTACGTCCTGAAGGTCACCGGCATGGTCGACCGGACGATCGAGCTCCCGTGGGAGGACCTGATCGCCCGCGACATGCGGGAGTACGACATCACCATGACCTGCGTGTCGAACCTCATCGGCGGCAACCTGGTCGGCAACGCCCGCTGGCTCGGGTTCCCGCTGAGCGAGCTGCTCGACGAGGCCGGCGTCCGCGCCGGGGCCGACCAGGTGGTCGGGCGCTCGGCCGACGACTACACCGGCGGCTTCCCCGTCGAGGCCGCCTACGACCGTGACGCCATCGTCGCCGTCGGCATGAACGGCGAGCCCCTCCCGATCGATCACGGCTTCCCGGTGCGCCTCGTCGTCCCCGGGCTCTACGGCTACATCGCCTCGGTGAAGTGGCTGACCGAGGTGGAGCTGACGACCTTCGACGCCTTCGACAGCTACTGGGTGCGCCGGGACTACGCCGCCCGGGCGCCCGTGAAGACCATGAGCCGCATCGACACCCCCCGGAACCTGGCCAAGCCGTCGCCCGGCACGGTGCCCATCGCCGGGGTGGCGTGGGCCCAGACCCGCGGCATCGCGAAGGTCGAGGTCCTCGTCGACGACGGCGAGTGGACCGAGGCGACCCTCGGCGAGGCCCTGGGCGAGGACACCTGGCGGCAGTGGACGCTCCCGGTCGAGCTCGACGCCGGCTTCCACACGGTGAAGGTGCGCGCCACCGACGGCGAGGGCGAGGTCCAGCCCGAGGAGCGGACCGACCCGCTCCCCGACGGTGCGAGCGGCTGGCACACCATCCGCCTCAGCGTCCAGTAGCCGGGCCCGCGCCGAAGGACGTGCACCGCATCGGTGCTCTTCCGTGCTGAGAACGCCTACGCGGTGCAGGTGGGCGTGGTGCCGGCGTCCGAGAGCACCATCTGCTCGACGGCGAGGCGCTCGAACATCTCGGCCCGCAGCCCGGCGGCGCCGGGGTCGGCGAAGCGGTTGGCCATCTCGTCGGGGTCGTCGTCGAGGGCGAACAGCTCGCCCTCCTCGCTCCCCCGGTACACCGACAGCCGGCCCGCGGCGGTGATGAGGGTGCGCATCCGCAGGGGCTGGCCCAGCCCGGCCAGGTCGAAGGGCTCGTCCTCCTCCACGAGGATCTGGTCGCGCGGGGCGACGGCGGGGTCGTCGAGCACCGGCCGCAGGCTGTGGCCCTGCATGCCCTCGTAGGGGTCGACCCCGCACAGGTCGAGGATCGTCTGGGCCACGTCGATCGAGCCGACGAGCGACGACGACTCCGCCCCCACGGTCTGGCCCGGGCGGGCGACGAGCAGCGGGACCCGCAGCGCCGGCCGGTAGTGCATGGCCGCCTTCAGCATCAGGCCGTGGTCCCCGAACATCTCGGCGTGGTCGCTGGTGAAGATCACCACGGTGTCGTCGGCGGCGCCGGTCGCCTCCAGGGCGTCCAGCACCCCGCCGATGGCGCGGTCGAGGAGGGTGATCGACCCGTACTCCTTGGCCGCCGCCTCCCGCCACACCTCGGCCGTGGGCGAGAACGGCAGGACCGGGATGGCCGGCGGCGGTGCCCCCCGGCCCTGCCGCCAGGCGCGGAGGTGGGCCGGCGAGGCCTCGTGGGGGTCGTCGAAGGTGGCCGGCAGCTCCAGGTCGTCGGGGTCGTAGAGCGACCAGTACTCGTCGGGCGGGCAGAAGGGGTGGTGGGGGTCGGGGAACGAGACCTGGAGGAAGAACGGGTCGTCGCCCCGGGCCGCGTCCTCGACGAACGCCACGCCCCGCTCCCCCACGAAGGCGGTGGGGTGCAGCTCGGCGGGCAGCGCCGGCCTCCACGCCTGCCACCAGTGGGGCGAGGTCTCGGCCGCCACCTCGGCCCCCAGCGACGTGGCCGGGTCGACCCCCCGGTCGATGAGCCAGCGGAGGTAGTGGCCGCTCATCACGTCGCCGTGGCCGACGGTGAGCTCGACGTGGTCGAAGCCGTAGAAGTCCTCGGGCACGTCGACGTCGCCGGCGGCGTAGCGGGCCTCGTCCTCCCAGCCGTCCCACCCGGGCGGGCGGGGGCGCACGACGGCGTCGGGCTCGGCCAGGCCGGCGCGCAGGAGCGGCACCATGTCCCGCCCGAAGCCCATGTTCTGGAAGTGGGCCTTGCCGACCAGGCCGGTGCGGTACCCGGCGCGGCGCAGCTCGCGGACGCAGGTGCTGGCGTCCCAGTCGAGGGCGATGCCGTTGCACCGGGTGCCGTGGGCCGACGGCATGCGTCCGGTGAGGAGGGTGGCCCGGTTGGGCATGCAGATCGGGTTGGCGGCGAAGGCCTCGGTGAAGCTGGTCGCCCGGGCGGCCAGGGCGTCGAGGTGCGGGGTCTGCACCACCGCGCTGCCACCGAAGCCGGTGTGGTCGAGACGGTGCTGGTCGGTGACGATCAGCACCACGTTGGGGCGTGCGGCCATGCCCCATGCTGTCACGTCAGGTGACAGAAGGTTGGCTCGCCTCAGGGGAAGCGGGCCTCGGACCGTCGCTGGTACTCGTCGCTCCGGGCGAGGCTGACCGCCAGGGCCAGGTCCCCCTCGGCCTTCACCCGCGGCCCCCAGTAGTCGACGTCGGACGCCGAGGCGGGCCGGGCCAGCAGCTTCCCGTACAACCCGTCGACCCGCGCCGCGACCGACTCGGCCGACTGGAAGAAGCGGTGGGCGACCGACGGCCGGTTCGTGCGGGCGACCTGGTCGACCCAGTACGCCACGCCGGCGGCGTCGGCGGGGCGGCCGAGGATGGCGTCGTAGAGGTCCCCGACCCACGCCTCCGGCGTCCCGCCCACGGCGCCGACGTACTCCGCCGAGGCGTAGAAGCTGGCGGCCACGCGGGCGACGGTCCGCCGCCCCGACGCCAGCTCCCGGACCCAGAAGGCCACGTCGGCGGCCGTCCCCTCCCGGCCGAGGGTCGAGCGGTAGAGGTCCTGGACGATCGCCGAGAGCCACTCCGGGCCCCGGGTGAGGCGCCCCAGGACGGCGGTCTTGGTGTCGCCGGCGGCGAGGGCGAGGGCGACCGCCTCGGCCCGGCGCAGGTCGGTCCGACCCAGGAGGTCGGTCACCGCCGCGGTGGCGAACGAGTGGCCCGGCGTGCGGTCGGCGACAGGTGCGGTGCCGTCGTCGCCCAGCCGGGCGCGAACCCAGTCCATGATCGCCCGGCGGAAGCGCGGCGGGTGCGCCGGGTTGGTGTTGACGTCGCTGTTGCTGTCGGCGGGAGCGTGCTGGTCGCAGTCGCCGGGCGTCGCCGGGTCGTCGACGCACAGCTCCATGGACCGCGAGCGGCTGCCCGGCCCCTGGGCGGCGATGGCCCGGCGGACCCCCTCGTGCATGCAGGCGTTGGCCCCCAGCATGGCGTCGGGACCGTCCTCCACCGGGCACCGGACCGGCCGGTCGCCGCACCAGATCGGGTCCCGGGGCGTCCAGACGTCGAGCACCGGGCTCGACAGCCGGCCGTCGGCCACCAGGCGGGCCGGGCGGTTGGCGGGGTCGACGATCGCCGGGTGGAGCCGGCGCCGGAAGATCTCCGTCCCCTCGGCGTCGGGGTCGCCGCAGCCCGGCTGCCCCTCGGCCCACCCGGTGAAGGCGTCGGCGAAGATGCCGGAGTCGGCGACCACCGCCGTGGGCGCCAGGCCCTGCTCCTCGAGGGCCCAGGCCACGTGCCAGGCGCCGAAGGACCCGGCGCTGGTGCCGTGCACGACGATGTCGTCGGTCGGCCCGAACCGGAGGGCGAAGGCGACGGCGGCCTTGGTCGCGTAGAGGCCGTTGACGGTCCGGGGCCGACCGTCGGGGGTCAGGTGCGGGTTGTTGGGGTCCGCGACGTCGGGCCCGCCGTAGCCGTCGTGGCCGCACATCGACACGCCGAGCATCCGGTAGCCGGCGGGGTCGGCTCGCACCGAGGCCATGATCCCGCCGTCGGTGCTGTGGCCGCGGGTGAGGTAGCGGATCTGTCGGTCGGCGTCCTCCTCGTGCATGTTCCAGCTGTCGGGTGGCTGCTTCTGGCCCTGGGCGTCGAAGTGCCCGAACCCGCCGCCGTGCATGTACACCCACAGCGGGCGGACGGCGTCGGCCGGGGTGCCGACCCGGGTGGCGATGGTGAAGGTGCTGTAGCCCCCGATGGCGCACGGGTAGGCCCGGTTGCGGAGCTGGACGTAGCTCCAGCCGTCGCGCGTCGACGCCGCCACCAGCTCGATGCGGGACGTCGACCCGGGGGCGCCCACGGCCGGCACGGTGGCGGCCGACGGGGCGGGCGCGACGGGCGCGTCCTGGGCCCCGGCCGGGGGGCCGGTCCACCCCACCCCCAGGCACAGCACGGCCACCAGGGCGGGGAGCCAACGCCGCCGCGGGCGGAGCACGACGGGTCCCGGCACGGTCACATCTTGGTTCGTCGGCCGGGAGGCCCGCAGATCGAGGGCCTGGTTCGCCCCCGACCCGACGGGGGAGCCCACCGGGGAGACGACGCAGGAGGTCGACATGCCGGTCGCATCGTTCGTGATGGGGGCGGAGGGATGGACGCCCGTGGGGCACAAGAGCACCCGGGACGACAGCCGCATGCTCCCGGTGGGACCGATCCACGCCGCCGACCCGGAGGCGGGGACGTCGGTGTGCGGCGGGATCGCCCTCGAGCTCGACCGGGCCGGGCGCAGCTTCACGCCGTGGGGCCCGGGGACCTGCCCCCGCTGCAGCGAGTCGCTCGACCCGCAGCCGGCACCCACCCCGCCCGACGCCCACCACCGCTGACCCGCCCACGGCGGGCCACGGCAGCCCTGGTCCCGCCGGTTTGTGGCCGTCGGGTGCGGGGAGCCCGGATGCGTCCCCCACCCGAGGAGCCCCGATGAGCGACGCACCCGAGACCAACTCCCGCCCCGGCGAGGAGGTGCGGGAGCCCGAGAACAGCACCGTGGACGACTGGATGGGCCAGGACATCGCCCGCGACGAGGAGGTCGCCGAGCGGGTCGCGGCCGACAGCGACAGCCTCGAGGAGGCCGAGGCCAAGTTCGACGAGCAGGCCCGCGGCGAGCAGGCGCACAAGGAGGGCTACCCCCGCCCCGACGACGAGCAGCCCGACCCCGACGCCCCGGTGGGCGACGAGTCGCCCTGACGGTCGCTGTCGCTCGTCACCCGAAGGGGTGGAGTGGGCCGTGTGACGGTTGGATGTCACACGAGTGGGGAGGACGACCACGCTGGGCGCAGAGCGAGGAGAACCCCCACCGTGGCCTTCCACACCATCGACCGCGACGACGAGCGAGCCGTCGTCTTCGATGGAGGGGGTCGTGCCGGGTGGGCTGAGCTGCTCCGCCGGCTGCCCCGCCTCGTCGTCCCCGACCGGCCGCTGGTGCTCGACGTCAGCGCCCTCACCCTGCTCCCGGCCGAGGTCGCCGACCTCCGCCGGTCCATCGGGAGCCTCACTGGACGTGACGTCCGGGTCGCCTGCTCCCGGTTGAGCGGGCGGCGGGTCCTGCGTCGGCTGCTCCCCGACGAGGTGGCGGTCGTCCTGGCTCCGGGCGTGGTGCCCGACCCCTGCCCCGCCGAGGCCGACCGGGCGGTGGGCACCGCCGCCCTCGAGGAGACCGACGGCCCCGAGCTCACCCCCGCCTGATCACGGCGCCAGGCGGTCCGACCCCTCCAACGACCGACGCAGGCGGCCGGCCACGGCCGGGGTCAGCTGGCGGCGCTCGGCCTGCCACGACCAGTTGCCCACCGCGGTGCCGGGCTGGTTCATCCGGGCGTCCGACCCGAGGCCCAGGACGTCCTGGAGCGGGACGATCGCCATCGCCGCCGGCGAGGCCATGGTCAGGTCGACCACGGTCCACCACGGCTGGGCGCTGTCGGCCTCGACCCCCGCGGCATCGGCCGTGGCGCGCACCCGGCCCTGCGCCGCCGGGGCCAGGGAGCGCCACCACCCGAGGGCGGTGTCGTTGTCGTGGGTGCCGCTGTAGGCCACCTGGTGCTCGTGGTGGCGGGAGGGGTGGTGGAGGTTGGGGCGGGTCCCGTCGAAGCCGAACTGGAGCACGGCCATGCCCGGGAACCCGAGCTCGTCCCGCAGGCGCTCCACCGCCGGGGTGATCACGCCCAGGTCCTCGGCGATGACCGGGAGGGGGCCGAGCTCGGCGGCGGCGGCGTCGAACACGTCGCGCCCGGGGCCCCGGACCCAGCGCCCCTCGATGGCCGTGGGGCACTCCTCGGGCACCGCCCAGTAGGCGGTGAAGGCCCGGAAGTGGTCGATGCGGGTGAGGTCGACGAGGTCGAAGGTGCGCCGCAGGCGCTCGGTCCACCAGCGGTAGCCCTGGCGCCGGTGGGCCGGCCAGTCGAACAGGGGGTTCCCCCAGCGCTGGCCGGTGGCGCTGAAGGCGTCGGGCGGGACGCCGGCCACGGCACCGGCGCGGAACAGCTGCGGGTGGGCCCGGTGGTCGGCGCCGTCGGGCGCCACGTAGATCGGCACGTCCCCGATGAGCCGCACGCCGGCGTCGGCGGCGTGGGCCCGCAGGGCGCGCCACTCCCGCTCGAAGCGGACCTGGTCCCGCACCGCCTCGCGGGCGTCGCCCCCGGTGGCGGTGACGAACGCGACCCACTCGTCGATCCACCCGGCGCCGGGACCGAGCCGGAAGTCGTCCTCGTCGGCGACGGTCACCCGGGCGCGCGGTGAGGCCAGGAGCCCGGACCACCCGGCGAAGGCGGAGGCCGACCGGTACGGCGATCCGTGCTCGTCGGGCGGGCCGACGGGCAGCACCTGCCACCAGCCGACCCCGGCGGTCGCCAGCCAGTCGACGAACCGCCGGGCGTCGCCGAGGGTGCCGCCCGGGATCGAGGTCACGTGGGCCAGCACCCCGGCCGATCGAGGTCCGCGCACGGTCGCAGCCTCGCGCGTCGCCGACCGGTCCCGGGCCATCGGCCGCTGCTCCCCGCGCCCGGCCGACGCAACCGCGCCCCCGGTGTGGCGCCCGGCTCACCAGGGGAAACGCGGTGTTCACGGGATCGCCGTTGTTTCGGTCCGAGGTCGCGGGTAGGGCTGGGCGGGTGGAACCTGTCCCCGGTCGCGCCTCCGCCGCCCCTCCCCCGCGCATCGTCATCGAGCACCCGACGCCGGTGGTCGACTGCGGGCGCCACCTCCCGAAGAGGACGGTCGGCGAGACCCTCGAGGTCGGCGCCGACATCTTCCGGGACGGTCACGAGGTGCTGCGCGCCGTCGTGCGCTGGAAGCCGCCGGGGCCCGGGAAGCGCCCCTGGCAGGAGAGCCCCCTGCGCCACGTCGACGCCGCCGTCAAGGGGGTCCGCTGGGAGGGCCGGTTCCCCGTCGACGCCCTCGGGCGCTGGAAGTGGACCGTCGAGGCGTGGGTCGACGAGCTGGCCTCGTGGCGGGAGGAGATCCGCCGCAAGGCCGACGCCGGCCAGGAGGACCTGAGCAGCGAGCTGGCCGAGGGTGCGCTCCTGCTGCGGGCCGCGGCCAAGCGGGCCAAGGGCGACGACCGCACCGCCATCGCCTCCGCCGCCGACGTCGTCGAGGACGGCGACGCCCCCACCCGCACCCGCGTCGGGGCCGCCCTCGACCCCGCCCTGGTCGCCCTGTGCGACGCCCACCCCGACCGCTCCCGCGCCGTGAAGCTGCCCCGGGCCCAGGAGCTCGACGTCGACCCGGAGCGGGCCCGGTTCGGCTCCTGGTACGAGCTGTTCCCCCGGTCCTGGGGCGGTCTGGCCGGCGTGCAGGAGCAGCTCCCCGCCCTCGCCGACCTCGGCTTCGACGTCGTCTACCTCCCGCCGATCCACCCCATCGGCGTCACCAACCGCAAGGGCCGGAACAACACGCTCGTCGCCGGCCCCGACGACCCGGGCTCGCCGTGGGCCATCGGCGGTCCCGACGGCGGCCACGACGCCGTCCACCCCGAGCTCGGCACCATCGACGACCTCGACCGGCTGGTGGCCGCCGCCCGCGACCTCGACATCGAGATCGCCCTCGACTTCGCCATCCAGTGCTCGGCCGACCACCCCTGGCTGACCGAGCACTCCGAGTGGTTCAACCGGCGCCCCGACGGGACGCTCAAGTACGCCGAGAACCCGCCCAAGAAGTACCAGGACATCTACAACGTCAACTTCGACTGCGAGGACTGGCGGGGGCTGTGGACCGCCCTCCGCGACGTCGTCCTGTTCTGGGTCGACCACGGGATCCGGGTCTTCCGCGTCGACAACCCGCACACCAAGCCGGTGCCGTTCTGGGAGTGGCTGATCCGCTCGGTCCGCGACGACCACCCCGAGGTGATCTTCCTGGCCGAGGCCTTCACCCACCGGGCCATGATGCGGACCCTCGCCAAGGCCGGCTTCAACCAGAGCTACACGTACTTCACCTGGAAGCAGTCCTCGTGGGAGCTGGCCGAGTACGTGACCGAGCTGGCCACCACCGAGGAGCGGGAGTACTTCCGGCCCAACTTCTTCGCCAACACCCCCGACATCCTGACCGCCGAGCTGGCCGACGGCGGCCCGGCGAAGTTCGTCAGCCGCCTGATCCTGGCCGCCACCCTCTCGCCCAGCTACGGCATCTACTCCGGCTTCGAGAGCTTCGAGCGGACCCCGGTGCAGCCGGGCTCTGAGGAGTACCTCGACAGCGAGAAGTACGAGGCCAAGCGGCGCGCGCTCGACGGTCCGCTGCTGCCTCTGGTCGAGCAGCTCAACCGCATCCGCCGCCAGCAGGTCCCGCTGCAGCACATGTCCGGCACCCGCTTCCTCGACACCGAGAACCCGGCGCTCCTCGCCTTCGCCAAGCAGCACGAGGGCCAGACGGTCATCACCGTCGTGTCGCTCGACCCCGAGCACGTCCAGGAGGGCGTAGTCGTGGTGCCCTACGAGCTCGGCCTGCCGCCCAGCTTCAAGGCCCACGACCTGCTCACCGGCGACACCTTCGACTGGCGGATCGGTCGCAACTACGTGCGACTGGTGCCGTTGGACCAACCCGCCCACATCATCGAGATCGAGGTCGCGTGAGCGCCGCATGACGCACGAGAACCCCGCACGCGACACCGCCACCCACTGGTTCGAGGCCAACCCGCTCTGGTTCAAGACCGCGGTCTTCTACGAGTTGCACCTGCGCGCCTTCTTCGACAGCAACAACGACGGCTCCGGTGACTTCCGGGGCCTGACCGAGAAGCTGGACTACCTCCAGTGGCTCGGCGTCGACTGCATCTGGCTGCTGCCGACCTACCCCTCGCCGCTGCGCGACGGCGGCTACGACATCGCCGACTTCAACGGCGTGCACCCGGACTACGGCACCCTCGACGACGTCAAGGAGTTCCTGGCCGCCGCCCACGAGAAGGGGATGCGCGTCATCACGGACCTGGTGATGAACCACACCTCCAACGACCACGCCTGGTTCCAGGAGAGCCGCCAGCCCGGCAGCGAGAAGCGGGACTGGTACGTCTGGTCCGACAGCGACGACCTGTACAAGGACGCCCGGATCATCTTCACCGACACCGAGGTCTCGAACTGGACCTGGGACCCGGAGGCCGGCGCCTACTACTGGCACCGCTTCTTCAGCCACCAGCCCGACCTCAACTACGAGAACCCCGACGTGCAGGAGGCGATGCTCGACGTCCTGCGCTTCTGGCTCGACCTCGGGCTCGACGGCTTCCGCCTCGACGCCGTGCCGTACCTCTTCGAGGAGGACGGGACGAACTGCGAGAACCTGCCCGCGACCCACGAGTTCCTCAAGCGGGTGCGCGCCACCGTCGACGCCGAGTACCCCGACCGGGTCCTGCTGGCCGAGGCCAACCAGTGGCCCGAGGACGTGGTCGACTACTTCGGCGACGGCGACGAGTGCCACATGGCGTTCCACTTCCCGGTCATGCCCCGCATGTTCATGTCGCTCCGCCGGGAGGACGCCACCCCCATGATCGAGATCCTCGAGCGCACGCCCGAGATCCCCGAGAGCTGCCAGTGGGGCCTGTTCCTCCGCAACCACGACGAGCTGACGCTCGAGATGGTCACCGACGAGGAGCGGGACTACATGTACGCCGAGTACGCCAAGGACCCCCGGATGAAGATCAACGTCGGCATCCGCCGGCGCCTGGCCCCGCTGCTCGACGGCAGCCGCGAGGACATCACCCTCCTCCACGCCATCCTCTTCTCCCTGCCGGGGTCACCGATCCTCTACTACGGCGACGAGATCGCCATGGGCGACAACGTGTACCTCGGCGACCGCGACGGCGTCCGCACGCCGATGCAGTGGACCGGCGACCGCAACGGCGGGTTCAGCCGGGCCGACTTCGCCCAGCTCTACGCCCCGCCGCTGATGGACCCCGTCTACGGGTTCCAGGCCGTGAACGTCGAGGCCCAGCTGCGCACGCCGAACAGCCTGCTGCGCTGGATCCAGCGCTTCGTGGCCCTCCGCAAGGAGCACCCCGTCTTCGGGCTCGGCACCTACCGGGCGCTCAAGACCTCGAACACCAAGATCTTCGCCGTGCTGCGGGAGTACGAGGGCGACACCGTGCTGTGCGTCCACAACATCGCCCGCTCGGCCCAGGCGGTCGAGCTCGACCTGTCGGAGTTCCAGGACCGCTGGCCCGAGGAGATGCTGGGGCGCACCCGCTTCCCCCGCATCGGCGAGCTCCCCTACCTGCTCACCATGGCGCCGCGCGGGTTCTTCTGGTTCCGCCTCACCGAGGAGGAGCGGCCCGAGGAGCGCTTCGACGCCGCCCTCGAGGCGGCCGAGGCCCGCTCCGAGGAGGAGCGGGTCGCGGCCGAGGACCGGGCCGCCCACGAGCGGGCCGAGGCCGAGGACGCCGCCGCCGAGGACGTGCTCCGGGGACCGGCGGCCGACGAGGTGGGAGGATGACCATCATCAAGGCCTTGGACGAGATCGACCTCGATTCCCTCACCGAGTGGGTGGTCGCCCAGCGCTGGTTCTCGGGCAAGTCCCGGGAGGTCCACGTCGGCGTCCGCACCGCGCTGCCGCTGTGCGAGGACCCGGGCCTGGGCCTGGTCATCGCCGAGGCCCGCACCCCGGCGGGGACCCACGAGCTGTTCCAGCTGGTGGTCGGGGTCGACGGCGGGGCCCTCGACCACGACGCCCTGGCCGACCCCGAGCGGGCGGCGGCGCTGGCCGACCTCCTGCGGGGCGGCGGGACGGTGGAGGGGGCCGAGCACACCGTCGCCTTCACCTGGGCCGACGCCGCCCCGACCCTGGGTGACCGGCCCACCGTGCGCCCGCTGCGCGCCGAGCAGTCGAACTCGTCGGTCGTCATCGACGACCAGGTGATCCTGAAGGTGTTCCGCCACCTCGAGCCGGGCGAGAACCCCGAGCTCGAGATGCTGGAGTTCCTCTCGACCCACGGGTTCGACGGGGCACCGACCCTCGTCGGGTCGTACTCCCTGCACGGTGACCTGATCGACGCGACCCTCGGCGTGGCCCAGCAGTACCTGGCCGGCGCCGTCGACGGCTGGGACCTGGCCCAGGACGCCCTGACCTCGGGCGCCACCGACCGCCTCACCCCCCGCCTCGCCGACCTCGGTCGCGTCGTGGGCGAGATGCACAGCGCCCTGGGCTCGGACGCCTCCGACCCCGACTTCGCCCCCGAGGAGGCGAGCGACGAGGCCCTCCCGCTCTTCATCGCCACCATCGACGAGGAGATCGAGCAGGTCTTCTCCAAGCTGCCCGAGCACGAGGTGTTCGCCCCCATCACCGGGCGGGGCGACGACCTGCGCGACCGGCTGCGGCGGATGTCCTCGGGCGGGTCCGTGGGCCGGCTGATCCGCCACCACGGCGACCTCCACCTGGGCCAGACGATGCTCGACGACGGCCGCTGGACGATCCTCGACTTCGAGGGTGAGCCGTCACGCCCGCTGCGCGAGCGGCGGCGCAAGCGGTCGGCCCTGCGCGACGTCGCCGGCATGCTGCGCTCGTTCGCCTACGCCGCATCGGCCGCCGAGCGGGCCGGCGCGTCGCTCCCCGACGGCTGGGAGGCCGCCGCCCGCCAGGCGTTCCTCGACGGCTACCACGCCGGCGTCGAGCCCGCCCTCCTGCCCGCCGGCGAGGCCGCCACCGCCCAGGTCCTGGCGATCTTCGAGCTGGAGAAGGCCGTCTACGAGCTGCGCTACGAGATCGACAACCGCCCCGACTGGGCCGCGATCCCGGTGGCCGGCATCGCCCGCCTGCTCGACGAGGACACCCCGTGACGACCGACCGCATCGACGCCGACAGCTCCCCTGCGACGCCTCCAGGCCACTCGGCTGACGCCTCGCCGGCCACCGGGATCACGCTGGGCGAGATCGACCTCCACCTGCTCAACGAGGGCCGGCACCGCCGGCTCCACGACGTGCTCGGCGCCCACGTCCGCACCGTCGACGGCGTCGAGGGCACCGCCTTCTCGGTGTGGGCCCCCGACGCTCGCTCGGTGAGCGTGGTCGGCGACTTCAACCACTGGGTCGGCGGCAGCCACCCGATGCACCCGATCGGGTCCTCGGGCGTGTGGGAGGTGTTCGTGCCCGGCGTCGGCGCGGGCACGGCCTACAAGTTCGAGGTCCACGGCCGCGACGGGTCGCTCGTCCAGCACGCCGACCCCGTCGCCCTCCAGGCCGAGGTGCCGCCGGCCACGGCGTCGATCGTGAGCGCCTCGCACCACACCTGGACCGACGCCGGCTGGGTCGAGCGGCGTCGGTCGCTCGACCCCCAGGTCGGACCCATGTCGATCTACGAGGTCCACCTCGGGTCCTGGCGACGCGACCCGGCCAACCCCGACGTCCCCCTGGGCTACGCCCAGGTCGCCGACGAGCTGGCCGCCTACGTCACCGACATGGGCTTCACCCACGTCGAGCTGCTGCCGGTCATGCACCACCCCTTCGGCGGCTCGTGGGGCTACCAGGTCACGTCGTTCTTCGCCCCCGCGGCGGCCTGGGGCACGCCCGACGAGCTCAAGTACCTCGTCGACACGCTCCACGCCCACGGCATCGGCGTCATCCTCGACTGGGTCCCGGCCCACTTCCCCCGCGACGAGTGGGCCCTCGCCCGCTTCGACGGCACCGAGCTGTACGAGCACGCCGGGCCCCGGGGCTCGCACCCCGACTGGGGCACGCTCGTGTTCAACCACGGCCGCCACGAGGTCAAGGGCTTCCTGCTGGCCAACGCCCTGTTCTGGCTCCAGGACATGCACGCCGACGGCCTCCGCGTCGACGCCGTGGCCTCGATGCTCTACCTGGACTACTCCCGCGAGGAGGGCCAGTGGGCGCCCAACGTCCACGGCGGGCGCGAGGACCTGGAGGCGGTGGCCTTCCTCCAGGAGGTGAACACCGTCATCCACGCCGAGGAGCCGGGCGTGGCCTCGGTGGCCGAGGAGTCGACCGCCTGGCCCGGCGTGTCCAAGCCGGTCGACGGCGGCGGGCTGGGCTTCGGGTTCAAGTGGAACATGGGGTGGATGCACGACACCCTCGCCTACTTCCAGCAGGACCCCGTGCACCGGAAGTACCACCACAACGAGCTGACGTTCAGCCTCGTCTACGCCTTCGACGAGAGCTTCATCCTCCCGCTGAGCCACGACGAGGTCGTCCACGGCAAGCGCTCGCTGCTGGAGAAGATGCCCGGCGACCGCTGGCAGCAGATGGCCAACCTGCGGGCCCTCTACGGCTACATGTGGGCCCACCCGGGCAAGCAGCTCCTCTTCATGGGCGGCGAGATCGCCCAGGAGCGGGAGTGGAGCGAGGAGCGCAGCGTCGACTGGCACCTGCTCGAGCAGCCCGACCACGCCGGCGTCCAGGGCCTCGTCCGCGACCTCAACCACTGCTACCGCCGCCACCCCGCCCTGTGGGAGGTCGACGGCGACCCGGCCGGCTTCAGCTGGCTCGAGGGCGGCGACGCCGACCGCAGCGTGGTGGCCTTCGCCCGCCACAGCGCCGGATCCGCCGAGCACCTGGTGTGCGTGGCCAACCTGACCCCCGTGCCCCGCGAGGGCTACCGGGTGGGCCTGCCGACCTGGGGGCGCTGGACCGAGGTGCTCAACACCGACGCCGCGCCCTACGGCGGCTCGAACGTCGGCAACATGGGCGGCGTCGACGCCGAGAGCGTCCCGTGGCACGGCCAGCCCTGGTCGGCCGAGATGACCCTCCCGCCGCTCGGCGTGGTGTGGTTCGCCTCCCCCGCGGTGGGAACTGCCACCCGGTGAGCGATGCCCGACTGACACAACCGACCGACGACGCGCTCCTGCCCTTCGAGCACCCCCTCGGCGCCACCGTCCTCGGTCGGAGTGGGTCAGACCCACTCCGACCGGACGGGGTGCTGTTCCGGGTGTGGGCGCCGGCCGCCGAGGACGACGTGGTGGTGCGCCTGCTGACGGGCGCGGCCGCCGGCGACCACCCGATGGTCGACGCCGGCACGGGTGTGCGCCAGGCGACGGTGGCGGGCGCCGCCCCGGGCGACGACTACGTGTACGTCCTCGACGGGCGCGCGCTCCCCGACCCGGCCAGCCGGCACCAGCCCGAGGGGGTCCGGGGGCCGTCGCGCGTCGTCGACCCCGCCGCCTTCACGTGGACCGACGACGGCTTCGTCGCCCACCCCCTGGCCGAGAGCGTCCTCTACGAGCTGCACATCGGGACCTTCAGCGAGGACGGCACCTTCGACGGCGCCATCCCCCACCTCGCCGCCCTCGCCGACCTCGGCGTCACCGCCATCGAGATCATGCCGGTCGCCGAGTTCCCCGGACGCTGGGGCTGGGGCTACGACGGCGTGTACCTCGGAGCCGCCCACTCGACCTACGGCGGGCCCGAGGGCCTGGCCCGGCTCGTCGACGCCGCCCACTCGCACGGCCTGGCCGTCGTGCTCGACGTGGTCCACAACCACCTCGGCTCCACCGGCGCCGAGCAGATCGCCGCCTTCGGCCCGTACTTCACCGACAAGTACTCGACCTGGTGGGGCTCGGCCCTCAACTACGACGACGCCTGGAGCGACCCGGTCCGGGAGTGGGTCCTCCAGAGCGTCGAGTGGTACCTGCGCGACCTCCACGTCGACGGGCTGCGGCTCGACGCCGTGCACGCCGTGTTCGACCAGGGCGCCGAGCACCTCGTCGCCGCCGTCGCCCGCCGGAGCCACGAGGTCCGCCCCGGCGCCCTCGTCATCGCCGAGAGCGCGCTGAACGACCCCAAGGTCATCCGGCCGCCCGAGCTCGGCGGGTGGGGCTGCGACGCCCAGTGGGCCGACGACCTCCACCACGCCGTGCGGGTCCTCGCCACCGGCGAGCGCGACGGGTACTACGCCGACTTCGGGTCGGTCGCCGACCTGGCCAAGGCCCTGCACCGGCCCTACGTGCACACCGGCGGCTGGAGCCCGGCGCGCCAGCGGCGCTTCGGCGCCCCCGCCGACGACCGCCCGCCCGAGCAGTTCGTCGTGTTCACCCAGGACCACGACCAGGTGGGCAACCGGGCCCTCGGAGACCGCCTCCCCGCCGAGGTCCAGCCCGTCGCCGCCCTCATCGTCCTGACCTCCCCGTTCACGCCCATGCTCTTCATGGGCGAGGAGCACGGGGAGCCGGCGCCCTTCCAGTTCTTCAGCGACCACATCGACCCCGAGATCGCCGAGGCCACCCGGGAGGGTCGCAAGCGGGAGTTCGCCGCCTTCGCCGCCTTCTCGGGCGAGGAGGTCCCCGACCCCCAGGACGAGGCCACCTTCCTCCGCTCCAAGCTGACCGGCCAGGTCGACCCGACCATCGCCGCCCTCTACCGCAAGCTCCTCGAGGCCCGCCGCGCCCTCCCCCCCGGCGAGGTCGACGAGGTCGCCTTCGACGAGGAGGCCCGCTGGGTCCGGTTCCGCCGCGGCCCGTTCCACGTCGTCGCCTCCTTCGCGGCGGCGCCGAGCACCGTCCCCCTCCCGCCCCACGTGACCGAGGTCCTCGTGTCCACCCACCACACCTTCGCCGTCACCGACGGCGCCATCGCCCTGCCCCCGCTCGGGGGCGCGCTCCTGCGCGAGGGGGCGGGCCGATGACCGACGCCACCGTCGACCCCAGCCACCCGGACGCTCCGACCGAGGTCTGGCCCGGCCAGCCCTTCCCCCTGGGCGCGACCTGGGACGGCCAGGGCGTCAACTTCTCGCTGTTCAGCGAGAACGCCACCTGCGTCGAGCTGTGCCTGTTCGACGACGAGGGCACCGAGGAGCGCATCGAGGTCACCGAGCGCACCGCCTTCAACTGGCACGTCTACGTCCCCGGGCGGGGGCCGGGCTGCCGCTACGGCTACCGGGTGCACGGGCCGTACCAGCCCGAGGACGGCTTCCGCTTCAACCCGGCCAAGCTCCTGATCGACCCCTACGCCAAGGCCATCGAGGGCGGCATCGACTTCGCCGCCGCCAGCGTCCTGCCCTACGTCCCCGACGACACCGACACCGCCGACCTCGAGCCCGACGACGAGGACGACGCCGACGCCATCCCCAAGTCGCTGGTCATCGACCCGCACTTCGACTGGGAGGACGACCGGCGCCCGAACCACCCGTGGAGCGAGACGGTCATCTACGAGGTCCACGTCAAGGGGTTCACCGAGCTGCACCCCGAGGTCCGGGAGGACCTGCGCGGCACCTACGGCGGGTTGGCCTCCGAGCCGGCGGTCGCGTACCTCAAGGACCTCGGCGTGACCGCCGTCGAGCTGCTCCCGATCCACCACATCGCCGACGAGAGCTTCCTCCACGACCGGGGCCTCACGAACTACTGGGGCTACAGCACCATCGGCTTCCTGGCCCCCCACGCCGGCTACGCCGCGACCGGCAGCAACGGCGAGCAGATCCGTGAGTTCAAGGGGATGGTGAAGGCCCTGCACCGGGCGGGCATCGAGGTGATCCTCGACGTCGTCTACAACCACACCGCCGAGGGCAACCACCTCGGGCCGATGCTGTCGTTCAAGGGCGTCGACAACACGTCGTACTACCGGCTGATGCCCGACGACCCCCGGTACTACATGGACTTCACCGGCACCGGGAACTCGCTCAACGCCGTGCACCCGAGCGTGCTGCGGATGATCATGGACTCGCTGCGGTACTGGGTGACCGAGTGCCACGTCGACGGGTTCCGCTTCGACCTGGCCTCGGCCCTGGCCCGCGAGCTCTACGAGGTCGACCGCCTGTCGGCCTTCTTCGACGTCATCCACCAGGACCCCGTCCTGTCCCAGGTGAAGCTGATCGCCGAGCCGTGGGACGTCGGCCCCGGCGGCTACCAGGTCGGCAACTTCCCGGTCCTGTGGACCGAGTGGAACGGCATCTACCGCGACAGCATGCGGGACTTCTGGCGGGGCGAGGCCGACAACGCCGAGTTCGCCTCCCGCCTCACCGGGTCGAGCGACCTGTACGAGTCCGACGGTCGGTCCCCCGTCGCGTCGATCAACTTCGTCACCGCCCACGACGGGTTCACGCTGGCCGACCTGGTCAGCTACGAGCACAAGCACAACGAGGCCAACCTGGAGGACAACCAGGACGGCACCGACGACAACCGGTCGTGGAACTGCGGGGTCGAGGGCGAGACCGACGACCCCGAGATCCTCGAGCTCCGGGCCCGCCAGCGCCGGAACCTGATGACCACCCTGCTGATGAGCCAGGGCGTGCCCATGATCCTCGGGGGCGACGAGATCTGCCGCTCCCAGGGCGGCAACAACAACGGGTGGTGCCAGGACAACGAGATCTCCTGGTTCGACTGGGACCTCGACGAGGGGGCCGTCGAGATGCGGGACTTCACCCGCCGCCTCATCCACCTGCGCCGCGAGCACCCGGTGCTGCGCCGGGCCAAGTTCCTCGAGGGCGAGTCCAGCGACACCACCTCGCTGCCCGACGCCTGGTGGTTCCGCCCCGACGGCCGCCGCATGACCCGGCGCGACTGGGACCGGGGCGACGGCCACGCCGTGGGCCTGTTCCTCAACGGCCACGCCCTCCAGGACCGCAACGCCCACGGGCGCCGCATCGTCGACGACTCGTTCCTCCTGCTCGTCAACGCCCACCACGAGGACGTCCCGTTCGTCTTGCCGGCGCGCCGCTTCGGCGCCCAGTGGGACGTGGTGCTCACCACCGTCGACCCGGCGGTCGAGGAGGGCGCCTGGTCGGCCGCCCCCCGGGCCCGGGTCGACGTGATGGCCCGGTCCATCACCCTCCTCCGCCGGGCCGAGTGACCGGAGCGGACGCGACGTGCCTGGCACGTCGCGTCCCGTCGCGTCCGTCCGGACGCGACGTGCCAGGCACCCTCCGTGCGCGCCCTTCGCCAGGAGGGGCGGCGGGGAGCGGCTGGTAGGTTCGCCCCTCGGTCTCGACCCGTGGACCGAGCCCACACGAGGAACTGCAGGACGTTGACGGACTACCGAACCCACCGGTGCACGGAGCTCGACCTGGCCCAGGAGGGCCAGACGGTGAAGGTCGCCGGGTGGATGGCCAACGTCCGCGACCACGGCGGGCTCGTCTTCCTCGACGTGCGCGACCACTCCGGCCGGCTCCAGGTCGTGCTGCCCGAGGACGCCGAGATGGCCGGTCTCGTCCGCGGGATCGGCAAGGAGTCGGTGATCGCGGTCGAGGGCGAGGTGCGGGCCCGCCCCGAGGGCACCCGCAACCCGAACCTGGCCACCGGTGACATCGAGCTGGCCGCCAGCCACATCGAGGTCCTGGGCGAGGCGACCCGCGCCCTGCCCTTCGAGCTCAGCCAGGTCGAGTCGGTGCGCGAGGACATCCGCCTCCGCCACCGCTACCTCGACATGCGCACCGAGCGCCTCCAGCGGAACCTGATGCTGCGGTCGCAGGTGATCCAGCACATCCGCGACCAGATGATCGAGCTCGACTTCGTCGAGATCCAGACGCCGATCCTCACCAGCTCGTCCCCCGAGGGCGCCCGCGACTACCTGGTCCCGAGCCGCCGCTACCCGGGCAGCTTCTACGCCCTGCCCCAGGCGCCCCAGCAGTTCAAGCAGCTGTTGATGGTGGGCGGCGTCGAGCGCTACTTCCAGATCGCCCCCTGCTTCCGGGACGAGGACGGCCGCGCCGACCGCTCGCCGGGCGAGTTCTACCAGCTCGACCTGGAGATGGCCTTCGCCACCCAGGAGGACGTCTTCACCGTCGTGGAGACCGTGTTCGACGACCTGTTCGCCGCCTTCTCCGAGCGGGAGCGGACGCCGATCCCGTTCCCCCGCATCCCCTACGCCGAGGCCATGGTCCGCTACGGCACCGACAAGCCCGACCTGCGCAACCCGCTCGTCATCACCGACCTGACCGACCACTTCGCCACGTCCGACGTCGGCGTGTTCAAGGGCAAGACGGTGCGGGCCCTGCGGATCCCCGGCGGTGCCGGCCAGGGTCGCCGCTTCTTCGACGACCTGACCTCGGTGGCCACCGACTGGGGCGCCAAGGGCATGGCCTGGTGCAAGCTCAACGAGGACGGCACCAGCGGCCCCATCGCCAAGGCCCTCACCGACGACGACCTCGCCGCGGTGAAGACCGCCACCGGGGCCGACACCGGCGACGCCCTCCTGTTCATCGCCGACACCGAGGCCATGGCCGCCCGGGTCACCGGCGCCCTGCGCACCGAGGTCGGTGAGCGGCTCGAGCTGATCGAGCAGGACGTCTACCGCTTCTGCTGGGTCGTCGACTTCCCCATGTACGAGCGCGACGAGGACACCGGCGTCGTCGACTTCAGCCACAACCCGTTCTCGATGCCCCAGGGCGGTGCCGAGGCGCTGGAGGCCGAGGACCCCACGTCGATCCTGGCCTACCAGTACGACATCGTGTGCAACGGCTACGAGCTGTCGTCGGGCGCGGTCCGGAACCACGACCCCAAGCTGATGGTCAAGGCCTTCGCCCTCGCCGGCTACACCGAGGAGGAGGTCGGCTCCCGCTTCGGTGCGCTGTACAACGCCTTCCAGTACGGAGCCCCGCCCCACGCCGGTGTGGCGCCGGGCATCGACCGCATCTTGATGCTGCTCTCGGACGAGGAGCTGATCCGCGACGTCATCGCCTTCCCGATGACCGTGCAGGCCCGCGACCTCCTGATGGGCGCGCCGGCCCCGGTCTCGGACCGCCAGCTGGCCGAGCTCAACATCCGCACCGTCGTCCCCGCGCCCGAGCCCGGGCCCGCGACCTCCTAGCGCAGTGCCCGAGCGTCGGCCCCTGGTCGCCACCTACCGGATCCAGCTGACGCCCGAGGGCATGGACCTGCACCGGGTCCGCCAGCTGGTCCCCTACCTGCGCGACCTCGGCGTCTCGCACGTCTACCTGTCGCCGGTCCTCACCGCCCGCACCGGCTCGTCCCACGGCTACGACCAGGTCGACCCCACCACCGTGTCGGCCTCGCTGGGCGGCGAGGACGCCCTGCGGGCGCTGGCCGAGGAGATCGGCGTCATCCTCGACATCGTCCCCAACCACATGGGCACCGGCGACGAGAACCGCTGGTGGACCGACGAGCGCCTGCGGGAGCAGTTCTTCGACCTCGACCCCGAGACCGGGCGGTGGCGCCGGTTCTTCGACGTCGACGAGCTCGCCGCCCTCCGCCAGGAGGACCCCGAGGTCTTCTCCGTGACCCACGAGACCCCGATGCGGCTCGTGCGCGAGGGGGTCGTCGACGGGCTGCGGGTCGACCACCCCGACGGCCTGGCCGACCCCGCCGGCTACCTCCGCCGGCTGGCCGAGGGCACCGGCGGCACCGACGTCTGGGTCGAGAAGATCCTCCACGTGGGCGAGGCCCTGCGGCCCTGGCCGGTCTCGGGCACCGTGGGCTACGAGGTCCTCAACGACATCACCGCCCTGTTCGTCGACCCCGCCGGCGAGCCCGCCCTCACCGCGCTGTGGGTCTCGCTCTCGGGCGACGACCGGCCCTTCGCCGACCACGCCGCCGAGGCGATGGCCGAGCAGGCCGCCACCACGTTCCGCCCCGAGGTCGAGCGCCTGGCGCGGACGGTGGCGGCGTCGGGGCTCGACCTGGGCGACGACCCGGTCGCCACCCTGACGCGAGCCGTGGCCACCTTCCCCGTGTACCGCAGCTACGTCGTCCCCGAGCGCGACGAGGTCGACGACGCCGACCGGGCCGTCGCCGAGGAGGCCGACATGCCCGTCGCCCTGCTCGACGTCTTGACCCTCGACGAGCGGGGCCACGACGAGGTCGTCACCCGCTTCCAGCAGACCACCCCGGCGGTCACCGCCAAGGGGGTCGAGGACACCGCCTTCTACCGCTACCTCCGGCTGCTGGCCCTCAACGAGGTCGGCGGCGATCCCGGCCGCTTCGGCCTGGACGTCGCCGCCTTCCACCGGGCGAACCAGGCCCGGGCCCGGTCGTGGCCGCGGAACCTGGTGATCTCCTCGACGCACGACACCAAGCGGTCGGCCGACGTGCGGGCCCGGTTGGGGCTCCTCGCCACCCACGCCGACGAGTGGGCCACCCTGGTCGCCGGGTGGCGCCGGGTCACCGCCGACCTCGTGGTCGGCGGCGCCCCCGACGGCGTCGAGCAGGCCCTGATCTTCCAGACACTGCTGGGGGCGTGGCCCCTGTCCGCCGAGCGGTTGGAGCAGTACCTCACCAAGGCCCTCCGGGAGGCCAAGCGGACCACGACGTGGGTCGAGCCCGACGAGTCGTGGGAGGCGCGGGTGCAGTCCTACGCCCGGGCCCTGCTCGACCACGAGGGCTTCCTCGCGACGTTCCTCCCGTTCCAGGCGCGCATCGCCGCCGAGGGCGCGGCGGTCGCCCTCGCCCAGGTGCTGCTCAAGGTGACCGTGCCCGGCGTGCCCGACATCTACCAGGGCGACGAGCTCGAGGACCTGTCTCTGGTCGACCCGGACAACCGCCGCCCGGTCGACTGGGACGCCCGGCGGGCCGCCCTGGCCGCCGCCGACCCACCGCCGAAGCTGGTCCTGATCCGCGCCGGCCTCGCCCTCCGCGCCCGACGCCCGGACGCCTTCGCCGGCGCCTACCGGCCGATCGACGCCGGCCCCGACGTGTGCGCCTTCACCCGCGGCGCCGACGAGGTCCTCGTCGTCGTCCCCCTCCGCCCCGGCGCCGACACCGCGCCGGTCGACGTCCCGGGCGAGTGGCAGGACGTCTTCGTCGCCGACGGCATCGCCCTCCGCGAGCGCTCCTGACGCGACCCTTGTCCGGAAGTCCCCCTCCTCGGCAGGGTTCCGGACAAGGTTGGGCGAGGCGTGGGTAGCGTCGGCCCCGTGGCGACGACGTACGAGGTCGGCGGCCGGACGATCGAGATCACCCACCCCGACCGCGTCCTGTTCCCCGACGACGGCCTCACCAAGGCGGACCTGGCCGAGTACCACCACCGGGTGGCGCCGACCCTCCTCCGCCACCTCGCCGACCGTCCGCTGATGCTGCAGCGGTTCCCGGAGGGCATCGACGGCACCGGCTTCTACCAGAAGGAGGCGGGGCGGGGCGTGCCCTCCTGGGTGCGCACGGTCGAGGCCCGCAAGGAGGGCGGGACCGTCAACCACCCGGTCGTCGACGACGAGGCCGCCCTGCTGGCGCTCACCAACCTGGGCACCATCTCGTTCCACCGCTGGCCCAGCCGGGCCGACGACCTGGAGCACCCCGACCTGCTGCTCGTCGACCTCGACCCGTCCGACGACGACTTCGACGGGGTGCGCCGGGCCGCCCGCTGGACCCGGGACGTGCTCGACGAGCTCGACCTGGCGTCGTACCTGCAGGTCACCGGCTCACGGGGGATCCACGTGGTGACCCCGGTCGACCGGGCGGCACCCACCGAGGCGGCCGCCGCCTTCGCCCAGCACGTGGCCCGCCTCCTCGCCCTGCGCCACCCCGACGCGCTCACCGACGCCGGCCGCAAGGCCAAGCGTCGAGGCCGTCTCTACGTCGACGTGGCCCGCAACGGGTGGGCCCAGACGGCGGTGACGCCGTACTCGGTCCGCCCCCGCCGGGGTGCGCCCGTCGCCACCCCCATCACGTGGGACGAGCTCGAGGACCCCGACCTCCGCCCCGACGGGTTCACCACCGCCACCGTGCCCGACCGGCTGGCCGCCGGCGACGATCCGTGGGCCGGCATGGGTCGTCGCGCCCGCTCGCTCCAGAGCCGGTGGCAGCGGCTCGAGGGCCTGGTCGCCGAGGCCGAGGCCTCCGCCTCGGCCTGACCGGCTTGCGAGCGGTATCACCCCTCCGGGTGTGGCGACCCGGGGCAGGTGTGATCCACGATGCACGAAGGTGGGGCTCGGGGGTGATGGGGCCCGCGAGCCCCACCTCGTCCGAGCCCACCTGCTCGGGCTACCCGCTGGTGGCGTCGAGGTGCTGGAGCAGGTCGTGGGCGGCCAGCTCGACCTCCTTGTGCCGCCACTCCGACGCCCGGTACACGCAGGCGATGAGCGCCGTGCGGTGGACCCGCCGGAAGTCGCCGGCCACGAAGGCGTAGCGGGCCTTGGTCTCGTCGCCGGCCCCCTCGGTGAGCCCGAGGTGCCAGCGGGCGTAGTCCTCCCAGCCGTGCCGCTCGAGGTAGGCGTTCTGGGCGGCGGCGTCGGGCTGCACGTCGCCCCAGTCGCTGTCGAGCACGTACTGTCGGGCGTCGATGAGCGACCGCACGTGGGCCACGGCGTCGGGGTTCACGGAGTACGTCGCCATGCCCCGATCGTCCCACGCCTACGGTGGCGGCGGTGGGGAGCACGCGCCCGGGACGAGGGCCCCGTCCGACGGCCGAGAGGCGACGCGTGCTGGTGACCGGGGGCGGCGGGTTCGTCGGGTCCTTCGCCGTGCCCGCCCTGCTGGAGGCCGGGCACGACGTCCGCCTCCTCGTGCGCAGCCCGGAGCGGGCGCTCGGCGTCCTGGCCCGGCGGGGCGTGGGCGAGGCCGACGTGGAGCTGGTCGTGGGGGACATGGTCGACGCCGATGTCGTCGGCCCCGCCGCCGTCGGCTGCGACGCCACGATCCACGCCGCCGCCGCCATCGGGATGACCGGTCACGACGGCACCTCGGTGCTGGACGTCAACACCCGCGGCGCCCGCACCGTCGTGGACGCCGCCCTGGCCGCCGGGCACGACCCGGTCGTGCACGTGTCGAGCGTGGCCGTGTTCGTCCCGCCGGTCGAGCCGGTGATCGGGCCCGGCTCGACGCTGGCCTCGCCCCGCACGGACTACGGCCGCTCGAAGGTCGTGACCGAGCAGGAGCTGCGGGCCCGCCAGGACGCCGGCGACCCGATCACGATCGTCTACCCCGGCGGGGTGATCGGACGGGACCAGCCCCACCTCGACGCGACCCTCGAGGGCCTCGTCGCCGCCCGCACCCAGGGCTGGCCCCGCACCCGCGGCGGGGTCGCCCTCGTCGACGTGCGGGACCTGGCCGACGCCCTCGTCGCCTGCCTGGCCCCCGGGGCCGGGCCCCGGCGGCTCGTGCTCGGTGGCCACTTCCTCCGGTGGGCCGAGCTGGGCGCGCTGGTCGACGACATCACCGGCGTCCGGGCCTGGCGGGCCCCGCTGCCCAAGCCCGTCCTGATGGCCGTGGCCACCCTCCTCGACGGCGTCCGCCGCGTCCGGCCCCTCTCGTACCCGCTGACCCGCGACGCGGCCGAGATCATGACGACGATGGTCGCCACCGACGACCGGGCCACTCTGGACGCGCTGGGCATCGAGCTGCGCCCGGTGCGCGAGTCGCTGGACGAGACCCTGCGGTGGCTGGCCGAGGCCGGCCACCTCCCGGCCCGGAGCGCCGGCCGCCTCGCCCCCTGAGCGCGCCGGGCTGCTCACCCCCCGCACGCCGGAGGACGCGGGCGGTCAGGCGACCGGTTCGAGGAGGACCACGACGATGGCGGAGCGCGGGGCGCGCCAGCGGGCCACCTCCCGGTGGGTGGCGGGCCGGCCGGCGACGCCGTCGACGACCAGGTGCGGCAGGCGGTCGAGCTCGAGGCGGTGGGCGTCGGCCACGAGCCAGATCCGCCCGGCCCGGCGGGCCTCGTTCCACCGCACGGTCCCGGGCGTCTCGTCGGGCTCGAACCGGCGCACCGGCCCCAGCGGGCGGTCGGACGGGAGGAGCTGGGGCGGGGCGGCCGGATCGACGTCGCGCCAGGCCGCCTCGAAGGGCGGCCGGGTGGTGTACTCCCGCGAGAGGAGGATGGTGTCCCCGGGCCGCAGCCCGGCGGCGACCCGGCGGGCGGCGACGGTCCACCCGTCGAGGGGCCGGTCGTGCAGGGCGACCTGGCCAGCGGCCAGGGCGACCACGACCGCCGCAGCGCCGACGACCCGGGCCGCCGACCACCGCGGTCGGGCGCCGACGGTCCGCGCCAGGGCGGCCGCCATGAGCAGGGCCAGGCCGGCCACCGAGCCGACGACGTAGCGGGGCACGAGCGACGGCCGGACGACCGACAGCAGGGCGATGAGCACCAGCGGCCCCACCCCCCACAGCACCGGCACGAGCGCCCGGGCCCGGGCGAGGGGCGCGACCGCCCGGCGGCTGCTGACGACGGCCACGACGACGCCGACCAGCACGACCCCGACCAGCACCGCCGCCACCCCGTCCCACCCGCTGGTGAGGCGGCCGGTCACGAACCACACCTGGTCGAGGCTCAAGGGGTCGACCCAGTTGCCCACGTCGTCCGAGGCGGTGCGGGCCAGCCACGCGGTGAGGGCGACGGCGAGGCCCACGCCCCGGAGCGCCCGCAGGGCCGTCGCCCGGTCGACGCGGCCGACGAGCACGGCACCCAGCTGCGGGACCAGCTGCAGGACCGCCAAGCCGTGGAACAGGGGCAGGGCGACGGCGATGGCGGTGTGGGCCCACCACCACCGCCGGGCCCGCCCCCGCCCGTCGGCCAGGCCGTGGTCGACGGCCAGCCACGAGAGGGCGACGAGGAGCATGACGAACGCGTACGACCGGGCCTCGCGCGCCTGGGCGAACCACAGGGGCGAGAGCGCCATGAGGACGCCGGCGAGGGCCGCCTCGCGGGCGCCGGCGAGGCGGCGGGCCACGGCGACGGTGACGGCGACGGCGGCCACGGCGGCGATGACCGACAGGCTCCGCATCCACCAGATCGACTCCGACACCGCCATCCACGGTCGCAGCAGGAGGTAGTAGGCGGCCATGGTGTAGCTGGTGCCGGGCAGCGTGTCGCGCAGCTGGTGGATGGCGCCGAGGGAGTAGGCCTCGTCCAGCCACAGGCCCCGGTGCCCGAGCCGGAACCAGGCCGTCGCCGCACCGACGACCATGCCGGGAGCGGCGAGCCGCCACCAGGGCGCGGCCGACGCCGGCGGCGAGGCGGGCGGCGGCGGGTCCGCCCGTGGCGGAGGGGGCGGTGACCCGAGGTCGGTCGAGGTCAAGCTGTGGTCCTCCCAGGCGGACGCTCCACGGTAGCGACGACGCCGTGGCGCCCCGGTCCGGCCCCTCTAACCTCGGCGGCGTGTCGCCGACGTCGTCGTCAACGCCCGCACCGCTCCGGGTCGGCCTCGTGCTCCTCGGGTCGCCGCCGCCGGGCGCCCCGGCCTCCGAGGGCGGGTACCTCGCCATGTTCGAGCGCCTCCTCGCCCCCCACGGCATCGAGCTGACCGGCCTCGACGCCACCGCCGGACCGCTCGACGTCGACCCCGGCGACCACGCCGCCTACGTGCTCACCGGCTCGGCCACGTCGGTCTACGACGACGAGCCGTGGATCGCCCCGGCCGAGGACTTCGTCCGCGCCGTGGTCGATCGCGGCATCCCCGTCGCCGGCATCTGCTTCGGCCACCAGCTGCTGGCCCAGGCCCTCGGCGGCCGGGTGGAGAGGGCGGGGGCGGGCTGGGGCATGGGCGTCCACGTCTACGACCTCGACGTCGGCGATGCCGCCTGGGCCGGGGCCGCGCCGCCCACCGGGCTCCGGCTCCAGGCCATGCACCAGGACCAGGTCGTGAGCCTGCCCGAGGGGGCGCGGGTGTGGGCCCGGTCCGAGCACTGCCCCATCGCCGGGTTCACCGTCGGCGACCGGGTCTGGACCGTGCAGGCCCACCCCGAGTTCGCCGTCGACTACGCCCGCGGCCTGATCGACCGGCGCCGGGCCGTCGTCGATGCGGCCGTGGCCGACGCCGCCGCCGTCAGCGTCGAGGAGGCCACCGACCACGAGCTGGTGGCGGGCTGGATCGCCCACGTCCTGCGCGCCGATGCCGTCGCCCGCACCTGATCGGGGCCGCCCTCGACGCCGAGGGCGGCCGACGTTGTTGCACGCGACGTGCAGTAAGATCGACCCATGACGGCCACGGGACCGACGATCGATCGCGAGGCGGTGCTGGCCCGCTACCGGGCCGAGCGCGACAAGCGCCTGCGCGAGGACGGCAACGACCAGTACGTCGAGGTCACCGGGGCCTTCGCCCACTACGTCGACGACCCCTACGTGCCCCGGACCGAGCGCGACCCGGTCTCGATCACCACGACGGTGGCCCTCATCGGGGGCGGGTTCTCCGGCCTCGTCACCGGCGCCCGGCTCAAGCAGGCCGGCATCGACGACGTCCGCATCATCGAGAAGGGCGGCGACGTCGGCGGCACGTGGTACTGGAACCGGTACCCCGGCGCCCAGTGCGACACCCACTCGTTCGTCTACATGCCGCTCCTCGAGGAGACCGGCCACATGCCGACCGAGAAGTACGCCCACGGTCCCGAGATCCTCGAGCACTGCCAGCGCATCGCCACCCGGTTCGGCCTCTACGACGACGCCCTGCTGCACACCGAGGTGAGGGCCGTCGAGTGGGACGCCGCCAGCTCGCGCTGGGTCCTGCGCACCGACCGGGGCGACGAGATCCGGGCCCGGTTCGTGGTGATGGGGACCGGGCCCCTGCACCGGCCCAAGCTGCCGGGCATCCCCGGCCTGGGCACCTTCGAGGGCCACACCTTCCACACCAGCCGCTGGGACTACGACTACACCGGCGGCGACCACACCGGCGCCCCCATGGATCGGCTGGCCGACAAGCGGGTCGGGATCATCGGCACCGGCGCCACCTCGGTCCAGTGCGTGCCCCACCTGGCCCGGGCGTGCGGCGAGCTCTTCGTGTTCCAGCGCACCCCCTCGTCGATCGACGTGCGGTCGAACGAGCCCACCGACCCCGAGTGGTTCGAGCGCGAGGTGCTCGAGCCCGGCTGGCAGGAGCGCTGGCTGGCCAGCTTCACCGCCGTGCAGACCGGCAACTTCGGACACGAGGACCTGGTGCAGGACGGGTGGACCGACATCTCCCGGCGCATCCGGGACAAGATCCTCGCCGACCCCGAGGCGACGTTCACGATCGAGTCGTTCCAGCAGGCCTTCGAGGACTCGGACTTCGAGAAGATGGACGAGATCCGGGCCCGGGTCGACGAGATCGTGCAGGACCGGGCCACCGCCGACGCCCTCAAGCCGTGGTACCGCCAGCTGTGCAAGCGGCCCTGCTTCCACGACGAGTACCTCGACGCCTTCAACGAGCCCGGCACCCACCTGATCGACACCGACGGTCGGGGCGTCGAGCGCATCACGCCCCAGGGCGTCGTCGTCGGCGGCGTCGAGCACCCGCTCGACTGCATCATCTTCGCCTCCGGGTTCGAGGTCGGCACCGACCACGCCCGGCGGGCCGGCTTCGACCCCGTCGGTCGGGACGGTTTGGCCCTGTCGGAGCACTGGGCCGAGGGCATGCGCACGCTCCACGGGATGCACGTCCACGGCTTCCCGAACCTGTTCGTGCTGCAGGCCGCCCACGGCGCCAACCTGATCTCGAACTACCCCCACAACCTCTCCGAGGGGGGCAAGACGATCGCCGCCATCGTCCGCCACGCCGAGGACCACGACCTCACCGAGGTGGAGGCCACCGCCGAGGCCGAGCAGGGGTGGGTCGACCTGCTCCACGCCTCGGGCCGGGTCTTCGGCGCCGGGTTCCTCGCCGACTGCACGCCCGGCTACTACAACAACGAGGGCCAGCCGGCCGGGCCCAACGCCGGCATCGCGTCCGTCGGCTACCCCGACGGCCCGGTGGCGTTCTTCGCCCTCATGGAGCAGTGGCGCACCAGCGGCGACTTCGAGGGCCTCGCCCTCCGCCGGGACCCGGCCTGAGCCGTCCGGGGACGACGGCGGGCGCCCGGGCGCCCGGATCCGTCCCCGGTACGCCCGGTCGGCGGTCTGGCTAGGTTCTCCGCGGTGACCAATCTGACGAACCGTCAGGTCGTGCTGCGACGCCGGCCGACCGGGCTGGTGCAGCCCGGCGACACCGAGCTGATCGAGACCGCCGCGCCCGAGCTGGCCGACGGCGAGGCCCTCGTCCGCACGACCTACCTGGGCATCGACGCCGCCGTCCGGACCTGGCTCGACGACGCCCGCGGCTACCTCCCGCCGGTCGCCATCGGCGATCCGATCCGGGCCGCCGGCGTGGGCGAGGTGGTCGAGACCCGCTGCGACGCCTACGCCGTGGGCGACGTGGTGACTTACCTGCCCGGGTTCCAGGAGCTGGCGGTCGTGCGCGACGACGTCTTCACCACCGTCATCCCCGGCGTCGAGGACCAGCTGGCGATGCTGACGGTGTACGGCTCGACCGGCGCCACCGCCTACTTCGGCATGACCGACATCGGCCGCCCGCAGGCCGGCGAGACGGTCGTGGTCTCCGCCGCCGCCGGGGCGACCGGGTCGATCGCCGGCCAGATCGCCAAGATCGCCGGCGCCCGCGTCGTCGGCATCGCCGGCGGGCCCGAGAAGTGCCGGGTCGTGGTCGAGGAGCTCGGCTTCGACGCCTGCATCGACCACCGCGGGCCCGACCTGGCCGCGGCCCTGAAGGAGGCGTGCCCCCAGCGGGTCGACGTGTACTTCGACAACGTCGGCGGCCCGATCCTCGACGCCGTGCTCGGCCGGCTGGCCCAGGGTGGCCGGATCGTCCTGTGCGGGGTGATCTCCAGCTACCTCACCGGCGAGCACCCGGGCCCGGCGAACTACACCAACCTGCTGGCCCGCTGCGGGTTGATGCAGGGCTTCAACACCCTGCACCAGTGGGACCGCTTCCCCGAGGCCTTCGAGGCCCTCCGCCGCTGGGAGGCCGAGGGCCGCCTGGTCCACCGGGCCCACGTCCACGAGGGCCTCGAGCACGCCGTCGACGCCCTCAACGGCCTCTTCACCGGGGCCAACATCGGCAAGACGGTGGTGAAGGTCTCCGACCCGACCGTCGGCTGAGCACCGCCGGCGGCACCCAGCGGAGACGCACGAAGCGGAGCAGGCTAGGCGAGGACGAAGAGGAGGCGGCCCCGGGCGGTCTCCTCCCCGGCGACGGTGGCCCGGCCCCGCCCCCAGCCGCCCCGCCCACCGAGGCGCTCGATCTCGACCTCGAGCGTCAGCTCGTCGCCCGGGACGACCTGGCGGCGGAACCGGACGTCCTCGACCCCGCCGAACAGCGGCAGCCGCTCGGCGTGGCGGGGGTCGGCGAGGACGGCGATGGCGCCGGCCTGGGCCAGGGCCTCGAGCTGGAGGACGCCGGGGACGATCGGGTTGCCGGGGAAGTGGCCGGCGAGCCAGGCCTCGTCCCCGGTGATCTGCCAGCGGGCCGTGACCGACCGGCCCGGCTCGCAGGCGTCGACGGCGTCGACGAAGCGGAACGGGGGCCGGTGGGGCAGCAGGCCGATGAGGTCGTCGCTCGCGCCCGGGGCCATGGGTCCGACCCTATTCGGGGCGCAGGAGGGCGCCGGCCGCCCGCCGGAGCACGCGCGCGGCCTCGGCGTCGGTGAGACCCCGGTTCTCGCGCAGGTGCTCGACCGACTCGAACCCGAGGACGACGTCCAGGGCGGCCAGGAGGTCGGCCCGGGGCTCGGCCGGGAGGGCGTCGAACTCGGGGGCGAACATGGCCGCGACCTGGTCGAGCAGCTGGCGCCGCCCCACGACCAGGCGCTCGCCGATGATCGGGTTGCTGCGGGCCCGCAGCAGGGCGACCCGGACCATGGGGGCGATGGTCTGGTGCAGGAGGAGGCGCGACGCCACGATCCGGGCGACCCGCACCTCGACCGGCCCGAGACCCGGGTCCTCCAGCTCCAACAGCGGGGCCACCCGCTCGATGTGCCGGGCCATGGCCGCCCGCACCAGCGCGTCCATGTCGGCGAAGTAGCGCTGGACCGACCGGGCCGACACCCCGGACCGCTCCGCCACCACCGCCAGCCCCGGGACGGCGGCGTCCTCCCGGAACAGGTCGAGTGCGGCATCGATCACCGCGTCCCGGTTGCGATCGCGTCGCGCGGTGCGCCCGTCTGCTGCCACGTCGGCCATGGCCCCAACCTACCGACGGCGACCGTCCCGCCTATTGTGGCATCTACTACGACACAAGATGGCCGAGGAGCCGCCGTGCTGACGATCACCCTGCTGGGCACCGGGAGCCCGCTGCCCGACCCCCACCGCGCCGGGCCCGCCACCTTGGTCTCGACCGGTGACGTGCACGTCCTCGTCGACGCCGGCCGGGGCGTGCTCATGCGGCTCGCCGCCGCGGGCGTCGGCGCCGGCCAGCTCCACGCCGTCGTGCTGACCCACCTCCACAGCGACCACCTCACCGACCTCGGCGACGTCATCACCACCCGGTGGATCACCACCTTCGCCCCCACCCCGCTCACCGTCGTCGGGCCGCCGGGCACGCAGGACGTGGTCGACCACCTGCTGGCCTCGCTCGCCCCCGACATCGCCTACCGGCTGGCGCACCACGACGACCTCGACCACCCCCCGCCGGTCACCGTCGTCGAGCTCACCGACGGACCCGTGCCCGCCGACCTGGCCATCGCCGTCTCCTGCGCCCCGACCGACCACCGCCCGGTCGAGCCGTCGATCGCCTTCCGGTTCGACATCGCCGGCGCATCGGTCGTGGTCGCCGGGGACACCGTGCCCTGCGCCGGGCTCGATCGGCTCTGCGCCGGCGCCGGCGCCCTGGTCCACACCGCGGTCCGGGCCGATGTCGTGCAGGCGATCGGGCTGCCCCGGATGCTCGACATCCTCGACTACCACTCGTCGGTCGAGCAGGCCGCCGCCACCGCCCAGCGGGCCGGGGTCGACACCCTCGTGCTGACCCACTACGTCCCCGCCTTCCCACCCGGCGGCGGCGACGACTGGCGGGCCCTGGCCGCAGCCCACTTCCACGGGCGCATCGAGCTGGGCGACGACCTCCACCGCGTCGAGGTCGCCCCCCGCTGATCGCCGCGCCCCCGCCGACCGGTGCCGGGCACCGGTCGGCGGTCTCGGGCTACGGGATGGGGACGAGGGCGGTCACGGTCGCCTCGTTGCCGCCGAAGTCGACGATCGTCAGCTCGGTGTAGACCTCGGTGCCCGACGGCAGGGCCGGGAAGTCGTAGGTGAGGTCGGGGAGGTTGGCGTAGAGGGCGACGTCGCTGGAGGCGACCCACTCCTCGGTGCCGTCCGGGGCGACCTGGAGCAGCTCGGGGGCGATGAGCCCCTCGGGGTCGGCCTGGAGCTCGCCCACCGTGCCGGTCTCGGGGTCGACGGCGTAGTAGGTCTCGCTGACGACGTCCCCGGTCTCGGGGTCGTAGGTGATGACCAGGCGCACGTCCTGGTAGGTCTCGCCCTCGACGTCGTCGGGGGCGTAGTACGCCATCGGCACCGTCAGCGTGCCGAGCCCGGTCTCCTCGTCGAAGGTGAGGTCGACGAAGGCGGTGACGGTGTCGATGCCGTCGCTGATCTCGAAGGTGGTCAGGTCGTAGGTCCCGATCGCGGTGCCCGAACCGTCGGAGGACACCTCGGCCGGCTCGACCCCGAGGTACAGCGTCGAGCCGTCCTCCTGGATCACGCCGTAGCGGATGACCGCCTCGGTGAGGTTGGGCTCGAGGGCCGGGTCGAACGACGACTGGATGACGAGACCGTCCTCGTCGAAGGTGACCTCGGCCGAGCCGTCGGTGCCGACGAAGGTGGGCTCGTCGTCGGCCGCGATCTCGCCGCCGGTGCCGTAGTAGCTGGCCAGGAAGGCGGCCCAGTCGGCGGCCGCCGGGACCTCGTCGTAGGCGGCGTCGTAGAGGTCGGCCGACTCAGGGAAGTAGATCGACATGCCGGTCGACGCCCCGCTCACGGGGCCGGCGATCTTGTAGGCGACCACGTCGTTCAGGGCCCGCACCAGGGCGTCGGCCTGGTCCGAGACGTCGAGGGCCTCGACCCCGATCTCGGCGGCCAGGACCCCGAGGTCGGCGGCGTGGGAGCTCTGCGTCGGGTCGGGGTCCTTGCCGAACTCGAGCACGGTCGCCCGCTCGGCGCCGACGACCGGGGCGATGTCCGCGCCCCGCTCGGCCAGGGCGGTGCTGAACTCCGACACGGCGGCGTCGAGCGGCCCCATCTGGGTGAGGTCGAGCATCGAGAGGGTGATGTCCTGGGCGTCGCCGTTCTCGGCGGCGTGGTCCACGAACCCGTCGACCAGGGCGGTGCCCAGGTCGTCGGCGGTGGCCTCGGGGTCGTCGGCCAGCACCTGGAGGGCCCGGTAGTCCCAGCCGTGGCCCGGCTCGAGCTCGGACGAGGCGACCATGCGGTCGGCCAGCGGGGCCAGGGTGGAGGCGACCTCGTAGCCGGCCATGAGGCAGGCGTCGAACCCGAGGAGGTCGAAGCGGTCGAGGCCGGCCTGCTCGAGGCCGTCGCTGATGCCGGTGCTGATCTCGGCCAGGTCGAGCACGTCCTGGTCGGCCGAGTCGTCGGGGCCGACGCCGGGCCAGGAGGCGCCGTGGTCGGAGACGATGAGGGCGTAGTGGGCGGCCGGGTTCTCGGCCACGCCGGTGGCGATGAAGTCGGTGAGGGTCGCGGGATCGCCGGTGTTGACGTCGCCCAGCTCCTCGAGCTCGGTGAACTCGCCCTGGCCGACCTGCAGCGTCTTGGCGCCGGTCCAGTCGGCGATGTTGAGGAGGTCCTGGTCGGTCTCCTCGGCGGAGCGGTCGACGAAGGTGACGATGTTCAGCCCCTCCTGCGAACCGACCTCGGTCATCTCGACCAGGTCGGCCAGCATCGGCTCCTCGAGGTTCGTGTCGGCCATGGAGTAGGCGAGGATCGTCCAGCCCTCGCCGCTGCGGGCCTCCGAGGTCTCCTCGCCGCCGTCCGCCTCCGACCCGGCGGGGCCGTCGCCCTCGGCTGCGTCGTCATCCCCCGCGCTGCAGCCGGCCAGCAGGCCGAGCACCGCGAGGACGCACACCAGTCGTCGCACCATGTCTCCATCTCCGTCGTCCCACACCCACGGCGCCCCCGCGCCGTCGGCCGGCAACGTAGCCCAGCGGTCGCTCGGCACCGGCAACGGCGGGGTCAACGGCGACGCACGCCTCGGCGGTCGGGGCCGCGGCGCCCGGTCCGGCAGGCGGCGCTCCTAGCTGGCCAGGGCGCTCACGGCGTGGTCGCGCTGGGAGGCCCGGTCGGCGAGGACGGCGAGGCGGGCGGCGACCCGGGGGTCGGCCGTCCGGCGGCCGGTGTCGAGGAACGCCTCGCGCACCACGTCCTCGGCCCGGTCGTCGGCCATGGCGTTGACGCCCATGGCCCGCAGCACCCGGGCCGACGGCTCGACCCGGACGACCTCGGTGCCCCTCCGGCGCAGGCGGGCGACCTCGCGCTCCAGGCGGCGATGGACCGCTCGCCGGACCACGGCGTCGGGCGTGGGCGCCCACCCGCCGGCGACGGACATGGAGGCGACCACGACGACGAGGTCGAGGCCCTCGGCCCGCAGGACGTCGGCGTTGGTCGACGAGTGCACGCCGCCGTCGACGTGCTCGGCGCCGTCGATGCGCACGGGCCGGAAGTAGCCCGGGATGGAGCACGACGCGGTGACCGCCTTCGGCAACGACGCCGGAGGAGCGCCGGGCCGGCCGAAGACCACCCGGGCCCCGTCCCGACGTCGGACGGTGGCGATCCACAGCCCGTCGGGCCACGGCTGCCCGTCGGTGGCGGTGGCGAGGGCCTCGGCCTCGCCCTCGATGTCGACCCGCCCGGCGGGCAGCAGGGTGAGGGCGGCCACCGTCGGTCGGAACGCCCACGGCCGACGGAGCGACCGGGCCACCAGGGCGGGCGACGGCACGTGCCAGGGCCGCACCAGGTCGCGCACGGCGAAGGGAGCGAGGTCGGGCGGTGCGTCGCCCAGGACCGAGAGGAGGGCCCCCTCGACCGACAGCGGCGCCTCGACGGCGAACGCGGCCAGGTCGGTGGCGGGTACGCCGAGGCGGAGCAGCGTCGCCGTGATCGACCCGGCCGACGAGCCGACGATGACGTCGGCGGTGCGGGGGTCCCAGTCGAGGTCGTGCTCGAGGGCGGCGAGGACCCCCGCCTGGTACGCCTGCCCGACCAGCCCACCCGCGCCCAGGACCAGGCCGACGCGGGGGCTCACGTCGACGAGGTGGTCGTCGTCTCGGTCATCGGGCTCCTCCGGGGCCGGGTGCAGCGGCCGCCCCCTCCCCGCCGGCGAGCACGCCAACCCACCGGGTTTCGGCCCTCCGTCAGCGCGCAGTGCTGGCACCCGCCCGCACCGGAGGAGCCACCATGCGCATCGGACGGAACACCGACGTCAGGCCGGTCGGCGGAGGGATCGGCTGCCTGCTGATGATCCTGATCTCGATCGCCCTGTCCGTGGGCCTGACGCTGCTGGTCAACCTGGGCCGCTGACCCCCGGCCCCGGACCTACCGTGGTCCCCCCGCCCCGCCGAGGAGGACCGTTGGCCTACGACGAAGGGCTCGCCGCCCGCATCCGGGACCTGCTCCAGCCCGAGCCCGGCATCACCGAGAGGGCCATGTTCGGTGGCCTGGCCTTCCTGGTCGACGGGAACATGGCCGTCACCGCCAGCGGGCAGGGCGGCGCCATGGTGCGCGTCGACCCCGCCGACGCCGAGCGCCTGGTCGCGTCGACGCCCGCCGAGCCCATGGAGATGCGGGGCCGCCCGATGGGCGGCTGGCTGCGGGTCGCGGGACCCGACCTCGACGACGACGACGCCCTCGAGGCCTGGGTGGGGCGGGGCGTGGCCACCGCCCGGGCCCTCCCGCCGAAGGGCTGACCCGCCCGGTGGCCGGCTCGACGTGAGCCGGCCACCGGACCGGGCTGGCTACGCCAGGTCGTAGCGGTCGGCGTCCATCACCTTGGTCCACGCCGCCGCGAAGTCCCGGGCGAACGCCTCGCCGGCGTCGGCCGAGGCGTAGACCTCGGCCAGCGCCCGCAGCTCGGAGTGCGAGCCGAACACCAGGTCGACGGCCGTCGCCCGGCGACCGTCGGCGCTCTCGTAGACGTACTCCTCGTCGGACACCCGCCACTCGGTGACCTCACCGAGGAGGTTGACGAAGAAGTCCGTCGTGAGCTGCCCGGGCCGGTCGGTGAAGACCCCGAGGTCGCTGCCGTCGTGGTTGGCCCCCAGGGCCCGCATCCCGCCGACCAGCACCGTCATCTCGGTGGCGGTGAGCCCGAGCAGGCTGGCCCGGTCGAGCAGCAGCGTCTCGGGGGCGAGCTTGATGCCCGGGCGGAGGTAGTTGCGGAAGCCGTCGGCCCGCAGCTCGAGCGGGGCGAAGGAGTCGACGTCGGTCTGTTCCTGGGACGCGTCGGTCCGGCCCGGGTGGAACGCGACGGTGATGTCGAACCCGGCGTCCTGGGCCGCCTTCTCGACCGCGGCCGTGCCGGCCAGGACGATCAGGTCGGCCAGCGAGATCTTGACGCCGCCGCTCTGGGCGCCGTTGAACTCCTGCTGGATGCCCTCGAGGGTCGGGATGACCTCGCCGGCGACGGCGTTCGACTCCCAGTCCTTCTGCGGCGCCAGGCGGATGCGCGCACCGTTGGCGCCGCCCCGCTTGTCGGTGCAGCGGAAGCTCGAGGCCGACGCCCACGCCGTGGCGACCAGCTGCTGGATCGACAGCCCGGAGTCGAGGACCTTGGCCTTGAGCTCGGCGATCTCGGCGTCGCCGACGAGGTCGTGGTCGACGTCGGGGACGGGGTCCTGCCAGAGCTGCGGCTCGGCGATCCACGGGCCGCGGTAGCGGCTGATCGGGCCCATGTCGCGGTGGAGCAGCTTGTACCAGGCCTTGGCGAAGGCGAGGCGGAACTCGTCGGGGTTCTCCTTGAACCGCTTCGAGATCTCGTCGTAGGTCTCGTCGGTCTTCAGGGCCAGGTCGCTGGTGAGCATCCGCGGCGCCTCGGTGCCGTCGTCGTGGGCGTGGGGCACCGGCTGGGCGTCGTCGTTGGTGGCCACCCACTGGTTGGCGCCGGCCGGGCTCTGCTCGAGCTCGTAGGTGTTGCCGTAGAGGTTGTCGAAGAAGCCGGTCTCGCCGTTCTCCCACTTGATCGGGTTCTGGGTCCAGGTCACCTCGAGGCCGCTGGTGATGGCGTCGGCGCCCTTGCCGGTGCCGTGGGGGTTGTGCCAGCCGAAGCCCTGGGCCTCGATCGGGGCCGCCTCGACCTCGGGCCCGATCTCGTCGGCGGAGTGGGCGCCGTGGGTCTTGCCGAAGCTGTGGCCACCGGCGATCAGGGCCACGGTCTCCTCGTCGTCCATCGCCATCCGGGCGAAGGTCTCGCGGATGTCGTGGGCCGACTCGGCCGCCTCGGGGTTGCCGTTGGGGCCCTCGGGGTTGACGTAGATCAGCCCCATCTGGACCGCGCCCAGCGGGTCGGACAGCTCGCGCTCGCCGCTGTAGCGCTCGTCGCCCAGCCACTCGCCCTCGGGACCCCAGATGACCTCCTCCGGCTCCCACGCGTCGGGCCGGCCGAAGGCGAAGCCGAAGGTCTCGAAGCCCATGTCCTCGAGGGCGACGTTGCCGGCGAACACCAGCAGGTCGGCCCACGACAGCTTGCGGCCGTACTTCTGCTTCACCGGCCACAACAGACGGCGGGCCTTGTCGAGGCTGACGTTGTCGGGCCAGCTGTTCAGCGGGGCGAAGCGCTGCATCCCGGAGCCGGCGCCGCCCCGGCCGTCGCTGATGCGGTAGGTGCCGGCCGCGTGCCAGCTGAGCCGGATCATCAGCCCGCCGTAGTGCCCGAAGTCCGCCGGCCACCAGTCCTTGGAGTCGGTGAGGACGGCCCGCACGTCCTCCTTGACGGCGTCGAAGTCGAGCGTCTCGACCTCGGCGGCGTAGTCGAAGTCGGGGCCGTAGGGGTTGACCCGGGCGGTGTGCTGGTGGAGGACGTTGAGGTCGAGGCGTTCGGGCCACCAGTCCCGGTTGGTGAGCGGGCGGCCGCCGGTCTTGGGCTGGGGCGAGTCGATCGCCGGGTTCTCGCTCTCGCTGGCACTGCTGGTGGGGCTCGTGTTGTCAGGCGCATCGGGCACGACGGACCGCTCCTTGGGTTGGGATCAGGGGGTGGGGATGGGTGTGCGGGCGCACGCGGGGCAACGGCCCCAGTAGATGACCTCGGCCTCGTCGACCTCGTAGCCGGCGTTCTCGGCGGCGGTGAGGCAGGGGGTCTCCCCCACCGCGCAGTCGACGTCGACGACCTGGTTGCAGGTCCGGCAGATCAGGTGGTGGTGGTTGTCGCCCACCCGGGCCTCGTAGCGGGCGGGGGACCCGGCCGGCTGGATGCGGCGGAGGAGGCCCTTCTCGGTGAGGGCGGCCAGGACGTCGTAGACGGCCTGGCGGGACACGGTGCCGATCTCGGCCCGGACGGCCTCGTCGATGTCGTTGGCGGTGCCGTGGGGCCGCTCCGCGACGGCCCCGAGGACGGCCAGGCGCTGGGCGGTGACCTGGAGGCCGTGCTGGCGGAGGATCGCGGCCCGGTCGGCCGAGGTGTCCGAGGTCACGTCGCGCACCCTACGGGCTGAACTGGACCGAGTCCAGGGTTTGTTCGGCCCGGCTCTCGGCCGCGATCGACCGGTGAGCAGGATCACCCGAACGGGGGCGTGGCCGGGCGGTCACGGCGGGTAGCGGGGCTCCAGCCGTCGCCCGGAGGACCCCGTGATCGCCCTGCGCCACCCCACCACCCACGCCCCGCAGACCTGGGAGGTCGCCGCCGCCTGCGACGAGTTCCGGTGCACCGGGATCGAGCTCCAGCTGATCGACGCCGTGGACGAGCTGGAGCGGGCCGAGGCCGCCGGTCGGCCGGACCAGGAGGAGCTGGCCCTGCGGGTGCTGGCCCTCCAGTACGAGCTGGCCGACGCCGTCTGACCACCCCCGACCGGACCGTCGGGGTGCGAGGTCGACGCCCGGCCGTCGGTGCGAGGACGTTCGCCTCTGGGCAGGAGGTCCCCGGGGTGGGAGGCTCTTCCCGATGTCGCGCATCCCGCTCCGCACGGTCACCCTCCACGGTCACGAGGTCAGCTACCGGATGGGCGGTGAGGGACCCGTCGTCTTGCTGATCCACGGGATGGCGGGGTCGTCGCGCACCTGGAAGGACGTCACCGACCTGCTGGTGGGCGACGGGCACACGGTCGTCGCACCCGACCTCCTGGGTCACGGGCTGTCGGCCAAGCCCATGGGGGACTACTCGCTCGGCGCCTTCGCCAGTGGCCTGCGCGACCTCCTCGGGGTCCTCGACATCGAGGGGGCCACGATCGTGGGTCAGTCCCTCGGCGGCGGCGTCGCCATGCAGCTCGCCTACCAGCACCCCGAGCTGGTCGAGCGCCTGGTCCTCGTCTGCAGCGGAGGTCTGGGACGGGAGGTCAGCTGGATGCTGCGGGCCCTCACCCTCCCCGGGGCCGAGCTCGTGATGCCCGTCATCTTCCCGTCCTTCGTGCGCGACCGAGGCAACGCCGTGAGCCGCGTGCTGCACGAGCGGGGCCTGCGGGCACCCCACCTCGCCGAGATGTGGCGGGCCTACGCCTCGCTGGCCGGGGCGGAGAACCGGAGCGCGTTCCTGCGCACCTTGCGATCGGTGGTCGATCCCGGGGGCCAGACCGTCTCGGCCCTCGACCGCCTGTACCTGGCCGCCGCCGTCCCGACCCTCATCGTCTGGGGCGACCAGGACCCGATCATCCCCCTGGACCACGGACGCGCCGCCCACGAGGCCATCGTCGGGAGCCGGTTCGAGGTGCTGGAGGGCTGCGGCCACTTCCCGCACGTCGAGGAGCCGCAGCGGTTCGTCGAGGTGCTGGAGGACTTCATCGCCACCACCGAGCCGGCCCAGGCCGAGACCGCGGACTTCCGGCAGCTCCTGGTCGCCCACGCCGAGGCCACCTCGGGCCTCTGAGCGCTCGTGGCTGGCCCCGGTGCGGGGACGGCCCTGCCGACACCATGGGGCCGACCTTGCGAGCCGATGGCGCTCCGCCCACCGGTGCCAGGAGCGCGAGCGGATGGGCATGGCCACGAAGCCGGCTGGTGCGCTCATCAGAACGACGTCCGTCGGCATCCTCGGTTCTGTTCGCGCCAGGCGACACGCCTGGCCGGCAGCGGTGTCAGAACGGCGATGGCCGCCTCGACGGTCGTTCTGTTCGCGCCAGGCGACATCGGTGTCCGGCAGCGGTGTCAGAACGGTGCCGGCGGCGCCCGAGCGAACCGGCCTGCGGGCGGCGGCCGACCGGCGGGGCGAGGGCTACTCGCCGCCCTCGTACTTGAACGAGACCCGGAGCTTGACCCGGTAGGTGAGGGTGTCGCCCTCGGCGAGGTCGATGTCCTGCTCGACGACCTCGGCGACGCGCAGGCCGCGCACGCTCTGGCGAGCGGACGTGATGGCGGTGGCCGCGGCGTCCTCCCACGACGACTCGCTCGTCCCGATCAGCTCGATCACCTTGTAGACGCTCATGGGTCAACCTCCTCGGTGGGCCCCGACGGGCCCGCCGCGAGTCTGCCGGGTGGCGGGCCCGCCTGCCCGGCGTCGCTAGTGCTCGTGCTCGATGCGCTGCACGAGGAGCTGCTTGCCCATGTCAGCGGTGCGCCGGTAGCCCATCTGGACCTGCTCGAAGAAGGACTTCAGCTCGTCGTCGGTGCCGGGGTCGTCGAGGTACTGCTGGATCGTCTCGGCCCCCTGGAGGGCGTGGTACACGACGCTGATGACGTTGTAGGTGGGGTCGGTGGTGCCGGTGGCCTGGTGGTCGCTCATGGTGCGGGCCCTCCCGTCGCGGTGGTGTGGGGTTGGAACGCCGCGCCCCTCCCCCTCGTGAGCGTCTCGAACCCGGTCGCGGTCCCGGGTGAGACCCGCGCGGCGCCTGGCACCGCGCCGGCCTGCGGCGGTCAGGGTCGAGGTGGGCGACGTCCCGGACGACGGTGATGGGATGGGCCCTGCCGCCCCGTCGGCGAGGTGGACGGGCTCAGCCGTCGGCGATGCAGGCCTGGGCGGCGGCGAGGCGGGCGACGGGCACCCGGAACGGCGAGCACGACACGTAGTCGAGCCCGGCCGAGCGGAAGAAGGCGATGGAGTCGGGGTCGCCCCCGTGCTCGCCGCAGACGCCGATCGGGAGGCGGCGCTTCACGGCCCGGGCCTTCTCGACCGCGATCCGCACCAGCGCGCCCACGCCGTCGGTGTCGATCGACGCGAACGGGTCTCCCGGCAGGAGCCCCTGCTGGACGTACCGGGGCATCATCTTGGCCTCGACGTCGTCACGGCTGAACCCGAAGGTCATCTGGGTCAGGTCGTTGGTCCCGAAGCTGAAGAAGTCCGAGACCCGGGCGAGCTGGTCGGCGACGACCGCGGCGCGCGGGGTCTCGATCATCGTCCCGATGAGCAGGGTGCTGGTGACGCCGAGCTCCTCGGCCGCGGCGATCACCCAGGAGCGGGCGAGCTCCATCTCCTCGCGGGAGACGGTGAGCGGGATCATCACCTCGACGATGGGCTTGCCGCCCGCCTGCACCCGGTCCCGCACCGCGTCGAGCAGGGCCCGGACCTGCATGCCGTAGAGGCCGGGCTTCATCACGGCCAGGCGGACGCCCCGGATGCCGAGCATGGGGTTGGCCTCGGCCCAGTCCTCGGCCGCCGCCCGGAGCCGCTTCTCCTCGTCGGTGAGCGTGCCCGCCGCCTCCTTGAGGTCGAGGTCCTCGACGTGGGGCAGGAACTCGTGGAGCGGCGGGTCGAGCAGCCGCACCAGGACGGGCAGCCCGTCCATGACCTCGAGGATCTCGACGAAGTCCTGGTGCTGCACCCGACGGAGCTCGTCGAGGGCGGCCGCCTCGTCCTCGTCGGTGTCGGCCAGGATCATCTGCTGGACGATCGGCAGCCGGTCGGCGCGCAGGAACATGTGCTCGGTCCGGCACAGGCCGATCCCCTCGGCGCCGAAGCGGAGGGCGTTGGCGGCGTCCTCGGCGTTGTCGGCGTTGGCCCGGACGGCGAGCTTCCCCCGCCGCAGGGCGTCGGCCCACGAGAGGAGGGTGTCGAACTCCGGCGACGGCTCGGGCGCCGTGAGCGTCGCCGCCCCGAGGGCGACCTCCCCGCTGGTGCCGTCGATCGAGATCGTGTCGCCCTCCTCCACCGTCACGTCGCCGACGGTGAAGGAGCGGCCGTGGATCTTCACCGCGTCGGCACCGACGACGGCCGGCTTCCCCCAGCCCCGGGCGACGACGGCGGCGTGCGAGACGAGGCCGCCCCGGGTCGTCAGGAGCCCGGTCGCGGCCAGCATGCCGTGCACGTCGTCGGGGTTGGTCTCCTTGCGGACGAGGATCACCGAGTCGCCCGACCGGGCCCGCTCGACGGCGTCGTCGGCGGAGAACACCACGACCCCCACCGCCGCCCCGGGCGAGGCGGCCAGGCCCTTGGCGACGACGGTGTGGTCGTGGTCGACGAGGCGGGGGTGGAGCACCTGGTCGAGCTGGTCGGGCTTCACCCGCCCGACGGCCTCGGCGCGCGTCAGCTTGATGTGGCGGTCGGTGGTCATCTCGACGGCCATCCGCAGCGCCGCCGGGCCCGTGCGCTTGCCCACCCGGACCTGCAGCATCCAGAGCTTCCCTTGGTCGATCGTGAACTCCAGGTCGAGCATGTCCCGGTAGTGGGCCTCGAGCTCGTGCATGTGGCCGAGCAGCTCGGCGTGCAGGTCGGGGAAGTCGTCGGCCAGGGCGTCCAGCGGCTTGGTGATGCGCACGCCGGCCACCACGTCCTCGCCCTGGGCGTTGAGCAGGAAGTCGCCGTAGGGGACGTTCTCACCGGTGGCGGCGTTGCGGGTGAACGCGACCCCGGTGCCGGACCGGTCGTCGCGGTTGCCGAACACCATCGCCTGCACGTTCACCGCCGTGCCGAGGCGGTGGTCGATGCCCTCCTGCTCCCGGTAGGCGATGGCCCGGGCGCCGTTCCACGAGCGGAACACCGCTTCGATGGCGGCGCGCAGCTGGACGTGGGGGTCCTGGGGGAACGGCTTGCCCGTGGCCGAGCGGATCGTCGCCTTGTACTGCTTGCACAGCGCCTTCCACGCGTCGGCTCCGAGGGCGGCCTCGTCGTCGACCCCGGCGGCGACGCGCGCCTCGTCGAGGGCCTCGTCGAAGGGCTCGGCCGACGCCCCCAGCACCACCCGCCCGTACATCGACAGGAGGCGGGCGTAGGAGCGGTAGGCGAACCCCTCGTCGTCGTTGGCCTTGGCGAAGGCCCGCACGGTGCGGTCGTTGAGGCCGAGGTTCAAGACGGTGTCCATCATCCCCGGCATCGAGAACTTGGCGCCCGACCGGACCGAGAGGAGCAGCGGGTCCTCGGTGTCGCCCAGGACCGAGCCCATCTTCTTCTCGAGCTTGGCGAGGTGGCGCTCGACCTCCTGGTCGAGGCCGGGGGGCCAGCCCTCGTCCATGTAGGTGACGCAGGCGGCGGTGGTGATGGTGAACCCCGGTGGCACCGGCAGCTCCAGCACCGAGGACATCTCGGCCAGGTTCGCCCCCTTGCCGCCCAACAGGTCCTTCAGCTCCATCGGGGGCTTCCGGTGACGGTGGTCGAAGGCATAGATCAGCGGCATGGCGACTTCCCTGCTCTGGACGACGGGGTCCTTCCTCCCCTGCCTACTCCGGTCCCCGAGCCCTCGTCAGGGGCGAAGGTCCCGACCGCAGGGACCGCCGACCCGCGGACGGGCCGGCACCGTCGGCGCGCCGACAGGTCGGGTCCGGCCGACCTGTGGGCGGCGGTCAGCTGTCGGCGGTGTCGGCCTCGGTGTCGCCGGAGACGATGCCGAGCAGGTCGCGGGCCGACACGATCCCGACGGTGGCGCCGTCGCGCTCGACGAGGACGTGGCGCACCCAGCGCTCCATCATGAGGGTCGCCACCTCGCCGACGGTCGCGTGGGCGTCGCACCGGACCAGGTCGGTGGCGGCCACGGTGGAGCAGGCGATGGCGCCCAGGTCCTTGCCGGCGGCCACGGCGCGGACCACGTCGCGCTCGGAGACGATCCCGGCGGGTCCGCCGGCGCCGGTGACCACCAGGGCGCCGACGTCGGCGTCGACGAGGAGCGAGGCGACGTCGCGCAGGGTGGCGTCCGGGGCGATCTCGACGAGCGCGTCGCCGGTCAGGGTGGAGATGGGACGGTCTGCGCTGGTGAGGTCTCTTTCCATGGCCCCACGCTGCCCCCTGGCCCCGGTCGCCAGACAGGGTCCAAGGTCCCCTCTCGGGCGTCAGGAGGACGGCGACTCGTCGGTCAGGACGTGGGGCGCGGTCCAGGAGTGCAGCGTCTGGATGTAGTTGGCCCGCTCGAAGGCCGAGGGGTCGCCCGAGGTGGCCTGGGTCGCGCTACCGCGCAGCTGGCCGACGGAGTGGTAGTCGTGGTCGTCCAGCCAGGTGCGGAGCTCCTCCTCGACGACGCTCAGGTACTGCGGCCCGTGGCGCAGCACCGCCGAGGTCACCATGGCCACGTCGGCGCCGACCATGAGCGCCTTGACCACGTCGGTGCCGGCGTGGACGCCGGAGGTCGCGGCGAGCGAGACGTCCGGTCCCAGCTGGGGCCGGAGGATGGCGATCCAGCGCATCGGGAGGCGCAGCTCGCCGGGTCGGCTGAGCTCGACGCGGTTGACGACCTCGAGCGCCTCGAGGTCGAGGTCCGGTTGGTAGAAGCGGTTGAACAGCACCAGCCCGTCGGCGCCGGCCTCGACCACGGCGGCGGCGAAGCTGGCCATGGCCGAGTAGTGCGGGCTGAGCTTGACCGCGAACGGGATCGACAGGGCGCCCCGCACGGCGCGGACGATGTCGAGGTCGGCCCCCTCCATGCTCGCCGCGTCGCGCGTGGGGTCGGCGGCGACGTGGTACAGGTTCAGCTCGATGGCGTCGGCCCCCGCCTCCTCCATGAGGGAGGCGTACCGCACCCAGCCGCCGGCGCTGCTGGCGTTCAGGCTGGCGATGACCGGGACCGACGACTGGGCCTTGAGCCGCTCGAGCAGGGCGAGGTAGCGGTCGCCCGCGCTGGCGAGGTCGCCGACGTCGGGGAAGTAGTCGAGGGCCTCGGCGAAGTGCTCCGAGCCGGCCTCGAGCGACCGGGTGAGCTGGATCTCCTCGTTGAGGATCTCCTCCTCGAACAGCGACGGCATCACGATCGCCGACGCCCCTGCGTCCTCGACCAGCTTGGCCGACGCCGGCTCGCCGTTGAGGGGCGAGGCCGAGGCCACGATCGGTGTCCGCAGCTCGAGGCCGAGGTAGCGGGTGGTGAGGTCGCTCATGCCGGGTCCTCGCTCTCGTACCGGTACCCGGCGTCGTTCTCGACCTCGGGCTCGACGTCGGCCCCGGGTTCGGTGTGGGGCACGGTGCGCTCCATGGCGGCCAGCTGCTCGTAGTAGCGCCACCGCTCGTCGATGTCGGCCTGGAGGAGCGAGGCGAGGTGCCGGGCCCGGGCCGGGTCGGTGCGCTCGAGGATGGCGTAGCGGGTCTCGCTGGCGACGAAGTCGCGCACGGGGATGGACGGCTTCCGGGAGTCGAGCTTGAAGGGCTGGCCCCCGTCGACCTCGCTCGGGTGGAAGCGGTACAGCGGCCAGTAGCCGCTCTTGACCGCGTCCTTCTGGTGCGTCATCGACTTGGACATGTCGATGCCGTGGGCGATGCACGTGCTGTAGGCGATGACCAGCGAGGGCCCCGGCCACGCATCGGCCTCGAGGAGCGCCTTGGTGGTCTGCAGCTCGTTGGCGCCCATCGAGATCTGGGCGACGTAGACGTTGCCGTAGGCCCGGGCGATGGCGCCGAGGTCCTTCTTCCCGGTGCTCTTGCCGGCGGCCGCGAACTTGGCCACGGCTCCCCGCTGGGTCGCCTTGGAGGCCTGCCCACCGGTGTTGGAGTACACCTCGGTGTCGAGGACCAGGATGTTGACGTTGCGGCCCGACGACAAGACGTGGTCGAGGCCGCCGAAGCCGATGTCGTAGGCCCACCCGTCCCCGCCGATGAGCCACACCCCCTGGCGGACCAGGTTGCTGGCGACGGCGGTGAGGCGGGCCGCGTCGGCCCCGCCGACGGCGGCGAGCCGCTCGACCAGGTCGCCGACGAGGCGGCGCTGCTCGCGGACCTCGGGCTCGGTGCCCTGGGGGTTGGCGAGGATGGCGCCGGCGAGGTCGTCGCCGACCTGGGGGGCCAGCCGCTGCAGCAGGGCCCGCGCCGACGCGTCCTGGGCGTCGAGCCCGAGCCGGATCCCCAGCCCGAACTCGGCGTTGTCCTCGAAGAGGGAGTTGTTCCACGCCGGCCCGCGGCCCGCGGCGTTGGTCGTCCACGGGGTGGTCGGGAGGTTGGCGCCGTAGATCGACGAGCAGCCGGTGGCGTTGGCGACGACCATCCGGTCCCCGAACAGCTGGCTCACGAGCCGGATGTAGGGAGTCTCGCCGCAGCCGGCGCAGGCGCCGGAGAACTCGAACAGCGGCTCGAGCACCTGGCTGCCCTTCACCGTGTCGTGGGGCAGGAGGTCCCGGTCGAGGTAGGGGATGTCGAGGAAGCTCTCCCACCGTCGCCGCTCGAGGTCGCGGTGGACCATCAGCGGCTCCATGTTGATGGCCTTGTGGCCGATCTCGGTCTTGCTCTTGGCCGGGCAGACGTCGACGCAGACGCCGCAGCCGGTGCAGTCGTCGGGGGCCACCTGGATGGTGAGGTGGTGGCCGGCGAGGTCCTTGGAGCGGAACGGCTTGGTGAGGGTCTCCTCCGGCACCGAGGCAGCGACGTCGTCGGTGAAGACCTTCATGCGGATCGTGGCGTGGGGGCAGACGATGGCGCACTTGCCGCAGTCGATGCAGACGTCGGGGTCCCAGATCGGGATCTCCTTGGCGATCGAGCGCTTCTCGTAGGTCGTCGTGCCCGTCGGGAACGACCCGTCGACGGGCAGGGCGCTCACCGGGAGGCGGTCGCCGTCGCCGCTCATCAGCATCGCCGTCACCCGCTTCACGAAGTCGGGCGCCTCGTCGGGGATGGTCACCTCGATCGACCGGTCGCTCGTCGCCGCGTCGGGCACCTGCACCCGGTGGAGGTTCGCCAGGGCGGTGTCGATGGCGGCGAAGTTGCGCTCGATGACCGCCCGGCCCCGCTTGGCGTAGGTCGCCTCGACGGCGGCCTTGATGCTGGCGATGGCCTCGTCGGCGGGCAGGACCCCCGACAGCTGGAAGAAGCACGGCTGCATCACGGTGTTGATGCGGTTCCCCATCCCCGCCTCGCGGGCGACGCGGTAGGCGTCGATCACCCAGAGGTCGAGGTCCTTGTCGAGGATCTCGCGCTGCACCTCGACGGGGAGGTTGTCCCAGACCGCGTCGGGCCCGAACGGCGAGTTGAGCAGGACGGTGGCGCCCGGGCGGGCGGCGGGGAGCACCTTCAGCTTCTCGAGCAGCCCGAACTGGTGGCAGGCGACGAAGTCGGCCCCGTCGATCAGGTAGGTCGAGCGGATCGGCTCGGGCCCGAACCGGAGGTGCGACACGGTGACCGAGCCCGACTTCTTCGAGTCGTAGACGAAGTACCCCTGGGCGTGGAGGTCGGTGCTCTCCCCGATGATCTTCACCGTGCTCTTGTTGGCGCCCACCGTGCCGTCGGAGCCCAGGCCGAAGAACATCGCCTGCACCTCCCCCGCCGGGCGGGGGTGCACGAAGTCGCCGTCGATGGGCAGGCTCAGGCGGGTGACGTCGTCGTAGATGCCGACGGTGAAGTGGCGGCGCGGGCGGGCGGCGGCGAGCTCGTCGAACACCGGCTTCAGCATCGAGGGCGTGACCTCCTTGGAAGACAGCCCGTAGCGGCCGCCGACGACGCGGGGGGCCCGGGCGAACGGCGGGTCGTCGGCGTCCATGGCCTCGTCGATGGCGGCGAGCACCGAGAGGTAGAGCGGCTCTCCGACGGCGCCCGGCTCCTTGGTGCGATCGAGCACGGCGATCGACCGCACCGACGGCGGCAGCGCCGCGACCAGGGCGGCGACAGGGAACGGCTGGAAGAGCCGCACCGTCACCATGCCGACCCGCTCCCCCGCTGCGTTCATGTCGTCGACGGTCTCCTCCAGCGCCCCCGCCGCCGACCCCATCACGACGACGACCCGGTCGGCGTCGACGGCGCCGTGGTACTCGACCAGCCCGTACCGCCGGCCGGTGCGCTCCGCCAGCTCGTCGAGCACCTCCTCGACGATGCCGGGCACCGCCAGGTGGAACGGGTTCGACGCCTCGCGCGCCTGGAAGAACACGTCGGGGTTCTGGGCGGTGCCCCGGACGACCGGCGCCTCCGGGGTCATGCCCCGGGATCGGAAGGCCAAGACGTCCTCGTCGCGGATCAGGGCGGCGATGTCGTCGTCGGTGAGAGGGTCGATCGTGTCGATCTCGTGCGAGGTGCGGAACCCGTCGAAGAAGTGCAGGAACGGGACCCGGGACCGGAGCGTGGCGGCGTGGGCCACCAGGGCGAAGTCCTGCGCCTCCTGGACCGAGGCCGCCGACAGCATCGCCCAGCCCGTCGCCCGGGCGTGCATGACGTCGCTGTGGTCGCCGAAGATCGACAGGGCGTGGGTCGCGATGGTGCGGGCCGCCACGTGGATCACCGCCGGCGTGAGCTCCCCGGCGATCTTGAACATGTTGGGGATCATCAGCAGCAGGCCCTGCGAGGCCGTGAACGTCGTCGCCAGCGCCCCCTTCTGGAGGGCGCCGTGCAGCGCCCCGGCCGCCCCCGCCTCGGACTGCATCTCCACCACGTCAGGCACGTCGCCCCACAGGTTCCCGCGCCCGGCCGCGGCCCAGTCGTCGCAGTGCTCACCCATGGGCGACGCCGGGGTGATCGGGTACAGGGCGACGACCTCGCTCAGCGCGTAGGCGACGCGAGCGGCCGCCTCGTTCCCGTCGACGCACTTCCACCGCTCGGCCACGGCCTCTCCTCGATGTGGGGTGACCTCCACGCTGCCCGCTCGGCGGCGCCCACGAAAGGGTCCAAGGTCCCGTCTCGCCGCCGACCGGCCGGGGGGCGACGACACGACCCCACGAGGACGCCCCCCGAGCACCGTCGGTCCGGTGCCGGAGTCCGACGACCATTGCGCTCGGGGCACCGTCCCGCAGCCCGCACACTGGACGGGGTGATCAGCCGTCACCCCTTGGCAGGTGGGCGGCGGACCGATGCGGTGCCAGCCTGCAGTGGCCGACGAGGAGGCATCGATGCGGCGAAGCGTGCTCGCCGCCGTGGTGACGATCCTGACGGCGGCTGCAGGTCTCACCGCCTGTGAGCCGGCTCCGACGTGCGGCGCCGTCATCACCGCCGACACGACGCTCGCCGCTGACATCCGCGAGTGTGCGGGGGACGGGCTCGTCATCGGCGCCGACGGCGTGACCCTCGACCTGGGCGGGCACACCATCGCGAGCGGCACCGACGACACCGGCGGCCGCGGGACCGTCGGCATCCGCATCGAGGGCCACGACGACGTCACCATCCTCGGCGGCACCGTCACCGGCTTCGCGACCGGCGTCGGAGCGACCGACGCCGCCCGGCTCGCCCTCGACCGCCTGACGGTCAGCGCCGGGGTCACCGGCGTCCGGTTCGACCGGGTGCGCGACGGTCACCTGGGCCGGAGCTCGGTGGCCGGAGCGTTCGACTCGATCCTGCTCCTCCGCTCCGCCCGCAACAGCGTCCACGACACGGTCGGTGTCGGCGACGCCGACACCCGCTCGGCCATCCGCCTCGAACGCAGCAACGGCAACATCGTCACCGACGGGACCTTCCGCGGGAGCAACGGCCCGAACATCCAGCTCGTCGGCTCCCACCGCAACCGCGTCGAGGGCAACGACGCCGGAGGCAGCAACACCGCCGGGATCGAGCTCGTCGGCTCCCACCGCAACCGGGTGCTGCGGAACCTCACGGCGTCCGAGTCCGAGTCCGTGACCCTCGTCGACAGCGACGACACGCTCGTCGACGGGAACGACGGCGGACGCTCGACCATCGTCGTCTCGGGATCCGACCGCACCCGGGTGACGCGGAACCTGGCCGGTGCGATCCGCATCGCCTCGTCGACGGGGACGATCGTGACCTACAACACCGTGACCCACGCGTGGGCTGACGTCATCACCGTCGACGCGGCGTCGGCCGACACGAGGCTCGTCGGCAACGTGGTCACGGTCTCGGGCCAGGACGGGATCGACGTCGAGCACGTCGGGACCTACGTGGCCGACAACGTCTCCGATCGCAACGGTGAGCGCGGCATCGAGGCCGTGGCCGGGGTGACCGACGGCGGCGGCAACCGGGCTCGCGACAACGGTGAGACCCCCGAGTGCCTCAACGTGGTCTGCACGTGACGACCGACGGGGCGCGGGAGGTGGGTCACGATCTGGACCGTCTGCTCGTGGAGCACACCGAGGCGTGGAACAGCCACGACCTCGATCGGCTGATGAGCCTGTTCGCCGACGACTGCGCCTTCGACGCCTCCGCCGGTCCGGAGCACTGCGGCGCCCGGTACGCCGGTCGGGCCGAGGTGCGGGCTGCGTTCGCCGAGGTGCTCCGCTCGATGCCGGACGCGCACTGGGGCGGTGGCCGCCACTTCGTCCTCGCCGACGACTACGGCGTGTCGGAGTGGCGACTGACCGCCACCCTGCTCGACGGCGCCCGCATCGACGTCCTCGGGTGCGACTTCCTCACGGTGCGGGACGGCCTGATCGTGCGGAAGAGCTCCTTCCGCAAGCAACGTCCTCCGGTGGCAGGCTGATGGGGTGGTGCCGACTGAGCAGGGCGAACGACACCATCACGGGTGGTCTCCCCGGTGGCCGGTCGCGATGAGGAGGCCGGGCTCCATCACCGTCGCGTCGCCGTCCACGTAGGGCGCGCCGCGCTCCGCGACCTCGGCCTCGAGGTCCGCCCGCGCCTGCTCGTCGAGCTCGGCCGCCATCGCCGCCAGGGGGGTGCTCTGCACGTACTGCCAGAGGAACTCGGCCGGTGGGCCGACCCGCAGGGGGATGGACGTGGCCTGCACGGCGACGCCCTCGAAGCCGGCGGCGGCCATCAACGTCCGGGCCTCGTCGGGATCGGCGAGGGAGAACACGGCGTGGACGAACATCGACGCGCCAGGGCCGAGGTGGGCCGTGAGGGCCTCGTCGATGGCCACGAACAGGGGCGGGGTGGGACCGGGCGTGGTCCAGGCGATCCGACCGCCGGGGGCGAGGACGCGACGGGCCTCCCGCAGCGCCTGGACCTTGTCGGAGAAGAACTGCAGCCCCATCGAGCACAGCACCAGGTCGAAGCCACCCTCCGGCAGGGGCACGGCCTCGGCCGGCGCCGCGACCCAGTCGATGCGCTCCGGGCCGACCGAGCGGGCCACGTCGAGCGTGCCCGGGTTGGCGTCGATCCCGGTCACGTGACCGTCGGGACCGACGAGGTCGAGGGCGAGGCGTGCTGCGACCCCGGTGCCGCAGGCGACGTCGAGGACCCTCTCCCCCGGGGCGGGAGCGGCGACCTCGAGCAGCCGGCGGGCCACCGGCTCACCGATCGCGGGCACGAAGTGGCGCTCGTAGCTCTCGGCGCCGCTGGCGCGGTAGGTCTCGTACAGGGAGGTCGCACGTCGGGTGGTCATCGGTCCTCCTCGGGTCGACGCGACGAACGTACGCAGGAGGCCACGGGTGCGACATCGGGAGGATCCGCCAGGTTCGGTCGGACCGGCATGGGGGGAAACCCCCACCGTCGTCGCCCCCTCAGTGGCCGGGGCCGCGCCAGGAGGCCGTGGTCGGAGGCCCACGCCGTCGCCGCCGCCCGGTTGGCCACGTCGAGCTTGGTGAAGATGTTGCCGAGGTGCCGCTCGACGGTGCGCTCGCTGATCGAGAGCTCGCCGGCGATCTGCCGGTTGGTGCGGCCGGCGGCCACGAGGCGGAGCACCTCGACCTCACGGTCGGTGACGACCCGGCGGTCTTCCGCGGACCCGGGTGGCTCCACGGGGGCCGGCACCTCGTCGGACAGCAGCCGGTCGAGCTGGGCGAGGGCCGTCCGCGCCCCCAGCTCCTCGAACGCGCCCCGGGCGACCTGGCACTCGCGGGCGGCGCCCTCGCGGTCGTCGAGGTGGCGGCAGGCGGCGGCGAGCAGCATCCGGACCTGGGCCACCTCGAAGGGGGCCTCGAGCCGCTGCCAGGCGACGAGGGCCTCGTGCAGGGGCGCGAGCGCCGCCGCCGCCGCCGCACCGCGGGTCACGAGCAGGGCGCCCCGGGCCTGCCCGGCGACCGCCCTCAGCATGGTGGCGCCCGAGGACGCGGCCAGCTGGTCGAGCTCGTCGACGGCGACCTGGGCATCGGCCGGTCGACCGGCGGCGAGCAGGATCTCCACGACCGACGGCAGCAGCCGCGTCCGGTCCACGGGGTCCACCGCGCTGTCGAGCGCGGCGTCGATCGCGGCGGCGGCCGCGTCGACGCGGCCCTCGGCCAGGAGCAGGAGGGAGAGGCCGGGTTGGGGGTCGCGGCCGGCGGCGTGGGCCGCCGGTACGCGGCGTCGGCCTCGGGCAGCTCGCCCCGCAGGCGGTGCAGGTCGCCGAGCTGGTAGTGCGCCATGCCCACGGCGGGGTGCGGCGGATCGCTCAGCCGCTGGCGAGCCTCCTCGGCCTGGACGACGGCTCCGGCCCAGTCCCCCCCGGAGCTGCAGGACCTGGGCCCGGTGCACGAGGCACTGGCCCCGGTACGGCACCAGCCCGGTCTGGTGATCGCACCAGCGGTCGAGGGCTGCCGTCCACTCCCGCGCTCGGCGCAGGTCGAAGACCCTCTGGCACGCGTCGATGACCGCGCAGTAGACGAGGCCGGAGATCACGGGCGAGGTCTCGCCGGAGGTGACCGAGACCATGGCCTCGTCGAACAGCCCCAACCCCTCGTCGGTCCGTCCCAGGCGCAGCAGCACCTCGCCCTGCCCGAGCAGGCCGAGGGCCGCCAGGTCGGGATCCCCGAAGCGCCGAGCGAGCGAGTCGGCGCCGGCGAAGCGCTCGAGGGCCGTGTCGGGCTCGCCCGCGCCCATGGCGGCCAGGCCCGCCGGCACGAGCAGGTAGCCCCGCTCCACCGTGTCGAGCCGGTGCTCGTCGACCATCCGGCCTGCCCGCGCCAGCCACCCCCGGCCCTGGGCCATGTCACCCCGTTGCACGAGCGCGAACCCGAGCCAGAAGGCGCAGCGCACGGCCCGCCGTGGGTCGCCCTGCGCCCGCCACCCCTGGTGGGCCCGGGCCCAGGCATCGGTGCTCTCGGTGTCGTGCCCGGTCAGGTAGGCGGCGGTGGCGACCCGCTCGAGGTCGACCGGACCCAGCGGGTCGACGCGGTCGGCGTCGTGGAGGGCCGCGTAGGCCTCGGGCCAGGCGCGCGCTCCGAACGCCGTGCGGCCTCGCTCCAGAGCCTCGGTGGTGTCCATCGCCTGTGCCCGAGGGGGACGGTACTCCTGGGCCGGGGCCCCGTGCTGAGCGCCACCCCGAGGACCGGTCCGGCGGTCGTCAGCGCACGATCCCGAAGAGGCACTCGACGTCGACCTGGGCCACGGCGAGCAGGTCGTCCGGATCCGGGCGCACGAGCGACGCTCGACCGCCGAGGTCGAACCCGTGCATGTGCAGGTGCGTCACGCCGTCGTCGGCCCGCGAGGGGACACCCTCCGTCGGCGTCGCCGACGCCAGCACCGCGACCCCGGCGGTGCGGGCCAACCGGGCGAGCCCCGGCCCGAGCTGGGCCGGGGGACCGAAGCGAGCCGTGTCGTGCACGACGAGCACATCCGCGCCGGCGCCCACGGCCACCTCGCGGAGAGCGTCGAGCGAACCGGTCGAGCACACGGAGACGTCCCGACCGCGCAGGCTCCGCAACCCAGAGACGACGGCCGCCCACTCGCGCTCGGAGAGCCGGGCGTCGGTCACGCTCACCTCCGGGACGCCTGCGCTGCCCGCCAGGATCCCGGTCGCCACGGCGACGACGTCTCGCCCATCCACCAGGCACCGGTGGGGCACGTGGCGGGCGACCGTGCTCAGCAGCGCGGTGGCCTGCGCCTCGATGTCGGCCTCGACGATGACGGCCCGGCCCCGCCAGACGCCGCCGCCGAGCACGCGATCCAGCGGCAGGAGACCGGTGCCCAGGGGCAGCAGGTCATCGGTGTCCGCCACGACCGGCTCCTCGTGGGCGAGGCGCCGGTCCATCTGGCCGAGCAGCGCGTCGAGGGCGTGCGCGATCGGGACGGCGCGCTCGCCACCCCACCACGCGTGCGTCAGGTCCTCGGGCAGCCCTCCCATGGGCTCCGTTGCTACCAGTCCCCATGCGCACCCGCCGACCCGGTTCTGGACATCTGTCCACTTGGGGCGGGGGTCGCGGTACGGTGCCGACGTCCGTCGACGATGCGAGGTGTGGTGTGCAGACGAAGGCCGCGGTCCTGTGGGAGAGGAACACCCCCTGGTCCATCGAGGACGTCGAGCTGGACGACCCGAAGGACGGCGAGGTCCTCGTGCGCATGGTCGCCTCGGGGATGTGCCACTCCGACGACCACGCCGTCACCGGCGACCTGCCCGTCTCGCTCCCGATGGTGTGCGGCCACGAGGGCGCAGGGGTGGTCGAGGCCGTCGGGCCCGGCGTGAGCCGGGTCAAGCCGGGCGACCACGTCGTGTTCGCCTTCATCCCCGCCTGCGGTGAGTGCCCGTCGTGCTCGACGGGGCACCAGAACCTGTGCGACAACGGCGCCGGCGCCCTCGGCGGGCTCAAGATGGACGGCACCTCGCGCCACCACGCCCAGGGGCAGGACCTGTTCACCCTCGTGGGCCTCGGCACCTTCTCCCACCACACCGTGGTGCACGAGTGGAGCTGCGTGCCGATCGACCCGCAGATCCCGCTCGAGCGGGCCTGCCTCGTCGGCTGCGGCGTCACCACCGGGTGGGGTTCGGCCGTCTACGCCGCCGAGGTGAAGCCGGGTGACGACGTGGCCATCATCGGCATCGGCGGCATCGGGGCGAGCGCCCTGATGGGGGCCAAGCTGGCCGGCGCCGAGCGGATCTTCGCCATCGACCCCATCGAGCTCAAGCGGGACGAGGCCAAGCGGCTGGGTGCCACGCACGTGGCCGCCAGCATCGACGAGGCCTTCGGGCTGATCCAGCAGGAGACCTGGGGCCGCATGTGCAGCAAGGTCATCGCCTGCGTCGGGGTGGGCTCGGGTGCCGACGTGGCCGCCACGATGCGGCTGGTGTCCAAGCGGGGCCGGCTGGTCGTCACCAACATCCACCCCATGCACGAGACCGAGGTCCAGCTGTCGCTGTGCGACCTGACCTTGATGGAGAAGCAGATCGTCGGCTCGATCTTCGGCTCGGCCAACCCGCTGTTCGACATCCCCCGGCTGCTCCGCCTGTACGTCGGCGGCCAGCTCGACCTCGACGCCATCGTCACCAACACCTACCCGCTCGAGGACGTCAACCAGGGCTTCGCCGACATGAAGTCGGGCGCCAACGTGCGCGGCGTCATCACCATGAGCTGATGCCGCCGCCTCCCGAACGACTGCCCGTCCGGTGCCTGCCCGACCAGGCGGATGGGACCGAGGCCCAGTGCCCGCCCGGCCGCCGGGCCCCGCGCCCCGCGCCCCGAGCAGCCGGTCCCACCGCCAGGCGCGGTCGGGCACGAGCGCGCCGAGGGCGTTGAACGCCGACATCACGAGGGTGGGCCTCATCACCGCTCGCCACTCCAGCCAACGACGCGAGGTCCATCACAGCCTCGGGACGGGCGGGGGCGACGGGACCTCCGGCGCGCGGACGGCGCCGCCGAGCACGTCGGCCCCGACCCGTCGAGGAGGGCGCGCAGGCGGGCCCGGCCTCGGTGCAGCAGGACCCGCTCGTGGCCGTCGGACAGACCGAGCCGCGCCGCGACGTCGTGGTTGCCCAGACCCTCGACGTCGTGGAGGACCACGACCCGACGCTGCTGGTCGGGCAGCTCGGGCAGGAGGGCGACGACTCGACGGGCGAGGCCGGCCGCGTCGAGGCGGTCGTCGACGCCCTCCGACGACGGCACCGACGGCAGCGCCCAGGCCGCGCAGGCGCCGGCCCGCTCCACCAGGTCCGAGTCGGGCCGGCCCGCCCGCCGCTCGCGGCCGACGCACGTCCGGGCCCGGTTGCGCATGATGTGGAACAACCAGGTGCGGAACGAGGAGCGGCCCTGGAACTCGCCGATGCCCTGCACCACGGCGAGCCACGTCTCCTGGCACACCTCCTCGGCGACGGCGCGGCTGCCGACGGTGGCCTCGGCGGCCCGCAGGAGTGCCGGCTGGTAGCGGTCCATCACCTCCACGAGCGCGTCCTCGTCCCCGCCGCGCAGCCGCTCGACCAGCCCGGATCCATCGCCCACTGGGGCCAGCGTACGACGGTGCGCCGGGTGTGTCCCGGGGAACCTCGGGGTGCGGTCGAGCGGCCGCGCGGGGCGTCAGACCTTGGCCTCCAGGACCAGGTTGAGGGGTGTCTCGGCGGCTCGCCGGAACGACGAGAACCCCGCCTCCTCGAAGACCTCGGCCAGGCGGGCCTCGCCGGCCTGGGCGCCGAGGCCCAGGCCCACCTCCTGCGACAGGGAGTTGGGGGTGCAGATCGACGACGACGCCGTGTAGAGCAGGGCAGCCATCGGGTTCTCGGCGATGTTGGCCGCCCGACCGTCGATGGCGAACGGCTCGACGAGCAGGACCGTGCCGCCATCGGCCAGGTGCTCCCGGGCGTGGCGGGCGATGCCGACGGGGTCCCCCATGTCGTGGAGGCAGTCGAAGAAGCAGATCAGGTCGAACGTGCCGTCGTAGCCCTTGGCGTCGGCCACCTCGAACCGGGTGCGGTCCGCGACGCCGGCCTCCAGGGCCCGCGTCCGGGCTGTCTCGACCGACGGACCGTGGAAGTCGAACCCGGTGACGCGGGCGTGCGGGAAGGACTGGGCGACCACGATCGCCGACGCCCCGTGCCCGCATCCGACGTCGGCGACGGTGCCGCCCCCGGTGAGCGTCTCCTCGACGCCGTCCAGGGCCGAGATCCACCCCGGCAGCTCCGCCCGGTACCCGGCCCGGAAGAGCCACTCGGTGCCCGAGAAGAGGCACGGGTGGTGATCGCCCCAGGACAGGGCACCGTCGGAGCGGAACGCCTCGGTGACCTTGGGCAGGTCGATGAACAGGGACCCCAGGGCGTTCATCGCTCGGGCCACGAAGGCCGGCGAACCCTCGTCGGCGAGGGCCATGGTGGCCTCGGGGGTGAGCGCGTAGGTGTCGTGGTCGGCGTCCCAGGCGACGAGGCCGCCGGCGACCTGGCCGTCGAGCCACTCCCGGACCAGCCGCGGGTGGCACCCGGCCTTGGCGGCCAGCTCGTCGGCCGTGGTCGGTCCGATGTCGGTGAGCACGCCGTACAGGCCGAGCTCGTCGCCCAGCCACATGCCGAAGCACATCGCACCTCCCGTCATGTAGCCCACCACCTGCCCCATCAGCTCCTCGAGCCGGGTCTCGTCGACGACTGCTGCTTCCATGGCTGCCTCCTGTGGTGCCGGACACTGAACGGTCCTCCGACGAGGGGTGCCCGTTACAGGTCCACGGGCCGCTCCCGGCGACGGAGGACCGGCGGACCGCCGGCCGGAGCCGACGACCCAGCGCACCGGCACGACGCCACGGGTTCGTGTCCCGTCCACGAGATCCGCGATCGTTCCAGCGACATGGACGAGGGACAGCAGATGACCGGACGGGCGCGGCTCGTCACCGTCGAGAGCCGCTACGCCGGCCCGCCGCAGATGGGCCACGGCGGCTACGTCGCCGGGCTCCTCACCGGCCGGTGGCCGGGCGCGGTCGAGGTGACGCTCCGACGGGCCACGCCGCTCGACACCCCCCTGCGCCTCGACGAGCAGGACCCGTCCCGGTCGTCGCTGTGGCACGGCGACGACCTCGTCGCCGAGGCCGTCCCCACCGACCTCGTCCTCGACGTGCCCCGTCCACCCACCCGCGACGAGGCGGCCGCCGCCGAGGCGGGCTCGCCCGCGCGCCAGGGCCCCGGGGTGCACCCGACCTGCTTCGGGTGCGGCCTGGCTCGCACCGACGGCCACGGCCTGCGGATCGCCGCCGGGCCCGTGCCCGGGAGCGACGGGGACCAGGTCGCGGCGGTCTGGCGTCCCGACCCCGGCGCCGCCGGGCCCGACGGGTGGGTCGACGGGCGGATCGTCGTGGCCGCCCTCGACTGCCCGGGCGCCTTCGCCTTCATCGCCGCCGGCGAGCCCGCCGGCCTGCTCGGCCGCATCACCGTGCGCCGGGACGCCCCCGTCCCGGCCGACCAGGACCTCATCGTGACGGGCTGGCGCATCGGGAGCGACGGCCGGAAGCTGCTCGCCGGCACCGCCCTCTTCTCGACGAGCGGCGAGCTCCTGGCCGCGGCCAAGGCGGTCTGGTTCCCGTTCCCCTCCGGCTGACCGCGAGCAGGTCCCCGGGCCCGCACGTCGCTAGCGTCCGCGCCGATGTCGACGAGCAGCCTCCACGTCGTGGTGCACAGCCGCGGGTCGGTGGTCCGGGCGCGCGTGGCGGGCAAGCTCGACGCCGCGACGGTGCGGGTGTTCCTCGACGCCATCGAGCCGCTGGCCGAGGGGGCCCGCCAGGTCGTGCTCGACTGCGAGGCGCTCGAGTTCTGCGACTCCACCGGGCTGCGGAGCTTCGTCGTCGTCCGCAACCGGATCGGCGTGCCCGGCGCCCTCACCCTCGACCGGCCCTCGGACGAGCTCCGGCGGCTCCTGGAGATCACCGGGCTGACGGGCTTCCTCGACGAGTAGGACCGACCCACGGGGCGCGACGGCGTGGTGTTGTCTCGGCACCGATTCGGTCGGCCCGCGCTGGGTAGGCGCGTCCGGGAACCGAGCATCGCCCGTCCGCTCCGGCCGCCGCAGCCTGTCCGCGCCACCCGCCGAGGAGGTCCGCCATGTCCGACGCAGGAGACCCCACGTGGAGCGACGACACCCGTCGCGACGCAGAGGACTGGCGGGGCGAGCCCGGGCCCGCCCACGCACCGCGGGGCGGGCTGGCGCAGACGCTCAAGCGCACGCTCACCGAGTTCAAGGAGGACGAGCTCACGGACAGAGCCGCAGCCCTCACCTACTACTCGGTGCTGTCCATCTTCCCCGCCCTCATCGCCATGGTGTCCGTGGTGGGGCTGGTGGGCGACCCCGAGACGATCACGGACACGCTCACGGGCATCGCCGAGTCGCTGGGCTCCTCCAGCGCCGTCGAGACCTTCGAGCAGCCCATCGATGACGTCACCAGCGACCGCAACGCTGCGGGGCTCGGGCTCATCGTCGGGCTGGGGGCGGCGCTGTGGACGGCATCGGGCTACATCGGCGCCTTCATGCGGGCCTCCAACGAGATCTACGAGGTGGAGGAGGGGCGTTCCGTCTTCATGCTGCGTCCGCTGCAGATGGTGGTCACGCTCATCCTCGTGGTGCTCCTGGCCGTGGTGCTCGGCGCCATCGCCCTGACCGGCCCCGTCGCCCGTGAGGTCGGTGAGCAGATCGGGGTCGGGAGCGGCGCCATCACCGCCTGGAACATCCTCAAGTGGCCGGTCCTGGGGGTGGTCGTGATGTTCATGCTGGCCCTCCTCTACTACTCGGCGCCGAACGCCAAGCTCCCTGGTTTCAAGTGGATCACCCCCGGCAGCGTGGTCGCCGTGCTCATCTGGGTCGCAGCATCTGTCGGGTTCGCCTTCTTCGTCGCGAGCTTCGGGTCCTACAACACGACCTACGGGGCGTTGGCCGGTGTCGTCATCGCCCTCATCTGGCTGTGGCTCACCAACCTGGCGATCCTCTTCGGCGCCGAGCTCAACGCCGAGGTCGAACGAAGCCGACAGCTCGACGAGGGCACGTCGGGCGCCGAGCGCAAGATCCAGCTGCCGGAGCGCAAGGCCCCCAAGCCGAAGAGGAGGGCTCGCACCGTCTGACCGGCGACGCCGCGCCGCGGGTCCGTCCCGGAGCCCTGCTGGTACCGTCCCGCGATGGCCGACGCCGAGGCAGGGATGACCCGGGCGAGGCTCGACGACCTGCGACGGTGGAACCTCGGGCTCACCGTCCTGCACCTGGCCCAGGCGGTCGCCGTCGTGGTGCTGGCCAGCGACTTCGCCGTCACGGTGACCTCGACCTTCCCGACCGGGCCGCCCGGCGCCGACGCACCCGCGCCGGAGGACCTCGTCGACATCCGCATCGGGTGGGCGGTCGCGGCCTTCCTCGGCCTCGCCGCCCTCGACCACCTCCTCACCGCGACCGTCGGGCGCCGCACCTACGAGGCCGACCTCGAGCGGGGGATCAACCGGTTCCGCTGGGTGGAGTACGCCTTCAGCGCCACCTTGATGATCGTCCTGATCGGCAGCTACAGCGGGATCACCGACATCACCGCCATCGTCGGCATCGCCGGCGCCAACATCGCCATGATCCTCTTCGGGTGGCTGCAGGAGGAGGCGAACCCGCCCGGGCGGGCGACCCTCACCATGCGGCCGTTCTGGTTCGGGTGCGTGGCGGGGGCGGCCCCGTGGGTCGCCATCGTCGTGAACGTCGCCGGCGCCGACACGGTGCCGACCTTCGTCTACGGCATCGTCGTCGCCCAGTTCGTGTTCTTCATGAGCTTCGGGGTCAACCAGTGGCTGCAGTACCGAGGGGTCGGGCCCTGGTCGGACTACGCGTTCGGCGAGAAGGCGTACCTGGTGCTCAGCCTCGGGGCGAAGTCGGTGCTGGCCTGGCAGATCTTCGGCGGCTCGCTGGCCGGCTGACCCGACCTGTCCGGCCACACCCTCCTGGTCGAGGGCGGGATCGCAGGGGCCGCCGAGCGGCTCTCATAGGAGAGCCATCTCCTCCTACGCACCCCGTTCGCAGCGCGCCATGACCCGCTCGACGCACCGGGCCTCCGTCGCGCCGGACCGTCATCCGGCGCGGAGGACGATCGCGGGGGCGACCCGCCTCGCCATCCGAGCCGGCACGACGGCGGCGACGACGGCGAGAGCCACGGCTGCGACGGCGGCGCCGACGAGCACCGGCCAGGGCGTCTCCGGGGCCTCGACGACGCCGATGCCGCGCGCGCGTCGACAGTGCTCGGGAGCGTCGCCTTCGGAGCTTGCGTGAGCCGTCGCACCCCTGGCCCATGTCCTTCAAGACGAGGTCGGCGTCGGCCGCGGTGACCTCGATGCCCCCAGGCCTGAGACCACAACGAGCTCGTGCTTCCGATCGCCTCGGTGCGCCGAGCTCGCGACCGACGACGGCGTTCGCTCGGTGACCGGTCCGACGCGGACCCTCCTTCGCTCTGACGCGTCGGGGTCAGCGGGCCGCCCGGGCAGCGTCGAGGTGGGCGTAGAAGAAGTTGCGCGTGAGATCGCTGATCTGGTCGGAGTGCTCGTAGTAGGGCACGTGGCCCTCTCCCTCCCACGTGACGAGGGCGGCGCGGAGCCCGGCGTCCTCGGCCGTGTCGCGCGTCGCCGTCGCCCAAGAGTACGGGACCAGTCCGTCGTTCGTGCCGTGGAAGAGGAGGGCGGGGGCGTCGCCGGGACCGACCGAGCCAGTGAAGATGACCGCACCCGAGAGCGACGCCGCAGCCCTGATGGCCGAGGAGTACCCCGGGTTCCCGCTGTTGCCCGGGACGGGCGTCGCGTAGCCGACGTTGAGGGCGGTGATCGCTCCCGCCGACGTGCCCGCCATGGCGATGCGGTTCGGGTCGATGCGGTAGCGGGAGGCGTAGCGACGGAAGAACCGGACCGCGGCCTGGGCGTCCTCGATGGCGTCGTAGATCGACTCGATGCAGGTCGCGTTGGGTTCCCTGCACCCCTGCGGCGAGAGGCGGTAGGAGATCGATGCGGTCACGTACCCCCTGCGGGCGAAGCTGGTGGCCTGCTCGACGATCTCCCCGGACGTCTTGGACCCGGAGGAGAAGCCTCCGCCGTGCACCCAGATGATCAGGGGCCGGGCCGTCACCGTGTCGCCCGCGGGCTCGTAGAGGTCGAGCTTCAAGACCTTGGTCGCGCCCTGCTGGTCGACAGCCTGGCCGTAGGTGATGTCGGCGGTCTTGGTGACGTCGGCGACCACGGGGTCGCGGTACCGGAGGTTCCCTTCTCCCGGGGGGTAGGCGAGATCGCAGGACGTGGCGATGAGGGCGAGGGCGAGGGCCGCGACCAACACCTTGGCGAGGCTCCGGCGGCGCGCGGTCGAGGTGAGCATGGCGAGATCGTAAAGGCGGGGCCGACCGGGCGCCCGGGGACGAGACCGAAGCCTCGGCCACGTACCGCCCGTCGAGTTCGAGAGAACGCCCACGACCGTCACATCAACCCCATGACGACCCCGCCCAGGGCGACCAGCCCGCCACGGAACCCGGTGCGCTTCAGGCCCTGGTCGGTCGCGGCCGGACGGCGGTTCGATCGGGCCACGATGGTGCGCCGCGACGTCGAGGTCTACGGGGCCGTGCTCCGCCGCTGACGAGAAGACGTCGGGGTCAGGGCGTCGCACCGCCCCGCCGTACGGCGGGGCGGTGCTCATGGATGCCGTCCGTGCGCCGATCCGTAGGGTCGGAGGACACCGTGACCAAGCGACTCATGCTGATCTACCCGGACGAACGCCCGACCGATGCACCCGAGGTCGTGTGGATGCAGGATGCTGCCGACCTGGAGCTCGTCGTCGAGCGATTCCCTGGCGCGGTCGGCTACATCGACCTCGACGACGGTGACCTCGAGGTTCGCCCGGGGGCCGTCGACGTCGACACCATCCGGTCCCAGCTCGACCGCGTCATCCGCTGACCGAGCTCGCCCGCACGGGCACCCGGATCCGGTGCGCTCGGCGGACAGCCCAGGGGCCACTCCGGGCGGTTGACACCTGTCGTATGATCAGCCCTTTCGCGATTGCGAAGCCTCGTCGTACCAGTCTGCTGCCCTCGTCGTGTCGCCCCCGTCTCGCTCCTCAGATGAGCCGCGCTCCGCGTTCGGGGGGTCTGACGAGGCGCACAACTTCCGTCTGCATGACCTCGTCGCGAGCCGAACCCTCATCGACTCCAGCTGGTACCTGATCGGGCGGGCCGAGGGCATCCTGATGGAACGCCATCAGCTCACCGACGATCAGGCGTACGCGTGGCTCGTGCGCGCCGCTCAGGAGCTGGACAAGAGGCTTGTCGAGGTCGCAGCGCATGTCGCGCGAACTAGCCCTCCCGATGAGGTCGTGGTCGACCTGCGCGACTGAGGGTACGTCGCCGTTCGGCGGACGGCAGCACATCGACTCGGCAACCTTCTCGCCCCCGTCGACGCGCCCGCTTCAGATCGGCGGTTGCCCTGGCCATCCGACGCGAGGGGGTCGCCGTGGCTCACACGCCTTGGGGGGTCGGACCGACCCGGGCCTCTGCTCCGCCCTCGCCGCCACCGCCTTCAAGTTTCGTGCTCGAGATGCTGGCGGAGACCAGGGGCCGCGAGCCGACTGAGCCGTGCCGGGTGTGATGTCCTCCCGTCGACAGACCGTGCGACCAGAGGCAGCGCCCGTGCTGACAGCCCCCTCCGGGAGCAGCAGGTCAGGCTCGTCCATGAGCGCCTCCCCGTCCGGTCCCCACGACGGCAAGTCCACCGAGCCCCCGGTGGGCAGTGCCGTGAGCGTACGCCGGGCGCTCCTTCCACTTCAGCCCATGAGCCCGCCGACGCTACCCACATGGTCGTCTACAGCGGCGACCCCGATTGGATCTGCGCCGAGCCGGTGACGAGGGTGAACAACGGCATCGCCATGGCGACCCGCGCTGCCGCGGCCACCCAGTCCAGGACTTCGAAGCCGGGCTCTTCCTCGAGGTGCGCGATACGTTCGCTCGTCGCTCGCCGATGATGGCCCGAGGGCACTCAAGACCCGGTGACGGGCAACGCTCGGCTGATCCGGCCGCAAGGTGTGAGCCAGGACGACCCTGAGGAGCGGCCCCTGCGCCGTCGTCCGAAGCGGACGGGAGAGGGCAGGAGCAAGTACCACCTCCTCGACGCTCCCCCTGGCGCCGCCACGCCGCCGGAATGGTGTCAGCAAAGGGGGTGAGGATGCCTCGCCCGAGCAGGGGGTACCGGAGAGCTCCCGGTGCTTACCGTTGGTAAGCGATGAAGCGATGGAACCCCTCTGTCCTCGCCACCTTGATCGTCCTGGTGCTCGGTGCATCGAGCCTCACGGGCTGCGAACCGGCACCTCCCTACGACGTCGCCGTGTTCGGGGACGTGCCGTACTCGGACTCCCTCGAGGCCGCCTACGACCGCATGATCGCCGACATCAACGCCTCGTCGGCCGTGTTCTCCACCCACCTCGGCGACTTCAAGAGCAGCTCAGCGCCTTGCACCGACGCCAACGTCATCGAGAACATCGGTCGGTTCGACTCGTTCGACGAGCCGCTCGTCTACACGCCGGGCGACAACGAGTGGCTCGATTGCGGCTCATCGCGAGACGATCGTCTCCGCCGACTCCGCGAGCTCGTCTTTCGAAGCACTGGCACCACGTCGCGAGGTCGCACCACACGGTCGCTTGCCTCACAGGCCGAGTCCGGCTACCCGGAGAACGCGCGGTGGTCGCACGCCACGATCACCTTCGTCACCCTCCACGTCGTGGGCGGCGGTGACGACCAGAGCCGCTCCCAAGGGCGGGCCCGTCGCGCAGCGACGATCACATGGCTTCGCGACGCGTTCAGGGCCGCTCGCGATGCTGGCCACGAGGGGGTCGTCCTCCTCTCCCAGGACAGCGCCTACAACGCAGACGGAACGATCTCATCTTCGTACCGAGACCTGGCTGACGCCGTACGGGCCGAGACGCTTGCCTTCTCGGGCCAGGTGCTGTGGATGCAGGGTGACGGCCACACCTTCCGAGTCGACCAGCCGATGCGCGACGGCAGCGGCGACATCGTGACGAGGTTCCGACGAGTGCAGGTCGAGGGCGAGAGCAAGGTGAGCTACGTATCGCTGCGCGTGACCCCCGGGTCTGACCAGGTCTTCTCCATCACCCTCTCCCGGCGCTACTGATCCCATCGCAGCGAGCGGTCGAGCAGACATGTGCGGGCTGACCCCGGTGCCCGGATCCGGTGCCCCGCGTCGGGTGAGCTTGGTCAGCGGATGACGCCGATGAGCTGGGTCCATGTGGTGTCGACATCGGCGGCCCCCGGGCCGACCTCGAGGTCACCGTCGTCGAGGTCGAAGCGGCCGACCGTGCCAGGGAATCGTTCGACGACGAGCTCGAGGCCCCCACCGTCGGGAATCCGCACGACTTCGGGTGCATCGGTCGGGCGTTCGTCTGCGTAGATCAGCACGTGTCGCTTGGTCTGGTGTCCTTCGACCCTCGCCGTGCTCGTGCCTCGTCGAGCGGGGTGGCCGCCACAGTCGGCCACTGCTCTTCCCTGTTCAGTACGCTCATCGTGTTCGCACCCTTTCGTTGTGTCGCATGGCTTTGCGGGGTGCGGCAGCCAGGGTCGCTAGCTCAACTGGCAGAGCATCGGGCTTTTAACCCGCTGGTTCAGGGTTCGAGTCCCTGGCGACCCACGTGGACGTGATCGTGGTGGGCGGGGGCATCGTCGGGCTGGCCACCGCCCACCAGATCCTCCGGGCTGCGCCCGACAGCCGGGTCACCGTGCTCGAGAAGGAGTCCGAGGTCGGGCGGCACCAGAGCTCCCACAATTCCGGCGTCCTCCATGCCGGCATCTACTACGCGCCGGGGTCGCTCAAGGCCAAGCTGTGCCACGCCGGGCGGGAGGAGCTGGAGCGGTTCGCCGACGAGCACGGCGTGCCCCGGCGCCGCACGGGCAAGCTGGTCGTCGCCCTCGGCCCCGAGGAGGACGCCGCCCTCGACGCCCTCGCCGCCCGGGCCCGGGCCAACGGGGTGCCGGGCCTCCGGACGGTGACGGCGGCCGAGATCCGGGAGATCGAGCCCCACGCCGCCGGCCACCGCGGCCTCCACTCCCCCGTCACCGGCGTCATCGACTTCCTCGCCGTGTGCCGGGCGCTCGTCGACGAGGTCGAGGCCGCCGGCTGCGTCGTCCGCACCGGCCACCGGGTGACCGCCATCGCCGAGGACAAGGGCGGCGTCACCGTGACCGCCGAACGTTGGACGGGAGCCGCATCATCCTGCGGCATCCCGTCCAACGTTGGCGGGGTGGGCGGGCGGCGAGGCGACGTGGGGGAGGTGCGGGCCGACCTGGTCGTCACCTGCGGTGGGCTGCAGGCCGACCGGCTGGCGGCGCTGACGCTCCCCCCGGGGAGCCGGGTCGTGCCCTTCCGCGGGTCCTACCTGCGGCTGCGGCCCGACGCCGCCCGCCTGGTGCAGGGCAACCTGTACCCCGTCCCCGACCCCCGCTTCCCGTTCCTCGGCGTGCACTTCACCCGGCGGATCGACGACGAGGTGTGGGCCGGGCCCAACGCCCTCCTGGCCCTCGGCCGAGAGGCCTACGACCGCCGTCCCGTGGCCCGCGACCTGGTCGAGGTGGCCCGCTTCGGCGGCTCCTGGCGCCTGGCCGCCCGCCACGTCGGGACCGGCGCCCGCGAGCTGCTCGACGAGCGGCTGCGGGGCCGGTACCTGCGCCGCATGCAGGCCTACCTGCCCGAGCTGCGGGCCGAGGACGTGGAGCCGGGACCGTCGGGCATCCGGGCCCAGCTGGTGGACCGGCGGGGCACCCTCGTCGACGACTTCGTGACGAGCCGCTCGGCCCGAGCGATCCACCTGCTGAACGCGCCGTCGCCGGCCGCCACCGCGTCGCTCGCCATCGGTCGGATGCTCGCCGGCCAGGTCCTCGGCGACCGGTGAGCCGACCGACCACGGCGGGCTCGTGCGGCCGTCACGGGACGAGACCGCCCACTCCTCGCCGCACGACGGCGACGACGGGGCGACGGCGACGACCGGGCGCCGGCGCCGGGGGCGACGGGGCTACGGGGTGCGGTCCGGGAACGAGTGGTGCTCGTGGGTCACGACCCACCGCCCCGACCGCTTCTCCAGCCCGACGGTGAGGCGCAGCCTCTGGTGGGGGTGGGCGGCGACCTCGGACGCCGGGCCGCACCGCAGCAGGGCCCAGGCGAAGGCGACCGTGTCGCCCACGGTCACGTCCAGCTCCACCAGCTCGAACACGCCGTCGCCGGACTGCCACTCGAGGAACGGCGGCCACGTCGCCCGGTAGGCGTCGCGACCCCGCACGCCCGCGTCGGGCGGCGGGACGTCGAACATCACGATGTCGTCGGCGTGGCCGGCCAGCACCCCGGCGAGGTCGGCCTCCTGCACGGCGGTGAACCACCGCTCCAGCAGGATGCGCACCTGTTCCTCGTCGGTCGTCGCGGTCGTCGTGTCCACGGGGGTGGTCGTCATGGTGCCTCCTCGGGGTCGGTGTCCTCTCCCGTACCGACGGGGCCGCCCGCCGATCCCCATCGGACCGGGCCCTTGCCAGACCGCCATGGCGAACGTATGTTCGCTCTCATGGCTGCGCTCACCGACCACCGGCTCTCCGTCATCGACCGCCACGCCCGCCAGCGGATGACGGCCATGGACCGCGTCACCATCGAGCTGATCGCCGAGATCCGCCGCCTCCGGGAGGAGCTGGCCCAGGCCCCGCGGACCGACGGCTGACCGACCCAGCCCGGTCCGACGACACCGCCACTCGGCTCGCCTGCCCGGCCGGGGCCGTGCGCCGGACGTCATGCGTGCCCACCCGGCCGCGGCCCAGGACGACGTGGCGCTACGGGACGGTGAGGACCAGCTTGCCGAAGCCCGTGCCCTCGGCCAGGCGCTCGAACGAGACCCGGGCGTCGGCCAGGGGGCGGACGTCGTCGACCGTCGGCCGGATGCCTGCCCCGCGCACCAGGTCGAGCAGGGCGACCAGCTCGTCGCGGGTCCCCATGGTCGAGCCCACGACCGACAGCTGGAGGAAGAAGACCCGGTTGAGGTCGGCCGAGGGGTCGGGACCGCTGGTCGCCCCGCTGACGACGATCCGCCCGCCGGGGCGAAGGGACCGGAGCGAGTGCTCCCACGTCGCCCGGCCGACCGTCTCGACGACGACGTCGACCTTCTCCGGGAGGCGCTCGCCGGTCGCCACGGCGAGGTCGGCGCCCAGCCCGAGGGCCTGGTCGCGCTTGGTCGCGTCCCGCGACGTGCACAGCACCCGGTGGCCGAGGGCCTTGGCCAGGACGATGGCGGCGGTGGCGACGCCGCCCCCGGCCCCCTGCACCAGGACGGTGCCGGGCCCGTCGAGGCCGGAGCGGGTCGTGAGCATCCGGTAGGCGGTGAGCCAGGCCGTGGGGAAGCAGGCCGCCTCCTCGAACGACATCCCCTCGGGCAGGGGCACGACGTTGCGAGCCGGGACGACGACGGCCTCGGCCAGGGTGCCCGGGTGGAGCTCGGAGAGGAGGGTGCGTCGGGGGTCGAGCGTCTCGTCCCCACCCCCGGCGGCGGGGTCGCCCATGACGGCGTGGACGACGACCTGGCGCCCGTCGGCCGTCACCCCGGCGGCGTCGCAGCCGAGCGTCATGGGCAGCCGGTCGGCCGCCAGCCCGACCCCGCGGAGCGACCAGAGGTCGTGGTGGTTGAGGGCTGCGGCCCGGACGTCGACCCGCACCCACCCGTCGGGCACCTCGGGGTCGGCCACCTCGTGGACGGCGAGCCCGGAGAGGGGGTCGTCCTTCGACTGGGACAGGCACTGGACGGCGAGCATCGGGCCACCTTCGCACAGCGTCGGTAGGGTCGATCGATGGCGCTGAGCGAGGCGGCGCGCGACGAGCTGCGTCGGATGGTCGTCGAGGAGCGGGACCGGACCGCGGCACGGTTGGCGGCGCTCGAGCAGACCTTCGCCGAGCTGGTCGCGGCGGCCGACCTCGAACCGCCCGACGACGAGCACGACCCCGACGGCACCACCGCCTACGAGCGGGCCCAGGTCTCGTCGCTGGCGGGGGAGGCGCGGGTCCGGCTGGCCGAGCTCGACGCCGCCCTGGCCGCCGACGCCGACCTCGGCACCTGCGCGACCTGCGGCGGGGAGGTCGGGTGGGAGCGGCTCCAGGCCCTGCCGGGCACGCGGCACTGCGTCGCCTGCGCCGCGTCCGGGGCGGTCCCACCCTGACGAACCGCCGCCCCTCCGCCGTTCTGTCGACCCCCATGTGTCTCCCCGGCGCATGAGGGGTGACGGAACGCCCCAGCCCGCTGGGACAGCGCGCCGGGCGCCGGTTGGCTACGTTGACCGCCCGGTCAAGAAAACGTGGAGGCGCCCGTGGGCACCCAGATCCCGATCGTCGACTACCTCGTCCTCGATCCCGAACCGCACCTCCGGGTGCACGAGTGCACGGCGTGCGGAGCCCGGTTCTTCGACCGGCGCAACGCCTGCGCCTCGTGCTCGGGCACCGACTTCGCCCCGGCCGACCTGCCGGCCGAGGGCACGGTGACGGCGTACACGATCGTCACCTTCGCCGCCCCCGGCGTCGAGGTCCCGTTCGTGGCCGCCGTCCTCGACTGCGGGGGCACCAAGGTCCAGGCCAACCTGCGCGACGTCACGCCCGACCCCGACCACGTCCGCCTGGGCATGCCCGTCCGCCTCACCACCTACTCGATGGGCCCAGACGCCAACGGCGACGAGGGCGTCGGCTTCGGCTTCGCCCCTCTCGAAGGAGCACTGACATGACCGACCGCGACGCCATCTACATCCTCGGCATCTCGATGACGAGGTTCGGCAAGCACCCGGACCTGGACACGTTCGACCTCGGCGCCGAGGCGGCCACGGCCGCCCTGGCCGACGGCGGGGTCACCATGGCCGACGTCGGCGTGCTCGCCGCCGGCAACCTGATGGGCCAGGGGCTGGGCTTCGGCCAGGGCCTGCAGAAGCAGATCGGCCAGACCGGCATCCCCGTCTACAACGTGTCCAACGCCTGCGCCACCGGGGCAACCGCCCTGCGCACCGCGATCATGGCCCTCAAGGCCGGCGAGTGCGAGATCGGCCTCGCCGTCGGCGTCGAGAAGCTGGCCGGGGCGGGGCTCCTCGCCGGCGGCAACCGCAAGGAGGGCGACGGCACCTGGTCGCCCAAGGGGCGGATCGGCGCCATCGTCGCCACCGACGGGCGGATCGGCACCGCCACCATGCCCGGCACCTTCGCCCAGATCGGCATGGAGTACCTGCACCAGCACGCCTACGGCGGGGCACCGTTCGAGCTCTTCGCCAAGATCAGCGAGAAGAACCACTCGCACTCGACCCTGAACCCGCTGGCGGCCTACACGAAGGCCATGAGCCTCGAGCAGATCATGGGCGACCACATGGTCGCCTACCCGAACACCCGACCGATGTGCTCGGCCAACTGCGACGGCGCCGCCGCCGCCGTCGTCGTCACCGGCGAGCGCCTGGCGTCGATGTCCGACGCCCAGCAGCGCCGGGCGGTCAAGATCGCCGCCTCGGTGCTGACCTCGGACCCGTGGACCGACGGCTGCCAGGTGCTGCCCGACGTCAACACCCTCACCCGGTCCGCCGCCACCCAGGCCTACGAGCAGGCGGGCGTCGGGCCCAACGACCTCGACCTGGTCGAGCTGCACGACTGCTTCGCCACCGCCGAGCTCGTCCACTACGACAACCTGCAGCTCTGCGAGCCCGGCGGCGCCGTCGACCTGTTCGAGTCGGGGGCGACGTGGCGCGACGGGCGCATCCCGGTGAACGTGTCCGGCGGCCTCCAGTCGAAGGGCCACCCCATCTCGGCCACGGGCATCGCCAACGTCTGGGAGGTGTGCCACCACCTGCGGGGCGAGGCCGGCGACCGCCAGATCGAGGGGGCCCGCACCGGCCTGGCCCACGTGATCGGGCTGGGCTCGGCCTGCGGCGTCCACATCCTCCAGGCCGCCTGAGCACGGAAGGTGCCAGGCACCATCCGCGTCGCACGGATGGTGCCTGGCACCTTGTGTGTCGGGCGGGCGCCGAGGGTCAGCCGCGCGTGCCGCCGCGGGCGTCGCCCTCGACCTCGACCTTCTCCTTGCGGACCTGCTCGGTGACCTCGCGGTCCTCGACCTCGACGTCCTTCTCGGCCCGGACGCGCTCCTTGGGCACGACCTTCTTGTCCACGACGACCTCCTCCTCGTTGAGCACGACCTCGTGCTCCTCGTCGGAGATGTCGGGGCCCTCCATGGCCTTGCCGACGTTGCCGTCGGTGATCGGCTCGCGCTCGACGCGGAGCTTCTCCTTGCGGACGGGCACGGTGGTGGTCACGTTCTCGGTGACCACGTACTTGCGGAGGCGGGCCCGGCCGGCCTCGCGGTCGCGGGTGCCGACGTCGACCTCCTCCTCCGAGCGGGTCATGGCCGAGTCGGTGTCGGGGCCGGAGGTGTCGTGGCCGGCGCCACGGCTCGTGTCGTGCTGGTCCCAGTCCTGGGCGTCGCGGTCGGTGTCGCTCCAGGCCTGGTACTCGCGCCCGTAGTACTCGTAGAGCCGGCTCTCCTCGGCGTTGGAGATGAAGCCGGCGTCGGGGTCGACGTTGGGGGCGTCCTTGACGAAGGCCTTCTCGTAGGGGGCCTTCAGGGCGTCGCCGTCGGCGTCGACCCCGTCGATGGGCACGAAGGTCTCGTTGCGCCCGAACATGCCGGTGCTGACGGCGAGCCACTCGGGCTGACCGGTCGCCCGGTCCATGTACACGTTCTGCAGCTTGCCGATCTTGTCCCCGTCGCGGTCGACGACGTCGGCGCCGACCCAGTCGGTCCAAGTGGCTTGGCGGGTGTCGGTCATGGTGATCCTCGGGGTGGTTCGGGGGTGGTGGGCCCCTCGCTCGCCCCCGACGGGGGGTTCCAACCACGCCGGAGCGCGGTTCCCCCCGGCGGGGGACCGCCACCATCCCTCGGCCGGGGGACGCCCGTCCCCCGCTCCCGGCGGTGGGCCGCTACCCCTCTGGGCGCGCCACCGGGTCGCCCTGGTCGAGGGCCTCGTGCGAGCTCCGGAACCGGGCGAAGGCCCCGTCGGCGAGCAGGAAGCGCACGGCCTCGGCCCGGTTGCGGACGCCGAGCCGGGCGTAGGCCCGGCTGAGGTAGGTCTTCACCGTCTCCCGGCCGAGGTACAGCGCAGCACCGATCTCGGCGTTGGTCAGGCCCTCCGAGGCGAGGACGAGCACCTGGCTCTCCCGCTCGGTCAGGCCGTCGGCCTTGCCCGGCCAGTCGAGCTCGTCCAGCGCCGGGGGGCCGGTGATGGCCTCGTCGGTGCCCCGGGCGACGACCTCCTCACCGGCGGCCACCCGCAGGATGGCATCGACGATGACCTCCGCCGGCAGGGTCTTGGAGATGAACCCGGTCGCCCCGTGGCGGCGGGCGTCGGCGATCAGCTGGTCGTTGAGCTCGAGGGTGAACATGGCGACGTGGAGGATGTCGCGGTGCCGGCGGAGCCGGTCCAGGGCCTGGCCGGCGATGCCGACGCGGCCGTAGGTGTCGTAGAGGGCGACGTGGATCGGGGGGTGGTCGACCGGCTCGCCGATGACGATGCGCTCGGCCACGTCGACCTGGCCCGGGAACCGGCCCAGCATGGTGGCGATGCCGTCGATGATCAGCTCGTAGTCGTTGACGGCGGCCACCGAGACGGGAAGGGCCAGGTCCACCTCCGTCCTCGATCCCTCGCTCGTCACGGCACCATGGTGGCCGACGCGGGGCGGAGCCGCGGAGGCGGCGTCGGCTCGTCCGTCAGGCCGGCAGGACGGCGAGCCACCACAGCAGGGCGACGCCGACGACCAGGAGCGCGGTCAGCGCCCACAGGGCGAGCTCCCTCGCATCCGTCGGCCCGACGCGGCCCGAGCGGCGGCGGCTCGGGCCGGCGGGACGGGCGGGCAGGGGCGCGACCATGGCCGGCCCGCTGCCCGTCGCCGGACCCCCGACGCCGCGGTCCCCCGACCGGGGGTCACGCCGGGACGACCTCGACGGGCACGACGTGGGCGATGTCGGCGCTCGAGCGCCCGACGCGCAGTGCGTAGGTCCCGGCCTCGACCCGCCAACCCGGGGAGCGCACCGCGGCGGCGGCACCGGGGGGCTTGAGCGGCAGGCGCTCGACCACGGCGGCGTGCCCCTCGGTGCCGACGTCCCACCAGGCGAAGGCACGGTCGTCGAGGGTCAGCCGGACGACCGTCGACTCGCCGGCGGTCAGGTGCACCTTGGCGAAGGCCTTGAGCTCCTGTGGCGGCCGGGGCACCTCCGTCCGCGACGGAGGCGCGACGTAGAGCTGCACCACCTCGCTGCCGGACCGGCTGCCGGTGTTGGTCACGGGCACCTCGACGACGAGCTCGTCCCCGGTGCCGGCGGTGAAGGACGCGGGCACCGTCGGCGTCCCCACGTCGAAGGTCGTGTACGAGAGCCCGTGCCCGAAGGGGAACCGGACCGGCAGGTGCCGGGACTGGTACCAGCGGTACCCGACGAAGACGCCCTCGCCGTAGCGGTGGTGGTCGTGGTCGCCGGGGAAGGTGCCCCACGACGGGTTGTGCTCGAGGCGCTCCGGCACGGTGGTGGGCAGCCGCCCCCCGGGCTCGGCGTCCCCGGTGAGGATCCGGGCCAGGGCCGGCCCCATCGCCTGGCCGCCGAACCAGGCCTGCACCACGGCGGCGGGGTCGTCGATCCAGTCCATGGTCACGGGGGCCCCGGCGTTGACGACGACGACGGTGCGAGGGTTCGCCGCCGCCACGGCGCGGATCAGGCCGTCCTGCTCGCCAGGCAGGTCCATCGAGCGCCGGTCGAAGCCCTCCGACTCCCACTCGTCGTCGGTCCCGACGACCACGACGGCGACGTCGGCCTCGGCGGCGGCGGCCACCGCCCGCTCGACGGCGTCGGGCGGCAGGAGGGCCCGGAGCCCGACCTTCACGCCGTAGACGCCGCCCGAGCCGCCGTCGCCGCCGGAGGTGTAGTCGATGGCGATCTCGACGGGGTCGCCGGCGACGAGGTCGATCGTCTCGGTGACCTCCTTGCTGCCGTAGCCCATGAACGTGCGCCCGCGCGGGAGCGGCGTCGCCATGCCGTCGATCAGCACGCGGCCGCCGACGGCCAGCCGGGCCCGGCCGGCCTGGGCGAGGGTGAAGAGGTGGGGCCCGGTGCGCTCGGGGGTGAACGTGCACGTGGCCCGGGCGGTGAACTCGGCGGGCACGCCCTGGGGCGGGCCGAAGCTGAGCAGCTGCGTCGCGGTCAGGGTCTCGGCCCGCACCTGCTCACCGCCGGGCTCGGACCCGGCGTGGTAGGTGACGGCGACCTCGGCCTTCAGGGTCGGGGCCGCCCGGGTGATGTCGACGCCGGGCTCGTGGACGACCTCGACGTCGGGGCCCAGGTGGTCGCCGATGGCCTCGAGCGGGGTGGCGACGTGGAAGGGCTCCACGTGCGAGGACCCGCCGCCCATGATCACGGCCTTGGCCGCGTTGGGCCCGATGACGGCGACGCGCCGCAGCGCCGACCGGTCGAGCGGCAGGGTCCCGTCGTTGGTGAGGAGCACCGTGCCGGAGACGGCGGCCTCGAGGGCCAGCTCGCGGTCGGCGGGCTCGTCGGCCGACGTGGGCTCCTCGGTCCCGGTGTCGTCGAGCGCCCCCACCCGCTCGAACACCGACAGCAGCCGCGTGACCTGGGCGTCGAGGTCGGCCTCGGCCACGGTCCCGGCCCGGACGGCGTCGGCCAGCGGCGCCCCGAAGGCCCGCCCCGGGCCGGGCATCTCCAGGTCGACGCCCGCCGCCGGCGACACCTCGGTGGTGGTGACGCCGTACCAGTCGGTGACGACGAAGCCGCTGAAGCCCCACTCGTCGCGGAGGATGCCGCCGAGCAGCGCCTCGTCCTCGGTGCACCAGATGCCGTTGAGCCGGTTGTAGCTCGTCATCACCCCGAGGCTCCCGCCCTCGCGGATGGCCAGCTCGAACGGGAGCAGGTAGATCTCCCGGAGGGTCCGCTCGTCGACGTCGGAGCTCATCGAGGTGCGCTCGTGCTCGGCGTCGTTGGCGACCAGGTGCTTGACCGTCGTGGCCACGTCCTGGGCCTGCACGCCCCGGACGAGGGCGGCTGCGGCCCGGCCCGACAGCAGCGGGTCCTCCGAGTAGCACTCGAAGTTCCGCCCGGCGAGGGGCGAGCGGTGGATGTTCACGGTCGGGGCGAGGAGGACCCGGCACGCCTTGCGCCGGGCCTCGGTGCCGAGCAGCACGCCGACGCGCTCGAGGAGGTCCACGTCCCACGAGGCGCCGAGGGCGGTCCCGCACGGGACGCAGACGGCGCGGAGCCCGCCCTCGCCGCGCGTGACCGGGCCCCGGGCCCCGTTGGGGCCGTCGGTGAGCCGCACCCGGGGCAGGCCGACCCGCTCGACCGGCAGCGTCGACCAGAAGTCGACGCCGGCGGTGAGCCCCGCCTTCTCGTCGAGCGTCATGGCGGCGACCATCTCGGTCACGCGGGCAGAGGGGCGGAGGGCGTCGGCCATGGTGCGACCCTACGGGCGCATTTCCCTGACCATCAAGTAAGCGAAATGACCTCGGGTCGGAGTGGGTCTGACCCACTCCGACCGCGCCCGGATCAGCAGCCTTGGACCGTCTCCACGCCCTCGTCGTTCTCCAGCAGGCGCTGGAGCGTGTCCACCGGGACGATGAGCGACTTCTCGGTGGCCACCTCGATGGCGTAGACGACGCCCACCACCTCGTTGCGCTCGTTGATGGCCGGGCCCCCGGAGTTGCCGGGGTGGATCTCGACCTCGGAGCGGATCACCTTCGACAGGTTCCCCAGCTGCGGGTCGGCCACGTAGTCCTCGACCTCGCCCTCGGTGACGGTGAGGACGCCGCCCTCGGGGTAGCCGAAGGCGCGGATGTCGTCGCCCGGCTCGGGGTTCACCGGCGCCAGCGTGGCGTGCGGGGCGTCCTCGCCCATCACCTCCTCCATGGAGGACGAGGCGTCGAGGCGCACGACGGCCAGGTCGGCCAGCAGGCCCTGGTTGGCCACCTCGACGGTGAGGTCGACGCCCTCGGACGTCTCGACCTCGAGCGTCTCGGCCCCCTCGACCACGTGGCGGTTGGTCACGATGGTGGTGCTGTCGATCAGGAAGCCGGACCCCACGCCCAGCCCCTCGCAGGTCTGGCTGCGGATGCGGACGGTGTAGAGGCCGGGGTCGACCTCGACCGGGGCGTCGATGGCGGAGGTGTCGACCTCGGGGTCGCTCGGCGGGGCGACGCACCCGGTCGCGACCCCGAGCACGACCAGGGCCACCACGGCGACAGCGAGACGGCGGCCCATCAGATCCCCAGCGCCTCGATGGCGGCCTCGAGCTCCTGGGCCTGGTCGAGGGCGTCCTCGCACACCTCGTTGACCTCGTCGGTGCGCTCCTGGAGGCCGGCGGCGTCCGGGGCGGGGTCGCCGAAGGCGGCGATGATGTCGTTGGCCAGGTCGGTGGTCTGCTGCTGGCAGTCGGCCAGGGCGGCGGTGACCTCGGGGGCCTGGGCGACGATGTCCGAGAGGATCCGGTTGCGGTCGGTCTCGCCCGCGTTCTCGTTGGCCAGGTCGCGCAGCCGGGTCCGGGCGTCCTCGAGCTCGGAGCTGGTGGCGTCGACCCGGTCGAGCGCCTCGCGCAGGTCGGCGTCGGCCGCCTCGCTGCGGTCCCGCCAGCGCTCGGCGCTGGAGCGGTTGACGAAGCCCCACGCGGTGGTGCCGGCCAGGGCACCGATCACGACGAGCACCAGCAGGGCCCGGCCCACGATCCGCCCCCGGGGGCGCCCCGGGCTGGGCCCGGGCGGCGGGGCCGACGACGGCGGGCCGGACGGCGCCTCCCCGGACCAGCCCGGTGCCGGCGCCGGGCCGACGGCGGGGTAGCCCTGCGGGACCGGACCGGTGGGCGGCCCGCCGCCGGCGGCGGACGGGTCCGCCCCCCACGCCGGGGCACCGGGCGTGCTCGGCGGCGGGGGCCCGGGAGGGACCGGCCCGGCCGGCCCCGAGGCGGGGAAGGCCCGGGTGGCGTCGTCGCCACCGGTCGGACCCGGCGCAGGCGGGTAGGTCATGGCTCGGCTCTCCGTCGTGGTCGTCGCCGCGCTCGGCGGCCGCCCGCAGTCTTGCCGCTGGCGACCGGCCCCACCCGCCCCGATGGCCACCTGGGTGCCCCCTCCCCGGCCCGACCCCCCGGCCGCGCCCGGCGCCCCCGCCGTGCGCTCTGCGTGCACCCACCCTCACCCAGCGCGGTCCTCCCCGACGCGTAGCCTGGGGCGCCACCCCGACGACCCAGGAAGACCGCGTTGCCCGCACCCGATCCGTCGCCGGAGACCGGCACCAGCCCGGCCGAGCGCCGCTTCCGCAAGCTCGTCGGCTACAGCTCCGACATCATCGTGGTCGTCGCGCCGGACACCCGGATCCGCTGGATCAGCCCCTCGGTGGAGGCGGTGCTGGGCTACACCCCCGAGGCGCTGGTGGGGATGCCGAGCGACACCCTGATCCACGCCGACGACGTCGGGCGGGCCCGCGAGCGGGTCGCCGGCGACGGCGACACGCCCTCGACCGAGCCGTTCCCGGTGCGGGCGACCGACGCCAGCGGCGGCTGGCACCACCTCGAGGTCCGCTTCGCCGACCTGTCCTCGGACCCCGACGTCGACGGCTTCATCTTCACCATCCGGGACGTCACCCGCGAGGTGGCGGCCGAGAGCGACCGCCAGCGCCTGTCGCTCGCCCTCGAGGCGTCGACGGACCTGGTCGGCACGCTGACCGTCGCCGACGGCCGGGTGTCGCTCAACCGGGCCGGGCTCGACCTGCTCGGCCTCACCGCACCCCAGGCGGACCTCGGCGCCATCGAGGCCCGGGTGCCGCCCTGGGTCCGCCACCGGGTGATGACCGAGGTCGTCCCCGCCCTCGTGGCCACCGGGCTGTGGGAGGGCGAGCTCGCCGTCCACGACGCCGAGGGCGACGCCGTGCCCCTGTCGGTGGTGATGGTCGCCCTGCGCGACGACGACCGCGGCCCGGGCGAGCCGGCGGACGAGACGGGCCGGATCGAGACCGTCGCCATCGTCGGCCGGGACATCAGCGAGCGCAAGGCGTTCGAGGACCAGCTCGAGCACCAGGCGACCCACGACCCGCTGACCGCGCTGCCCAACCGCACGCTGCTGCTCGACCGCCTCCGGGTGGCCGTCGCCCGCGCCGGGCGGCAGCAGACGCTGGCGGCCGTGCTGTTCCTCGACCTCGACAACTTCAAGATCGTCAACGACAGCCTGGGCCACGCCGCCGGCGACGCCCTGCTGGTCGAGGTGGCCACCCGCATCGAGGGCGCCGTCCGGCCCGGCGACACCGTGGCCCGCTTCGGCGGCGACGAGTTCGCCGTGCTGTGCGAGGACCTCACCGACCGGCGCGAGGCGCTCGAGATCGCCACCCGGGTGGAGCGGGCCGTGGCCCGCCCGCTCGTCCTCGAGGGGACCGAGGTGACGGTCACGGTGTCGATCGGCGTGGCCAGCAGCGACGGCAGCCAGGAGGCCGAGTCGCTCATGCGCGACTCCGACGCGGCCATGTACCAGGCCAAGGCCCGGGGCCGGTCCCGCACCGAGGTGTTCGACGCCGCCATGCACGTCCAGGTCGTCGACCGCCTCGAGCTGGAGCAGGGGCTCCGCCGGGCGCTCGACCGCCACGAGATGCGGCTCGTGTACCAGCCCCAGCTCGACCTCCGCACCGGCGCCGTGAACGGGGTGGAGTGCCTCGTCCGCTGGGAGCACCCGGAGCGGGGGATCCTCACGCCGGGCGAGTTCCTCCCCATCGCCGAGGAGACGGGGCTCATCGTCCCCGTCGGCAGCTGGATCACCGCCACCGCGGCGCGGGCCCTCGCCCGGTTCCGCGGCCTGTTCCCCGAGCGCTTCGGGAACCTGGTCATGAGCGTCAACATCTCCGCCCGCCAGCTGGCCTCGCCCCACCTGCTCGACGACGTGGCCGCCATCCTCGACGAGACCGGCCTCCCCCACGGCGCCCTGGTCCTCGAGATCACCGAGACCGACCTGATGGACGTGGAGGTCTCGGGCCTGGCCCTCGGGAAGATGCAGGACCTCGGCGTGCACGTCGCCGTCGACGACTTCGGCACCGGGTGGTCGTCGCTGCGCTACCTGCGCCAGTTCCCGGTCGACGTGCTCAAGATCGACAGGTCGTTCGTGGCCGGCCTCGGGCGCGACACCGAGGACGAGGCCATCGTCGCCGCCGTGATCGACCTGGCCCACGCCCTCGGGCTGAGCGCCGTGGCCGAGGGCGTCGAGGAGCAGATCCAGCTCGACCGGCTCCGAGCCCTCGGCTGCGACTCGGCCCAGGGCTGGCTGCTGGGCATGCCCATGGCCGAGGCCGACCTCATCGAGGTCCTCGAGCGCCAGACCTGACCCCCCGAACCTTGTCCGGAAGTCCCCCTCCTCGGCAGGGTTCCGGACAAGGTTGCGGGGGTCAGGGGGTGGAGTAGAGGGCGAGGGCCTCGTCGAGGGTGACGTCGGCGACCCCTGGGGAGCCGGCGACGGCCAGGAGCCACGGGGGGCGGACCGTGGCGGCGACGGCGAGCGGCGTCTCCAGGTCCGAGCCCTCGATCGCCTGGTGGACCCAGGACATGGCGTAGTCCGGCGGCCGGACGTCGCGGGTGAGCTCGACCAGGGCGAAGGGGTCGGGCGGGCCGTCGGGCAGCACCGCCCCGGCCACGACCATCGGCGAGCCCGGGGCCGGACCGCCACCGGCCAGGCCGGGCCCGTCGAGCAGGATCGCCCCCCGCACCTGCTCGGGGCAGGCGCCGGCGACGAGGAGGGCGACGTAGGCCCCGAGACCCCGGCCGACGACGGTCGCCGTGCCCAGGTGGTCGGTGGCGATGGCGGCGTCGGCCATCAGGATCTCAGCCGTGTAGCCCCCGCCCTGCGACGGGCTCGACGCCCCGTGCCCGGTCAGGTCGAGGCCCCACACCGGGCCCGGCCAGCCGTCGGTCCACGCCGGCGCCGCGTCGGGGGTGCGCTCGCCCAGACCGTGCAGCACCAGCAGGGCCCGCACCTCGTCGTCGACGGCGTCGCGCAGGTGGTGGAGCGCGAGCTCGACCCGGTTGTGCCGCAGCACCACGGTCTCGCCGGTCACGAGAGGTGCTCCAGGACGAGGTCGGCGATGGCCCGCGGCTGCTCGATGTGCACGAAGTGGCCCACGCCCTCCAGCCCGACGAAGCGGCCCCCCGGCGGCAGGTTGGGGACCACGTCCTCCGGCAGGGTGCCCCAGCCCATCACCTCGATCTCGCGGCCGAGGACGCAGAGGGTCGGCATGCCCAGGCTGGGCAGGCGCCACATCGACCACTCCGGCCGCCAGGGCCCGAACCCGCCCATCCGCAGCGTCGGGTCGATCTTCCACCGCCAGCCGTCGGCGGACCGCTCGGCCCCGATGGGCACGAGGTAGCGCAGCCAGGCCGGGTCGAGGCGGGGGTTCATCTTCCCCCGGCGCTCGGCCAGCTCCTCCAGGGTCCCCGGCCGGCGGGTCTTGCCGCCCGCGGCGCGCCGGTGGTCGAGCCACGAGGTCGTCTCCTTCAGGCGCATGCGGGCCCGGTGGTGCTCGGGCACGTCGGGCCAGCTGCGGGAGGAGGGCAGGCCGTCGAGGTTGACGACGGCGCTCACCATGTGGGGGCAGGACTCGGCCAGCTGGAGGATGAGGGCGCCGCCCTTGCTGTGGCCGAGCACCGGCATGGGCCGGGTGCCGAGCGTGGCCATGACGGCGACCGCGTCGCGGACGTCAGCCTCCCACGAGTACAGGGTCGGGTGGGCCGAGTCGCCGTGGCCCCGCTGGTCCCAGGAGACGACCCGCCAGCCGGCGTCGGCCAGGAGCGGGGCCAGGCCGTCGAAGGTCCCGGCGAAGTCGAAGCCGCCGTGGGCGCACAGGAGCGGCGGGGCCGACTCGTCGCCCCACTCCCAGACGCTGAGGCGCAGGCCGTGGCTCTCGAGCCAGCGGTGGCGGTCCGGGCGCCGGGCGCCCGGGTAGGCGTGGTCGACCCCGTCGGGCGGCGGCTCGGAGGCCAGCCGGGCCCGGGCCGGGGCGGACGGGTCGGTCGCAGGCACCGGGCGAGGCTACCCGCCACCCTTGACCCGCCGGTCAAGCCGGTGCCGGCGCGCCACCGGGTCCCCGGGAGGGACAGATGGCGACCGGATGGCCGATGACCGGTATCTTCTGGTGCCTGTGGCATCCGGGATCGCAAGGGCGCGCCTGAAGCGGGCCAAGCGGCACCGCCACCTCCTCGAGGGCTCCGCTCTGCTCGTCGTCGGGGCGGCCATCCAGGCCGGCTCCGGTGCGATCTTCTGGCTGATCGCGGCGAAGCTCGACGTCGAGGCCGATGTCGGCAGCGCCGCCAAGCTGTCGCAGTCGATCCTGTTCGTGACCTACCTCGCGAGCCTCGGCCTGCCCGTTGCTCTGGCCCGCTACGCCGCCGACCGCGACGACGACTCCGACACGACCTTCACCTGGGCGGTCATCGCCACGTCGACGATCGCCGGCATCCTCGGGCTCGGCTACGTCGCCGTGCTGCACTCGTCGGCGACCGACGTCCTGACCGACTGGGACGGGCTCCTGGGACCTCTGGTGTTCGCAGCGACGACCATCGGCGCCGCCCTGTCGATGATCGCCGACGTGCGCTGCATGACGGCCCGCCGCTGGAACCTGGTGATGTTCCGCATCACCCTCGTCGGGCTGGTCCGGTTCCCGCTCCTGTTCCTGGCCCGCGACCACGGCCACCGCGCCCTCTGGCTGTTCGTGTTCTCGTCGGGCCCGGTCGCCCTCTCGGGCTACGTCGGGGCCTTCCTGGCCCCCCGCTTCGCCGGCGGCCGGATGCGCCTCGGGCCCCGCCCCGCCGCCATGGCCCAGGCGATCCGCTACTCGGCCGTGAACTACCTCTCCACCCTGGCCTACCAGGCGCCGTACTTCGCCCTCCCGGTCATCGTCCTGGCCTCGGTCAGCTCCGAGAGCTACGCCAGCTTCAACGTGGCCTGGGGGATCGTCGCCGTGGCCTTCTACGTGCCGACGGCGCTCGGCCAGGCCCTCCTCGCGGAGGGCGGCCGCGACGGCGCCCGTCTCCGGTCTCAGGTGCGCCTCGCCCTCGTCCTGGCGCTCGGGCTGATGGTCGCCGGGGCCATGGTGACCGCCGTGGGCCGCGACATCGTCACCGCCGTGTACGGCGACGGGTACTCCGACGCGGCGCGCGTCCTGCCGGCCATGGTCGCGGCAGGCATCCCGTGGGCCATCACGTCGCTCCTGCTGTCCGAGGTGCGGATCCTCCACCGCCACTCGGCCACGGTCGCGATCACCCTCGCCCTCACCGCCGCCATCGTCATCCCGGCACTGCTGCTCGTGCCCGAGGGCGGTCTGTCCCCCGACGGCATCGACGGGGCGAGCATCTCGTGGCTGATCGGCAACGTGGTGGCGGCCGTGGTCGCCATCGCGGCGTCGCGCATCAGCCACGCCCGGGGCCAGGCCGACCCGACGGTGGACGACGACCCCGCCCTCGACGAGCCCGGCACGGCCGCCGACGCCACCGAGGTCGGGATCACCCTCGACGTGCACTCCGCCTGACCGGCGCCCCGTGCTGGACGACCCGACCGACCCGCGCCTGGCGGTGTTCATGGGCCTGCGCGACCACGACCTGCGCCGCCGCCGGGAGGCGCCCGGCGGCGACATGCAGGGCGTGTTCGTGGCCGAGGGCGAGCTGGTCGCCGGCCGAGCCCTGACCGCCGGCTACCAGGCCCTGTCGGCCATGGTGGACGGGGCGCGCGACGACCCGCTGCCCCCGGGGCTGCCCGCCGACGTGCCCGTCCACCGGGTCGGGCCGGCCGTCGTCGCCGCCGTCACCGGCTACCAGACCCACCGGGGCGCGCTGGTGGCGTTCGCCCGCCGCCGCCTGCCCGACCCGGCCGAGGTGCTGGCCTCGGCCCGGCGGGTGGTGGTGGCCGAGGGTGTGGTCAACCCGACCAACATGGGCGTGATCCTCCGCAGCGCCGCCGCCCTCGGCGTCGACGCCCTGCTGCTCGACCCGGCGTCGTGCGACCCCCTCTACCGGCGGGCCAACCGGGCGTCGATGGGGCTCGGCTTCGCCCTGCCCCACGCCCGGCTGCGGCCGCTGCCCGACGGCCTGGCCCCGGTGCGGGACGCGGGCTTCACGGTCGTCGCCCTGACCCCCGCGCCCGACGCCGTCGACCTCCACGCCTGGGCCGACGCCGTGGACGCCGACGCCCGCGTCGCCATGGTCCTCGGGTCCGAGGGCCCCGGCCTGACCGAGGCGACCGAGGCCGCCGCCGACGTGCGGGCCCGGATCCCGCTCGCCGTCGGGGTGGACTCGCTCAACGTCGGCGTCGCCGCCGGCATCGCCTGCTACGTGCTGGGTCGGGCCCGGTTCGACGGCCGAGCCCGTTAGGGTCCGCTCGACCTGACGACCCGTCAGATCGGCTCGACCCGGAGGTGCCCCGTGATCCTCGACCGCTTCCGCCTGGACAGGAAGGTGGCCATCGTGACCGGCAGCGGCCAGGGCATCGGCCGGGCCTGCGCCCTGGCCTTCGCCGAGGCCGGGGCCGACGTCGTCGTCTCGTCCCGCACCCCCGCCGACGTGGAGGCGGTGGCCGCCGAGGTGGAGGCGCTCGGCCGCCGGGCCCTCGCCCTGCCCGCCGACGTGATGGACGACGCCGCCCTGGAGGAGCTCGTCGGCCGGGCCGCGACCGAGCTGGGCCGGCTCGACATCCTGGTCAACAACGCCGGCGGGACGCCGCCGCGGGCGGCCATGGACACCAGCGCCGGCTTCATGGAGCGGGCCTTCCGGTTCAACGCCGTCCAGCCCTTCCAGCTGGCCAAGCTGGCGGCCCGGGCGATGGTCGACACCGCCGGCGAGGGGGCGATCCTGAACGTGTCGTCCCGGTCGAGCCAGCAGGTCGTCCCCGGCTTCACCGCCTACGGCACGGCCAAGGCCGCCCTCAACAAGATCACGACGAGCCTGGCGGTGGAGTGGGCGCCGCGGGTCCGGGTCAACGCCCTGTCGGTGGGGGCGGTGGCGACCCGGTCGCTCGACGTGGTGATGACCGACGAGGGCATGCGCACCGCCCTCGAGGCGGGGACGCCGATGGGTCGGGCCGGCGAGCCCACCGACATCGCCGCCGCCGCCCTCTGGCTGTGCTCCCCCGCCGGCGCCTGGATCACCGGCAAGGTGGTCGAGGTCGACGGCGGCGCCGAGACCACCGTCCTGTCGCTCCCCACGCCCCCGCTCGAGCCCACCCCCTGACGAGCTCGGGGGCAGATCCGGGACGAGCGTCAGACATCTGCCACCGACCGCGGCGGGCGACGGCGCTCAGCCCTCGGTGGTCGTGGTGGCGTCCCCGTCGTCGGGGTCCGGGCCCTCGTCGTCGGCCTGCGGGTCGTCCCCGTCGGCGTCCTCGTCAGGCGGGGCGACGACCTCGCGCTCGATGCGGACGTCGCTCTGGGCCACGCCGGCCACGGTGATGCCGTCGACGGCCCGCAGCGTCCCGTCGGTCCGGTCGAAGTAGAGGATCGAGGCCTGGAGCGGCACCGGCTCGTCCCGCTGGAGGCTGCGCAGGCCGGCCCCGCCGGTCGACCCCTCGACCCGGAGCAGGGTGCCGTCGCCCAGGTCGTCGACGGCGCGGCGGTGGGTGTGGCCGGCCAGGACCAGCGGCACGAGCCCGCCCAGCTCGGCGGCGGTGCGGGGGTCGTGCACCAGGGCCACGTCGACGCGCTGGACCCCGGCGGAGTCGCGCAGGCCGGCGGCGGTGTCGTCGGCGAAGGCGTCGGCCACCTCCTGCTGGTCCTCGCCGCTGCCGGCCCGCTCCTTGTCGGGCGTGAAGCGCGGGTCGCCGATGCCCCAGAAGCGCAGCCCGCCGACGGTCACGGTGCTGTCGTCGAGGACGAAGGCGTTCTCCTGCCGGCCCACGGCGCGCTGGGTCGCCAGCGAGTCGTGGTTGCCCCGCACGTAGAGGTAGGGCGCGCCCACGTCCTCGATCAGCTCGACGAACCGACCCTCGAGCTCGGTGCCCCAGTCGTTGATGTCGCCGGTGTCGACGACCACGTCGACGGCGAACTGGGCGACGACCCGCTCGATGAGGGTGAAGGCCTGCGGGTTGAGGTGGAGGTCGCTCACGTGGAGCACGGCCACGGTGCTGCTGTCGCGCTGGAACGAGCGGATCGAGTCACCCGCCTGGTAGAGCACGGCCACGTTCTCGACCAGCCCGGCGAGCTGGGCGCTGTAGTCGTCGAGCCGATCGAGCACGTCCCGGGCGTCGCCCACCGCCGTCGGGGCGAGGGCGAGGACGCCCGAGTAGCGGGGCTCGGCCAACGACTCGGAGCGCCACGTCCGGGCGGCCACGCCCATCGAGCCGACCGTGGCCAGCAGGGCCACGAGCCCGCCGATCAGCACCTCGCGAGGCCGGAACCGCCGCAGCCCGGACAGGACGGCCCCGCCGACGGTGGCGGTGACGACGATGCGGAGGGCCAGCCGCTGCACGGCCGACCGCACCTCGTCGTCGAGCTCGGCCTCCAGCCCCTCGAGCAGCGTCGGGTCCTCGGCGATGGCCCGGGCCTCGTCGGCCTGGAGCTCGTCGACCCGCAGGTCGAGGCCGAGCGGCCCGCGGTGGGAGTCGAGGGTGATCCGCCCCAGCGGGGCCAGGTGGACCTCGGTCCCCCCGGCGAGGGACGGTCGGGCCGAGAAGGTGGCGTCGAACGGCCCGACCTCGGCCGGGGTGTCGCCGAAGGCCATCACGCCGATGGTCCCGCCCACCACGGCGATGGCCACGGTGAGGGCGATCCGGCCCAGCCGACGGAGCCAGGCCGGCGGCGACGGGAGGCGGTCCCGCCGGGGCAGCCACCCCGGCCGCGACGGGAGGCTGTCTCGCCGGGGCAGCCACCCCGGCAGCGACGGGAGGCTGTCTCGCCGGGGCAGCCACCTCGGGAGCGACGGGACCCAGCGCCTGCGGCGGTCGTCGGCGTCGTCCACCGCCCCTGCCTACCGCACCGCCGCCGGACCTGCGATCGCACGTCCGGTGCCGATCGACGCCATCCCGGTGGCGTGAGGCACCGACCGGGGTGGACGCCACCCCGCCAGGTGCGGGCTGCCAGGCTGTCGCCATGCCCGTGCCGGTCACCGACGACGCCGTCGTCCACCCCGAGCACCGGCCCGGTCGCAACCGACCGGTGTCGACGGAGGCGGCGCAGGAGGGTCGCCTCCTGGTGTGGCGGGTCTCCACCGGTGTCGCCCTGTCGGTCGGGCTCACCAACCTGCTCGGCGCCGTGGCCGTGTTCGCCTTCGGGGTCTGGGTCCTGCCGTCCGGGCCGATCCCCGACGAGGACCACGCCGTCGCCGTCAACCTGGTGATGGTGTCCATCTGGGTGCCGATCGCCGTCCTGACCGGGACGCTGTGGGGCTCGCGCAGCCTGCGCCCGGCCCGTCGGTGGCTCCTGGAGGGGAGGAGGCCGACGCAGGCGGAGGAGGAGGCGGTCCTGCGCGGCCCCATCCGGCTGTTCCGGGTGCAGCTCCGGCTGTGGCTGGCGTCGGCGGTCGTCTTCGCCACGGTCAACGGCCTGATCGCCCCCCGCCTGATCTGGCGCGTCGGCCTCCCGATCGTGCTGGGCGGCCTGACGACGAGCACCCTCACCTACCTCATCACCGAGCGGAGGTTGCGACCGCTCGCGGCGCGGGCCCTGGCCGAGGGCAGCCTCGACCGGCCCCGGCTGCCCGGCGTGATGGCCCGCCAGCTGCTGACGTGGGCCCTGGGCGCCGGCGTGCCCGTCCTCGGGCTGGTGATCTCGGGGACCTTCGCCGCCGTCGAGTCCGACACGTCGCGCCTCTCCCTGGCCGTCACCATGATCACCCTCGGCAGCACCTCGCTGGCGGTCGGGCTGTGGGCCACGCTGCTGGGCGCCAAGGCCGTCTCCGACCCGATCCGCTCGGTCCGCCAGGGTCTGGCCCGGGTCGAGGCGGGCGACCTCGACGCCGAGATCCCCGTGTACGACGGGAGCGAGGTCGGCCTCCTCCAGGACGGCTTCAACCGCATGGTCGGCGGGCTGCGCGAGCGCGAGCGGATCCGGGACCTCTTCGGCCGCCACGTGGGCACCGCGGTGGCGGCCGAGGCCGTCGACCACGAGTCGTCGCTCGGCGGCGAGGTGCGCGACATCGCCGTCCTCTTCGTCGACATCATCGCCTCGACCCGGCTCGCCTCCGAGCAGCCCCCGGCGGTGGTGGTCGAGGTGCTCAACCGGTTCTTCGCCGTGGTCGTGGCGACCGTCGACGACCACGGCGGGTGGATCAACAAGTTCCAGGGCGACGCCGCCCTGGCCGTGTTCGGGGCACCCGGACCCCACGACGACCCGGCCACGTGCGCCCTCGCCGCCGGTCGGGCCCTGGCCGAGCGGCTCGCGGCCGAGGTGCCCGACTGCCGCGCCGGCATCGGCATCGCCGCCGGGCCGGCTGTGGCCGGCAACGTCGGGGCCGAGGAGCGGTTCGAGTACACGGTCATCGGGGACCCGGTGAACGAGGCCGCCCGCCTGACGGAGATGGCCAAGGAGGTGCCGGGCGGGATGGTCGCCTCCGGGTCGGCCGTGGCCGCGGCCGCGGACGCCGAGGCCCGGCTCTGGGAGGCGGTCGACACCGTGACCCTGCGGGGCCGCACGGCGCCGACCGTCCTCCACGTGCCCCGATCGGCCGACGGTTGAGGGTTGGGCCCGGCGGTCCGGGGGGAGCGACCGCCATGGCCCGCTACACCACCACCCAGACCACCGGCTGGGACCCCGACACCGCCTTCGCCTGGATGGCCGACCTCCGCCACCTCGCCGACTGGGACCCCAGCATCGAGGCGTCGGAGCAGGTCGTCGGGGACGGGCCGGGCGTCGGCTCCGAGTACGACGTGTCCGTGCGCGCCGCGGGCGGTGTGCGGACCATGCGCTACCGGATCGAGGAGTGGGAACCGGCCGCCCGTCGCCTGCTGGCGGTGTCGGAGACCCCGGTGCTCACCTCCTACGACCGGATCTCGGTCGAGGCGGTCGAGGGCGACGTCCGCACCACCGCGGTGACCTACGACGCCGACCTGGTCATGAAGGGCCCGGCCAAGGTCGCCGACCCGCTCGTCGCCCTCGGCTTCCGGAAGATGGGCGACGAGGCCGCCGTCGGCCTGGCCGAGGCGCTCCACCGGGCCGCCCCGCCGACCTGACCGGGAACACCGGGACCCTCCGGGACGTTAGTTGTCTGTGCAACTACTGTCCAGGAGGCCCCTGATGCCCGCCACCACCGTCGACGACCTCACCACCCTCGAGCGCATCCCGGCCGCCGACCGGGCCCACTCGCGCCCCGTCCGCTCGGTCACCACCGCCCCGACCGGCTACGAGGGCGAGGGGTTCCCCGTCCGGCGGGCCTTCGCCGGCGTCGACCTGGCCGACCTCGACCCCTTCGTCCACATGGACCAGATGGGCGAGGTCGAGTACGCCCCGGGTGAGCCCAAGGGCACCTCGTGGCACCCCCACCGGGGCTTCGAGACCGTCACCTACATGATCGACGGCACCATGGAGCACCAGGACTCCGAGGGCGGCGGCGGCGTCATCACCAACGGCGACACCCAGTGGATGACCGCCGGCTCGGGCCTGCTCCACGTCGAGCGCCCGCCGGAGGCGCTGGTGGCCAGCGGCGGCCTCTTCCACGGCATCCAGCTGTGGGTGAACCTCCCCAGCGGCCAGAAGATGGCCACGCCCCGGTACCAGGACCTGCGCTCGGGTGAGGTGGCCCTGGCCGGCTCGCCCGACGCCGGCGCCCTCGTCCGGGTCATCGCCGGCACCGTCGCCGGCCACCGCGGCCCGGGTTCGACCCACACCCCGATGGCCATGGTCCACGCCACCGTCGCCCCCGGCGCCGAGCTGGTGCTCCCGTGGCCCGAGGGGTTCAACGCCCTGGGCTACGTCCTGGCCGGCGAGGGCGACGTCGGCCCGGACCGCCGCCCCGTGTCGGCGGGCCAGACCGTGGTCTTCGCACCCGGACCGTCGGTCGCCGGCGAGCATGCGAGCGGCGCAGGTGGTCTCGCGGTGGGGGCCGCCGCCACCCAGGACAGCCGGACCGACGCCCTCGAGGTCCTGTTCCTCGGCGGCCGTCCGATCCGGGAGCCGGTCGCCTGGATGGGCCCGTTCGTCATGAACACGCGCGACGAGCTGCGGCAGGCCTACGAGGACTTCCAGAGCGGACGCTTCGGCCGCTTCTGAAGACGGAGGGGGTCAGACCCCGTCCGTCCGGTCGGGGCGGACCTGGCGGGCCAATGCCTTGGGGGCGACGCAGCAGTAGGCGTCGGCGACGATCCCCGCCACCTCGTCCCAGTCGACGTCGCGGTCGAGCCGGACGCCCAGCCAGCCCCGGTGGCCGACGTAGGGCGGGCGAAAGAACCGCTCCGGCTCGGCCTCCACGAGCGTGGCCTGGACCCCGTCGGGCGCCGCGCACCAGATCCCCAGGATGCCGTCCCCGTGGTGGTCGTCGAGGTACATGACGAAGGTCTTCTTCTCGCGGATGAAGAAGGTGGGCGAGCCGTGGCTCAGCCGCTCCGAGGTCTCGGGCAAGGCCAGGCAGATCTCCCGCAGCCGGGCGAGGGCACGGTGGTCGGTGTCGAAGGTCCACTCCACACCCCGATCATCGTCGCGACGGCCGGGTCTCCGCCGGGGGTGCGGGCGTCGACGTCCTCCGACCCCGCCCCCCGCCCTCTGGGGGCCGGCGATGCCGACGCCGTACTCTCGGACCATGAGCGAGGCACCCGAGCGCCAGGCCCACCAGCTCTACGACGCCGAGGGCAACCCCACCCGGGAGCGGCCGTGGATCATCCGCACCTACTCGGGCCACTCCAGCCCGAAGGCGTCCAACGCCCTGTACCGCCAGAACCTGGCCGCCGGGCAGACCGGGCTGTCGATCGCCTTCGACCTCCCGACCCAGTGCGGCTACGACTCCGACGACCCCATCGCCCGCCCCGAGGTCGGCAAGGTCGGGGTGCCGATCAACAGCGTCGACGACATGCGCGTGCTGTTCGACGAGATCCCGATCGAGGACATGAACACCTCGATGACCATCAACGGCACGGCCATGTGGCTCCTGGCCCTGTACATCGCCGTGGCCCGCGAGCGGGGCGTCGACGTCAGCCAGCTCACGGGCACGACCCAGAACGACCTCATCAAGGAGTACCTGGCCCGGGGGACCTACATCTTCCCGCCGGCCGACAGCCTCCGGATCATCGCCGAGATGTACGAGTTCTGCCTGGAGGAGGTGCCCCGCTGGAACGCCTCCAACATCTGCTCGTACCACCTGCAGGAGGCGGCGGCGACGCCGGTCCAGGAGCTGGCCTTCGCCCTGGCCAACGCCATCAGCCTCCTCGACCTGATCAAGGAGCGGGGCCACTTCGACGACGACCAGTTCGCCCGGGTCGTGGGGCGCATCAGCTTCTTCGTGAACTCGGGGATCCGGTTCGTCGAGGAGATGTGCAAGATGCGCGCCTTCGGCGAGCTGTGGGACGAGTACACCCGCGACCGCTTCGGCGTCACCGACCCGAAGTACCGCCGCTTCCGCTACGGCGTGCAGGTCAACTCCCTCGGTCTCACCGAGAGCCAGCCCGAGAACAACGCCTGGCGCATCCTGATCGAGGCCCTCGGGGTCACGCTCAGCCGTGACGCCCGGGCCCGGGCGGTCCAGCTCCCGGCCTGGAACGAGGCGCTGTCGCTGCCCCGCCCGTGGGACCAGCAGTGGTCGCTGCGCCTCCAGCAGATCCTCGCCTACGAGACCGATCTGCTCGAGTACCCCGACCTGTTCGAGGGGTCGGTCGTCGTCGAGTCCAAGGTGGCCGAGCTCAAGGAGCAGGCCCGGGCCGAGATCGAGTCGATCCTCGGCATGGGCGGCGTGATCCCCGCCATCGAGTCCGGCTACCTCAAGTCGGCGCTGGTGCGCTCGATGAGCGAGCGGATCAGCCGGATCAACAGCGGCGAGCAGATCGTCGTGGGCCTCAACAGGTGGACCGACGGCATCCCCTCCCCCCTGCTCGGCGGCGAGGACGGCGGGCTGTTCAAGATCGACGAGACCGCCTACGCCGACGCCGTCGAGGGCCTGGAGCGGGTGCGCGCCACCCGCGACGCCGCCCGCGTCGAGGCCGCCCTCGACGCCCTCAAGGCCGCCGCCCGCGACGGCAGCTCGATGATGGAGCCGTCGATCGAGTGCGCCCTCGCCCGGGTCACCACCGGCGAGTGGGCCGGGGCCCTGCGCGAGGTGTTCGGCGAGTACCGCCCCGCCACCGGCGTCGACGGCCAGCGCCTGGGCCTGGCCGGCGACCGCGTCGACGCCCTGCGGACCCGCATCCAGGCCCTGGCCGACGGGCTGGGCCGGCGGCCCAAGATCCTCGTCGGCAAGCCCGGCCTCGACGGCCACTCCAACGGGGCCGAGGTCATCGCCGTGTCGGCCCGCCACGTCGGCTTCGACGTCGTGTACTCCGGCATCCGACTGAGCCCGGAGGACATCGTGCAGTCGGCCGTCGAGGAGGGCGTCGACCTCATCGGGGCGTCGGTCCTGTCCGGCAGCCACGTCGAGCTGGCCCAGCAGATCACCGACGGCCTGGCCAAGCACGACGCCGCCCACATCCACCTGGTGGTCGGCGGGATCATCCCGAGCAGCGACGTCCAGAAGCTCGAGGCCGCCGGCGTGGCCCGCGTCTACACGCCGAGCGACTACGAGATCATCGACATCATGGAGTCGATCACCGACGTGATCGAGACCGCCAAGAGCTGACCCGCCTCGACCCCATCCCGTTCTGTCGCGGCAGGCGCTCATCCGTGAGCGCTCAGCGCGACAGAACCGAGAGCACCCGGGCCGACGGCGGTTCTGTCGCGGCAAGCGCTCATCGGTGAGCGCTCAGCGCGACAGAACCGATCAGGTCAGGGCCAGGCCGAGGGCGGCGGCGCCGAGGCCGAGGGCCAGCGAGACCGCCACCCGGGTGGCAGCGACCCGCCGCTCGCCCGCCCGCAGGTCCTCGGCGACGCCGTGGGCGAAGGCGGACCAGGTCGTCAGAGCACCGCAGAACCCGGTGCCGAGGACGGTGAGCGTCGAGGTCGAGAGGCGGCCGTCGAGCTGGGCGCCGACGAGAAGGCCCAGCAGCAGGCTGCCCACCACGTTCACCACGACGATGCCGGCCCCGTCGCGCCGGACCGCGGTCGCGACGAGGTGGCGGGCCACGGCCCCCAGGCCCGCGGCCACCGCGACGGCGAGGACCGTCACCGGTCCCCCGCTCCCACCCGGGCGCCGAGCGCGGCCAGCCCGACGCCGCCCACAAGGGAGGCGGCGAGCACCGCGAGCGCCAGCCCCGGTCGTCCGGCGGCGATGCCCCGGTCGGTCTCGACGGCCAGCGTCGAGAACGTCGTGAACCCGCCGAGCACGCCGGTCCCCAACCCGAGCCGGATCAGGCTGTCGGGCCCGAGCCGGGCGGCGAGCACACCGATCAGGAGGCAGCCGGCCAGGTTGACCGCCAACGTCCCCCACCCGACCCCACCCGCGGCCGTGGGCCACGTGGCCGTGATCGCCCACCGGGCCAGCGCCCCGGCCGCACCGCCGGCGCCCACCACGGCGAGCGCGGCCGGCCGGGTGTCCACGGGCCGAACCTACCGGGCGCCCTGCGGCGGACGTCCCTCGACGCGTCGGGACGGGCACGGCGCGCCGGCTCGCAGGGGGCGAGGTCCGGTGCGAGGCTCGGACCATGAGCGCACACCCGTGGACGGTCGACGACATCCCCTCGCAGGAGGGACGGACCGTGGTGGTCACCGGCGCCACCAGCGGGCTGGGCCTGGAGTCGGCCCTCGCCCTGGCCGGCGCCGGGGCCCGGGTGCTCCTGGCGGCCCGCAACGCCGAGAAGGCCGAGCGGGCGCGGTCCCAGGTCGCGGCGGTGGCGACCGGGCCCGAGCCCGAGGTGGTCGCCCTCGACCTGGCCGACCTGGCCTCGGTGCGCTCGGCGGCGGCCGACATCGCCACGCGGGCCCCGCAGCTCGACGTCCTCATGAACAACGCCGGCGTCATGGCCCTCCCCCACGCCGAGACGGCCGACGGGTTCGAGATGCAGCTCGGAACGAACCACCTCGGCCACTTCGCCCTCACTGGCCTGGTCCTCCCGCAGCTGCTGGCCGCCGACGCCCCCCGGGTCGTCACCACCTCGTCGGGCGCACACAAGGCCGGGCGCATGCGCTGGGACGACCTCCAGAGCACGAAGAGGTACCAGCGGTGGGTGGCCTACTCGCAGTCGAAGCTGGCCAACCTGCTCTTCACCTACGAGCTCGACCGTCGAGCCCGGGCGGCCAAGACGGCGCTCGCGTCCGTCGCCGCCCACCCCGGGTACGCGGCGACCCACCTCCAGGCCGCCGGGCCGGAGATGAGCGGCAGCACGGTCGGGGTCCGGGTCATGGAGCTGGCCAACCGGGTCGCCGCCCAGTCCGCCGCCGACGGTGCGCTGCCCCAGCTGTACGCCGCGACCATGCCCGACGTCCGCGGCGGCGAGTACTTCGGCGCCAGCCGGCTCTTCGAGACCCGCGGGGCCCCGACCCGGGTCGAGAGCACGAAACGCTCGCACTCCCGCGCCGACGCCTCCCGCCTGTGGCACGTCTCCGAGCAGCTCACCGACGTCCGCTACCCCTGGCCCGAGGGCGCGACCGCCTGATCCCAGCCCTGGCCGGGCCCGCCCCACGTCGGAGGCGAGCCGGGCGCGGAGGCGTCGGTAGCGTCGGGCCATGACGACGACACCCCCGACGACCCGGCGCTGGCCGACCACCTACGGGCCGGGAGGGATGGTCTGCTCGGTCGACCACCTCGCCTCGTCCGCGGGCATCGAGGTGCTGGCCGCCGGCGGGTCGGCCGCCGACGCCGCCATCGCCGCCAGTGCCGTCCTCACCGTGACCACGCCCCACATGTGCGGCATGGGCGGCGACCTGTTCGCCCTGGTGCACCACGAGGCGGGGCCGCCCGAGGTCCTCGACGCCGCCGGGCGCGCCGGCTCGGGCGCCGATGCCGCCCGGCTCCGGGCCGAGGGCCACGCGGTCATGCCCTTCACCGGCGACGTGCGGGCGGCGACCGTCCCCGGCTGCGTCGACGGCTGGGTCGCCCTGCACGAGCGCCACGGCCGGCTCACGCTGGCCGACGTCCTCGCCCCGGCCATCCGCCTGGCCGGCGACGGGTTCCCCGCCTCGCCGCTCCTCGTGTTCACCCTCGACCGGCTGGCCGGAGTCGAGGGGTGCGACGAGCTGGTCACCGCCCGCCCGGCGGTGGGCGGGCGGGTCGTCCGGCCCGAGCTGGCCCGCACCCTCGTCTCGGTGGCCCTCGGCGGGCGCGAGGCGTTCTACGAGGGCGCCTTCGGCCAGGCGCTGGTCGAGGTCGGGCGGGGTGAGTACGACCCGGCCGACCTGGCGACGCCCGGGGCGACGTGGGTCGACCCCGTCGGGCGCCGGGTCTGGGGCCACGACCTGTGGACCGTGCCGCCGGTGTCGCAGGGCTACCTGACGGTCCTGTCGGCGGCGATCGTCGAGGCCCTCGTCGGCGACGACCTGCCCGCCGCCACCACCCCCGAGTGGGCCCACCTCCTGGTGGAGGCGACGCGCCTGGCCGCCCACGACCGCCCCCGGCTCCTCCACGACGGGGCCGACGGGGCCGCCCTGGTGGCCGACGATCGGGTGGCGGCCGCTGCGGCCCGCTTCGACGCCGCGGCGCGCGCCGACGTCACCGCCCCCACCGCGGGCGGCGGCACGATCTACCTCTGCGCCGTCGACGGCGAGGGCATGGGGGTCAGCCTCATCCAGTCGAACGCCTCGGGCTACGGCGCCCACGTCGCCGTCCCCGGCACCGGCATCCTCCTCCACAACCGGGGCATCGGGTTCTCGCTCGAGGAGGGCCACCCCGCCGAGTACGCGGCCGGCCGCAAGCCGCCGCACACCCTGTCGCCCGCGCTCGTGACCCGGCCCGACGGGTCGCTCCGCCAGGTGATCGGCACCATGGGCGGGGACTCCCAGCCCCACGTGGTCCTCCAGCTCCTCGCCCGCACGCTCGTGGGCGGCGAGGAGCCCGGCACCGCCCTCGAGGCCCCCCGGTTCGTCCTCGCCTCCGGGACGGGCCAGGGCTTCGACACCTGGACCGCGCCCGACCAGGTCGTCCGGGTCGAGGCCCACGCCCCCGACGCCTGGGGCACCGGTCTGGCCGAGCGGGGCCACACGGTCGAGCGGGCGGCCCTCGACCCGGCCGGATTCGGCCACGCCCACGTGATCGAGGTCGGCGAGGACGGGATGCGCGCCGGCGCGGCCGACGTGCGCAGCGTCATCGGCGCCGCCGTGGCCACCACCTGACCGCTCGGCCACGGATGGTGCCAGGCACCATCCGTGTGCGGCGGCCGGATCGCCCCGACGCCAGGACGCACGGGTCCGACCGCGCCCGGCGCTACCGTGGCGACGACCATGCCAGCGACGACGGCCGCAGCCGCAGGCGACGAACCCCCCAGTCCCCAGCTCGCGCCGGATCCGGCTCGCGCCGCCGTCGCCCCCGCGGGGTCGTAGCGCACCGTGTGGACCGCCCTGGGCCTCCTGGCCGTCGTCGCCCTGATCCTGGCCAACGGGTACTTCGTGGCCGCCGAGTTCGCCTTCGTGGCGTCCCGGCGGGCGAAGCTGGAGGAGCGGGCCGAGGACGGTGACCGGCGGGCGCGCCACGCCGTCCGGGTCCACAAGCGGCTGAGCTTCATGCTCTCCGGTGCCCAGCTGGGCATCACGGTGACCTCGCTGGTCGTCGGCTTCATCGCCGAGCCGACCCTCGGCCAGGCCCTCGAGCCGGTCATGGGCGCCGTCGGCGTCCCCGAGCGGGCCCAGGCCGGCGTGGCCCTCTCGGTCGGCTTCGTCCTCGCCACCGCGGCCCAGATGGTCGTCGGCGAGCTGGCCCCCAAGAACCTGGCCATCGCCAAGCCCGAGCCCATCGCCCGGGCCCTGGCCGGCTCCACCCTGGTCTTCCTCCGTCTCGCCGGCCCGCTGATCCGGGTGTTCGACGGGTCGGCCAACCGCCTGCTGCGGGCCGTCGGCATCGAGCCCGTCGACGAGCTGGTCGGCGGGATCTCGGTCGAGGAGCTGGACATCATCGTCGAGGAGTCGGCCGAGCACGGGAAGCTCTCGGTGCGCCAGGCCGCGCTCATGGAGCGGGCCATCGACTTCGGCACCCTGCTGGCGGCGGCCGCCATGGTCCCGTGGAACCGGGTCAGCACCATCCCGTCCACCGACACCTGCGAGGACCTGCGGGGCAAGGTGCGCGAGGCCCACTCGCGGTTCCCGGTGGTCGACGAGGACGGGGGCGTCTTCGGCGTCGTCCACGCCAAGGACCTGCTCGACGTGGACGACGACGCCCTCCACACCACGCCCGTGGCCGCCCTGACGCGCCCGCCGCTGGTCGTCCCCGAGACGGCCACCCTCCGCACCGTGCTTGGCGAGCTGCGGAAGGAGGGCACCGAGATGGCCATCGTCGCCGACGAGCACGGCGGCCCCGCCGGGGTGCTCACCCTCGAGGACATCGTCGAGGAGCTCGTCGGCGACATCAGCGACGAGTACGACCCCGCCCTGCCCGAGGCCGAGGACGGGGGCGACGGCACCTGGACCGTCCCGGGCCGGCTGCGCCACGACGAGATCGCCCGCTCGACCGGCATCGAGCTGCCCGAGGGCGAGGGCTACGACACCGTCGCCGGGCTGGTCATGTCCCAGCTCCAGCGGCTCGGCCAGGTCGGCGACCGGGTCGAGGTCGCCGGCGTCGCCATCGAGGTCCTCGCCCTCGAGGGGTGGGCCATCACCTCGGTGCGCCTGACCCCGCTCGTCGTCGACGACGAGGGCCGGACGACACCGATCGCGGGCGCCTCGGCCCACGGCGCCTCGACCCCCGACGCGAAGGTGAGCCGATGAGCGCGCCACTGGCGCTGGCGGCCGCGGTCGTGCTCCTGGCCCTGAACGGCTTCTTCGTGGCGGCCGAGTTCGCCCTCCTCGCCGCCCGCCGCTCCCGCATCGAGCAGCTGGCCTCGGAGGGCGATCGACGGGCCCGCCACGCCCTCAACGGCATCCGGGAGCTGTCGCTGATGCTGGCCGGGGCCCAGCTGGGCATCACCGTGTGCTCGCTGCTCCTCGGGGCCGTGGCCGAGCCGGCCATCGCCCACCTCCTCGAGGATGTCATCGAGGGCATCGGCGAGGTGCCCGACGGGGTGCGCCACGGCATCGCCTTCGCCATCGCCCTCTCGATCGTCGTCTTCCTCCACATGGTGGTCGGCGAGATGGCGCCCAAGTCGTGGGCGATCGCCCACCCCGAGTCCTCGGCCCTCACGCTCGCCCGCCCGTTCCGCGCCTTCGCCCTGCTCTTCCGACCGGCGATCGCCCTGCTCAACCTCATGGCCAACGGGCTGGTGCGCCTGGTGGGTGTCGAGCCCCAACCCGAGCTGGCCACGGCCCACGCCCCGTCCGACCTCCTCCTGCTGCTCGAGGAGTCCGCCGGCCACGGCTCGATCGCCGCCGAGGAGCACCGCCTCCTCAGCCGGTCGCTCGAGCTGTCCGGCCTCGACGCCGGGGCGGCCATGACCCCCCGACGCGACATCGTGGCCGTCGAGGAGTGGGCCAAGGCCAGCGACGTGGCCGTCCTGGCCCGCACCTCGGGGCGGTCGCGGATCCTGGTCCACGGGGGCGACCTCGACCACGTCGTCGGCGCCGTCCACGCCAAGGACATCCTGCTCGTCGACCCGCCCGACCGGGCCGGGGTCACCGCCGGCGAGCTGGCCCGCCCCGTGCCCGCCACCCACGAGCACCACCGCCTCGAGGACCTGCTGGTGGAGATGCGGGCGGAGTCCCAGATGCTCACCGTCGTGGTCGACGAGCACGGTGTGGTCGTGGGCATCGTCACCCTGGAGGACGTGCTCGAGGAGCTGATCGGCGACTTCGAGGACGAGACGGACCGTCCCGGCCATCGCTCCCGCCGCCTCGGCGAGGGTGTGTTCGGCCTCGACGGGGGGCTGCGCCCCGACGAGCTGGAGGAGGACACCGGCGTGCGGCTCCCGGACGGTGACTGGGACACCGTCGCCGGCTTCCTCATGGCCACGCTCGACCGCGTGCCGGTGGTGGGCGACGAGGTCGACGTCGACGGCTCGACGCTGCGGGTGACCGGGGTCGACGGCTACGCCATCACCGAGATGCGCCTGGAGATGGGTCCGCCCCCGCCGCCGACGGAGCCGGACGACGAGGACGGCTGAGCGCCTCGACGGGGCGGTCCGGTCGGGACGGACCCCACCGACCGCCGAGCACCTAACGTGGGGACCCTCCTACGCGGAGCGTTGTGTCACTAGGTTGGACAGCACGCGACGTCCCCATCTGACCGTGGCCGCCCGATTGGTGCTGGCCGTCACCGTCCCCACCCTCGCGCTCTCGGTGATGGGCGGCCGCGTGATGGCAGACCGCCAGGACGAGGCGCGCACGGCGTCCGCTGGGCCGTCACCGAGAGGGTCCTGGTCGTCGACCAGCTGATCAACCTGCGGGCCGCGCTGTTCGCCGAACGGGTCGCGGTGGAGATCCTCGTCCCGGAGCGACGCCCGCCCGATGCCGTGCTGGCCACGACCGAGCTGGGACGGCAGATCCTCGACGGGCCCGCCCCGCTGGCGTCGGCCACCGACGACGCGCTCGCCCGGCTGGCCCCGGAGCACCGCCCGTTCGACCCGGAGGAGCTGGCTCAGATCCGAGCCGAGAGCGACGAGTGGGTTCGCTCTCCGGACACGATCCGCGCCCGGCTGGGGCCGCTGACGACCCGGACCGAGAAGGTGATGCTCCGCTACGCCACCGCGACGCGGTTCGCCGCGGTCGAGCTCGGCGACCTCGACCTCATCGCGGCCGGCACGACGTTCCAGAGGTCGATCCGCCTCCCCGACGCCGCCGGTGAGGTCGTCGCCTCGCTCAGCGACCTCTGGGCCGCCGGACCCGAGGACCGTCCGCGCCTGCAGTCGCAGGTCGCCGCGGGGGTGGCCCGCTTCACCACCCTCTCCGAGCTGTTCGCCGACTCGGTGACCGACCCGGACGGACCGGTGGCCGCGTACTGGTCCAGCACCGTCCAGGTGCCGCCGACCATCCGGAGCGTGCTGGACGAGGTGGAGTCCGCCTCCCTGTCCTCCCCGGACCGGCGCCCGGGCGAGCCTGCTGCGGTCGGCGCGGCCCTGCTCGAGGCGATCGACTGGACGATCGAGGCCGACGCGCTGCCCCTGATCGCGGCCGAGGTGATGATCGGCGTGGCCGACGACGTGGCCGACGAGGCCCGCGCCAACGAGCGCCTCACCGGTGGCCTGGTGCTCCTCGCCATCGCCCTGTCGGTGACGGCGGCCGTGCTCTTCGGGCGGTCGATCGTCACCCCGGTGCGCCGCCTGACCGACCACGCCGAGCGGATCGGTCGTGGCGAGCTGACCCTCGACCCGCTCCCGCTCGGGGGGCCACCAGAGGTGGCGACGGCCTCCGTCGCCTTCAACGACGTCGTCGGCACCCTGCGCCTGCTCGAGCAGAAGGGGCGAGCCCTGGCCGACGTCGACCTCGACCACCCGTCGCTGCACCAGGCGCTCCCGGGGGAGCTCGGCGCCGCCCTGCAGCGGTCCACCGAGGTCTTGTCGACGTCCATCGTCGAGCGCGAGCACCTCCGCTCCCAGCTGTCCCACGACGCGACGCACGACTCGCTCACCGGGCTCGCCAACCGCGCCGCGCTCATGGACGCTCTCGCCCAGCAGTGTGCGGGGCAGAGCCCCCGTGCCGCCGCGATCTTCATCGACCTGGACGACTTCAAGCGGATCAACGACCGGCTCGGCCACGCCGGCGGTGACCTCGTCCTGCAGGTCGTCGCCGATCGGATCGCCGCCCTCGCCCCGACCGGGAGCACCGTGGCCCGCCTCGGCGGTGACGAGTTCGTCGTCGTCCTCTCCGGCGCGACCATCGACGATGCGGCCGAGAGGGCCCGAGCGATGGTCGCAGCCGTCGCCCAGCCGATCCGCGCCGGTGGTCAGGCGAACAGGATCAAGGCCTGCGCCGGGGTCGCCGCCGAGGACGAGGCCTCGTCACCGCTCGCGGGTCCCACCGACCTGCTCCACCGCGCCGACCTGGCCGTCTACGACGCCAAGCGGGTCGGGCCCGGGACCGTGGTGTGCTTCGACGCCGGCTTCGGAGACCGGGTCGCCCACCAGAACGACGTGGAGGAGGCCCTCGCCGCCGCCCTGCGCCCGGGGGCCGACGAGCTGCGCCTCGTGTTCCAGCCCATCGTGGCCACCTCGACGGGGGCGCTCGTCGGCGTCGAGACGTTGATCCGCTGGCGTCGCGACGGCGCCTGGGTGATGCCCGACGACTTCATCCCGATCGCCGAGCGCTCGGGCCTCGTCGTGCGGCTCGACCTGTGGGTCCTGCAGGCTGCGACCGCGCAGATGGCGGCGTGGGCCGACGTCCCCGAGCTCGCAGACATGACCGTCTCGGTGAACCTGTCCGGCCGGACGCTGATGCGGCCCACCTTGCCGGCCGAGGTCGAGGCCGCCCTCCGCGCCTACGACCTCGCACCGAACCGCCTCATCGTGGAGGTCACCGAGACGGCCCTCATCACCGATCTCGACCTCGCCGCGGCCCAGATCGACCGGGTCCGGGCGAGCGGTGTGCGCGTCGCCATCGACGACTTCGGGACCGGCTACACCAGCATCGCCCAGCTGCGGGCGCTGCCGGTCGACGAGCTGAAGATCGACGGCAGCTTCATCCGCGGCCTCCCCGAGACGACCGACCGGGTCCTGCTCCAGATCGTCGAGGACCTGGCCGATCACCTCGAGCTGTTCACCGTGGCCGAGGGCGTCGAGACGGCGGGGCAGGTCGAGGAGCTCGCCGCCATCGGCTGCGGCGCCCTCCAGGGCTACTTCTTCTCCCGCCCGCTCGATCCCGACGCCCTGGCTCGATGGGCCGCGGGACGGATGGCCTCGTCGCCCCGGTGAGGTCGACGCCGCCCGAGAAGCCCGGCACGGGGGTCCACGCCACGCGGCCCCGAGCGACGGGTCGCCACCGCCGTAGGGTTCGGACCCGGGCCCCGGGCCCGGCTCCGCGCCGGTGGGGTGGATCGCTCGCAGAACAAGGACACGCGTCATGGAAGTGCACCTGGTCGACGGGACCTACGAGCTGTTCCGGCACTTCTTCGGGGCGCCACCGCACCTGACCGCCGACGGGCGGGAGGTGGGGGCGACCCGGGCGACGGTGGGATCGGTGCTGCGCATGCTGGAGGAGGGGGTGACGCACGTGGGGGTGGCCACCGACCACGTCATCGAGTCGTTCCGCAACGACCTGTGGCCGACCTACAAGGACGGCTCGGGCATCGACCCCGCCCTGACGTCGCAGTTCCCCCTCCTCGAGGAGGTGCTGGAGGCGGCGGGCATCTGCACCATGGCCATGGTCGAGCACGAGGCCGACGACGCCCTGGCCGCCATGGCCCTCCGGGCCGCCGAGGACGACGCCGTCGAGCGGGTCGTGATCTGCACACCGGACAAGGACCTGGCCCAGTGCGTGGGCGGCAAGGTCGTGCAGATGGACCGCCGGAAGGGGACGACCATCGACACCGCGGGGGTGGAGGAGAAGTACGGCGTGCCGCCGGCGTCGATCCCCGACTGGCTCGGCCTGGTCGGCGACTCGGCCGACGGCTTCCCCGGCCTTCCCGGCTGGGGCGCCAAGTCCGCCGCAGCCGTCCTGCGGGCGTTCGGGCGCATCGAGGACATCCCCGACGATCCGGCGCACTGGCACGTCAAGGTGCGGAGCGCGGGGGCGCTGTCGGCGACGCTCGAGGAGCGTCGGGCCGAGGCCATGCTGTTCAAGCGGATCGCCACCCTCGAGCTCGACGCCCCGGTGCCGACCTCGGTCGAGGCGCTCCGGTGGACAGGGCCCCGGGACGACTTCGCCGCCGTGGCCGCCGCCATCGACGCCCCCGGCCTGGCCGAGCGGGCCGAGGCCCTGGCCGCCTCCCGCTGAGGAGGATCCGCGCCGCGGCTCGCTCGGCGCCGGGGTGACCACGAGGGCGGTGGCTCGGAGCTCCCCTCCCAGCTCCACGCCATCGCCCTCGTGCTCGTCCCCCTGGTCCCCCCGGATCCCCCCGCGAGGTGCAGCTCGGTGGTGGAGTTGCCTCCACCACCGATCGACCGTCTCGGATCCCCCGAACCAAGATGATCGGATGGGCGGTTCGTGCATTGCGTGCGCTGCGTCACACCCACCTGCTGCGCACACTGTGCAAGAACCCGGCGGCGAATCCCATGGCTCGAACGGGTGGTTTCTGAACTAGTCATCAGGTTCGCGCACCTGTCGCCCGGCGCGCCACAAGCCCGACCTGGACCGGGTCGACGCACCGTGCACGATCAAGTACGGATCGTGGTGGAAAGTGGCAGTTTGTCGCCACAGACGGTGTGCCTGCGCCGGCGGGAACCCACGGTGAGCGTCGGTGTACGACGCGCGCGACGCTGGGGGGACCTCCGATCCCCCGAGGAGGGGCCATGCGCCCGACCCCCTGCCGCCTCACCCCCGCCCGGCGGCGCCCCCGCCGGCGGGCCCTCGCCCTCGCCGTCACCGCCGCCCTCGTGGCCGGGGCCGGCCTGGCCGGGTGCGAGCCGCCGGCCCTGGCGGCCCAGACGGTCGTCTCCGGGCGGTCCCACGTCTGGGAGATCGCCTTCACCCCCGCCGGGACCATGCTCTGGACCGAGCGCGGCGGACGGATCATGAAGCGCACCACCGGCGGTGCCGTCACGCAGGTGAGCGCCGACATGTCCGGCCTCTTCGTCTCGGGCGAGACGGGGCTGATGGGTCTCGCCGTCGACCCCGAGTTCGCCTCCAACCGGCGCATCTACACCTGCCAGGGCTGGACCGACGGGACCGCCCGGGACGTGCGGATCATCCCGTGGGTGTTCAACGGTCCCGGCACCGCGGTGGCCCGCCAGGCGCCGATCGTCACCGGCATCCCCGCCACGTCGGGGCGCCACGGGGGGTGCCGGCTCCAGTTCGACCAGTACCGGCGGCTCTACGTCGGCACCGGGGACGCCGTCGTCGGCACGAACCCCCAGTCCCTCGCCAGCATGGGCGGCAAGATCCTGCGGGTCGACCCCGACACCGGTGCCGGCAGCCCGCGCAACCCGTTCCGCACCAGCGCCAACGTCGCCACCCGCCGGATCTACAGCTACGGCCACCGCAACGTCCAGGGCCTGGCCTTCCGTCCCCGCGACGGGCTGCTCTGGTCGGCCGAGCACGGTCCCGACCGCGACGACGAGGTCAACCGCGGCACCGGCGGCAACTTCGGGTGGAACCCGGTCCCCGGCTACAACGAGGCCGTCCCCATGACCGACACGGCCGAGTTCCCGGACGCCGTCCGGGCCCGGTGGTCCTCGGGCTCCCCCACCGTCGCCCCCGCCGGCATCGCCTGGCTCGACGGCGAGCGGTGGGCGGCGTGGAACGACCACCTCGTCGTCGCCACCCTCAAGGGCCAGAGCCTGCTGCTGATGCGGGCCGAGTCGAACGGCCAGCTCACCCTGGTCCGCCGGCTCTACCAGGGCACCTTCGGCCGCATCCGCGCCGTGCGCCTCGGTCCCGACGGCAACCTCTACATCGGGACCTCGAACGGCTCCGGCGACCGCATCGTCCGCATCACCCCGAGCTGAGGCGAGCATCCCAGGAACGTCCTCCGAGAGCGCGCCCGTGCAGGAGGTTTCGGTCGAGGTCCGCGAGCACCTGATCAGGTGCGGCCCAGGACCTCGGCCAGCTCGACGGGGGGGACGACCTCGAGCTGGTCGTAGCGGCACGACTCGGGGTCGCGGTCGGGGCGCCAGCGGACGAAGGTGCTGGTGGCGCGGAACCGGCCGTGGTCGACCCGCTCGTAGGAGACCTCGGCCACCCGCTCGCAGCGGAGCGGGACGAACGACAGGTCCTTCTTGCCGTTCCAGCGCGACGGGCTGCCGGGCATGCGGCCGTCGGCGTGGGCGGCGGGGTCCATCCACTCGCTCCAGGGGTGCTGGGCGAAGGCGGCGTCGTCCGACGGGTCGATCACCAGGGGGGCCAGCTCGGCCAGCAGGGCCCGCCGGTCGGCGGCCTTGAACGAGGCGGCCACGCCGACGCTGTGGAGGCGCCCGTCGTCGTCGTGGATGCCGAGCAGCAGCGACCCGACGCCGTCGCCGTCCTTGTGGAGGCGGTACCCGGCGACGACGACGTCCGCCGTCCGCCGGTGCTTGACCTTCACCCAGCCCCGCTTGCCGGGCGTGTAGGTGCTGGCGACCGGCTTGCCGATCACACCGTCGAGGCCGGCGCCCTCGAAGCGGACGAACCAGTCGTGGGCGACCTCCCGGTCGTAGGTGCCCTGGTTGAGGTGGACCTGGGCCCCCGGTGCGATGGCCGCCTCCAGCCGGGGGCGGCGCTCGGTGAAGGGGAGGTCGATGAGGCTCTCGTCGCCCACGGCGAGGACGTCGAAGGCCACCACCTCCGCCGGCGTCTGCTCGGCCAGCATGTTGACCCGCGACTGGGCCGGGTGGATGCGCTGGCCGAGGAGGTCGAAGTCGAGGCCGTCGGGCGTCGGGACCACGATCTCGCCGTCGACCACCGCCCGGTCCGGCAGCGCCGCCTTCAGCGGCTCGAGGACCTCGGGGAAGTAGCGGGTGAGGGGCCGCCCGTTGCGGGAGGCCAGCTCGACCTCGTCACCGTCGCGCAGGACCAGCACCCGGAAGCCGTCCCACTTGGGCTCGAACCACCAGTCGCCCTCCTCGCCGGGTGGCAGCTCGCGACTGGCCTTGGCCAGCATCGGCGTGATCGGCAGGTCCAGCGGGAGGTCCACACAGAGAAGGTAGGGGGTCGGCGGAGCCGACGCCGTCAGGGCGGCGGGCGGGGTCGGAGGACGTGGTACGGGGTCGGCGGAGCCGACGCCGTCAGGGCGGCGGGCGGGGTCGGAGGACGTGGTACGGGGTCGGCGGAGCCGACGCCGTCAGGGCGGCGGGCGGGGTCGGAGGACGTGGTACGGGGTCGGCGGAGCCGGCCGCGCCGGGTCCCTCAGGTGACGTGGATCAGGTCGAGGACCTGCTGGGCCCGGTCGGCGTCGCCGACGACGTCGACATCGGCCAGGCCGGTCCGGTGCCAGACCGCGAGGAGCAGGTCGGAGGCGGGGCCGCGGAGGGCGGCGTCGCCCTTGGCGTGGGCCCGCTCGACCTCGCAGCCCTCGGCGGTCAGGCGCAGCAGCCACTCGCCGGCGCCCTCGGCCCGGTCCTCGTCGGTGCAGTGGATGTGGAGCGTGGCGCCGACCAGGTCGGCGGGGGTGCCGGCGCCCTTGTCGACCAGGAACCGGGGGACGAACAGGTGCAGCCACTCGTCGATGGCGTCGGCGGCCTGGACCGCGTCGAACGGGGCCGCCTCGCCGGGGGTGATGGCGTCCTCCGCGTCCCAACGGTGGACGGCGATCTCGTGGGCCTGGCGCCGGAACCAGAAGGCCACGTCGGCGGGACCGGCGAAGGTCGAGGCCGGCTCGGACGGGTCGTGCCGATCCAGCTCGGCCAGCAGGAGGTCGAGCGACTCGCGGTACCAGGCCAGCAGGTCCTCGCCCTCGGGCGGCCGCGGACCGCCGCTCGGCGCCTCGTCCCCGGCGAGGTGCCCGGCCGCCCAGCGGTGCACCCGACCGGTGTGGCGGACCACCTTGGCCACGTCCCAGCCCGGGCAGGCCCGGACCTCGGCGGCCAGACCCGAGGCCGGCACGGACGCGAGGGCGGCCCCCTCCCTGACGATGGCGGCGCGGTGGGCGGCAGGGTCCATCGTCGGCACACTACGAGGCCCTCACGGCCACCGGTCGCGACGATGGCGCCGTCTCCGGGCCGGCGGCGTTTCGTGAGCGCTCGGCGGCGGCGTAACGTCCGAGCCATGACCGCCCAACCGCTCAGCGAGCAGATCGCCGACCTGGCGAAGCTCAAGGAGGAGGCCCGCCAGCCCGGGTCCGAGCGCTCCATCCAGCGCCAGCACGACCGGGGCAAGATGCTGGCCCGGGAGCGCATCGAGTACTTCCTCGACGAGGGCTCGTTCCACGAGCTCGACATGCTCGCCCGGCACCGCAACCCGGCGATCCCCGAGCGCCCCCTCACCGACGGCGTGATCACCGGGTGGGGGACCGTCGACGGCCGCAAGGTCTTCGTGTTCAGCCAGGACTTCACCCTCTTCGGCGGGGCCCTGGGCGAGGTCTTCGCCGAGAAGATCCACAAGGTCATGGACCTGGCCCTGAAGGTCGGGGCCCCGGTCGTCGGTCTCAACGACGGCGCCGGCGCCCGCATCCAGGAGGGCCCGGTCAGCCTCGCCTCCTACGGCGGGATCTTCTACCGGAACGTCAAGGCCTCCGGCGTCACCCCGCAGATCAGCGTGATCATGGGCCCGTGCGCCGGCGGCGCCGTCTACAGCCCGGCCATGACCGACTTCGTGTTCATGGTCCAGGACACCTCGTACATGTTCATCACCGGCCCCGACGTGGTGAAGACGGTGACCGGCGAGGACGTCACCCAGCAGGAGCTCGGCGGCGCCCACGCCCACTCGGCCAAGTCCGGTGTCGCCGCCTTCACCGCCGCCGACGACCGGGCCGTCCTCGACGACGTCCGCTACCTCCTCGGCTTCCTCCCCGCCAACAACATGGAGGAGGCCCCCCGGGCGGTCCCGACCGACGACCCGGACCGCAGCTGCGACGAGCTGGCCGCCATGATCCCGGACAGCCCTAACCAGCCCTACGACATGCGCAAGGTCATCGAGGTCATCGTCGACGACGAGGACTACGTCGAGTACTTCGCCCCGTGGGCCCAGTCGATCACGTGCGGGTTCGCCCGCATCGACGGCCAGCCCGTCGGCATCGTCGGCAACAACCCGATGTTCTACGCCGGCGTCCTCGACATCGACTCCAGCGAGAAGGCGGCCCGCTTCGTCCGGGTGTGCGACTCGTTCAACGTCCCGCTCATCACCTTCGTCGACGTCCCCGGCTTCCTGCCCGGCGTGGGCCAGGAGCACGGCGGCATCATCCGCCACGGGGCCAAGCTCCTCTACGCCTACTGCGAGGCCACCGTGCCCCGCATCCAGGTCATCACCCGCAAGGCCTACGGCGGCGCCTACGTGGTGATGAACTCGAAGTCGATCGGTGCCGACCTGGCCTTCGCCTGGCCCAACGCCGAGCTGGCCGTCATGGGTGCCACCGGCGCCGTCGAGATCCTCAACCGGGCCGAGATCAACGCGGCCGAGGACCCCGAGGCCCGCAAGGCCGAGCTGGTCGAGGACTACTCCGAGATGTGGTGCAACCCGTACGTCGCCGCCGAGCGGGGCTACGTCGACGACGTCATCGACCCAGCCGAGACCCGCCGCAAGCTGGTCGAGGGCCTGGCCATGCTGCGGACCAAGCGCGAGGAGCTCCCGCCCCGCAAGCACGGGAACATGCCGCTCTGATGGCCGGGCACGGGGCGGCCCGCTCCATCACGCCGGATCCCACCGACGAGGAGGCGGCGGCCATCGTCGCCGCCATCGAGGGGGCCTGGCCCCGTGCGGCCGTCGCCGCCGAGGAGGCCCCGCAGCGATGGCGCTGGAGCGGGCGCTGGTGGTCGAAGCCGGTGCCCCTCCGCCGCCGTCGGCCCTGGTAGCTCCTCCTGCGACACTGGCACGTCCGGTTCCACCGACGTCGCGACGTGGTGCGGACCCCGGTCAGGTCGGGCAGCCGGCGGCGGCGAGCGGGCCCTCGATGCGGTACACCGAGGCGGCGTCGTCTCGGGCGACGAGGACGGCATCGGGGTCTCCGGACAGGACGACCTCCGGGGGGACGGGGTCGGGCACGAGTCCGAAGGCGGCGATGACGACGACGTCGTAGCGCTCGTCGAGGAGCCGGCGCCACCCGGCGCAGTCGCGCCGGGCCGGAGCCGCCCCGTGCTCGACGTGGTTCGACAGGTCGAGGCCGAAGAGCGGGTAGGTCTCGACGCTGCCGTACAGCGCGACGCGCTCCCCTGTGACGTGCCGCAGCGACTCCATGGGCACGTCGCTGGGCGGGAGCCCGGCGTCCACGTAGCGCTGCTCGGCCTGGTGCTCCTGGAGAGGCCAGCCCACCGCGCCCACCGCCACCACGAGGGCGACGGCGACGAGACGGGGCCAGGCGCCGGCCGGGTGGCGCCGGCGGAGCACGACGAAGGCGCTCGCGGCGAGGCCGGCGACGGCGACCGCAACCAGCGCCGCTGGGGTGGCGTCGGGCCAGGCCTCGACCCGCTCGACGTGGCCCTCGGTGGCCCCGGCGACGACCAGGGCCAGCCCGGCGCCGCCGACGACCAGCCGGGCCCGCGCTCCCTGCGGGGCGAGCAGCGGCACCGTCGCCGCGGCCACCACGAAGCCCGGGGCCAGGTAGCGGAGGTTGAACCCGAAGGTGACGCCGGCGGTGAGCGGCGTGGCCAGGTAGCCCACGACGGCGGCGACGACCACGACGCCGACGATGCGCTCGGCACGGTCACGGCCCCGGACGGCGAGAGCGGGCCCGGCCAGCACGATCGCCACCAGCAGCAGCGGCCAGGCCCGACCGAGGCCCTGCTCGAGGCCGGGCTGGTAGATCGTGTCCCAGACGTCCCGGCCGACGTCTCGCGCTCCGAGGAGCGACGGCGACCGCTCGTCGGCGACGGCCTCGCCGAACGGCGGCGGGAGGTCGAACCACGGCAGCGGGCTGCCGGTGATGACCCAGTTGCGACCGAACCAGAAGGTCCCGGTGGCGAACGAGCCCGCCAGCCATGCGATCGTCGCCGGCGCGCTCCGGCGGATCCCCGCCGTCACGGCCACCACGAGGAGCACGAGGACGGCCACCGGCACCGCGAGCGACACCTTGGTGCTGAGGGCGAGGCCGGCCGCCGCCCCGGCCAGGGCGAGCGGCGCCGGGCGCCACCGGCTCTCGAGGATGAGGGCCAGGGCGGCGAGGAGCAGGGCGCTGCACGCCATGTCGGTCGAGGCCTGCCCCGGGTGGGTGGCGGCCAGGATCGGAAGTCCGGTGGCGACCGAGGCCCACACCAGCGCGAGCGGCCCGGCGTGGCGACGCTCGCCGATGCACCACGCCGCCAGCAGGGCCAGCGCCAGCCAGGCCAGGTTGACGTAGGGCGAGAGCCAGTCGCGCCCGTAGGGCATCAGGAGCACGGTGTGCAGCAGGTGGGAGTCGAAGGGGAACCACCGGGCCGCCTCGTAGCCGACGCCGTCGAGGGTCGGGAAGGCGCCCTCCTGGGCGAACCGGGTCGAGAACGGCATGTGGTACCAGAGGGTGTCGGGGTGGACCATGCCCCGGCCGACGGCGTCGAGGGTGTGGCTCACCCACTGGGTGACCAGCACCCCGAGCGCCACGACGGCGGCCCCCACCTCCCACCGGTTCCGTCCGGCGAGCACATCCTCGTGGCCGTCCGCCGTCGGCCCGACGGCGTCGTCCCGACCCCCGGCGGCGGCCCGGTCCCCCGAGGGCCCGACCGCCTCGGCCGGTCCTCGCCGGCGGGCCACGAGACCGGTGGCCACCCCGACCACCCCTTGGCTGACCAGCACGACCGCCGGTCGCAGGAGGCCGACCGCCCCGGCGGCCTGGGCCACGCCGAGGCCACCGGCGAGGGCGAGGACCGCCGTGGCCAGGGCGGTGGGGGCAGCCCGCCACCCGGGCAGCAGGGACCGGACCACCGACCTCGCCCCCCACCCCAACGCTGCGAAGGCCGCACCCAGGCCGAGGGTGCCGAGCCCGTAGGAGGCCAACGACACGCCGTCCGCCACGGCGGCAACCTACCAACGGGTGCGGCGGGCCGCTCGGGCTGCGGGCCGGCCGGCGGCGGACGTCGGAGGACGGGCGGTGGGACGCCATCATGGGGCGGTGCCCGCCGCCCACCTCGTGCTCGCCTCCGCCTCCCCCGCCCGCCTCGCCCTCCTGCGCAGCGCCGGCATCGAGCCCGAGGTCGTCGTCAGCGACGTGGACGAGGACGCCCTGACCGCCGAGATCGGCACCGCCGAGCCCGACGTCCTGGTCAGCGCCCTCGCCCGGGCCAAGGCCGACGCCGTCGTGGCCGGGCGGGAGCCGGCGGCCGAGCCGGCCCAGCCCACCGTGGTGGTGGGCTGCGACTCGCTGTTCACCATCGACGGGACGACGTGGGGCAAGCCGGCGAGCCCGGCCGAGGCGGTGGAGCGGATCCGGGCCGTGCGCGGCGGCGAGGGCGTCCTGCGCACCGGCCACCACGTCGTGGCCGCCACCGACGGGCGCTTCGTCCACGGCGTGGCCCAGACCACGGTCCGGTTCGCGTCGATGACCGACGCCGAGATCGATGCCTACGTCGCCACCGGCGAACCGCTCCGGGTCGCGGGCAGCTTCACGCTCGACGGCCGCTCGGCCCCGTGGGTCGAGGGCATCGTCGGCGACCACACCAACGTGGTCGGCCTCTCCCTGCCGCTGCTGCGGGACCTGCTGGGCCGGCTCGACATCTCGATCGTCGACCTCTGGGACGACGCGCCGTGACCGCCGTCGGGACCGTGACCCGCGGCCTGCGGATCGGCCCGCTGGAGCTCGACGCGCCCGTCGTCCTCGCCCCCATGGCGGGGGTGACGAACCGGGCCTTCCGGCGGCTGTGCCGGGACTTCGGCGCCGGTCTCTACGTCAGCGAGATGATCACGGCCCGGGCCCTGGTCGAGGGCAACGCCCGCACCCTCGACATGGTCCGGTTCGACCCCGACGAGCGGCCGCGGAGCGTCCAGCTGTACGGCGTCGACCCCGGCGTGATGGCCGAGGCGGTGCGGATCCTCGTGGGCGACCACGGGGTCGAGCACATCGACCTCAACGTGGGCTGCCCGGCCACCAAGGTCACCCGCAAGGGCGGCGGCTCGGCCCTGCCCGTCCGACGGGTCCTCTTCGGCGCCATCGTCGAGGCCTCGGTGGGGGCCGCCGGGCCGGTGCCGTTCACGGTCAAGATGCGCATGGGCATCGACGACGAGCGCCTCACCTACCTCGAGGCGGCGCGCATCGCCGAGGACGCCGGCGCCGCCGCCGTCGCCCTCCACGCCCGCACCGCCGAGCAGCTGTACTCCGGCGCCGCCGACTGGTCGGCCATCACCCGCCTCAAGGAGACCGTCACGACGATCCCGGTCCTCGGCAACGGCGACATCCTCGAGGGCGGCGACGCCGTGCGGATGATAGCCGAGACGGGCTGCGACGGCGTCGTGGTCGGGCGGGGGTGCCTGGGCAAGCCGTGGCTGTTCCGCGACCTGGCCGACGCCCTGGCCGGCCGGCCGGTGGCCCCCACGCCCCGGCTGGGCGAGGCCGTCGCCGTCCTCCGTCGCCACGCCGACCTGCTCGTCGAGGTCTTCGGCCCCGTGCGGGGGGCGCGCGAGGTGCGCAAGCACACCGGCTGGTACCTGGCCGGCTACCCCGTCGGGGGCGAGGTGCGCCGGGCGCTGTCGCAGGTGGCCTCGATCGAGGAGATGAACGCGCGCCTCGACGCCCTCGACCCCGACCTCGTCGTGCAGCCCGGCTCCGAGCGCACCGTCCGAGGCCACACCGGCGGCCCCCGGCGGGTCACGGTCCCCGACGGGTGGTTCGCTCGCGTCGACGACCCGACCCCTCCGGGCCGCGACGCCGAGGCCGCCCTCTCCGGCGGCTGACCCCACCCCCGGCGATCTCGGTGGCAGATGTGGGATGGACACCCGACGGATGCCACCGCGCTCGCCCTAGGTTGCGGCCGTGACGACGATCCCGGTGGAGTCGATCGGCGAGCTGACGACGGTGGCCAGCCGGCACGCCGTCGTCCACGTCGGCACCGCTGTCCGCCGCTACGACGACCTGGAGCCCGACGCCGAGCACGACATCGACGGCTACGCCTTCCGCACCCTGCCCGAGCCGGGCGAGCTGCTGAGCGTGGTCGCCACCGTCAACGACGTCCACTTCGGCGAGACGGTGTGCGGCGTCATCGACGGCACCGACATGGGGCCGACCTTCTCCGTCGCCCCCGGCGACCCGCCGTACCCCGAGGTGATGAACGGCGGGGCCGTGGCCGAGATCGGTGCCCTCGACCCCGATGCCGTCATCGTCAAGGGCGACCTCACCGCCGCCGGCACCGACGCCGAGGTCGACGCCTTCCTCGCCGCCTACGCCCCCCTCGCCGACCGCCTGACCTGGGTGCGGGGCAACCACGAATCGCACCAGCACCTCCAGCGGGGGGCGACGCCCGTGCAGACCGTCGACCTCCCGGGCGTCCGCATCGTGGTGCTCGACACGTCGGTCGACGGGGTCGAGTACGGCGGGCTCGACGCCGACCAGCTGGACCAGCTCGACGCCCTCGCCGCCGACGCCGACCGGCCGGTCGTGGTGATGGGCCACCACCACGCCTGGAACCCGGACTCGGCCGAGCGCCCCGAGCGGTACTTCGGCATCACCCCCGACGACTCGGAGCGGCTCGTCGAGGTGGTCGCCCGCCGGCCCCGCATCGTGGCCGTGACCGCCGGCCACACCCACCGCAACCGGGTCCGCCGCTTCGCCGCCACCGGTGACGTGCCCTGGATCGAGGTCAGCTGCGTGAAGGACTACCCGGGGGCGTGGGCCGAGTACCGGGTGCACGAGGGCGGCATCCTCCAGGTGTTCCACCGGATCTCGACCCCCGAGGCCCTGGTCTGGAGCGAGTCGACCCGCCACATGTACGCCGGCCTCTACGCCGAGTACGCCTTCGGCACCCTCGCGGACCGCAACCTCGTGGTCACCCTCGACCGCTGAGTGCCCCGCCGCGGGGTGGATAGTGCGGCGGCCATGTCCGCCCAGGATCTCCCGCCCGACGACCCCCACCGCCGCCCCGACCGGGTCGACGACGCCACCGTCGAGGCCGTGGGCAAGGTCAGCGAGGCCATGGAGTGGGTCGAGCGGGCGCGCGGCCACCTCTACGAGCTGCACCAGCTGCTCGGCCACGCCGACCTCCTGTTCGGCGAGGCCGCCGACATGCTCGACGACGCCGGCCACGCCGCCCAGGCCGACGGGCTCCGCGAGGCGGTCGTGGGCCGCAACGTCATCGAGGGGCGGTGGACGTTCCAGCTCGTCGAGGACTTCGACGACGGCTACTGGAGCGACGCCCGCGACCAGGAGCGACGCATCCGCGACGACCTCATGGCGGGGCGGCGCCACGTGTTCGAGTCGGAGATGAAGGAGGACCGCCGGACCAAGGGCCGCCGCCACCACGAGTCCCGCCCCTGACGTCGGCCTCCCCTCCAACCTTGGCCGGCACCCCGCAGCATGGTGCGGTTGCCGTCCAGAGTTCGCCGCCGGCGGCGAGAGCGGCGAACATCGGTCGGTGGACGAGAGCCGGGACCGCTTCGCCGACGGGCCGTTGACGGGCCTGCGCGTGGTCGACTGCTCCACCGTGGTGGCCGGGCCGGGCTGCGCCCGCTACCTGGGCGACTTCGGGGCCGACGTGATCAAGGTCGAGCGGCCCGACGGGGGCGACACGACCCGGGCCATGGGGTGGCGGGACCCGGCCGACGACGTCACCCTCTGGTGGAAGTACGAGGGCCGCAACAAGCGGGCCATCGTGCTCGACCTCAAGGACCCGGACGACCTCGCCGTGATGCGACGGCTGCTCGCCACCGCCGACGTGCTGGTGGAGAACTTCCGGCCCGGGACCCTCGAGCGGCTCGGCCTCGGACCCGACGACCTCATCGCCGCCAACCCCCGCCTGGTGGTCACCCGGGTCACCGGCTTCGGCCAGGACGGGCCCTACGCCGGGCGGCCGGGCTTCGCCACCCTGGCCGAGGCCATGAGCGGGTTTGCCGGCGTGAACGGCGAGCCCGACGGCGGCCCGCTGCTCCCCCCGATCGCCCTGACCGACGAGATCACCGCCGTCGTCGCCGCCTTCGCCACCCTGGCCGCGGTCCACACCGGGGTGGGCCAGGTCGTCGACGTCAACCTCTACGAGTCGCTGCTGCAGATGATGGGCCCGCTGCCCGGCGCCAAGGCCCTCCTCGACTACGACCAGCCCCGCCTCGGGTCGGGCATCCCCTACTCGGTGCCCCGCGGCACCTACGAGGCCGGCGACGGGAGGTGGGTGGCGATCAGCACGTCGGCCGAGTCGGTGGCCCAGCGGGTCATGGAGCTGATCGGCCTGGGCGGCGACCCTCGCGTCGCCTCGTTCGCGGCCCGCGTCGAGCACCGCGAGATGGTCGACGAGGCCCTGGGGGCCTGGGTCGCCGAGCGCGACGCCGACGAGGTGCTCACCGCCTTCGAGGCGGCCCACGCCGCCGCCGCGCCGGTCCACACCATGGGCGACATCCTGGCCGACCCCCACCTGGCGGCCCGCGACGCCCTGCCCGTGCTCGACGGCGTGCCCATGCAGGGCCTGATCGCCCGCCTGTCGGCCACCCCCGGCCGCCTCCGCTGGGCCGGCCGTCCCCTCGGCGCCGACACCGAAGCAGTCAAGGCCGAGCTCGACGCACGAGACGACCCCCCGCTCCCCGGCGCCGCCGTCTGACCCCTGAAGCGGGTGCGGCCGAGCTGACCAGGTCTTCGCCCCAGACGGCCCATGCCGCCGACCCGGCCGCGTCTCCCGCGAGGCCCAGCCGCCCGGCGCAGATGCTCCTATGGATGTCAAGGCGAGGGGCAGGGGGCGGGGGTTTGTGTGAGGAGGCGCCAGATGCGGCGGGCGAGGTGGCGTTTGAGGGCGCGGATCGCTTCCTTCTTGGTCTTTCCCTCGGCGATTCGGCGGGCGATGTAGGCCTGGGTGGTGGGGTCCCATCGCATGCGGCACAGGGCGACGATGTAGAGGGCCCGGTTGGCTTGGCGGTCGCCGCCGCGGTTGAGCCGGTGTCGCTGGTGGAGGCCGCTGCTGGCATCGACGGGGCTGGCGCCCCAGGCGGCTGCGGCTGCTGCGTCGGTGGCCATGCGGTCGGGGTTGTCGCCGAGGCTGACGATGAAGACCGACGCAACATCGACGCCGATGCCGGGCTCATCGAGCAGTTGGGGGGCGGCGGCTTCGACGATGACCTTCAAGTCGATGTCGACCTCGTCGCGTTCGACGCTGGCTGCGAGCCACCGCCGAGCAAGGCGCCGCAGGGTGATGGCGGCCATGACGTCGGGGTTCGTGACCTCGCCCCCCGGGCGGGACCGGGCGGCCTCGGTGGCGATCTGCGAGATCGTCTTGTGCCGATAGCGGTCTCGGAGCGTCTCCGAGGCGGTGCTGTCGATCACCGCGTGGATCTGGTTGGCCAGCTTGGTGAGCTCCCGGGTGAGCGAGTCTCGGCTGATGCGAGCGAGACGGGCGGCCTCAGCAGGCCCGGTCCGGTCCTTCGGGACCGCCAGGCCGTCACCGGCCTGAACAGCCCGGGCAGCCGCCACAGCATCGGCAGGGTCGGACTTGCCGGTCCTGCGACGACGTTGACGGTTCGGGCGCCAGACCTCATGGACGGTGACCTGGGCCTCGCGCAGCGATCGACACAACCCGGCCCCCCAGGACCCAGTTCCTTCGACCCCGACAGCGTCCACGGTCCCGAACGAGCCCAACCAACCCCGCAGATCGACATGACCTGCACCCGTGGCCGGGAACTCCCTCACCCCCAACACCCCGCCCCGGCCATCGAGGGCGGCGGCCACATGGACGTGCTTGTGGGTATCGACGCCGCCCGTGACGCGCACCGGGTCGTCTGTCATCGTGGTCACCATTGCTGCTCCTTGTTCGAGGGACAGCGCCCGCCAGCCGGCAACGCGGACAAGACGGTGATGGGACCAGGCCAGGCTCCTATGAAGTCACGGACGCCAAGCCAGCAGGCGCAACCGGAGAAGCCCCCCGGGCGGCCGACAGATCTGCGCCAAGACACCCCCACAAGGGAAGGTCAGCCGCTGGGAGAGTCAGACCGCCCGGAGGGGCCTCTCCACCCACATCATCACCGCCGCTGGGGCGTGGGGGTCTCCCCCACACGAAGCGGCGTGGGCCCGAGGGACGAGGGCTCCGCCGCTGGGAAGGTCTTCAGCGCCGAGCGCAGCGAGGCACCTTCAGCTCGAGGAGCGGAGCGAGGCGCAGCCGAGCGAGTGACGAGACCTACTCATCCGGCAGGAGGGCGACCTCGATGCGGTCCTGGCGCCAGTCGCGGGCGGCGACGAGAGCGTCCTGGGCGGCGCCGAAGAGCTCCTCGGCGTCGAAGGCGTGGGCCGGGTAGCAGGCGATCCCGGCGCGGAGGGTCACGCCGCCGGCGCTGGCCGCCAGGCGTCGGCGCACCCGCTCGACGGTCCACACGGCGCCGTTCTCGGGGGTGTCCTCGAGGATGACGGCGACCAGGCCGGCGTCGAGCCGGCAGGCGATGTCGGAGTCCCGGAGGGTCTCGACGAGGCAGTCGGCCACGGGGCGACCGACCGCGGGCGACGGGTCGTCGTCGGCGACGCCGGTGACCGGTTCGAGCAGGGCCAGGGCCAGCGGTCGGAGGCCGCGCCGGGCGGCGGACACCCGCTTGTCGAGCGTCACCGCGAAGAAGGCGGTGTTGAACAGGCCGGTCTCGACGTCGGTGACCCGGGTGAGGTCGGCGGCCGAGGGCACGGACCCGGCGCCGCCGCCGGTGACGTCGACCGGGGCGTGCTGGCGGGCCAGGAGGGCCTCGGCCTCGAAGTGGGCGGCGCGGGCAGCCATGTCGGCGCTCTCGGCCCGGGCCGCCTCGGCCTCGCCCTGGGCCGCGTCGGCCTGGGCCCGGGCCCGGGCCAGGCGGTCGGCGAGCCCGAGCGTGAAGAGGCCGGCGGCCAGCGCGGCCACGCCGGCCGCCCCGGCCAGCCAGGCCTGCTCGGTGGTCATGGCGAGCACCGCCAGGACGAGCCCGAGGCAGCCGGAGATCACCCCCGGAGCAGCACGATGCGTCACGCGATGAGCATCGGCCGCATCACCCCGGACTCAAGCACTCGGCCCGGTCGGGTGGGGCGGCTCGTCCGGGCGCCCGAAGAGACTGGCGCACCCCCGGAGCGCCCACTGTCCTCGGTCAATCGGGGATGGGGGCGATGGCCACGCTGCCGTCGTGGGCCCGGGCCAGGGCCTGCTGGGCGACGTCGACGAGCTCCTCGGCCGAGATGGCGTGGGCCGGGTAGCAGGCGATCCCCGAGCGCATGTGGGCGTCGGGGTGGTCGGCGGCGATCTGGCGCTGGAGCCGCTCGACGACGACCAGGCAGCCGTCGCTGGGCGTGAACTCCAGCACGATGGCCACGGTGCCGTCGTCGAGGCGGGCGGCCATGTCGGAGTCGCGGATGGCCCGGCGCACCTCGGCGGCGACCTCGTCGGGGGTGGGTCCGCCGGTCACCGACACGAGGATGAGCCCCAGCTGGCGGAGGGTGCGGCGGGCCGTGGCCACCCGTGAGGGCAGGAGGGCCCGCAGCATCGCCTCGCTGAAGAGGCCCGAGATCGGATCGGAGACGAGTTGATCGGTGGTCATGGCTCTCCCGTGGCCGCCGGGGGTCGGCGTCGCACCCGTGATCTTGCCACCCTCGGGCGCATCCCCGGAGGTTCCCCGCCGACCAGGGGGACCGGGCGCCCGCCGGGGTTGCGTAGTCACTACTCATGTGAGGGGGATGGGACGTGCGTACCGTCACCCTCGTCGACCGGGTCGGTCGTGCGGGTCCGTCCGGCGCCTCGTGCGGGAGGTGTCGGGCGGGCCCGTCGACCGATCAGGGGCGGGAGGGCGGCGGCGGCCGGTCGGGGCGGGCCAGGGACGCCGGCGGCGGGCGGTCGACGGCGGCGGCCAGCCGGGCCAGGTACCCCGACCGGGGCACGTCGACGGCACCCAGCGAGGCCAGGTGGGGCGTCGTCCACTGGACGTCGAGCAGCGTGGCCCCGCCGTCGCGCAGCCGGTCGACCAACCCGACCAGGGCGACCTTCGAACCGTCGGTCTCGCGGTGGAACATCGACTCGCCGGCGAACAGGCCGCCGATGGACACCCCGTAGAGCCCCCCGGCCAGACGTCCGTCCTCGGTCCACGCCTCGACGCTGTGGGCCCAGCCCAGCTCGTGGAGACGGGAGTAGGCCCGACGGACGCCGCGGGTGATCCACCCCCCCGGGCGCCGGGGGTCGGCGCAGCTGGCCATCACCACGTCGAAGGCGGCATCGACCGTGGTGCGGTACCGGCGGACCGACCGGGCCAGCGACCGGCTGACGTGCAGCCCGTCGAGGGGGATGATCCCCCGGGGGTCGGGCGACCACCAGGCGAGCGTGCGCCCGCGGTGGACCGGCATGGGGAAGACGCCGGCCCGGTAGGCGGCGAGGATCGTGGCCGGCTCGAGGTCGGCGCCGATGGCCACCGGCCCCTCGGGGTCGGCCTCGAGGGGCGAGCCGAAGGCCCACCGCGACGGCCCCGGGTCCACCGCGCCCATCACGTCGCGCCGGGGGTCACGGGGGCGGGATGCCGAGGGTGCGGGCCATGTCGACGCCGAAGCGGCGGGTCAGCCGGCGGTTGAGCTCGCCGCCGGCCACGGCCCCGGCGAGCAGCGGCACGAAGGTGACCGTGTTCCGCCCGGCGCGGCGCATCAGCCGCCGACGGATCTGGAGGGCCAGCTGGTCCCGCGCCGACCGCCCCAGCATCTCCGATGCCGCCTGGGCCGCCATCCCCGTGCCGCCGGGGCGGACGAGCCGGGCCAGGTCGTCGGGGTCGATGCCCCGGGTCTCGGACCAGGCCCGGGCCAGCAGGGGGCCGTGGGCGCGCAGGTCGTGGGCGACCCGGTAGCCGGCGGCCTCGTGGAGCTCGCCGGCCAGCTTCATCTCGACGGCGACGACGATGAGCGTCTCCACGGCCAGCTCGAGCGGCAGCGTGGCCCACGTCGCCGGGCTGGCCTGGGACGCCGCCGCCAGCGCTCCGGTCGACGCCCCGACGGCACCCGACGCCAGGCTGGCGTTCCGGATGAGCGGGCGGGCCAGGTAGGAGCCCGACAGCCCGTCGTGGTGGGCGCGCAGCGTCGCCAGGTCGCGGAGGGGGATGTGGGCGGGGACGTCGACGGCGACGTCGGCCAGCCACCGCCCGGACGCCACCGCCCGGCCGCCGGCGGCCCGGGCCGATCGTCCGGCCAGGGCGGCGATGCGGCGGAGCTGCCCGGCGCTCAGCCGCTCGTCGCCCCCGGTCGCCTCGCCCAGCGCCCGGGCCAGCTCCTGGTCGGCCTGGGGGTCAGACGTCGGCTCCACGCCCCGCATCCTGCCCCCACAGCGATCCCCCGATCAGATCCGCCGGCGCATGCCGATCCACCATCAGATGGGGCGGGGTCCTCGACCAGGCCCGGCGACGAGACCGGGCGAGCAGCACCGAGGACCCGTCGCCCGGCGTAGCCGCTGGGGGTCTGGGGGTCTCCCCCCAGGAGGGACGGCCGGAGGCGAGGAACGAGGCGGAGGCCGTCAGAACGGCGCGAGCGCAGCGAGCCCCCTGAGTTCGAGGAGGAGATCGAGCGAAGCGAGATCTCCGACGAGAGGGTCAGTACTCGTAGAAGCCCTGGCCGGACTTGCGGCCGAGGTGGCCGGCGGCGACGAGGCGGCGGAGGGCGGGGGCCGGGCTGTAGTTCGGGTCGGCGAACTCGGCGTAGAGCGCCTCGAGGATCGACAGGGAGGTGTCGAGGCCGACCAGGTCGAGCAGGGCCAGCGGCCCCATCGGGAAGTTGCAGCCGCCCTTCATGGCCGCGTCGATGTCGTCACGGCTGGCGGTGCCGTTCTCGAGCATCCGGACCGCGTTGTTGAGGTACGGGAACAGCAGGGCGTTGACGATGAAGCCGGCCCGGTCCTTCACCTGCACCGGGTCCTTGCCGCAGGCCGAGGCGAAGGCGGTGACGGCCTCGACGGTGGCCTCGGAGGCGGTGAGCGGGGCGATGACCTCGACCAGGCTCATCATCGGGGCCGGGTTGAAGAAGTGCACGCCGACCACCTGGTCGGGGCGGCGGGTGGCGACGGCCATCTCGACGACCGGCAGGGTCGAGGTGTTGGTGGCGAGGATGGTCTCGGCCTTGCACACGTCGTCGAGCTCGGCGAAGAGGGCCCGCTTGACCTCGAGGTCCTCGACGACGGACTCGATCACCAGGTCGCAGCCGGCCAGGTCCCCGATGTGGTCGGTGGCGCTGACCCGGCCGAGCACGGCGTCGCGGTCCTCGGGGGACAGGCGCCCCTTGTCGACCTGCTTGGCCAGGCTCTTCTCCAGCCCCGCCACCATGGCCTGGGCCGTCTCCTGCTTGCGGGACCGCAGCACGACGGTGTGGCCGGCCTTGGCCGCCACCTCCGCGATGCCGGATCCCATGATCCCGGAGCCCACGATGCCGACGGTCTGGATGGCCATGGGCGACGAGGCTACCGATCGGTAACCCGGCGTTCCCAATGGCGGCCCGCACATCGCCCAGCCCGACCGTTCGTGATCGGCTCCCGTTGCGCGCATCGACCAGCCCGGCCCAACGTGGGCGGGTGACGACCGCCGCTCCCGCCCCGGCCCAGCCCGAGCGGGAGGCCATCCCGTGGGGGGCCGTGGTCGGGGCCGGGCTCGTGGCCGGGTTCACCTCCGGCCTGTTCGGCGTGGGCGGGGGCGTCGTCGTCGTGCCCGCCCTCACCCTGCTGGCCCGGTTCCCGCCCAAGCTCGCCACCGGCACCTCGCTGACCGCCATCGTCCCCATCTCGCTGGCCGGGGCGGTGGGCTACGCCACCGCCGGCGAGGTCGACCTGGCGGCGGCGGCCCTGGTGGCCATCGGCGCACTGGTGGGGGCGGTGATCGGCACCCGCTGGCTGGCGTCGATCTCGGCGCCGGTGCTCCAGCTGGCGTTCGCGGCGCTGATGGTGGTCACGGCGGTGCGGCTGGCCGTCGGGGGGGAGGCCGACGGCGCCGGGCGGGCCGAGCTCGACCTCGGCGCCATCGTCGCCCTCGTCGGCCTCGGCCTGACCGCCGGCATCCTGGCCGGTCTGTTCGGCGTGGGCGGCGGGATCGTCATCGTGCCCGCCCTGACCCTCGGCCTCGGGCTCCCGCTGGTGCTGGCCAAGGGCACCTCGCTGGTGGTCATCATCCCGACCGCCATCGTCGGCACCCTGCGGAACCGGAGGTCGGGCCTCACCGCGCTGCGCCCCGGCGTCGTGGTCGGCCTGGCCGGGGTGGTCTCGGCCGTGGGGGCGTCGCAGCTGTCGCTCGACCTGGACCCGACGCTGTCGGCCCTGCTCTTCGCCGCCCTCCTGGTGATCGTCGCCGCCCGGCTGGCCGTCACCGCCCGCCCGGCCGACGACGACGACACCTGACGACGCCGGCCTCGCACCCACCACCCTGACCGTGTCGGCTGCGCCGACGCCGTACCACGTCCTCCGACCCCACCCGCCACCCTGACCGTGTCGGCTGCGCCGACGCCGTACCACGTCCTCCGACCCCACCCGCCACCCTGACCGTGTCGGCTGCGCCGACGCCGTACTGTCGCTCGCATGCCTGGACCCCTGGCCCTGGTGGGCGGATCGCCGTTCCACGCCGACACCGCCGTCGAGGCCGAGCTGGCCGAGGCGGCCGGCGGGGGCGAGGTGCTCGTCCTCCCCACCGGCGCCGCCTACGAGCACCCGCAGCGCCTGGTCGATGCGGCCGTCGAGCGCTTCGCCGGCCTGGGCGCCACCGCCCGCGGGCTCGACGTGCTGCGCCGCCCCGACACCGCCGACCCGGCCAACGCCGAGGCCGTCCGCGCCGCCCGCGTCGTCTACCTGGCCGGTGCCTCCCCCATGCACGTGGTCTCGGTGCTGAAGGAGACCCCGGTGTGGGACGCCATCGTCGCCGCCTGGCAGGGCGGGGCCACCCTCGCCGGCACCGACGCCGGGGCCATGGTCCTGTGCGACCCCATGGTCGACCCCCGGGGCGGGGCCTTCACCGTCGGCCTGGGCCTCCTGCCCGGCGTGACGGTGATCCCCGGCTTCGACACCTGGTCCGAGGACGCCGTCCACCGCACCCGGACCCTGTCGCCGTCCGACGTGGCCATCGTCGGCGTCCACGCCGGCTGCGCCCTCGTCCGGGACCCCGACGGCTCGTGGCGCGGGTCGGGACCGGTCGCCCCGACGGTGTTCGTCGGCGGTGAGCCGGCGACCCTCGCCGACCTCCCCACCGGGGCCTGACCCACCCCTGCGGCGGGGGTCGGGGTTCGACCCGGTCGCGCCTCGCGGCAGGCGCCGTCAGGCGGGGCGGATGGTGATGTCGCGGATGACGTAGAGGGCGAGCGGTCCACCGTTGGTGGCGGGGTCGCCCTGGCTGGCCATCTCGGCGGCCAGCTCCAGGCCCTCTGTCACCCGGCCGAACCGGGGGTAGTTCCCGGCCTGGTCGAGGGCCTGGAGGGCGCTCTCGCTGGTGACGATGAAGAACTGGCTGCCGGACACCGTCTCGGCCCGGGCCATGGCCACGTCGCCCACGGCGTAGCCGTCCTCGGGGTGCTCGACGTCCTCGAGGTCGTAGCCGGGCCCGGTCGTGCCGTAGTCGGGGGCGCCGTCGGCGCCGGGGGCCCCGCTCCCGCCCACCTGGGCCACGAAGTCGGGCACCAGCCGGTGGAACGGGATGCCGTCGTAGAACTGGTAGCGCGACAGCACCACGAAGTTGTTGACCGCCTGGGGGGCGGCCTCGGCGTCGAGCTCCACCACGATGGTGCCCGCCGGCGTGGCCTCCCCGGCGTCGTCGACCAGGTCGACGGCGATCTCGGCCACGAGGGCCTGGCCCTCCTCGATGCAGGTGGGCGGGGCCTGGGCGAAGACGGCGACCCGCTCCTCGCTCCCGTCCTCGGCCGGGCACGGCGTCTCCCCCTCGATGGTGGCCCCCTCGGGGCCCGGCGGCAGGACGACCGGGGTCACCGGCACCGTCGTGCCGGCGTCGTCGGGCGCGGTGGTGTCGGTGGTCGTGGTGGCGTCGTCGGCGGACTCGTCGCCCGGGGGGTCGTCCTGGAGCAGCACGGCCACGACGGCCACCCCGAGGACGACCACGAGGATCCCGACGAGGATCCGCAGGACACGGTTGCGACGCCGGGCCCTGGCCGCGGCGATGCGGGCCTGCTCGACCCGCGACCGATGGCCCTCCTTGTGGCGCTGACGCTTCTCCAGGGATGTCACGGGCGGCGACGGTACCTCGCCGGCCGGCGCCGACGGGGCCGCCCCGGGCCCCCGCCCCGCCCACCTCGCGCTGCCCACCCAGCGCGCGCGAGCGAGCATCAAGGCACGAAGCGTCGCCGAACGGCCACCCGATGCGGCAGAATGGGGACATGGACACCGACCAGGGCGACGACCGGGGGGCCGACGACACCGCCGCGGACACCGCCGGCGACGCGGTCGACGCCCCGCACGACGAGGCCGTCAGCGAGGAGGACGCCTTCGCCTACCGGGTCGGTCAGCGCCTCCGGGCGATCCGCCAGGCCCAGGCCCTGTCGCTGTCCGACGTCGAGGAGCAGTCCGGCGGCCGCTGGAGCGCCTCGGCCGTGGGCGCCTACGAGCGGGGCTTCCGCAACCTGTCGCTCCCCCGCCTCAAGGCTCTGGCCGACTTCTACCGGGTGCCCGTCAGCGTCCTGCTGGGCGAGACCGGCCCCGCCGGCCAACCCGCCGACCGGCGCAAGCTGGTCCTCGACCTGGAGGCCCTCCGGGAGGTCGACACGGCCGAGCCCGTGCAGCGCTTCATCCAGTCGATCATCGAGGCGCGCGGCGACTTCAACGGCAAGGTCCTGTCGCTCCGCACCGACGACCTCAAGTCCCTGTGCGTCCTGTGCGGCGGCGACATCCCGACCGGCGTCGCCCAGCTCCGCGCCTGGGGCGTCTTGATCGACGGCCCCGAGGTGGCCGACCCGCCGCCCGACTTCCGGGCCCGCCCCACCAAGGGGCGCGAGCGGCGCATCACCGACCGCCCGGCCTGAAGCCCTGTCGCCGGGCCGGCGGGTGAACCCCCGACCCCCGCCGGGCCCATCCCCGCCGAAGCGGCTCCGCCGGCTCGGGTTGGCGCCGACGTCGACCGCCACCGGGGCTGCCGCCCGGCCCACCGCACCCGCTCGGCGGCCCGACGCCTTTCCGGGCGGCCATCCGGCGGCGGTACCGTCGGCCGATGGAGCCAGGCCAGACCACGTCCGACGTCGGACCCCGGGCGGACCGGGAGCGGAAGCTGGCCGAGCTCAAGGCCCTGGGCGTCGACCCGTACCCGGCCGACGCCCACCGCACCCACCTGACCCAGGAGGTCCGGGACCGCTACGGCGAGCTGGAGGGCACCACGGCCACCATCGCCGGGCGGCTCATGGCCCGGCGGGGGCACGGCAAGCTGCTGTTCCTCGACGTCCAGGACCGGACGGGCAAGCTCCAGGCCCTGGTCGACTCCAGCCTCCTGGGTCCCCTCGAGCCCCGGTCGGGCGCCCTCGGCTTCGAGAACGTCGACCGGCTGGTCGACCGGGGTGACCTGGTCGAGGTCACCGGTGAGGTCACCACCAGCCGGCGGGGCGAGATCTCGCTCATGGCGTCGCGGGTCCGGATGCTGGCCAAGGCCATCGAGCCGCTGCCCGACGCCTGGCACGGCGTCACCGACCCCGAGACGCTGGTCCGCAAGCGCTACCTCCAGTCGATCGTCGAGCCCGAGACGCGGGCCCGCTTCGCGGTCGTCTCCGAGCTGCTGTTCGGGATCCGGTCGTTCCTCCACGACCGCGGCTTCCTCGAGTTCCAGACGCCCGTCCTCCAGCCGCTCTACGGCGGGGGCAAGGCCCGCCCCTTCACCACCCACGTCAAGGCCCTCGGCCGGGACTACTACCTGGCCATCTCCCACGAGCTGTACCTGAAGCGGCTGGTCATCGCCGGCTTCGAGGACGTCTTCACCATCGGGCGCTACTTCCGCAACGAGGGCATCGACAAGACCCACAACCCCGAGTTCTCGATGCTCGAGACCATGTCGGCCTTCCACGGCTACGAGTTCAACATGGACCTGACCGAGGCCCTCTACAAGCACCTCGCCGCCGACGTCGTCGAGAAGCCGGTCATCGAGGTCAGGGGCCGCCCCGTCTCCCTCGTCGGCGACTGGCGCCGGGCCTCGATGGTGGAGCTGGTGCGGGAGGCGTGCGACGTCGACTTCCGGGAGGTCACCACCCTCGACGAGGCCGAACGCATCCTCACCCGCCACGGCGCCCCGTCCCAGCCGACGGTCGGCCACGCCCTCGTCGCCCTGTTCGAGCACGTGGTGGAGGAGACCCTCGTCGAGCCGACCATCGTCCACGGCCACCCGGTGGAGATCTCGCCGCTGGCCAAGGCCACCGCCGACGACCCGCGCTACGTCGAGCGCTTCGAGGTCTTCGTCGGCGGCACCGAGCAGGGCGACAACTGGACCGAGCTCAACGACCCGGTCGAGCTGCGGCGGCGCTTCACCGCCGAGCAGGACCGGCGGCGCGCCGGCGACGACGACGAGGCCCACCCCCTCGACTTCGAGTTCATCGAGGCCATGGAGCACGGCATGCCCCCCACGACCGGCCTGGGCCCGGGCATCGAGCGCCTCGCCATGCTCCTCACCGAGACCGACGACATCGGCGACGTGATCTACTTCCCGCTCGTCCGACCGCTCCCGCCCCCGACCGCCTGATGGACGGCCCGGGCGGTCCCCAGGTGCAGGGCGACGGGCTCTCGTCCGACGAGCGGGCCGCGGTGCGGGCGTACCTCCAGCGCAGCGAGGTGCGGCTGTCGACCGTCCATCGCGTCGCCAGCGCCCTGCTGTCGGGGGCGGGCCTGATGGTGCTGCTCCCGGCCGTGGCCCGCGACTCCGTCGTCGACGTCGTCCACGCCCTCGTCCGCGGCTCGGTGACGGCCCCCGACGTGCTCTTGCTGGTGGCGGTGGGGACGTCGCTCGCCCTGCCGGTCACGGCCCTGCTGTTCCTCCTGCGGGACCTGACCCAGTTCTACTTCCACGCCAACCACATCCGGCACGAGACCGGGGAGACGTTCACCCCCCGCCTCACCCTCACCGCCCTGCGCCTCCCGGCCGACGAGCTCGGGCCCGAGGCCGCCGCCCGGCTCGACGCCGCCCGCCGCACCGACGCCGCGGTGGAGCTGCTGGTCCCCGCCAACGTGGCCGCCCGGGCCCGGGTCGACCGGCGGCTCACGGTGTACGGGCTGGGCGACGCCGCCGGCGCGTCGGACGTCGGGCGGGCCGGCGCGCTGTTCACCCTCGCCGCCTCGCACCCCCGCGACCTCCTCGAGGAGGTCGCCAAGGTCGAGCACGGGATGGTGCGCCACGTCCTCCGGGGCCAGACGATCGTCCTCCGCTACGTGAAGGCCCTCCTGGCCCTGCTGACCACGGCCATGGCGACGTTCGCGGCGGCCGCCGTCGTCGACCGGTCGGGGCCCCTCGGCGTCGGCGACCGGGCCTGGCTGGCCGGCATCCTCCTCGTCTGGGCCCCCGTCGTGGTCGTGGCCGTGACCGCCCCCGTCCGCTGGCTCGAGAGCCAGCTCCGCAGCGACGGGGCGACCCACACCGCGGTGTCGGACGACCCCGAGCTCACCCACGTCGAGGTGGTGGCGATCCGCCTGGCGCTGGTCGGGCTGGTGGCCGCCGGGGCGGCGATGGCGCTCTCGCTCGGGGACGGGGCGCTGAGCGACCAGGCCCAGGTGTGGGGTGCCGGCGCGCTCGCGGGGTCCGTCGTCGTCACGTTCGCCGCCCTCTGGGGATGGGCCGGGTCGTCGGCACCGGCCCGGTTGGTGTCCCGCACCTGACCCCGCGCTCCTGCGTCGCCCACCGGGCTCCGGCGCCGCCGGCGATGCCCGATCGCTGGGGGCAGGTTGCCGGCGGTCGGTAGGGTCATCCCTCGTGGCTCTGGTCGTGCAGAAGTTCGGAGGGACGTCGGTCGCCGACCCCGACCGCATGCGCGAGGTCGCGGACCACGTCGCCCGGACGCGCCGGCGGGGCGACGAGGTCGTCCTGGTCGTCTCGGCCATGGGCAAGGAGACCGACGACCTGCTGTACCTGGCCAGCCAGATCTCGTCCCGGCCCGCCGGCCGGGAGATGGACATGCTCATCACCGCCGGCGAGCGCAAGGCCACCGCCCTGGTCACCATGGCCCTCCACGAGCTGGGGGTGGAGGCCGAGTCCTTCACCGGCAGCCAGGCCGGGTTCATCACCGACACCACCCACATGAACGCCAAGATCGTCGAGGTCCGCCCCGACCGGATCCGCCAGGCGCTGGCCGAGGGCCGGGTGCCCGTCGTCGGGGGCTCGCAGGGCGTGTCGACCGAGCGCAACGTCACCTTCTTCGGCCGGGGCGGCTCCGACACCACGGCCGTGGCCCTTGCCCAGGCCCTGGGCGGGGTGTGCGAGCTCTACACCGACGTGTCGGGGATCTTCACCACCGACCCGCGCGTGGTGCCCGAGGCCCGGCGCCTGGCGCGGGTCAGCTTCGACGAGATGCTCGAGATGTGCGCCTGCGGCTGCCCCAAGCCGGCCATGCGCGCCGTCGAGTACGCCCGCACCCACAAGGTGCCGCTGCACGTCCGCTCGGCCTTCACCTGGGAGCCGGGCACCTGGATCGACGAGGAGGACCCGCTGATGGAGCAGGCCATGGTGTCAGGTGTCGTCGGCGACGCCTCCGAGGCCAAGATCACCCTGGCGGGCGTGCCCGACCAGCCCGGCATCGCCGGCCGGCTGTTCCGCAGCCTCGCCGGCCGGGACGTCAACGTGGACATGATCGTGCAGAACGTGTCCGAGGCCGGGCGCACCGACATCTCGTTCACGCTGCCGAAGGCCGACCTCCCCGCCGGGCAGGCGGTGTGCGAGGAGCTGGCCGGCGAGATCGGCGCCGAGGTCGTCACCCCCGACGACGGCATCGGCCGGGTGAGCCTCGTCGGCGCCGGCATGAAGTCCCACCCCGGCGTGGCCGCCACGGTGTTCGAGACGCTGGCCGCCAACGGCATCAACATCGAGATGATCTCGACCTCGGCCATCCGCATCTCGTGCATCGTCCGCGAGGCCGACCTCGACAAGGCCGTCGCCGTCCTCCACGCCGCCTTCGGCCTCGACCAGACCCCCGTCGGGTAGTCGGGGCGTCATCGGTCGCTTGCGGGTGGCGACCGCACCCGGGACGCGACGTGCCAGGCACGTCGCGTCCGGATCGCCGACCACCGGGGCCCCGGCCCCGGGAATCGGCCACCGGGTCGGCGGCGGTCCGCCGGTAGCCTTGCTCCCCATGAGGATCGGGATCGTCGGAGCCACCGGCCAGGTCGGCGGCGTGATGCGCACCATCTTGCAGGAGCGGGCCTTCCCCGCCGACGAGGTCCGGTTCCTGGCCTCGTCCCGCTCGGCCGGCACGGCGCTGCCGTGGCGGGGCGGCGAGATCACCGTCGAGGACGTGGCCACCGCCGACCTGTCGGGCCTCGACATCGTGCTGATGTCGGCCGGCGGGGCGGCCAGCCGGGCCACCGCCGAGGCCATCGCCGCCTCCGGCCCGGTCGTGATCGACAACTCCTCGGCGTGGCGGATGGACCCGCAGGTGCCGCTGGTCGTCGCCGGCGTGAACGACGCCGCCGCCGCCGACCGGCCCAAGGGCATCATCGCCAACCCCAACTGCACGACCATGGCCGGCATGGCGCCGCTCAAGGCCCTGCACGAGGTGGCCGGGCTCGAGGCCATGGTGATCTCCACCTACCAGGCCACCTCGGGCCAGGGGCTGGCCGGCGTCGAGGCCTTCGCCGCCCAGGTCGCGGCGGCCGGCGACAAGGCGGTCGAGCTCACCCACGACGGGTCGGCCGTCACCTTCCCCGAGTCCGACAAGTTCCCGACGACGATCGCCTACAACGTCATCCCGCAGTGCGGGACGTTCGTCGACGACGGCCTCGACGAGACCGGCGAGGACCAAAAGCTCCGCGACGAGAGCAAGAAGATCCTGGGCATCCCCGGCCTGCTGGTGTCGGCCCTCTGCGTGCGGGTCCCGGTGTTCACCGGCCACTCGCTGTCGATCAACGCCCGCTTCGCCGACCCGATCACGCCGGCCGAGGCCCGCGAGGCGCTGGCCGCCGCCGGGCCCGAGGTGGTGCTGACCGACGTGCCCACGCCGCTCCAAGCCGCCGGTGCCGACCCCACCTTCGTGGGTCGCATCCGGGTCGACGAGACCGTGCCCGACGGGCGGGGCCTGGCGTTCTTCGTGTCCAACGACAACCTCCGCAAGGGCGCCGCCCTCAACGCCGTCCAGATCGCCGAGCTGGTCGCCGCCGGCGGCTGAGGCCCCGGCCGGCAGCTCCGGCCACGCGCCGAGCGGACGCGTCGGGCAGGCTGCCCGACCATGGCTGATCCCTCACCCGGACCCCACGCGCCCGGACCCCGCCGCTTCGGCATCTTCCTCGCCCCGTTCCACCCCGTGGGGCAGAACCCGACGCTCGCCCTGCGCCGGGACCTCGAGCTGGTCGAGCACCTCGACCGGCTCGGCTTCGACGAGGCGTGGATCGGAGAGCACCACTCGGCCGGCTTCGAGATCATCGCCTCGCCGGAGGTGTTCATCGCCGCCGCCGCCGAGCGGACCCGACGCATCCGCCTGGGCACGGGTGTGTCGTCGCTGCCGTACCACCAGCCGCTGATGCTGGCCGACCGCATGGTGCTGCTCGACCACCTCTCCGGCGGCCGGGTGATGCTCGGCGTCGGCCCCGGTGCCCTGCCCTCGGACGCCTACATGATGGGCATCGAGGTCGCCCGGCAGCGGGACATGATGGAGGAGGCGCTGGAGGCCATCTTGCTCCTCCTCCGCGGCGACGAGCCGGTCACCTACGAGACCGACTGGTTCACCCTGCGCGACGCCCGGCTGCAGCTGCGGCCCTTCCAGCGACCGCACATGGAGGTGGCGGTGGCGGCCCAGGTCTCACCGGCGGGGCCGCGCGCCGCCGGCCGGTTCGGCACCGGGCTCCTCTCCATCGGGGCGACGAGCCAGGGCGGGTTCGACGCCCTCGGCTACCACTGGGACGTCGTGGAGCAGCGGGCGGCCGAGTTCGGCACCGTCGCCGACCGGGACGCCTGGCGGCTCGTCGGGCCCATGCACATCGCCGACACCCGCGAGCAGGCCATCGCCGACGTCGCCTTCGGCCTCGGCGACTGGGTCGACTACTTCCAGCGCGTCGCCGCCCTCCCCCTCGCCCCCGACACGACCGACCACGACAGCCTGGTCGACGCCCTGAACGCCTCGGGCTTCGCCGTCATCGGCACGCCCGACGACGCCATCGCCCAGCTCGAGCGGCTCGGCACCCAGTCCAAGGGGTTCGGCACCTTCCTCCTGATGGCCCACGAGTGGGCCGACCGGGTGGAGACGCTGCGCTCCTACGAGCTGTTCTCCCGCTACGTGATGCCGGTGTTCCAGGGGTCGGCGGCCTCGCTCACCGCCAGCCGGGACTGGGCCGCCGAGAACCGGCCCACCTTCATCGGCGAGGCCGGCGCCGCCGTCATGTCGGCGATCCAGTCCCACCAGGCTGAGCAGGCCGAGCCGAACGAGCAGGCCTGACGCCGACGCGGGGCCGGGCGCCACGGAAGGTGCCAGGCACCTTCCGTGGCCGGCGGGTGGCTAGGCCTTGGCCTGGGCGTCGCCGCGGGCGGCGTTGCCCTGGTCGGCGGCCTTGGGGTCGGTCTCGTCCTGCTTGTCGCGGACGCCCTGCTCGATCTTCTTGCCGAGGTCGGCGTCGACGTTCGACCAGTACTCGAAGGCGCGCACCAGGACCGGCTCGGACACGCCGTTGAGCAGGTGGCCGACGACGTTGTCGACCAGGCGGCCGCGGGCGTCGTCGTCGAGCACCTCGCGCACGAGGGTGCCGGGCTGACCCCAGTCGTCGTCCTCGGCGTGGGCGACGTACGCCGCCCGGGTGATCTCGCCGTCGGCCTCCCAGCCGGCGGGCTCGCCGTAGCGGGCGACGTCGGCCGCCGGCCCGCCGTAGGAGTTCGGGGCGTAGACGGGGTCCGAGACGTTCTCCACCCGCATGGCCCCGTCCTTGCTGTAGCTGTGGACAGGGCACTGCGGCTTGTTGACCGGCACCTGATGGTAGTTGGCGCCGACCCGGTGGCGGTGGGCGTCGGCGTAGGAGAACAGCCGGGCCAGCAGCATCCGATCGGGGCTCGGGCCGATGCCGGGCACCAGGTTGTTGGGCTGGAACGCCGCCTGCTCGATCTCGGTGTGCATGTCGGTGGGGTTCCGGTCGAGCGTCAGCCGCCCGACGTCGATCAGCGGGTAGTCGCCGTGGGGCCACACCTTGGTCAGGTCGAACGGGTTGAACCGGTAGTCCTTGGCGTCCTCGTACGGCATGACCTGGACCTTGAGCGTCCAGCTGGGGTGCTCGCCGTCGCGGATGTGCTCGAACAGGTCGCGCTGGTGGTAGTCGGTGTCGATCGAGGCCATCTGGTCGGCCTCGTCCTGGGTGAAGGTCTCGATGCCCTGGTCGGTCTTGAAGTGGTACTTGACCCAGGAGCGCTCGCCGTCGGCGTTGACCCACATGTAGGTGTGGCTGCTGTAGCCGTTCATGTGGCGCCAGGTGCGGGGGATGCCCCGGTCGCCCATCAGCCAGGTGACCTGGTGGGCCGACTCCGGGGAGAGCGTCCAGAAGTCCCACTGCATGTCGTGGTCGCGCAGGCCGTTGTCGGCCCGCCGCTTCTGTGACCGGATGAAGTGCTGGAACTTCATCGGGTCCTTGACGAAGAACACGGGCGTGTTGTTGCCGACCATGTCGTAGTTGCCCTCGGTCGTGTACAGCTTGAGGGCGAAGCCACGGGGGTCCCGCCAGGTGTCGGGGCTGCCGCGCTCACCGGCCACGGTCGAGAACCGGATCAGGGCGTCGGTGGTGGTGCCGGGCTGGAAGACGGCGGCCTTGGTGTGGCGGCTGACGTCCTCGAGCACCTCGAAGCGTCCGAAGGCCCCGCTGCCCTTGGCGTGGGGCTGGCGCTCGGGGATGCGCTCCCGGTTGAACTGCGCCATCTGCTCGATCAGGTAGTGGTCCTGGAGCAGGATCGGGCCGCCGGGTCCGACGGTCAGGGAGTGCTCGTCGCTCTCGACCGGGATCCCGGCGTCGGTCGTGGTGTGCGGGGTGCGGTCGGCCATCGTTCGACGTACCTCTTCCTGGGTCGCGGACCCGAGCCCTGCCCGCCCTCGGCCGTCGGACACCGACCGGGGGGCGGCAGCGGTCCGGGCGACGTCAGGTCCCGGCGAGCAGCCGCAGCCGGGCGGCGAGGGACGCCACCTCGTCGGGGTCGAGCACGGCGTCGATGCGGTCGTTCACGGCGCCGAAGGCCACCTCGACCTGCGCCAGGGCTCGGCGGCCGGTCGGGGTGAGGTCGAGGGCCCAGGCCCGCCCGTCGGCGGCGCTGGGGGTGCGGGTGACGAGGTCGGCCGCCAGCAGCCGGCGGACGAGGGTCGTCACCGCCGACTCGGCCTGGTGCAGGGCCCGGGCCACCTCCTTCTGGGTCGTGCCCGGCCGGCCCGCGACCACCGCCAGGGCGGCGGCCTGGGCGGTGGTGACCCCGGCGGCGTCCAGGCAGGCGCGGTCGGCCTCGGCCCGGAGCCGCCCGGCGGCCAGCTGGAGGTGGAAGTAGAGGCGCTCGGTGTGGGCGGCGGACACCGCGCCACATTACTTCACATGTTCAGTATCTTGGGGGGATGATCATCGACGCCTGGGCCCAGCAGCCCAACCCCACGTTCGCGGCGCAGCCCTGGCTGGCCACCCTCCTCCGCTGGACGGGCCAGGAGGACGGGATCTCCACCTCCGACGAGGACACCCTCGGGGCCATGGACCGGGCCGGGGTCGACCTGGCCCTGATGGCGGCGTGGTGCGGCCCGCAGGGGATGCTCGTCGACAACGACGAGGTGGCCGCCCTCGTCGCCCGCCACCCCGACCGCCTCCGCGGCGTCGCCACCGCCGACCTCCGCGACCCGGTGGCCGCCGTGCGCGAGGTCCGCCGGGCCGTCACCGAGCTCGGCTTCGTGGCCGTGCGGGTGGTCCCGTGGCTCTGGGACCTGCCGCCGAACGACCGCCGCTACTACCCGCTGTACGTGGCCTGCGTGGAGCTGGGGGTCCCGCTCTGCACCCAGATCGGCCACACCGGGCCGCTGTGCCGCTCGGAGCCCGGCCGGCCCATCCCCTACCTCGACGACGTCCTGCTCGACCTCCCCGAGCTCGTCGTCGTCGGCGGGCACGTCGGCTACCCGTGGATCGACGAGGTGCTCTCGCTGGCCACCAAGTACCCCAACCTCTACGTCGACACGTCGGCCTACGTCGTCCACCGGCTGCCGGCCCCGCTCGTCGACTACATGCGGGGCCGGGGCCGCGACCGGGTCCTGTTCGGCACCAACTGGCCCATGCTCAGCCCGTCGCGCGCCCTGGCCCGCCTCGACGACCTCGGCCTCGACGACGAGGCCCGGGCCCTGTTCCTCGGCGGGAACGCCGAGCGGGTGTTCGGGCTCGCCGCGGCGGCCTGACGGGTCTCGTCGACGCGGCGGCGGCCTGACCGGCGTCCAACGGCGCGCCCGGGCTCTCAGCGGCGCGCCAGGGCGAGGGGGAGCACGGGCCCGGTGCCCGCGCCGCGCAGGAGGTCGGCGACGACGGTCATCGTCCACCCCGAGTCCCAGACGTCGTCGATGACCAGCACCGGGCCGGTCCGGACGTCGACGCCGGGCAGGGCGGAGCCCTCGACACCGAAGGCGCCCCACACGTTGGTGAGCTTGTGGGCGGCGTTGTGCTGCTCGCCCTGCGGTGGGCCGGGGCGGAGCCGGACCACGGCCCCGGCGACGGGGAGCTTCCCCAGCTCGCCGATGCGGTGGGCCACGGCGGCGAGGAGCGCCTCCCGCCGGGGGCGGGACGACGGGATCCACGTCACCCAGGTGGGCCGCTGCTCCCACGGCCAGCGCTTGAGGGTGCGGGCGATGCCCAGGACCATCTCGTCGTCGACCTCGCCCGACGCCAGGGCGCGCTGCACCACCGGCCACCACCCGGCGTCGTCGACGCGGGCGAGGGCCCGGCCCTCCTCGGCCCGGCGGTCGGCCTTGACGTTGCCCCGGGGCTCGGCCAGCCCGCGAGCCCACTGCTTGCGGGGCTCGATCGGGATGTCGACGCCCCGCAGCAGCTCGGTGGCCCGGCGCACCACCGCCGGGTCGAGGGCGACCGGGTCGCCGCCGCCGGTGCACACCGCGCACCGCCCGCACGGGCCCTCCGCCGCCACCAGGGGGTCGTCGAGGGCGTCGCGGAGGAAGGCCATGTGGCAGCGCTCGCCCCGGGCGTAGGCGAGCATGGCGTCGGCCTCGTCGTCGCGCGCCTGGCGGACGCGCTCGACCCGCTCGCGGTCGTAGGTCCACGGCCGGTCGGTGCGGACCCAGCCGCGGCCCTCGCGGGCGACGGCGCCGTCGACGTCGAGGATCTTGAGCAGCGTCTCGAGCCGGCCCCGGCGCAGGTCGACCTCGCGCTCGAGCTCCATCAGCCCGAGGGGCTCGCCCCCGGCCGCCTCGAAGGCGTCGAGCACCCGTCGGCACAGGTCCTCGGGCGGCAGCCCGACGCCGGCGAACCAGGACCAGATGGCCTGGTCCTCCTCGCCCGGCAGGAGCCAGGCCTCGGCGTAGGGCACGGCCCGCCCGGCCCGTCCGACCTGCTGGTAGTAGGCGATGGGCGACGGCGGGGCGCCGAGGTGGAACACGAACGACACGTCGGGCTTGTCGACCCCCATCCCCAGGGCGGAGGTGGCGACGAGCGCCTTGAGCCCGTTGCCCTTGAAGTCGTCCTCGAGCCGCAGGCGGTCGTCGGGGTGGGTGTCGGAGGAGTAGGCGTGGGCGTCGAGGCCCTCGGACCGGAGGAAGTCGGCCACCAGGGCGGTCTGGGCGACGGTGAGGCAGTAGACGATGCCGGTGCCCTCGACGGCGGCGACGCGCTGGGCGATCCAGGCCAGCCGGTGGGCCATCGACGGCAGGGCCGCCACCCCGAGGTGCAGTGACTCGCGGTCGAGGGTCCCCCGCATGGTCACCACGTCGGCCCCGAGCTGCTCGGCCACGTCGGCGCAGACCCGCTCGTTGGCCGTCGCCGTGGTGGCCAGCACCGGGGTGCCGGGCGACAGCGAGGCGATGGCGTCGCGGATGCGCCGGTAGTCGGGGCGGAAGTCGTGGCCCCAGTCGCTGATGCAGTGGGCCTCGTCGACCACGAGGAGGCCGAGCCCGGCGCTGAGGCGGGGCAGGACACGGCGCACGAAGCCGGGGTTGTTGAGCCGCTCCGGGCTGATGCACAGCAGGTCGAGCTCGCCCCCGGCGATCTGCTCCTCGATGGCATCCCAGTCGTCGAGGTTGGTGGAGTTGATGGTGGCTGAGCGGACCCCGAGCCGCTCGGCCGCCGCCACCTGGTCGCGCATCAGCGCCAGCAGGGGCGACACCACGAGGGTGGGGCCGGCGCCGGCGTCGCGCCGCAGCCGGGTGGCGATGAAGTAGATGGCCGACTTCCCGAAGCCGGTGCGCTGGACGACGAGGGCGCGGCCGCCGTCGGTGGTGACCGCCTCGATCGCCGCGGCCTGCTCGGGGCGGAGCACGGCCTCGGGGCCGGCCAGCCGCTCGAGGAGCTCCTGGGCCCGGTCGGGGGCGGCGGTCGTCGTCATCCCCCCATCATGGCCACCCCCCGCGACACCGCCGCGGCCGGGGTTAGCGTGCCCCGTCCACCGATCGACCCTGGGGGGTCCCCATGTACCGGTACGAGTACCACGCCGAGGTCAACAAGGGCAGCATCAACATGCGCTCGCTCACCGGCGACCTGAACAAGAAGGGCGCCGACGGCTGGCGCCTGGCCCACGTGTACTCCCAGGACGGCAACACCATCCTCATCTTCGAGCGCGCCGTCTCCGCCTAGGGAGCGCCGTCGCCCGCCTGGGGCGGCTCACGGTGGCGACCAGTCCTCGGGGCGGGTCCAGACGAGCGAGTACCGGAACAGGGCGTGACGTCGGTAGCGCACGCCGGGGAGCAGCAGGGTCGCGACCCGCAGCACCTCGGTGTAGGAGTCGCGCCCGTCGGCGGTGGGCGCCCGCACCTCCCACAGCCCGCGGCGGCGACGGAGGACCCGCGTCGCCACCGCGCCCACGGCGTCGTGGGCCAGGTCGAACCCGGAGCGGGATCGGGCCAGGCCCACCACGCCGAGGGTGCCCCCGGGGGCGACCAGGGAGGCGAGGCGGGCCAACCCGGGTCGGAGCCCGAGGTGGTGGACCACGGCGACGGCGAGCACGGCGTCGAACGATGCGGGTGCCAGGTCCGCGGTTATGACGTCGGCCCGGAGGACCTCGACGTGCTCGCGCCCGGCCACCAGCGCCCGGGTCCGCTCGACGCTCGCGGCGTCGACGTCGACGGCCACCACCTCGGCCGCCCGGTCGGCCAGTGCCCAGGTCAGCACCCCGTCGCCGCAGCCGACGTCGAGAGCCCGCCCGCAGGGGTCGGGCAGGGCATCGAGCAGGAGCGGGTGCCGGTGGATGTTGTGGTTCCACCGCTCCTCGACGGGCGTGTCGGCGGCGGCCTCCCACGACTGGCCGGAGCGGCTCACCCGGACGCGGCCTCGGGCGCCACCAGCTCGACCTCGAAGCCGTCGGCGTCCTCGATGTAGGCGGTGGTGGACCCCGACGGGAGCGGGTGGCGGTCGCCCTCGAGCGAGGTCCACCCGTGGCCGGGGGCGGCGGCCACGAGGGCCTCCAGGCTGGCGGCGTCGTCGACGTGGAAGGCCACGTGGTTCATCCCCGGGCGCAGCCGCGAGTGCAGCATCCCCGGCACCATGTCGGGCGACTGCTCGATGACGATCCCGGTCCCGTGCTTGCGCCACACCCGGCCGTGGACCCAGGTCCGGGTGAGGACGAACCCGAGCTCGTCGAGCAGCCAGCCCCACGAGCGCTCGGCCCGTCCCAGGTCGGGGACCCAGATCTGCAGGTGGTGGATGGCCACGGGCGCAGGGTACGGGGTGGCGGTCGCCGCCCCCCGGTCAGGCCGGCTCGGCCGGCGGCGCCGGCCCCTCTCCTGCCGTCTCCTTCGGATGGTCGGCGGCGCGGGCGTCGCGCACGGCGATGACCGAGCTGACGACGGTGGCGGTCAGCGGGACGGCCAGCACCGTCCCCACGAACCCGAACAGGGCCGTGCCGGCGGTGATCGCCACCAGGATCGTGGCCGGGTGGAGCTCCAGCGACTTGCCGTAGATCCACGGCGCCAGCAGGTCGTTGTCGAGCTGCTGCACCAGGACGGCCACGACGGCGACGATCAGGGCGGGCACCAGGCCCCCGGCGGCCAGCGTCACGAGGACGGCGATCACCCCGGCCACGGTGGCACCCACGATGGGCACGAAGGCGGCGGCGAAGGTGAGGATCATCACCGGGATGACCAGGCCGGAGCCGACGATGGCCATGGTGGCTCCGATCACCACGGCCTCGACCAGGCCGAGCAGGCCGGCGCCGCGCAGGTAGCCACCGAGGGCGTCCCACGACGCCTGGGCCACGGCGCGCACCGACGTCCGCTTGTCCTCGGGTGTCTTCTCGTCCATCCAGGCGACGAAGCGGGGCCCGTCCTTGAGGGCGAAGAAGGTGAGGATCAGGGCGAGGAGCAGCCCGGCCAGCCCGGCCACGGCCGCCCTCGCCCCCCGGGTGACCTCCTCCTCGGAGCTCGCGAGGGCCTCGCGGCCGCGGTCCACGATCTCCTCCTCGGCCTCCTCGACCTCCTGGCGGGTCACGTCGAACGGGCTGTCCTCGACGATCCAGTCCTCGATCTCGCTGATCCCGTCGTCCACGGTGGGCCCCAGGTCGCTGAACTCCTCGACCATGGGCGGGGCGATGACGGCGACGATCCCGGCGACGACGAGGAGGGCCCCGACCATCGTGGAGGCGGCAGCCGGCGCCGGCCGCCAGCCCCGACCCCGCAGCCAGCCGGCGGGGATGCTCAGCGCACGGGTGGCGAAGAGGGCGACGCCCAGCGGGAACAGGGCGAGGCCCAGGCGGCCGAGCACGACCAGCACCATCCACGTGGCCACGCCGACCACGACGAAGCAGGCGGCGTAGGCCGTCCCGCGCAGGACCGTCGGGTGGGGGGACCAGTCGGGAGCTCGCACCGGCCCCCCCTACCCCGATCCCCCGCGCGGACCCAGCCGGACGCGACGTGCCTGGCACGTCGCGTCCGCGAGGGCAGGGATCAGACGGCGACGAGGGTGGCGGCGACGGCGGCCACGGCCAGCCCGGCGACCTGGGTGCGGTGCATGCGCTCGTCGAGGACGGTCTGGGCCAGCAGCACGGTGGTCGCCGGGTACAGGCCGGTCACGGCGGAGACCACGGCGAGCAGGCCGTGCCGCAGGGCGACGAGGTAGAGCACGTTGGCGGCCATGTCGAGCACGCCGCTGGCGATGATCGTCGTCCAGCCCCGGCCGGCGAGGGCGTCGCGGACGCCGCCCCCACGGGTCACGAGGAGCACGGCCAGGAAGGGGACCGACGCCAGCCGGGCACCGAGCAGCGGGTAGAGCCCGGCGTCGTCACCGGTGCCGTGCAGGCAGACGAAGAAGAGCCCGAAGAGGGCGCCGGCGGCGAGGGCCGTGGCTGCCACCCGGAGGACGGCGCCGTCGAGCGGGGCGGCCCGCCCGCTGCCCTCGCGGGTGATGAGGAAGACGGCGACCAGGGCCACGGCGATGCCGACGAGGGCGGAGGGGCCGGGCCGCTCGCCCTGGATCACCCCGGCCAGGATGGGCACGACCGAGGCGGTGAGGGCGGCGACCGGGGCGACCACGCTCATGGGGCCCTGGGCCAGCGACCGGAACAGCAGGACCACGCCGCTCGACCCGAACAGGCCTCCGAGGGCGCCGAGGGCCAGGTCTCGCGGGGCCACCGTGGCCGGGCCGAGCATCGGCAGCACGGTGACGAGGGCGACCAGCCCGGCGAGCTGCGACAGCAGGGCGACGGCCAGGGCGGCGCGCCGGCGCGACGCCAGCCCGCCCAGGAAGTCGGCGGACCCGAACACGACGGCGGCGCCCAGGGCGAGCATGACGGACACGGACGACCCTCCTGGATCACTGCGTTGGACCGGTCGGTGCAGTGTAGTGATGGACTCCCACACTGCACCAGAGGTTTCACCCAAGTGGTCCGAGGTGTCGGTGGCGGTAGCCTGCGGGGGTGCCCGAGCCCGACGTCGTGGCGGCCGCCATCGCCCGCAACACGCGGAAGCTGCGCGCCGAGCGGCAGTGGTCGCTCGAGCGCCTGGCCGAGCGGTCCGGCGTGAGCAAGGGGATGCTCGTGCAGATCGAGCAGGCCCGCACCAACCCGAGCATGGGGACGCTGTGCCGCGTGGCCGACGCCTACGGGGTGACCCTCGCCCAGCTGGTCGAGCTGTCCGACACCGCGTCGGTCCGGGTCGTCGAGGCCGACGAGGTCATCCGCCTGTGGTCCGGCGAGGAGGGCTCGGCCGGGGACCTCCTGGTCGGGGTCGACCGGCGGGAGCACGTGGAGCTGTGGCGCTGGACGCTCGCCCCCGGCGATCGCCACGACTCCGAGGGCCACATGGAGGGCACCCGCGAGATGATGGCGGTGCTGTCGGGCACGCTCACCCTCGACGTCGCCGACCAGACCTACACCGTCCGCAGCGGGGCCGCCGTCCTCTTCGACGGCCACCGCGACCACGTCTACCGCAACGCCCACAAGCGCCCGCTCGACGCCGTGCTCGTCGTCATCCAGCCGACGACCGGCGACCCCGCCCTCCCCAGCCACCCGGGGTAGGCCGGCCGCTCCTGCGGCGGGATCCGCTCCTGTCGCCGCGACGGGCGGTCTCGTCCCAGGGGCTACCGCACAGGCGCGTCAACGGGTCGACCGGCGCCGGGGCGGCGGCGGGGTCGCCGAGGCGGGGTCGGCCGGCCAGGGGTGCTTGGGGTAGCGGCCGGCCATCTCCCGGCGGACCTCGGCCCAGGATCCGGCCCAGAAGCCGGGCAGGTCGGCGGTGACCTGGACGGGCCGGCCGGCGGGCGAGAGCACGTGGACGACGACGGGCACCCGGCCCTCGGCCACCGTCGGGTGCACGGTCGTGCCGAAGAGGTCCTGGGCCCGGACGTGGATCGCCGGCTCCGTGCCGCCGGCGTCGTAGGCGACGGCGACCTCCTGCCCCGACCCCAGCCGGACCGCCCGGGGGGCGACGGCGTCGAGCCGGCCCAGCCACGGGTGGCCCAGCCGGGCCCGCAGGGCGGCGAGCACGTCGACGCCCTCGAGGTCCCGGCGCCCCCGGGCGCCGCCGAGCAGCGGGGCCAGCCAGGTGTCGAGATCGGCGACGAGGGCGTCGTCGGACAGGTCGGGCCAGCCGTCGCCCACCCGGGCCGCGAACACGGCCCGGGCCTGGAGGGCGCGGGCCCCGTCGGTCCACCCGAGCACGGCGAGCCCGGCGGCCCGGACCCGGTCGAGCAGGGCCGTCGTGGTCGCCGCCCCGGGCTCGGCCCGATCCTCGGACCGGGACAGGACGAGGGCGCCGAGGCGGCGCTCGGTCACGGCGCGCAGGTCGTCGCGCCCGTCGTCCCAGGTGACGATCGACCGCCGCTCGACCTCGGCCCCGCCCAGCTCCACGACGTCGGCCTCGTCGAGGGCGGCGGCGATGCGGACCCGGCCGTCACCGCGACCGGCCTCCCGCCGGCCGGTGTCCAGGTCGGCGATGACCAGGAAGGGCTCGTCGCCGAGGGGGTCGCCGTCGGGCACCCAGGCCCCGATGCCGTTGCGGAGCCGGTAGCGCCGGCCGCTGCGGGCCTGGGCGATGCGGTCGGGGTAGGCGAGGCCGAGCAGGGGTCCGGCTGCGGTCAGGTCGACGCCGGGCTGACGGCGGATCCCGGCCCGGCGGGCGACCTGGGTGGCGCGGCGGCGCACGGTCCGGACCGCGTCGCGGTCGGCCCGGGGGTGCGACGCCCGGTCGTCGGCCAGCAGGCGCAGCCGCTCGGCGGCGTCGACGGGCACCTCGTCGGGCCGGCCCCGCAGGACGTCGCGCTCCTCGAGCAGGCAGGCCAGCAGGCACGCCTCCCAGCCCCGCCCGGCGCCGGCCCCGGCGAGGACCATCCGGGCCAGCCGGGGGTGCAGGGGCAGGTCGGCGAGGGCCCGCCCGCGCTCGGTCACCCGGCCGTCGGCGTCGAGCGCACCCAGGGAGCGGAGGAGGGCGCGCCCCTCGGCCAGGGCCGGCGGAGGCGGGGCGTCGAGGAACCGCAGCTCGTCGTCGGCCGCCGCCCACACCGCCAGCTCGAGGGCGAGGGGGGCCAGGTCGACCTGCTCGATCTCGGGGGTGGCGAACCGCGGGCGGGCGGCGTGCTCGACCCGGGACCAGAGCCGGTGGGCCACGCCCGGCTCGGTGCGCCCGGCCCGACCGGCGCGCTGGTCGGCCGAGGCCTTCGAGGCCGTCACCGTGACGAGCCGGGTGAGCCCTGTGCGCGGGTCGAGGCGGGGCACCCGCGCCCGCCCGGCGTCGACGACGATCCGCACCCCGGCGACGGTGAGGCTGGTCTCGGCGATGTCGGTGGCCAGCACCACCCGGCGGCGGCCGGGCGGGGACGGGGCGAGGGCCCGATCCTGGTCCTGGCGCGGCAGGGACCCGAACAGCGGCCGCACGTCGACGCCCGCCCCGAGCCCGGCGCCGCCCAGGGCGGTCGCCGCCCGGCGGATGTCGGCCGCGCCGGGGAGGAACACGAGCACGTCGCCGGGATCGTCGCGCAGCGCCGCCGCCACCACCCGGGCCACGTGGGCGTCGAAGCGCTCGCGGTCGCGTGGTGGCACCCACCGCACGTCGACCGGGTGGGCCCGGCCCTCGCTGGCGACCACCGGCGCCGGGTCGCCGTCGGCGCCGAGGGCGGCGGCCACCCGGCCGGTGTCGATCGTGGCCGACATGGCCAGCAGCCGCAGGTCCGGGCAGAGGGCGGTGCGGGCGTCGAGGGCCAGGGCGAGGGCCAGGTCGGTGTGGATGCTGCGCTCGTGGACCTCGTCGAAGACCACGAGACCGGTCCCCTCGAGCGACGGGTCCCGCTGGAGGCGGCGGACGAGGATCCCCTCGGTCACCACCTCGACCCGCGTCGCCCGGGAGGTCACGTCCTCGTCGCGGGTCCGGTACCCGGCGGTGCGCCCGACGTCCTCGCCGAGCAGGTCCGCCATGCGGCGCGCCGCGGCCCGGGCCGCGAGCCGCCGGGGCTCGAGCACGACGATCCGGCGGCCGGCGAGCCACGGCTCGTCCAGGAGCCGGAGCGGCACCACGGTCGTCTTGCCGGCCCCGGGAGGGGCGCGCAGGACCGCGACGCCCGCGTCGGCCAGCGCCGCCCGCACACCGGGGACGACCTCCTCGACCGGGAGCCCGGTGGGCGCCACGGTCGTCACGGGCGCCTCCGGCCGGGCCGGGGGGCGCCGGCTCGGGTGCGGGGGGTGGGACCGGGCACGTCGTCTCCTGTTCCGACCCCGCCGCCCACGGGGCCCGGCGAACCTACCGCTCCGCGATGTCGCCGCCGCCCCTCCGGGCCGTAGGTTGCCCCTGTGGACGGCGCCGACATCCGCAGCACCGGGACCCCCGACCCGTCGCCGGCCGGCCCGCTCCCCGGAGGCCCCCGACGGGCCACCGGCCGCCGGCGCCGCCCCCCGGCCGCACCGTGAGCACCGGCGACGTCACCTCGATCCTCGCCGTGCTGGCCACCGTCGGCGCCGTGGCCGGGATCGGCGGGGCCGTGGCGTCGGTCCTGCCCGGGATCGGTCCCCGGCTGCGGGCCGCCGTCGCCGGCCAGGGCGTGCCCCTCGCCTGGCTGGTCGCCGTCGTCGCCACCGCCGGCAGCCTGCACCTCTCGGAGGGCGCGAGCTTCGTGCCGTGCCGGCTCTGCTGGTTCCAGCGCATCGCCATGTACCCGCTCGTGATCGTGCTCGGCGTGGGGTGGGTGCGCCGCGAGGCGGGGGCCCGGCTCACCGGGGCGGTGCTGGCCGGGCTCGGCCTCCTCGTCAACCTCTGGCACGTGGCCATCGAGCTGCGGCCGAGCCTCGAGGGCAGCTCCTGCGACCCGGCGACGCCGTGCTCGTTCCGGTGGATCGAGGTGTACGGCTTCTGGACCATCCCCCGCATGGCCACCGTCGCCTTCGGCCTCGTCCTCCTCGCCCTGGCCCTCGACGGGCCCCTTCGTCCGCGTCCCTCCCAGGAGGTCTCCGCCCCATGAGCCACAAGCCCCCCAAGGGCCGCCCCCTCGCCGGCGCCAGCCGCATCGAGTCCGCCCGCACCGGCCCGCAGATCCCGCTCTTCGCGGTCGCCGTGGGCGTCTTGGTCCTCGTGCTCGTCGCCGCCGGGATCGTCATCGCCGTCGGTGGCGGCGACGACGGCTCGGACGGGGGCACCCTCGCCCCCGGCGACCAGGCGTTCGGCCCCGTCACCGCCACCGGGAACCCCCTCCCCGAGTACGACGACCAGGCCGCTGAGGACCCCGCCGTCGGCCTGCCCGCCCCCGAGCTGGTGGGGGAGACGCCCTCGGGCGAGCCCATCACCATCGACCCGTCCGAGGGCCCCATGGTCGTCGTCTTCCTGGCCCACTGGTGCCCGCACTGCCAGGCCGAGGTGCCCCGCATCGTCGAGCTGGCCGACGACCAGGCGGAGATCGCCGGCGTGCCGTTCGTCGCCGTCCTGACCGGCAGCGACCCCAACGTCGAGAACTTCCCGCCCGGCGAGTGGCTGGCCCGCGAGGGCTGGCCCGCCGGCGCCATGGTCGACACCGAGCCCGAGCCGGGCCAGGTGCCGGTCGCCCTGTCGGCCTACGGGCTCTCGGGGTACCCGTTCCTGGTCGGCATCGACGCCGAGGGCAACGTGGCCGCCCGCTCGTCGGGCGAGCTGGGCGAGGACGGCTTGCAGGACTTCTTCGCCCAGCTGGCGCCCCCCGGCTGACCGTCCGCCGCACCGTCGGTGGGCCCGGGCTCGCCGGGGTGTCCCCAATCACCCGTCGACAGGTGAAACGGGCTGAAATACGCTCACGTGCATGAAGAGCACCCCCCATCGTGCCCGCCCGCTCGGAGCCGCCCTCGTGCTCGCCGTCCTCCTCCTGGCCGCCGCCGGGTGCGGGGACGGCGAGACGCCCGAGGACGCCCTGCGGGACGCAGCCCCCGGCGACTGCCTCGCCGCCCCCGAGGACCTCGACGACGACTACGAGGTCGTCGCCTGCGACGAGGCGGCCGACTACGAGGTCCTGCTGACCGTGGACGAGCGGCTCCCCGACGACCCCACCGGCGAGACCCCCACCCCCTGCGACGGGGAGCAGGCCTACGACTACGGGCTCTCGCTCACCCAGGGCGACCCGTTCAGCCTGTGCCTCCAGCAGCTCCCCCAGGAGGGGGACTGCGTGTACCAGGGCCGCTACATCGCGTGCGAGGACGGCGGCGGTGACGTCGTCGCCGCCGTCCTCCCCGACACCACCGACCCGGCCGCGTGCCCCTCGCCCGGCGCCCGGGGCCGGGTGTACGAGGAGGACGAGGTCGTCGTGTGCCTCAGCGCCAACGCCCCCTGACCGGCGGGCACCCGAGCCGGGACCGCTTCAGACCCCGGGGAGCTCCGGGGGGAGGCCGAACCGGGCGAAGTGGGACCACCCGAACGTGGTGATCTCGGCGATGCGCTCGCCCTCGACCCGGATCACGTCGAGCTTGAAGGCGCGGAAGCGGGTGTCGCCCGGGCGGCGCAGGTAGCTGCCGGCGGCCGGGAGGCGGTTGGCCCGGGTCGGCAGGGCCCGCCAGTCGCCCTCGCGCTCGGGCCCGAAGGCCCGCTCGAGGAGGGTGCGCAGGTCGTCGAGACCGGTGAAGACCGCAGGGGCGGGCGGCATGGTGATGCGGATGTCCTCGGTCGCGCAGGCCAGGGCGAGGGCGGCGTCACCCTCGTCGTTGGCCCGGACGAACCGGGCCAGCAGGTCCCGCTCGGCCGCGCCGACCTCGGGGGCCGACCAGTCGGCCCGCCGCTCGGGCAGCCGCTGCTGGAGCGTGGCCCGGGCCCGCTGCACGGCGCTGTTGGCCGCGGCCACCGTCGTCTCGAGGGCCTCGGCCGTCTCGACCGCGCTCCACCCGAGGACGTCGCGGGCGATGAGCGCGGCGCGCTGCCGGGGCGGCAGGGCCTGGAGGGCGACCAGAAACGTGAGCTCGATGGTCTCCCGATCGATCACCGTGGCGTCCGGTCCGTCGTCGGCGGCGGCGGCCTCGTCGAGCAGGGCGTCCGGGTAGGGCTGGAGCCAGGCCACCTCGGCGGCGGTCCCGGTGATGGGCCGGCGCCTCCGGCGCCGGATCTGGTCGAGGCACACGTTGGTGCACACCCGGTAGAGCCAGGCCCGCAGGTTGCCCCCTCCGGCGGCGATCCGCGCCCGGTGGCTCCAGGCCCGCAGCAGCGCCTCCTGGACGGCGTCCTCGGCCTCCTCGTAGGACGCGAGCATCCGGTAGCAGTGGACGTGGAGCTCGCGGTGGTGGCGCTGGGCCACCGCCGCGAACGCCTGGTCGTCGCCGGCGAGGGCGGCGGCGACGACCGGGTCCGGTCCGCCGGGGTCGCTCACGACGCCGCCCGGCTGGCGATCTCCTGGAGCAGCCAGACGTTGCCGTCGGGGTCGGACAGCTCGGCGAAGGTGGCGTAGTCCTGGCGCCGGGGGTCGACGCCGTCGGCCCGACCCTCGGCGCCGAAGTGGAACGGGTCGCCGACCTCGACGCCCCGGCCCCGCAGGTCGGCCACCGCCGCCTCGATCTCGGTGACGACGAGGTGGAGGCCCTGGGCCGAGCCCGGCTCGGCCGTGGTGATCCCGGTGCCGAACCCGACCGAGCAGGCCGAGCCCGGGGGCGTCAGCTGGACGATGCGGAAGTCGCCGGCCCGGTGGTCGGTGTCGCAGGTGAACCCCACCTGCTCGTAGAACGCCTTGCTCCGGTCGATGTCGGTCACGGGGATGATGACCAGCTCGAGCTGCATGTCCATGGGTGTGCCTCCTGGGGACGGGCGGGCGGGTGCCCGCTCACCTCGTGCAACGACACCGAGCACGAGGACTCATCGGTCGCCCGATGACCTCGTGCGACGCAGGCGAACCTGCGCCCCGCCGACGACATCGACCACCTCCTACGCGCCGGCGAGGCGCTCGATCACGGGCTCCATGGCGTCGAGGTCGGCCAGCGACAGCCCGATGCCGCTGATGCCGAGCGTCTCGCGCCGCTCGACCAGGTCGTCGACGATCTGCTCGACCGTGCCGCACAGGGCGTGGGGGGAGCGCAGCGACTCCTCGGCCGGGATGCCGAAGGCGGGGGCGAGCGCCTCGGCCGTCCCCTGGCGGTCGTCGGTGACGACGACGACGTGGATCCGGGTCTGCAGCTCGAGGCCGGCGTAGCGGTCCCCGGCGGCGGCGTGGATCCAGCGCAGCTTCTGGATCGTCGCCGCCTCGGTGGCGCTGGGGCCGGCGGCGGCGTCGATCACGCCCTTGGCCAGCTTCGGGTTGAGCCCGACCACGTCGGCGTGGCGACCGGCCACCTCCAGCACCCTCCTCCCCCCTCCGCCGATGACGATGGGGAGGTCCGACGACGGCTTGGGGCTGCCGGACAGGCCGTCGATCCGGTAGTGCTCGCCGTGGAAGGTGCACGGGCCCTCGGAGAAGAGGCCGCGGACGACCTGGACCGCCTCCTCCAGGCGGTCCACCCGCACCGGGGCCGGGTCCAGGGCGATGCCGGCGTGCTCGTAGTCCGTCGTCATCCACCCGGCGCCCAGCCCCAGCTCGAAGCGCCCCTCGGAGAGGATGTCGAGCGTCGCCGCCTCCTTGGCCAGCACCGCCGGGTGGCGGAAGTCGTTGCAGAAGACGAGGGCGCCGACCCGGAGCGTGGTGGTGGCGTCGGCCGCGGCCATGAGGGCGGCGATGGGCGCCAGCTGGTCGTCGAGGTGGTCCGAGACCGTCATCCGGTAGGCCCCGATGCCCTCGAGCCGGCGGGCCAGGGCCGTCCACGACGCCTTGTCCATCTCGGGCGGCGAGGAGCACTGCACCCCGAACCGGAAGGGCTTGGGGTCGGGCAGCGGCACGGCGGTCTCGGGCACGAATGCATTCGACCACGCCGCCGCGGTCCGGGTCACAGCCCTCCGCCGGCCGCCGGTCGGTGCCGGCCGGATCAGCCGGCGGCGAGGGCGGCGCGGATGCTGCGGTCGAAGGCGACCTGGGCGGCGTCGAAGCCCCCGCTGCCGGCCAGGTGGGCGGGGGCGCCGCCCAGGGCGTCGACGAGGTGCCGCCGGCCCTGGCGGCCCCACTCGTCCTCGACCCACCGCTCGAGGAAGTGCGGCTCGCGCTCGGCGTGGGTCCGGGGCCGGGTCGTGGCGATGGCCGCGAGCATCGCCTCCGTCAGCTCGGGGATGCCGGCCCCCGTGCGGGCGCTGGTGCGGTGGATCTCGGGCGGGTCGGCGTCGAAGGGGCGGGCCAGGCCGAGGCTCCCCTTGAGCTGGTGGTAGCTGCTCTCGGCGCTGGGCTCGTCGCACTTGTTGAGGATGAAGGCGTCGGGGACCTCGATGATCCCGGCCTTGAGGAACTGCACCTCGTCGCCGCCGAGGGGCTGGAGCACCAGGTAGACCCGGTCGGCCAGGTGGCGGACGTCGGCTTCGCTCTGGCCGATGCCGACGGTCTCGACCACCACGCACCGGAAGAGACGGGTCAGCAGCCGGCAGACCTGGAACGTCGAGGGCGACAGCCCACCCAGCTCGGTCGCCGACGCCTGGCTGCGGAAGTAGAGGCGGCGCTCGTCGAGCGGGGCGCGCATCCGGGTCCGGTCGCCGAGGAGCGACCCGCCCGAGATGTGGCTCGAGGGGTCGACGGCGACGACGGCGATCGACAGGTCGGGGTCGGCGGCGAGGGCGTCGAGGGTCAGCCGGGCCAGGAGGGACGACTTGCCCGACCCGGGCGTGCCGGTGACGCCCAGCACGACGCACTCGGGACCAGGGTCGACGTCGAGGGCCGCCAGCACCCGGGCCCGGTCGTCGGCGGCCGCCGGCCGGGAGTCCTCGAAGACGCCGATGAGGCGGGAGACGGCGGCCTTCTCGCGCTCGCGGGCCCGGGCGACGAGGTCGGCCAGCTCGTGGTCGGCGGCGGGGAGGGCGCTCACCCGACCGACCGTAGGGGCTGCCGCCCGGGCTCCCGAACCCGTCGCGTCCGGCTCCTGCCGCGCCGGGCCGCGTGGGCGGCCATCGCCGTTCTGACACCGCTCCCGGCCAGCCGTGTCGCCTGGCGCGAACAGAACCGAGGATGGCGACGGAGGTCGATCGATGAGCAAGACCAGCCGGCTTCGTGGCCGGGGCGCCCGGACCCGATGGGCTCCGCATCGGCGAGACCCACCGCTCTCCAGTGTCGTTCGGGGCAGGCAGACATCGTGTGACGCGGCGCTACGACCCGGCGAACCAGCCGGGGACGTCGAACCGCACCGCTCCGCCGTCGGGGCCGAGGAGGGCACCCAGGGTCCGTTCCAGACCGGCGATCCGCCGCTCGCCCACCTCGGCGATCCAGCGGTCCCGCAGCTCGCCGAGGATCCGCCCCGACCGGACGAGGCAATCGTGCCCGGCGGGGGTCAGGACGATCACCTGGCGCCGCCCGTCGCGGTCGTCGGCGGTGCGGTCGACGTAGCCCAGCTGCTCGAGCCGGGCGACGGTGCGGGCGGCGGCCTGCTTGGTCACGCCGAGGGCGTCGGCCAGCGTGCCCGGGCTCGTCGCCCCGCGACCGATGGCCTGGAGGGCGAACCCGTGCGTGGGGCGGACGTCGGGGTGGCCCTCGGCGGACAGCTGGGCGTGGAGGTCGTCGATCAGGGCCCGGAAGCCGGCCAGCAGGAGGAGGGGCAGCTCGGCTCCGGGCTCGCTCACGCTTGACACGATATCGACAACGCGCTTGTCTAGATAGACACCCATGTTGTCGATATCGAGGAGGCCGTCGTGGCCGTCATCCCTGCCGGCGAGCGCCGGGTCACCACCACCCCCAACGCCACCATGACCACGTGCTGCAGCCCGGAGCAGGGCGCCGCCGGGATCACCCTCTGGCTCACGGCCATGGCTCCCGGCGCCCAGGGCCCGTGGCACCGCCTCGACGGCGAGCAGGTCCTGACCGTCCTGGCCGGCGCCGTGAGCCTCGAGCACGCTGGCACGACCGTCCGGCTCCTGCCGGGCGACACCGCCGTGATCCCCGCCCACGACGAGCGCCGCCTGACCGCCGACGCCGAGGGCGGGACCGAGATGGCCTGCGCCGCCACCCGCCCGCTCCGGGCCCACGACGGCGAGGGCACCGACCGCGGCATCCCGGACTGGATGCGCTGAGGGCGGACCTACCCTGGCGCCGTGCTGGTCCAGATGCGGCTCCGGGAACCGATCGAGCGGGGTGAGGTCGACCTCCTCTTCCGCCGGTGGAAGCGGCTCCAGGCCGTCGTCGGCCACACCTACCGGACCGCGGCGGGGCGGCTGCGGGTCACCGCCATCGACGTCGTCGACCCCGCCGACCTCACCGCCGACGACGCCCGCCGCTCGGGCCACGCCGACGTCGCCGCCCTACGGGCGTCGCTCCGCGGCGACGAGGCCCTCCCGACCTACCGCATCGCCGTCGAGGTCGACACCGACCCCGACCCTCGCTCTCTGCTGGCCGCCGACGACGCCCTCGACGACGACGCCGTCGCCGAGCTCGACCGCCGGCTCGCCCGGCTCGACGCCGCCAGCTCGTGGGGGCCGTGGACCATGGCGACGCTGCGGCTGATCGCGGCCCGGCCGGCCACGGTGTCCACCGTCCTGGCCGAGACCTTGGGCCGGGAGCGCCAGCCGTTCAAGCTCGACGTGCGCAAGCTGAAGGCCCTGGGCCTGACCGAGAGCCTCGAGGTGGGCTACCGCCTGTCGCGGCGCGGCGAGGCCTACCTCGCCCGCACCACCCGCCCCGGCTGACGCGACGGATCACCTCGGAGGTGATCCGTGTTCGGCTGCACGCCTCGGAGGCGACGCGTGATCCGTCGCTGTCGCACCCCCTGCGTAGGGTCGAGGGAGATGGGACGGCTGCTGCTCGTCCTCGTGCTGCTGCTCGGCGGGTGCGGGGTCGTGCTCGACGACGGAGGGGGCGGGGAGCCGGCGGCGCGGGCCGCGGCGCCGGCTCCGGAGGGGCTGCCCGAGGGGCGCGACGTCACCGTCACCTCGATCACCGACGGCGACACCTTCCGCGCCGGCGAGGAGAGGGTCCGGCTGATCGGCATCGACACGCCCGAGGTGTCCTTCGGCGTCGAGTGCTACGGGCACGAGGCGACCGCTGCGCTCGAGCGGCTGATCCCGGTGGGGACCGAGGTCCGCCTCGTCGGCGACGTCGAGCCCGTCGACCGCTACGACCGGACCCTGGCCTACGTGTACCGGCGCGCCGACGGGCTCCACGTCAACCTGCGCCTGGCCGAGGAGGGCTACGCCCTGCCCCTCACCGTCCCGCCCAACGTGGCCCACGAGCGGGCCTTCGCCGACGCCGCCGCCCGGGCCCGCCAGGCGAACCTCGGCCTCTGGTCCGCGTGTTGAGATCTCAGTCACTCGTTCGCTGACGCTCACTCCGTTCCTTCGAGCTTGACGTGCTCGCTGCGCTCGCCCTGAAGACCTTCCCAGCGACGGAGCCCTCGTCCCTCGGGCCCACGCCGCTTCGTGCGGGGGAGACCCCCGCACCCCCAGCGGCGGTGATGATGTGGGTGGAGAGGCCCCTCCGGGCGGTCTGACTCTCCCAGCGGCTGACCTTCCCTTGTGGGGGTGTCTTGGCGCAGATCTGTCGGCCGCCCGGGGGGCTTCTCCGGTTGCGCCTGCTGGCTTGGCGTCCGTGACTTCATAGGAGCCTGGCCTGGTCCCATCACCGTCTTGTCCGCGTTGCCGGCTGGCGGGCGCTGTCCCTCGAACAAGGAGCAGCAATGGTGACCACGATGACAGACGACCCGGTGCGCGTCACGGGCGGCGTCGATACCCACAAGCACGTCCATGTGGCCGCCGCCCTCGATGGCCGGGGCGGGGTGTTGGGGGTGAGGGAGTTCCCGGCCACGGGTGCAGGTCATGTCGATCTGCGGGGTTGGTTGGGCTCGTTCGGGACCGTGGACGCTGTCGGGGTCGAAGGAACTGGGTCCTGGGGGGCCGGGTTGTGTCGATCGCTGCGCGAGGCCCAGGTCACCGTCCATGAGGTCTGGCGCCCGAACCGTCAACGTCGTCGCAGGACCGGCAAGTCCGACCCTGCCGATGCTGTGGCGGCTGCCCGGGCTGTTCAGGCCGGTGACGGCCTGGCGGTCCCGAAGGACCGGACCGGGCCTGCTGAGGCCGCCCGTCTCGCTCGCATCAGCCGAGACTCGCTCACCCGGGAGCTCACCAAGCTGGCCAACCAGATCCACGCGGTGATCGACAGCACCGCCTCGGAGACGCTCCGAGACCGCTACCGGCACAAGACGATCTCGCAGATCGCCACCGAGGCCGCCCGGTCCCGCCCGGGGGGCGAGGTCACGAACCCCGACGTCATGGCCGCCATCACCCTGCGGCGCCTTGCTCGGCGGTGGCTCGCAGCCAGCGTCGAACGCGACGAGGTCGACATCGACTTGAAGGTCATCGTCGAAGCCGCCGCCCCCCAACTGCTCGATGAGCCCGGCATCGGCGTCGATGTTGCGTCGGTCTTCATCGTCAGCCTCGGCGACAACCCCGACCGCATGGCCACCGACGCAGCAGCCGCAGCCGCCTGGGGCGCCAGCCCCGTCGATGCCAGCAGCGGCCTCCACCAGCGACACCGGCTCAACCGCGGCGGCGACCGCCAAGCCAACCGGGCCCTCTACATCGTCGCCCTGTGCCGCATGCGATGGGACCCCACCACCCAGGCCTACATCGCCCGCCGAATCGCCGAGGGAAAGACCAAGAAGGAAGCGATCCGCGCCCTCAAACGCCACCTCGCCCGCCGCATCTGGCGCCTCCTCACACAAACCCCCGCCCCCTGCCCCTCGCCTTGACATCCATAGGAGCATCTGCGCCGGGCTGGACTGCTGTCCGTGCGCCCGTCTCGTCGCCGAGATCGGGGCCCCACCGCGAGACGTGGCTAGGCGCCGACGAGCCTGAGGACGTCGGCGGGGGTGGCCTTGCCGTCGAAGGTGACCGAGCCGTCGCGGAGGGCGACGACCCGGTCGACCCGGGTGACGAACTCGGGGTCGTGGGTGGCGACGACGACGGCCGCCCCGTCGTCGTGGACCTCGTCGAGCAGCTCCAGCAGGGCGGCCCGCCCCGGCGCGTCGAGCCCGACGAAGGGCTCGTCGACCAGCAGGAGCGAGAAGGGGCGGGCCAGGCCGAGGAGCAACGACGCCTTCTGGCGCAGGCCGCGGCTGAACCGGCTCGGCAGATCGTCGATGCGGTCGGCCAGGCCGAGGCGCTCGGCCACACCCTCGGCGTAGTCGTCGAAGCCGTCGCCGCCGAACAGCCGGGAGACGTACTCGACGTGCTCGACGACGGAGAGGTCGTCGTACAGGACCGGGTCGTCGGGGAGGTAGGAGGTGGTGGCCCGGGCGTGGACGTCCCCGCCGGGCCAGCCGGCGACCTCCACCGTGCCGCCGTCGGCGTCGAGCAGGCCGGCCACGATCCGCAGGAGGGTGGACTTGCCCGACCCGTTGTGGCCGACGAGGGCGATCCGCTCCCCCGCCCCCACCTCGAGGTCGACGGGCTCGAGGGCGGGCACGCCCCCGTAGGCGCGGTGCACCCCCTCGACCCGCAGGGCGGGGTAGGTCTCAGGCTCGCTCATCGTCGATCGTCCTCCTCGGACCCCGCGTCATCGTCATCGTCGCCGTCGGACCCCGTCGACGCGCTCCGCTGCGCCTCCTGGGCCTCGTTCCACCACCGGGTGATCTCCTCGCGCTGGTGGACCCATCCCAGGACCAGCCCGACCAGGACGATCACCCCGGCCCAGGCCGTGGTCGTCCCCTGCATCTGGGGCCGCCCGGCCTCGATGTTGGCCTCGACGATCAGCAGGGGCAGCGCCCCCACCACCGCCACGGCCAGGGGCAGCACCGACTTCAGGACCAGCCCGATGCCGGCCACCTCGGGGGCCATCAGGGCCAGGTCGCTCTTGTGCGAGGGCTGGCCCGACACCACGTTGCCCACCGCCCCGGCCACGCCGGCGACGGCCGCGACCACCCCGGTGACGAGGGCCGGCCCGAGGGGGACCTGCCCGGCGCCCGGCAGCGCCGCCACCGCGCCCACCAGCAGGCCGAGCCCGGCGGCCACCACGAACGAGGGGATGAGGAGGGAGATGAACAGCGCGCCCTCGGGGTGGCGGTAGAGCTCGCGCCGACTGGGGTGGTCGACCTCCTGGGCGAGCGGCTCGACCAGGTCCAGGCCGGCCAACCACAGCGCCGCCCCGACGGCGATCACCAGCGGGGCGGTGCCGCTCCACATCCCGCGCAGGGCGGCGCCGGCGACGAGGGCCAGGAGCGCCAGCCGGGCGACCCGGCTGGCGGGGAAGCGGAGGATGCCGTGCCAGGCGCGGAGGCCGATCGGCGAGAGCCATCCCGCCACCCGCCCAAGCCGGATCCACGGACGGTCACGAGGCCGGTCGGCGGCGAGCTGGCGGCGCAGGACCAGCACGGTCCGCACGTCCTGCAGGGTCGCGGCGAAGCGGATCTGACCGACGAGGGCGGTGCGCCGCTCGGCCGCCTCCACCGACAGCCCACCCACGCCGATCAGGCCGAGGACGAGCAGGACGAGGGCGGCGACGACGGGCAGGACGGCGACCGGGTGAAGGTCGAGCGGGGCCAGGGCCAGCCACCCCACCGCTCGGCCGGGCGAGGCCGGGATCGCCGTGCCGCCGACCTCGGCCCCGGCCACGTCGGCGACGGCCCAGCCGACGAGGGCGAACCCGATGGCGGTCGCCGCCGGGCGGGGCAGCCGGCGACCGGACGCGACGAGGGCGGCGCCGAGGCTGAGCCCGACGACGGTGGCCATGGCGGCGGCGCCGGCGAGGATCCACTCGACGGCCTCCTGGTCGGGGAACCGCCGGTCGGCGAAGAGGCCGATGGTGGCGCCCAGCAGCACGGCCGGGAGCAGCGAGGAGCGGACCTGGCGCCACGCCGGGCCCCGCAGGGCCCGGCCCCGGTCGACGGGGGCGAGGAGGACGTGGCGCACATCGGCCGCCTCCACCGCCAGGGGGCCGCCCCGGCTGCCCGACCGGAGGCCGACGGCGAAGGCGACGGTGGCGATCAGGCCCACCACGGCCGGTCCGTCCCGGGTGACGTCGACGACCTGGGCCCGACTCAGCGGGGCGTCGCCCACGGCCCCGGCCACCGCGACCACCGCCACCGAGCCGATGATGGCCGCCACGTAGACGCGGTAGAGGGCGTCCACCCAGTGGATCTCGGCGACCCGGCGCTGGCGCCGGGCCCGCCGCAGCTCGCCGAGGCGGGCCGGGTCGACCGGGAGGTCGTGGACGTCGTCATCCGGGGCGGCGGCGACGTCCGTGGGCACGGCTCGCGACGCTACGCCCGCCGCCACCCCCGGTCCCAGGCAGCCCGAGGTCCGGGCGGCGGGGCGCCCGCCGTAGATTCGAGTCCCGTGCTCCCTCTGCCCCGGCGTCGCGCCCTCGCCCTGCTGGCCCTCGTGGTCGGCATGGCGCTGGGCGTCCTCGCCGGATCCACGCCCGCCGGGGCCCACGCGACCCTCCAGGGGACGAGCCCCAGCGACGACGCCGTGGTCGACGAGGTCCCGGCGGCGATCGTCTTGACCTTCGACGAGCCGGTCAGCGCGTCGACCGGTGCCGTCCAGGTCATCGCCCCCGAGGGCGGACGGGTCGACGGGTCGGTCGATCGGACCGACGGGGGCCGGAGCGTCTCGATCGGCGTCGACGGCGACGCCCGGGGCACCTACACGGTCGCCTACCGGGTCGTCAGCGACGACGGCCACACCATCTCGGGCTCGTTCGTGTTCCACGTGGGCGAGCGGACCGGGGCGGCGACGATCGACCAGACGATCCCCACCAGCACCTCCGCGGTCGGCGGGGTGGGACGGTGGCTGGGCTACGCCGGGGCTGCCGTGGCCGTGGGATCGGCCCTCCTCCTCGTCCTCCTCCGCCGCGGGCCGGCCCCGGCCGCGACCGCGGCGACGACGGCCCTCGGGACGCTGGTGGTCGGCGGGGCGGCGGCGAGCGCCCTGGGCACGACTGCCGCCCTCGTGGCCCAGACGGCGACGACGACCGGGCGCTCGCTGGTCGGGGCCCTCTCCCTCGTGCCCGACGTGGCCGGCGACAGCCGGTCGGTGGCCGTCGCCCTCCTGCGGGCGGCCGTCCTGGTCGGCGCCACCCTCGTCGGCGTGGCCGGGCGGGCCCGACGCCTGCCCGGCGTCCTCGTCGCCACCGGGGTGCTGGTCGCCGCCGCCGGCCTGCTGGCCCCCGTCGCCGGGCACCCGTGGACGGCTGACCCCCGAGGCCTCGCCGTCCCGGCCGATGCCCTCCACCTGCTGGCCGCCTCGGTGTGGCTGGGGATGCTCGTCGGCCTGGCCGTCGTGGCGCCGCGCCTGGCCGACCCCGACCACGCCGTCCGCCTCGTCTCCCGGTCGGCGGTGGTGGCGGCGGCGGTGGTGGTCGTGACGGGGGCGACGTCGGCGTGGCTCCTGCTCGGCTCGGTCGAGGCCGCCACCGACACCGGGTCGGGCCAGCTGGTGCTGCTGAAGGTGCTCGGCTTCGGGGTGCTGGTGGGTCTCGGGTGGGTCAACCGCAGCCGGCTCGTGCCGCTCCTCGGGCGGCTGGCCGACGACGGCGCCCCCGACCGGCGGAGCGCCGTCGCCCGGGGTCGCCTCCTCCAGGTGGTGCGGGCCGAGGTTCTGGTCGGGGCCCTGGTCCTGGCCGTGACCGCCGGCCTCGTCAACCAGCCGCCCGGCCGGGACACGCTCGCCCAGCCCTACTCCGACGTCCGGACGGTCGAGGACCTGACCCTCCTCCTCGAGGTGACCCCGGCGCGAGCAGGGGACAACACCATGCACCTCTACCTGACCGACGCCGCCGGCCAGCCCGCCAAGTACGACGCCCTCGAGATCACCGTCTCCCGCGACGGCATCCCGCCGCGCCGCCTCGACGGCGTCACGCCCATCAGCCCCGACCACGCCAGCGTCTACGGCGCGTCGCTCCCGTCCCCGGGAACGTGGACGGTGGCGGTCACGACCGTCACCGACACCACCCCCCGCCAGTTCTCCTTCGAGGTGCCCCTCCGATGACGACCCGTCCCGCCCCCCGCGCCCTCGCCGCCCTCCTCGGGCTGGTGGCCGTGCTCCTCCTCGCCGTCCCCCCCGCCGGGGCCCACGGGGGCGAGGGGCTGCTCGAGGTCACCTCGGTGACCCGCGATGGCGGCGAGGTCACCGTCACCGCCCGCCTCACCTTCGTGGCCGACGGCCACGGCGTGCCCGACGCCACGGTCACGGTGGTCGTCGCCGACGGCACGCCGGTCCCGATGACGCCGGCCGCGGCCGAGGGCGACTACCAGGCGACGGTCTCGGCCGCGCCCGGCTCCTCGATCCGGGTCACCTCGGTCGAGCCGGCCGCGACGGCCGAGGCGGTGGCACCGCCCCTGGCGGTGACGACCACCACCGCACCGACCACCACCACGGCTCCGCCGGGCACCGACGACGACCAGACGACGTCGACCACCGAGGAGGCGGCCGTGCCCACCACCTCGGCCGCGGGCTCCGACGGCGACGGGGGCGGCGACGACGGGGGCACGAGCCCGGTCGTGATCGGGGCGATCGCGGCCGTCGTGCTCGCCGCCGGCGCCACGGCCGCCATCCTCCTCTGGAAGCGCCCCGACGGGGCGGCCGACGACGGGGGCACCGGGGCATGAGCCCCCTCCAGGCCCGCGACCCCAACGAGTCCGAGGACCTGCAGGACGCGTCCCAGGCGGGAGAGGGGGTCCCGGGGCTCACCGAGATCGACCACATCGCCATCGCCGTCCACGACCTGCCCGGCGCCCTGGACACCTACCGCGAGGCGTTCGGGGCGGTGGTCGAGCACCGGGAGGAGCTGGTCGACGAGGGCGTCGAGGTGGCCCTGCTGAAGGTGGCCGAGAGCTACGTGCAGCTGCTCACGCCGACCCACGACGACTCGGAGCTGTCGGTGTTCCTCGAGGAGCGGGGCGAGGGCCTGCACCACGTCGGGTTCCGGGTCGACGACGTGGCCGCCGTGCTCGACGTCCTCGCCGCCCAGGGCTACGAGCTGGTCGACGAGGAGCCCCGTCCGGGCAGCCGCGGCACGCTGATCGCCTTCGTGCACCCCCGCGCCATGCACGGCACGCTCATCTGCCTCGTCGAGGAGTAGGGCGACCGATGCCGAGCCGGGTGCGGAAGCGGCCGGCCCCCTCCACCTCGACGCCCGGGGGCAGGCGGGCGACCAGGCCCCGGTCCGAGGTGACCACGGTGAGGGCGGGCTCGTCGGCGTAGGTCTCGTCGACCACCTCCACGATGCGATCGTCGGCGGCGTCGCGCCCGGCCCGCCGGGCGAAGTCCACGGTGAGGTTCCCGCCGGCGAGCTCGGCCATCCGGGGCTCGTGGCGCCCGTCGAACACCACGGTGACAGCGTCGTCGTGGGTCCGGGCCCACTCGGCGATGGCCTGGGTCAGCCGGACCGACGCGCCGACGGGATCGTTCCACCAGCCGTCGGCGCCCGCCCCCATGACGTTGTTCCCGTCGACGAGCCAGAGCACGGTCTCAGTCGGCCCGACCGGAGAGGGCGAGGCGCACGCCGAGCCCGACCATCACCAGTCCGCCGGTGCCGCCGAGGGTCGACAGCCGGCGCGGTGATCGGGCCAGCCAGCCCCGGGCGGTGCCGGCCATCAGCCCCCAGGCGCCGTCCGAGACCAGGGCGATGCCGACGAAGATGAGACCGAGGACGGCCATCTGGAGCGGCACCGGGCCGCCGTCGGGGTCGACGAACTGGGTGAGGATGGCGGCGAAGAAGACGATCACCTTGGGGTTCGCCACGCCGACGACGTAGCCGTCGAGCAGCAGGCGCCGGTAGGACCGGGCCGGCACCACCCCACCGGCCGTCAGGTGGAGCGCACGGCGGTGCCGGAAGGCTTGGACGCCGAGGTAGACGAGGTAGGCCGCGCCGACCAGCTTGACCGCCGTGTACACGGCGACCGACCGCTGCACGAGGGCGCCCAGCCCGGCGGCCACCAAGATCACCTGGGTGTAGGCGCCGGCGGCGTTGCCGACGACGGTCAGCACCGCGGCCCGCCGCCCGAGCGCCACCCCGCGGCTGACCACGAACATGACGCTCGGCCCGGGGACGACGATCAGCAGGGACGCCGTCGCCGCGAACGTCACCAGGGCGTGCGTCGACACCATGGCGCCGGACCGTACTGGCGGCGTCCGGACCGCACAGCCTCGTTTCGGGTCGCCGGACCGCCCGCGACGTGCACGGTCGGCCTGGCGGCAGCCTCAGGGGCTCGGGAGGTCAGCGCCAGCCCGAGCCGGCGAGGGCCGCGAGCCCCGGCGGGAGGGAGTCCGGCCCCATCCGCCCGGGCCCTACGACGCGGTCCTCCGGAAGAGCGTGATCTTGTCCTCGCCGACCTTCTCCCGGAACTCGGGGTCGTCGATGCCGAGGCCCTCCTCCGGGGCCAGGCACAGGACACCGGCCTTGCCCTCGATCTCGTTCTTGTGGACGGCGAGGGCGGCGGCTCCGGTGTCCTCGAGCGAGTACACCTTCGACAGGAGGGGCTGGATCTTGCCGTCGGCGATGAGCTGGTTGGCCGCCCACGCCTCCTTGTAGTTGGCGAAGTGCGAGCTGACGATGCTCTTGAGCTTCATCCAGAGGTGGCGGTTGTCGTACTCGATCATGTAGCCGCTGGTGGCGGCGCAGGTGACGATCTTGCCGCCGCGGGCGGCGGCGAACACCGAGGCGCCGAAGGTCTGGCGGCCGGGGTGCTCGAACACGGTGTCGACGTCGCGGCCGATCAGGTCGCGGATGTCCTTGCCCAGGCGCCGCCACTCCTTCTCGTCCTGGGTGTGCTCGTCCTTCCAGAACTGGTAGCCGGCGGCCTTGCGGTCGATGACGTGCTCGCAGCCCATGTCCCGGAGGAGCTGGGCCCGCTCGGGCGAGGAGACCACGCCGACGGGGATGCCGCCACCGTTGAGGACGTACTGGACGGCGTAGCCGCCGATGCCGCCGGTGGCGCCCCAGATGAGGACGGCCTGGCCCTGCTTGAGGTCGCCGGCGTGGGGGCTGACGATCATCCGGTACGAGGTCGAGTTGCACAGGGCGTTGCAGGCCGCCTCCTCCCAGGTGAGGTGGGCCGGCTTGGGCATCAGCTGGTTGGCCTTGACGACGGTGAGGTCGGCGAGGCTGCCGAAGTTGGTCTCGAAGCCCCAGATGCGCTGGTTGGCGGCGAGCATCGAGTCGTCGTGGGCCGAGGGGTCCTGGTCGTCGACGTGGTTGCAGTGCACGGTGACCTTGTCGCCCGGCTTCCAGTTGCGCACCGCCGAGCCGACCTGGACGACGACGCCGGCGGCGTCGGAGCCGACGATGTGCTCGTCGCGGGCGTGGCGGGCGCCCCACACCGACTCGCGGCCGAGCCGGTCGAGGAAGCCGAAGGTCGGGAGCGGCTCGAAGATCGAGGTCCAGACCGTGTTGAAGTTGATGGCCGACGCCATGACCGCGACGTAGACCTCGTCGGGGGCCAGCTCGGGCGTGGCGACCTCGTCGACGTGGAGCGACTTGCGGGGGTCCTTGTCCTCGGACGCCACGCCGTCCCACATGCCCGTCTCGGAGCGCTTCACGAACGCGGCCCGGTACGACTCCGGCACCTTCAGGCCGGCGATCTCGTCGCCGGACGCGCCGGACTGGATGGCGTTCAGGATCTCCTGCATGGCCCGGGAGACTAGGTGTCGCACCGGGTCCCCCTCCAAGGCCCGGACCGTCAGCCGGCGCAGGGGTCGACCGTGAACGGCTGCGGCGCGCTGGTGGTGGTCGAGGTGCCGTCGGACGCCGTCACCCACCAGGTGTAGGACCCCGGCGTGGTGAACCCCTGCAGGGTGGCCGTGCGGGTCGATCCCGCGCCCCCCATGGGGACGCCGGTCGCGCCCCCGGGACCGGAGTGGTGCAGCCGCACCGACAGCGCACCACCGGTGTCGGTCACCGTGGCCGACGCCACCGCGCTGTCGTTGTCCGGGTTGCAGGTCGTCTGGAAGCCGCCCGGCGAGAGGTGGAGGGCGCCGATGGTCGGCGGCGGGTTCGGCGGGGCGGTCGGGGCCGGGGCCGGCGCCGGGGCGGGACCCGGGCTGGGAGAGGGCCCCGGTGCGGGGCCGGGGACGACGGGGCCACCGGGGTCCGGTGCGGTCGGCCCGGCGGCGGGGCCACCGGGCCCGCCGGCGAGCGGTGGGCCCGTCGTGGACGTCGGGCCGGGCTGGACCGGGGCGGTCCCCACGGTGGGCGGCACCGCCGTGGAGGACGGGTCGGCGTCGGCCCCCTCGTCCGCGGCGGTCGTCGTGGGGTCGGCCCCCGGCGCGCCGGGCGCGGGCGCGGCGTCGGGGTCGGCGTCGGACGCGGTGGCGACCCCGTCGGCCCGGACGTCGCCGTCCCCCGACCCGGTGGCGGCGGCGCCGGCCACCAGCCCGCCGACGACCAGCACGACGGCGGCGGCCACGACCAGCGCCCCGCGTCGGCGGGCCGACCCGGACCGCAGCCCGGTGCGGTCGGCCGAGGGCGGGTCGGGCGGGAAGCCGTCGCCGTCCCAGGTCGCCACCTCGGTGACGTCGGGGGCGGGCTCGCCGCCCCAGATCCGCCCGGCGCCGGCCACGACGGCGGTGCGCAGGTCGGCGGTCGCCAGCACGGCGGGGGCGCCGACGGCGAGCGTGCCGAGCGGGGCGACCAGCCCGGATCGGCGCTCGTCGCACACCTCGCAGCGGTCGACGTGGCGGGCGACCCGCTTGCGCAGCAGGACGGTCAGGCGCCCGTCCCAGTCGCCCAGGATGGCCCCGAGCTCGGCGCAGTCGCGTCGGCCGTGGCGGGCCACGAGGAGGGCGCCGAGGGCCCGTTCGAGGCGCTGGCGCATGCGCCCGGTGACCATCGAGATCTGACCGGGCCTGACCCCGGCGGCCGCGGCCAGCTCGTTCCCGGAGAGGCCCTGGCGGAGGTCGAGCTCGAGCAGGACGCGGTCGCCCTCGTCGAGGCCCTCGGCCGCGGCCCACACCAGCTCGGCCGCCTCGGTGCCCTCGGCGACCCGGGCCCCGTCGCCGTCGGGAGCGGTCTCAGTGCCCATCGGCCGGCCTCCGACCAGCACCGTCGGGTCCTCGGCCACCGCCGTGCGCTCGCGCCGACGCAGGCGGGCCAGGCACTGCGTCCGGGCGATGGCGTAGAGCCAGGGCCGCAGCCGTCCGGGGTCGCGGAGCTGTCCGATCCTGTCGGCGGCGACGAGGATCGTGTCGTGGAGGGCGTCGGCCGCCTCGTGCGGGTCGCGCAGCATCCCGGTGCAGAACCCCAGCAGCCGTTCGGCGTAGCGGTCGTAGAGGTCGGCGACCGCCGCCGGGGCGCGGTCGACGAGCCCCGCCACCAGGGCGGCGTCGGCCGTCGGTGTGGCCTCCGGGGCCGCGGCCCCCTCGATGTGCAGCCCGCTCATGGCGTCCTCTCCCGGCCCGGCCGGCCCTCACCGACGAGGTGGACTGGTGGTCAGACCATACCTCTCGTCGGGCCGGCGTGTCCGTGCGCATGGGGACGTGACGCGCCCGCGGCGCCGCATCGCACACCTTTCGCGCCCGGGCCGCCGCCCCGCGATCCGCGACCGGACCACCACGGGGAGCGGTGGACAGGGGGCCTACCGCTCACCCTGCGCCGCATCTACCATGTTCTCGGGCCGTCGTGGCGGATCCTGGGGGGATTCTCCTCACAGTTCGCCCCCCCACCGCCGATCAGGTGGGGGTCGCCCCGGCGGCAGAGGCGCGATCGCCCGGAGTCGATCGCCGACACGAGGAGAGACATGACCGGCAACGAGACCCGCATGGGACCCGACGATCTCGTCGGCCGCGAGTTCGCCATCGGCCTGCGCGGCTACGACCGCGACGAGGTCGATGCCTTCCTCCTCCGGGCCGCCGAGGCCTGGCGCGAGTCGATGGCGTCCACGCCGTCGATCAACGGCCTCTCGTCGTCGGCCATGGCCGCTCTGGCCGAGAGCGAGGCGCCGCCGGTGGAGTCGTTCTCCCCGCCGCCGGCCGCCCCCGCCGCCCCCGCCGCCCCCGACCCCTTCGCCGCCCCGGCCCCGGTCGACCCCTTCGCCGCCCCGGTGGCCCACGATCCCTTCGCCGCCCCGACGCCGCCCGAGCCCGAGGCCGCCGCCGAGCCGCCCCGTCCGTTCGCGTCGGAGCCCAACCCCTACCTGGGCCAGCCCGAGGCCGTCCCCACCGAGACGGCCTCGGCGCCGTTCGAGGCTGCCGCCCCGGCCGAGGCCGAGGCCGCCGACACCGCACCGTCCGAGCCCGAGGCCCCGGCCCCGGCCCCGAGCCGGTCCGAGGTCGAGCGGGACCGGGCCACCGCCTACGCCGAGCGCGTCGCCGCCGAGCTCGACCGGGCCAGCGCTCGCACCGAGCTGGCCCAGGCCCAGGAGGAGGCCCTCCGGGTGGTCGACAGCGCCCAGCGCCGGGCCGAGGCCGTCCTCACCGGCGCCCGGGCCCGGGCCCAGGCCGAGGCCGAGTCCATCCTCGAGGACGCCCGCACCCGCCTCACCCCGCTGCTCGAGCAGGAGCGTGCGGTCCGGGCCCGCCTGATCCGGCTCCGCCAGGACCTCGACAGCCTCACCGACGAGGCCCCCGCGGGGGCGGCGCCGACCCTCCCCAGCGCGGCCGACCTGGTCACCACGACCGAGGACGACCCGTCGACGCCCGAGGCCACCTTCCCGGTCGGCTACGGGTCCGTCAGCGTCGGCTGACCCCCATCCTCCCCCGCGTCGGCGAGCCCCGGTCCCCGGACCGGGGCTCGTCCGCGTCCGGGCCCGGACGATCGGCCCGGCGTCCGTCGATCGCGGCCGTCGGCGTGGCATTGGTCGCACGGGCGACGTCCCCGTAGGCTCACAGCGTCTCGTCACGCAACCTCACCCGGGAGATCACCATGGCCGGATCCGTCATCATCGGCGGTGCTCGCACCCCCATCGGAAAGCTCTCGGGGGCCTTCGCCTCCTTCACCGCCATGGAGCTCGGCAGCAAGGCCATCACGGCCGCCCTCGAGCGCGCCGGCGTCGCCCCCGACGCCGTCGACTACGTCTACATGGGCCACGTCATCCAGGCCGGCCAGGGCCAGATCACCGCCCGCCAGGCCGCCTCCGGCGCCGGCATCCCGATGGACGTCCCGGCTACCACGATCAACAAGGTGTGCCTCAGCGGCCTCAACGCCATCCACCTGGCCGACATGCTGATCCAGACCGGCCAGGCCGACGTCGTCGTCGCCGGCGGGATGGAGTCGATGACCCAGGCCCCGTTCCTGCTGCCGGGCGCCCGCGCCGGGTACCGGATCGGCGACCAGAAGGTCGTCGACTCGATGATGCACGACGCCCTGTTCTGCGCCTTCGACCAGTGCGCCATGGGCGCCGGCACCGAGAAGTACGCCGCCAGCGCCGAGCTCGAGCGGGCCCCGCAGGACGAGATGGCCGCCGCCAGCCACCAGCGCGCCGCCGAGGCGGCCAAGAACGGCCTCTTCGACGACGAGATCGTCCCGGTCGAGGTCCCCCAGCGCAAGGGCGATCCCATCGTCGTCACCACCGACGAGGGCGTCCGGGGCGACACCACCGTCGAGAGCCTGGGCAAGCTCCGCCCCGCCTTCGACAAGGCCGGCAACATCACCGCCGGCAACGCCAGCCAGATCAGCGACGGCGCCGCCGCCGTGATCGTCACCTCCAAGGCCAAGGCCGAGGAGCTGGGCGCCACCGTCCTGGGCGAGATCGTCGGCTACGGCCAGGTGGCCGGGCCCGACCCCTCGCTGCTCACCCAGCCGTCCCGGGCCATCAAGCAGGCCGCCGAGCGCAGCGGCACCGCCATCTCCGACATCGACCTGTTCGAGCTGAACGAGGCCTTCGCCGCCGTGGGCCTGGCGTCGATGGACGACCTCGGCATCAGCGATGACATCGTCAACGTCAACGGCGGCGCCATCGCCCTGGGCCACCCCGTCGGCATGTCCGGCACCCGGGTCGCCCTCACCTTGATGCTCGAGCTGGGCCGCCGCGGCGGTGGCCTCGGCGCCGCCGCCCTGTGCGGTGGCGGCGGGCAGGGCGACGCCCTCATCGTCCGGGTCCCCTGAACGGGCGACAGGCGTCGACCAGGACGCTCCCGACGTGTCATCGACGAGGTGACCGGGTAGCGTGATCCTCACGTCGGAGCAGCCCTCCGACACCCCTTCGCTCGGGGCATCGCTTCCACAACGGTGGGTCGGTTTGACCGCCCGCACCCGGCTCGCCGGGAGGTGATGCCCCGAGTGTTCCTCGTTTGCCGGGGCCCTGCGCCGCGTGTCCCACCGAACTCGGTGGCAGACGTCGGACGGACATCCCACATCTGCCGCCGAGTTCGGGGGGGTGAGGGCTAGACCGCCCGGCGGCCCTCCAGGGCGCGGCCGAGGGTCAGCTCGTCGGCGTACTCGAGGTCACCGCCGACGGGGACCCCGCTGGCGATGCGCGTGACCCGCAGCGGCAGGTCCTGGAGCATCTTGGCCAGGTACATGGCCGTCGCCTCGCCCTCGACGTTGGGGTTCGTGCACAGGATCACCTCGGTGATCTCCTCGGCCCCGATGCGGGCGAAGAGCTCCCTCATGCGCAGCTGGTCGGCCCCGATGCCCTCGAGGGGGTTCAGGGCTCCGCCCAGGACGTGGTACCGGCCCTTGTACTCGTGGGTCTTCTCGACGGCGACGACGTCGCGGGGCTCCTCGACGACGCACACGACGGTGCTGTCCCGGCGGTCGTCGTTGCAGATGTCGCACAGTCGGGCCGACGCCACGTTGAAGCAGCGCTCGCACCAGCTCACCTTGTCCTTGGCCTCGACGATGACGCCGGCCAGTCGCAGGGCATCGTCCCGGGGCAGCTGCAGCAGGTGGAAGGCGATGCGCTGGGCCGACTTGGGGCCGATGCCCGGCAGCTTCCCCAGCTCGTCCACCAGGTCCTGCACCGGCCCCGTGTAGACGGCCACCTACTCTCCCGCCTGGCTCACTCGGAGCCGCCCAAGATGCCGCCGAGGCCGCCCATGGCGTCGGCCTGGAGGGCCTGGATGCGGGCGGTGGCGTCGTGGAGGGCGGCGAGGACGAGGTCCTCGAGCAGGGTGACGTCGTCGGGGTCGACGGCGCCGGGGTCGATGGTGACGGACCGGAACTCACCCGAGCCGGTGACGGTCACCTTCACCGCGCCACCCCCGGCGACGCCCTCGAGGACGGTGCGGGCCGCCTCGGCCTGGGCCTCGGCCATCTGCTGCTGCATCTGGGTGGCCTGCTCCATGAGCCCGCCGAGGTCGAGGCCGCCCCCGCCGAGCAGGTCGCCCAGCCCGAAGGGGTCGTCGTCGTCGTCGTCCTCGTCGTCGACGAGGTCGGGCACGGCGACCGGACCGGTCGCCTGGGCGGGGAGCGTCGGGCCGGAGGCGGTGGGGCCGGCGTCGTCGTCCTCGTCGTCGCCGGGAGGTGGGGTGTCGGTCATGGTGCGTCCTCGTTCGGGTCGGGGGAGATCAGGGTTCGACGATCTGGGCGCCGGGGAAGGCCTCGGTCACCCGGTCGACGCCGGTGAGCTGCTGCGCGGGGGCGTCCACCAGCTCGGCGGGGTCGATGGACTCGTCGGCGGCCGGTCCCGGCGGGGCCGACCCGCCGGGTCCGCCCGAGGAGCCGGCGCCGTCGTCGTCGTCGCCCCCGACGACGAGCACCAGCCGGACGGGGCGGCCGGCGGCCTTGGCCACCGCCGCCTCGACCTCGGCCTTCTTCTCCTGGCAGCGGGCGAGGTGGGCCTGGTTGGGCAGGCCGATGGTGACCGAGTCGCCGTCGACGCCGACGACCTGGCCCAGCTTGTAGAGCGCCTTGGTCATGCCCCGGAGCTCGTCGGGCACGACCCGGTCGGCCCACAGCGTGGCCAGGTCGGGCCCGGCCTCGGCGGCGACGGCGGGAGCGGCATCGGGGGTTGCCGCGCCCGGCGATTCCGTCGGCGCCTCGGGCTCGGCGGCCGGCTCGGCGGCGGGCGGCGGGGCGGCGGCGGGCGGGGCCGCGGGCGGACGGCTCGCGGCCGGGCGCGGCGGCGGGGGCGGCGCTTCGGCGGGCGCCCGCCCGGGGCGAGGCGACGAGGACCCGCCCCCGCGCTTGGCCGCCTGGGGGATCGCCGCCCGGGCCGCCTCCCGGGCGCTGGCGGTGCTCAGGGGGGCGGCCGGCTCGGGCTCGGGCGCCGCCGTCGCCGGAGCGGGCGCCGGGGTCGGGGCGGCCGGGGGCGGGGACGCTGCCGCGGCCGGCGACGGGGCCGAGCTCGCCGACGGGCCCGCGGACGCCTCGGCCCCGCCGCGGGTTCCGTCGGGCCCGCCTCCCGTGCGGACGGCGGCCTCGAGCCGGGCGACGCGCCCCGCCAGCTCCTCGAGCGCCTCGCTCCCGCCGTCGCCGCCGGCGCCGGCCGCGGGGGCCGAGCGGGTGATGCGGACCAGCGCCACCTCGAGCGGGATGCGGGGGTCCGGGGCCTGGCGCATGGCGAGGAGCGCCTCGCCGACCTCCTCGAGGGCGCGGGTGACGCTCCGGTCGGTGGTCCGGCCGGCCCAGCCCTCGACCCGCCCCCGGGCGGCGTCGGACAGGTGGCCCAGCGGGCCGCCCATGCGGAGGAGGAACACGTCGCGCAGGTGGGCCAGCAGGGCCTCGCCCAAGATGCGCGGGTCGCGCCCGGCGATGGTGGCGGTGGCGACGGCCGACAGGGCGGCGGCGGTGTCCACGGCCACGACCGCCTCGGCCAGGGCCTCGGCGTGGTCTCCGTCGACGTTGACCCCGCCGGCGGCGGCCTGGTCGAGGTAGGAGAGCGTGTCGCGGGCGGAGCCGCCGCCGGCGCGCAGGACGTGCTCCACCGCGCTGTCGTCGACGTCGAGGCCGGCGTCGGCGATGACCCACCGCACGTGGTCGGCCAGCTCGTCGGCCGGCAGGAGGTGGAACTCGAAGTGCTGGGTCCGGCTGCGGATGGTCGGCAGGACCTTCTGCGGGTCGGTGGTGGCCAGCACGAACACGACGTGGTCGGGGGGCTCCTCCAGCGTCTTCAGCAGGGCGTTGGACGCACCTGCCGACAGCATGTGGACCTCGTCGAGGATGTACACCTTGGTCCGGCCGGGGCTGCCCAGGGCGACCCGCTCGATGAGGGCCCGGACGTCCTCGACCTTGTTGTTGCTGGCGGCGTCGAGCTCCTGGAGGTCGTAGGAGGTCCCGGCCTGCATGGCCACGCACGAGGGGCAGACGCCGCACGGCTCCCCGCCCTGGAGGTCCTCGCAGTTGAGCGCCTTGGCCAGGATCCGGGCCGTCGAGGTCTTGCCCGTGCCCCGGGGCCCGCTGAAGAGGTAGGCGTGGCCGACGCGGTCCTCGGCGACAGCGGCGCGGAGGGCGCCGACGACGGTGTCCTGGCCGCGCACCTCGGAGAACCGCTGCGGGCGGTAGCGGCGGTAGAGCGACTGGTGGGCCATCGGCGGCGACTCTACCGAGGCGGGCCCACCGCTGGTCCCGCCCTCGGGTGAGGTCGGGGCCCGACGAGAAGGGCCCGCCCCCGCAGGTGGCGGCCAGGTGATCTGCGGCGCACCCGGCGGTCCGCTGAGAGCTGCTGCCTTCCGGCCCTGACTCGGTTCACGGCGCCTGGTCGCACAGGACCCGGCCGCCCCTGCGGGGGCGGGCGAGGTGGTCAGGGTAGCGGGCGCGCCGGCCTTCGTCACCGCAAGGCCCCCCGTCTACCCACGCCACTCGGCTGACGGTTGGCGTCCCGCGAGGTGGTGTAGGTCGGCGTCGGTCTGGTCCTCGACGCTGGCTATCAGTGTGGCTCAGGCGGTGATGGCCAGGGGCGGCTCCTCGGGATCGGTCGTGTCGGCGGTGGCGTAGAGCTTGGCCATGGAGGCTTCTGAGAGGTAGCGGCGTTCGGCGACGGCCCATTCGTCGTGGGTCTCGACGACCACGGCGGTGATGAGCCGGGCGACCGATGCGTCGTTGGGGAAGATCCCGACGACGTTGGTGCGACGCTTGATCTCGCCGTTGAGCCGCTCGAGCGGGTTCGTCGACCAGATCTTGCGCCAGTGCGCCTGGGGGAAGGCGGTGAAGGCCAACAGGTCCTCGGCGGCGTCGCCGAGGAGGGCCGCAACGTCGGGGAACTGGGCGGCAAGCATGGCCTGGACTTCGTCGAGCTGGGCGCGGACGTGGGCGGCGTCGGGTTGGGCGAACACGGTCCGGATGGCGGCGGCGACCATCTCGACCGACGCCTTCGGCACGCGAGCGAGGACGTTGCGCATGAAGTGGACCCGGCAGCGCTGCCACGCCGAGCCCACGAAGGTCGACTCGATCGCGGCCTTGAGGCCGAGGTGGTGATCGGAGATCACCAGCTGCACCCCGGCCAGGCCCCGGGCGCGGAGGCCCTTGAAGAACGCGGTCCAGAAGGCCCCGGACTCACTGTCGCCGACCTCGACGCCAAGGACCTCCCGGTCGCCGTTGGCGGTCACGCCGGTGGCGACCACCACGGCTCGGGACACGACGCGGCCGTTGATGCGACCCTTGACGTAGGTGGCATCGGCGAACACGTACGGGAACTCGACATGGCCCAGCGAGCGGGTGCGGAACGCCTCGAGGTCCCGGTCGAGCTCGGCGCAGATCCGCGACACCTCTGACTTGGAGATCCCCGAGCTGACACCGAGGGCGGCGACGAGGTCGTCGACCTTGCGCGTCGAGACGCCGTGGACCCAGGCCTCCATGACCACTGCGAACAGGGCCCGGTCGATGCGGCGGCGCCGCTCGAGCAGCGACGGGAAGAACGACCCAGTCCGCAGCTTGGGGATCTTGAGCTCGACGTCACCGGCCGGGGTCGCCAACAACCGGGGGCGGTGCCCGTTGCGCTGCGCGGTCCGGGCGTCGGTGCGTTCATGGGGCGCGGCGCCTATCACGGCGGTCGCTTCGGCCTCGATCAACTGCTGGAGGATCCACTCCAGGCTCGTGCGGATGGTGTCGGTCAGCTCCCCGGCGCGCAACGCGTCGAGCAGCTCGGACAGGTCAGACTCTGAGAGGGCCACCGGCGGTGTCTCCTTGTTCGTATCCCGGCTAGGACACGTCGAGGATCTCGCCGGTGGCCCACCCAAGTGGTGGACCCCGCCGACCTACACCACCCCAGGGGACACGATCGGCTGACGCCTCGCCGGCGCCTACCCACGCCACTCGGCTGACGCCTCGCCGCCGCCTATCCTGGGCCGCCGCCCCGCTGTGCGGGGACGAGGAGGGTTGCGAGAGCGGCCGAATCGGCACGCTTGGAAAGCGTGTGTGGGGCAACCCACCGTGGGTTCGAATCCCACACCCTCCGCCACGCGCCACCCGGCGGGCCCCCGGGGACCGGACCACCTGTCCGGTGATCGGGGGTCCGGGGGCGCAGGATGACCGGTGGCTGGTCCGGTCGGTGAACGCTGCGTGTCGAGGCGCTCCAGCCGGTGCACACCTTGACGACAGGGTCTACTGTGCCCGCCGGCACGCCGGCGGACACGGCCCTGTGCCCCCTCATCCCCCCACCCCACCGCCCTTCGGGAGGCACCCATGAGGAGTCGAGCGCTCCACCTCGCGGTCGCGGCCGTCACCGCGGCGACCCTGGTCCTGGTCGGCGCCTCGCCGCCCTCGGGCGCCCAGAAGGGGCCCCGGTCCCCGGAGGGCTTCACGGTGACGCCGCTCGACGTCGCCGGCCGCCACGAAGGGGCCAAGACGCCGACCAGCCGCATCGCCGAGAGCGACCCCGACCTGATCGGCCGCACCGACGCCACGCCCGTCCCGGTGGTCATCAAGCTCGACTACGACTCCATCGCCACCTACCAGGGCGACCGCCCCGGTCTGGCGGCCACCAGCCCGGGCGTCACGGGCCGCCCCCTCACGGTGGAGACCGTCACCCGGAGCGCCTACGCCCGCGAGGTCGCCCGCCGCGAAGGCGTGATCACCGCCGCCATCGCCGCCGCCGTGCCCGCGGCCCGCATCGGGCGCCCGTTCCGGGTCGTCTACGGCGGCGTGGCCGCCGTCGTCCCCGCCAACCAGACCCGCGACCTCCTCGCCGTGCCCGGCGTGGTCGCCGTGCAGGAGGACACCCTCAACCAGCCCCTCACCGACTCGAGCACCGACTTCATCGACGCGCCCGCCGTCTGGGACGCCGTCGGGGGCCAGGCCACCGCCGGCGAGGGGGTCCTCTTCGGCTCCCTGGACTCCGGGCTCTGGCCCGAGCACCCGTCGTTCGCGGCCAACCCCGACCTCCCGGCCCGCCCCACCCGCCCCGACGGCCGCGCCCTCGTGTGCGACTACGGCGACAACCCCCTCACCGAGGAGGAGGACGTCTACGCCTGCAACAACAAGCTGGTCGGCGGGCGTCCCTTCATCGACACCTACCTCGCGGTGAACCCCGACCTCGACGAGGTCTACCCCGACTCCGCCCGGGACTCGAACGGCCACGGCACCCACACCGCCACCACCGCCGCCGGCGGCGTGGTCGACGAGGCGCCCGTCTTCGGCGTCGACCGGGGTCCCGTGTCCGGCGTCGCCCCCGGCGCCTGGGTCATGGGCTACAAGGTCTGCGGCGCCCTCGGCTGCTACGGGAGCGACACCACGGCGGCGGTCGAGGCCGCGATCCTCGACGGCGTCGACGTGATCAACTACTCGATCTCGGGCGGCACCACGCCGTTCACCGACCCGACCGAGATGGCGTTCCTCGACGCTTACGCCGCCGGCGTCTACGTGTCGGCCTCGGCCGGCAACGAGGGCCCCGGCGCCTCCACGGCCAACCACCTGTCGCCCTGGACCACCTCGGTCGCGGCGTCGACCCAGCTCCGCGAGTTCGGCTCCGACCTCACCCTCACGGCCGACGGCGAGACCTTCGAGGCCGCCGGCGTGTCGATCGGCGCCGGCGTCACCGAGGAGACCCCGGTGGAGCTGGCCGCGGACGTCCCCGGCTACTCCGACGTCCAGTGCGCCACCGAGCCACCGGCCGAGGACACCTTCGCCGGGCTCATCGTCGGCTGCGAGCGGGGCAACCCCGCGGGCCGGGTGGCGTCGGCCTACAACGCCTTCCTGGGCGGCGCCGTCGGCGTCATCCTCTACAACCCGACCCGGGCCGACGTCGAGACCGACAACCACTGGCTGCCGGTCGTCCACCTGGCCGACGGCACCGACTTCGTCGCCTTCATGGGCGAGCACGCCGACGACGAGGTGCTGGGCACGTTCACCCCGGGCATCGCCCGCGACGGCGTCCCCGACGTGATGGCCGCCTTCTCGTCGCGCGGCCCCGCCGGCGACTTCCTCAAGCCCGACCTCACCGCCCCCGGCGTGCAGATCCTCGCCGGGCACACGCCCACGCCGGAGTCGATCGTCGAGGGCCCGCCCGGTGAGCAGTTCCAGGCCATCGCCGGGACGTCGATGTCGTCGCCCCACGTCGCCGGCTCCGGCCTGCTGATGCTGGCCGAGCACCCGGACTGGACGCCGGGCCAGGTCCGCTCGGCCCTCATGACGACGGCCACCACCGACCTGCTCAAGGAGGACGAGGCGACCCCGGCCGACCCGTTCGACATGGGCGCCGGCCGGATCGACCTCGGCGCCGCCCGCCAGCCGGGCCTGACCCTCGACGAGACGGCCCGGCGGTTCCTCACCCTCACCGCCGACCCGACGACGTCGATCGACCTCAACCTCCCGTCGGTCAACGCCCCGGTGATGCCCGGCTCGGTCACAACCACCCGGACCGTCACCAACGTCAGCGGCTCGACCGCCACCTACGGGGTGACGACCACCGCCGGCGAGGGCAGCGCCATCACGGTCACGCCCAGCCGCTTCACCATCGCCGCCGGCGCCTCGCGGGCCCTGACCATCACCATCGAGTCGACCAACACCGAGGGCCAGGAGTTCGGCGAGATCCGCCTGGCGGCGTCGGGGCGCGAGACCCTGCACCTGCCGGTGGCCTTCGCCCCGTCGCAGGGCGGGGCCACCGTCACCAGCGACTGCGCCGCCGCCGAGGTCGCCGTGGGGGTGGGCACCACCTGCACCATCACCGCGGCCAACGACAGCTTCGGCCCGACCACCGTCGAGGGCACCACGTCGGTCAACGACCGCCTGAAGATCACCGGCGCCGCCGGCGAGGGCGTCTCCGTCGCCGGACCCCGACGCGTCGAGGTCGCCGCCACCGAGCTGTCCGGCCGGTCGCCGGGCACGCCGAGCATCGAGCCGCTCGGGTTCGACGGGTACCTCCCGCTGGAGGCCTTCTCGATCCCGTTCGAGCCGATCGGCGACGAGGAGATCGTCGACTTCGCGATCGACCCGTTCCTCTACAACGGCATCCCCTACGACGCCATCGGCGTCGACTCCAACGGGTACCTGGTCGTGGGCGGCTCCTCCGGCAGCTCCGACAACGTGTGCTGCCCGCCCCAGGTGATCCCCGACGTCTTGCCACCCAACAACGTGATCGCCCCGTTCTGGAGCGACCTCGACGGCACCGACGCCCCCGGCATCGCCGTCGCCCTGCTGACCGACACGGCCACCGGTGACGCCTGGACGGTCGTCGAGTGGCAGGTGGACGCCTACGGCTCCGACACGCTCAAGACGTTCCAGGTCTGGCTCGGCCACCAGCCCGAGCAGGACATCACCTTGAACTACCCGGTCGACGACCGGCCCGACCTCACCGACCTCAGCGAGCCGCTCGTCATCGGCGCCGAGAACGAGACCGGCGAGGGCGGCGAGTCGGTCGTCGACACGCCGCCGACCGAGGACCTCGACATCGTCAGCACCGATGCCGTCCAGGGCGACTCGCTCACCTGGACCGTCGACGTCGAGGGCGTCACCGGCGGGGCGGGCGACGTCCGCACCGACGTGACCGCCACCGGGATCCCCGGGACCACCGTGGTGCACACGCCGGTCACGGTCACGCCCGAGGACCTCGACGACCTCGCCGCGTACGTCGATCGGGCCTACCAGGACGTCCTCGGCTTCCCGCCGAGCGAGGCCGACCGCGCCTACTGGGTCGGCCGGCTCCAGTCCGGGACGATCAGCGTCCGCCAGTTCGCCACCATCCTGGCCCGGTCGAACGAGTGGCTGCGGGGCGTCGTGGTCGGGCGCTACGAGCAGCTGGTGGGCCGCACGCCGGCCGACGCCGAGCGGGACTACTGGGTCGGCCAGCTCCGGGCCGGCCGCCCCGAGAAGCTCCTGGTCGCCCAGCTGATCGGCTCGCCGGAGTTCTTCGACACCGCCAACCGGGAGGTCGAGGCCTTCGTCGACCAGGCCTACCTGGCCGTGCTCGGACGGGTGCCCGACGACGCCGGCCGGGCCTACTGGGTGGGTCGCATCGAGGACGGGCTGAGCCGCTCGATGGTGGCCCAGCACTTCTTCCAGTCCTCGGAGAACCGGACGAACCGGGTCGAGGCCCAGGCCGACCACTTCCTCGGACGGCCCCCCACCCCGGCCGAGCTGGAGGCGTGGAAGGAGATCATCCGCACCCGGACCGACCTCCTCCTCACCATCACCATCGTGAGCAGCGAGCAGTACCGGAGCATGTAGGTCTCAGTCACTCGTTCGCTGGCGCCCACGGGGGCGGGGCGCCAGCGAAGGAGTGGCCGAGGATCACTCCACCGGCTTGCGGAGGGCGGGGACGAGGGCGATGGCGCAGGCGTCGAGGGCCAGGCGCTCCTGGTCGCGGACCAGGGTGGCGTGGAACGGCCCGGCGACGGCGAGGCCGGCGGCGGTGAAGGCCAGCCCCAAGGGGTACAGGGCGGGGATGCCGGCGAGGGCGAAGGCGGCGAACCCGGCCAGCGCCGGCAGCGTCGACGCCGCGGCCCGACCGAAGAAGCGGTTGCGCCACGACCGGGCCAGGACGAGCTCGTCGGCGCAGTCGAGGGGCAGGGGCGCGAGCCGGACCAGGGCCAGGCCGACGACACCGACGACCACGACGCCGACGGTCGCGGCCAGGCCCGAGACCCGGCCGTCGCGCTGGGCGACCGAGTCGGCCATCAGCCCCACCACGATCCCGACCACCCCGAAGGCGGTGCACAGGGCCAGGAACGACATCCGCAGCCCGACCAGCCCGTCGGGCCGGCCCTCCCGACCGGTCGGCCTCCACCCCGGGTCGTCGCCCAGCCGGAACGGGTCCTGGGGATCCTCCTCGGGGACGTCGGCCACGAGACGATCTTGCCCGGGAGGGACCCGGGGCGACGACCCGTGACGGGGGACAGCCCCACCTCCCGGCCACCGGCGGACGGGATGGTCGGCGCCCGCCGGCATCCGTAGGTTGGCCGTCATGGCCACCGCCGCGACCTCACCCCCCCGCACCGGGTGGCTGCGCGTCCTCGGCCTCGGGGCCTCCGCCCCGGTGGCGCCCCGGACCCTCCAGGCCCTGGTGCACGTGGTGACGGACCTCTTCGCCGCCCTGGTGACGTCGTCGACGATCATCGCCCTGGCCGTGCTGGCCGCGGTCACCCTCCCGATCGTCCCCCTCTCGGTCATCCTCTTCGCCCTGCTGCTGGTGGCCTCGTGGCTGACCGGGCACGTCGAGCGGTTCCGGATCGCGGCCACCACCGGGATCGTGCTGTCGAGCCCGCACCGCCACCACGACGGGCCCCTGGCGTCGCGGGTCTGGCGCTGGCTGCGCTCGGCGGCGACGTGGAAGGAGCTCGGCTACCACCTGGTGCACCTGCCCAAGTCGGTCGTCTTCGCCACCATCGTCGTGGGGGCGTGGAGCGTCGGCCTGGCCCTGCTCACCCTGCCGCTGTACCTCGGGAGCGTGCCCGCCGAGGAGGCCCGCCTGGGCTGGTGGCGGGTCAACCCGGGGAGCGAGGCGCTGCTCGCCGCCGCCCTGGGCGCCGTCATCCTCCTCACCGCCCCGTGGGTCACCCGGGGTCTGAGCCGGCTGTCGCTGGGCATGGCCGAGGGCCTCCTCGCCGGGGGCGAGGCCGAGGTGCTGCGCCAGCGGGTGGCCTCGGTCGTGGCCAGCCGGGCCGAGGTGGTCGACGCGGCCGAGGCCGAGCGACGCCGCATCGAGCGCGACCTCCACGACGGCGCCCAGCAGCGGCTCGTCGCCCTGGCCATGAGCCTGGGCCTGGCCAAGGAGAAGATGGAGTCGGACCCGGCCGCGGCGCGGGCCCTGGTCGACGAGGCCCACCGCGAGGCCAAGAACGCTCTCGTCGAGCTGCGCGACCTGGCCCGTGGCCTGCACCCCCCGGTCCTCACCGACCGCGGCCTCCACTCCGCCGTGGCCGGGCTCGCCTCGCGGGCCCCGGTGCCCGTCGAGGTCGACCTGCGGGTGGCGCGCCGGGCCCCGCCGTCGATCGAGGGCATCGCCTACTTCGTCATCTCCGAGTCGCTCACCAACGTGGCCCGCCACAGCGGCGCCCACCGGGCCCGCGTGCTGGTGGCCGACGAGGGGAGCCGGCTCGTGGTCGAGGTCAGCGACGACGGCATCGGCGGCGCCTCCGCCGACCGGGGCACCGGCCTGCGGGGCCTGGCCGACCGGGTGCGGGCCGTCGACGGGACGTTCCGCGTGACCAGCCCCACCGGCGGGCCCTCGACCATCCGGGCCGAGCTGCCCCTCCCCGCCCCCCTGGGCCGGACCGGCACCACCGAGACCCCGACCGGCACCACCGGACCGGGTGCCGTCCCGCCACCCCCGCTCACCGTCGACCCCACGTCCCCCTCGGCCGGGACCGTCCCGCCCGGGCCCGACCGTGACGACGACCCGACCGACCTCCACCCCTCCCCGGGAGCCCCCTGATGCGCATCGTGATCGCCGAGGACTCGGTCCTGCTCCGCGAGGGGCTCATCCGCCTGCTGGTCGACGCCGGCGAGGAGGTCGTCGGCACCGCCGGCGACGCCGAGGAGGCCATGGCCGTCATCGAGGCCGAGCGGCCCGACATCGTGGTGATGGACGTCCGCATGCCGCCCACCCACACCGACGAGGGCCTCCGCGCCGCCATCCGCACCCGCGAGCTGTGGCCCGACATCGCCGTGCTGGTGCTGTCGCAGTGGGTCGAGGAGCGCTACGCCACCGAGCTGCTGGCCGGGTCGACCACGGGCGTGGGCTACCTGCTCAAGGACCGGGTGGCCGACGTCCGCGACTTCGTCGACGCCGTGCGCCGCGTCGGCGCCGGCGGGACCGCCCTCGACCCCGACGTGGTCTCGCAGCTGCTCGCCACGAGCCGCCACCGCAGCCCGCTCGAGGCCCTCACACCCCGCGAGACCGAGGTCCTCCGGCTCATGGCCGAGGGGCGCAGCAACCGGGCCATCGCCGAGGCCCTCGTCGTCTCCGACGGCGCCGTCGAGAAGCACGTGTCGAACATCTTCATGAAGCTCGACCTGCCCATCGCCGACACCGACCACCGCCGCGTCCTCGCCGTCCTCCGCTACCTGGAGGCGGCGCCGTGAGCCCCGACGCTCCGGGCGACCGGCCCACCACCCCGCCGGTCGTCCCCCCGGTCGTCCCAACGATCCCACCGGCGGCGGCGGCGACGGGGCGCAGCGGCGCGGCGCGCCCGCCCACCGCCCGGCCGACCAACCCGGCGACGTGGGGCCGTCTCCCCTTCGTCCGGATCCCGGCCCTGGCCCTCGGGGGCCTGGTCGTGGTCCTGCTGCTCGGCCTCGGCACCTTCGCCGCCGCCAACGTGATGGTGCGCACCACCGAGAGGGACTCGACGACCCTCACCGGCGAGGTCCTCCGGGCCGAGGTCCACGTCACCGGCAAGGTCACGATCCGCACCGGCCCGGCCGACCGGGTCGAGATCGACCGCCGGTCGAGCTTCGGCGTCCGCGAGCCGCGCGTGGTCGAGACCCTCGTCGACGGGCTCCTGACCGTGCGGGTCGAGTGCATCGGCGGCATCTCCATCATCTGCACCAACCGGGTCGACCTGGTCGTGCCGTCCGACGTGTCCTTCACGATCTCGGCCCTCGGCGCGTCGGTCTCGGACGTCGAGGGCGACATCGAGCTCGACAGCGGAGCCGGCGCGGTCGACCTCGAGCGGGTGAGCGGCGACCTCCAGATGAGCGTGGGCGGCGGGTCGATCACCGGCCGCGACCTGCGCAGCACCCGCGTCGACGCCACCGCCGGGGCCGGCAGCGTGGACCTGTCCTTCGCCGTCCCCCCCGAGGACGTGGAGGCGACGAGCGGGGCCGGTTCCGTCGTGGTCGAGGTGCCCCCCGGCGACGAGGCCTACCGGATCGACGCCGAGTCCGGGGCCGGCAGCACCGACATCGCGGTGCGCACGGACCCGACCAGCGACCGGGTCATCCGCGCCGCGGCCGGTGCCGGCAGCACCGACGTCCGCTACACCTCCTGACCCCTGGCCGGCACCACGTCGCTCACCGCGGAGTCCGGTCCGTTCTGAGCCAGGAGCGGGCCACCCCTGGCGCTCTCCTGGCTCAGAACCGCGCCCGGGCGGGGCATCCGCCGTTCTGAGCCAGGAACCGGCCACCGATGTCCCCTACGTGGCTCAGAACGGCGCAGCTCGGCTCACCCCTTCGGGGGGCTAGCCCCACCCCCGGTCGTGGGCGGGCTCCACCCCCGGTCCGGTGGCCCGGCCCATTCCGGCGTCGGGCCAGGTCACAGACGATGGGTGCACACCCCGAGAGACCCGTCCAGGAGGACACCGTGCCCACCATCGCCCCCCCTCAGCCCGCCGCCCAGCCCGGGCAGGCCACCGGCGGAGCCGCCGTCCGGGCCTTCGCCGTCCGCAAGGTCTACGGCACCGGCCCCGCCGCCGTGACCGCCCTCGACGACGTGACCGTCGGCGTCGCCCGCGGCTCGTTCGTCGCCGTCATGGGTCCGTCGGGCTCGGGCAAGTCGACCCTGATGCACTGCCTCGCCGGCCTCGACACCGTCACCGCCGGGTCGATCGAGATCTCCGGCGTCGACCTGTCGGGCCTCAACGACCGCCAGCTCACCAAGCTCCGCCGGGACCGCATCGGCTTCGTGTTCCAGTCCTTCAACCTGGTGCCCACGCTCACCGCCGAGGAGAACATGACCCTCCCGGCGACGCTGGCCGGCCGCAAGGTCGACCCGGCGTGGATGGCCGAGATCGTCCAGACCGTCGGCCTGGCCGACCGCCTGAGCCACAAGCCCTCGGAGCTCTCCGGCGGCCAGCAGCAGCGCGTGGCCGTGGCCCGGGCGCTGCTGAGCCGGCCCGAGGTCACCTTCGCCGACGAGCCCACCGGCAACCTGGACTCCCGCTCGGGCGCCGAGGTGCTCGGCTTCCTGCGCCGGGCCGTCGACACCATGGGCCAGACCGTCGTCATGGTCACCCACGACCCCACCGCGGCGGCCTACGCCGACCGCGTCCTGTTCCTCGCCGACGGCCGCCTCGTCGACGAGATGGCCGACCCGACCGCCGCCACCGTGCTCGACCGCATGAAGCGCTTCGGGGACTGAAGAAGAAGACGAAGAAAGCACCCGAGGAACCACCCATGTTGCGCATCTCCCTCCGCACGCTCCGGGCCCACGCCCGCCGCTTCACCTCCACCATCATCGCCGTCGCCCTGGGCGTGGCGTTCCTGTCCGGCGTCCTGGTCATGGTCGCCACCTTCCAGCGCTCGTTCGACGACATGTTCACGACCGGCACCGCCGGCACCGCGGCCGCCGTCCGAGCCGACACCTCGATCGACCTGGGGTTCGGCGACGTCGCCCGGGGCGAGATCGACGAGTCGATCGCCGCCACCGTCGAGGACGTCGACGGCGTGGCCGCCGTCCAGCCCGTCCGGACCGGCACGGCCCAGATCGTCGGCGCCGACGGCGAGATCATCGGCGGCGGCGGACCACCGCAGGTCGGCTCCCAGTGGATCACCGTCGACGACCTCAACCCGTGGCGCCTCACCGACGGTCGCGCCCCCGAGCAGCCCGAGGAGGTGGTGATCGATCGGGCCTCGGCCCGCCAGGGCGACCTGGAGGTCGGCGACACGACCCGCGTCTTCACCCCGGAGCCCCTGGAGGTCACCGTCGTCGGCATCGCCAAGTACGGCACGGCCGACTCCCCCGGCCCGCTGACGACCGCCCTGTTCGACGAGGAGGGCGCCATCGCCCACCTGGGCGGGACGCCCGGCAAGGTCGACAGCTTCCTCGTCGCCGCCGACGACGGCGTGAGCCAGGAGGCCGTCACCGCCGCCATCGCCGAGGCCCTGCCCGACGGGGTCGAGGCCATCACCGGCGAGGAGCTGACCGAGGAGTCCCAGGCGATCGGCCGCGACTTCATCAGCGTGATGCGGCCGGCGCTGCTCGCCTTCGCCCTCATCGCCCTGCTGGTCGGGACGTTCAGCATCTACAACACCTTCGCCATCGTGGTCGCCCAGCGGACCCGGGACGCCGCCCTCATGCGGGCCATCGGCGCCTCCCGCCGCCAGATCATCACCTCGACCCTGCTCGAGGCCGGGATCGTCGGCCTCGTCGGTGGGCTCATCGGCCTGGCCCTCGGCATCGGGCTGGCGGCCGGCCTGGGCGCCGTGCTGTCCAGCTTCACCGGCCTCAGCTCGTCGGCCCTGGTGATCAGCGCCAGCACCGTCGCCGTGGCCCTCGGGGTCGGCGTGGGCGTGACCGTCGTGGCCGCCCTGCTTCCGGCCCGCCGGGCGTCGAAGATCGCCCCCGTCGCCGCCCTCCGCGACGCCGCCGTCGACGGCGGCCAGGTCGGCCGCCTCCGCCCGATCATCGGGACCGCGGTCCTGGCGCTCGGCGTGGGGCTGGGGCTCACCGCCGCCTTCGGGAGCGGTGGGGCCACCATGGCCGGGTCGGGGGCTGCCCTGCTGCTGCTCGCCGCCATCGTCCTGGCCCCGAGCGTCGCCGGCCCCCTCGTCCGGGTGATGGGCGCCCCCGTGTCCCGGTTCAAGGGCGTGTCGGGCCTCATGGCCCGGCGCAACGCCATCCGCAACCCCCGCCGCACCGGCAGCACCGCCACCGCTCTGGTGATCGGTGTCGCCGTGGTCGCCCTGTTCACGGTCGTGGGCGCCTCGGTCCGGGCGTCGCTGGACGAGATCATCGATCGCCAGATCGCCGGCGACGTGGTCGTCCAGGGTCCCGACGTCGACGGCTTCGTCGGTCTGGCCCCCAGCCTCCAGGAGCGGCTCCGGGACCTCCCCGAGACGGGGGCCGCCGCCGGGGTGGGCGGCATGCCCGGCACCGTCGCCGGCGAGGACACGTTCCTCAACTTCACCAACGCCGCCAGCATCGACGAGGTCATCGACCTCGACGTCAGCGAGGGCGACACGGCGAGCTTCGGCGCCGGGCAGGTCGCCGTGTCCGAGGACTACGCCGAGGACAACGGCCTGGCCCTGGGCGACTCCGTCCCGGTCACCTACATCGACGGCGTCGAGGAGGACCTCACGGTCGGCCTCGTCTACGGCACGACCACCCTGGCCGGGCCCTACTTCGTCGACGTGGAGACCGTCGCCCCCCACGCCCCGCAGGTCGGCCCCAACGTGATGATCCTCAAGGCCGCCGAGGGCGTCACCGCCGAGCAGCTCGACGAGGCCGCCCAGGCGGCGGCGACCGACTGGCCCGGCTCGACCATCGAGACCCGGGACGAGTTCGCCGAGACCCAGGGCCGCAGCGTCGACCAGATGCTGATGCTCATCTACGTGCTGCTCGCCCTGTCGATCGGCATCGCCCTGATGGGGATCGCCAACACCATCTCCCTCTCGACGCTCGAGCGGAAGCACGAGCTGGGCCTGCTCCGGGCCGTGGGCCAGACCCGCCGCCAGGTGCGGTCGATGGTCCGCTGGGAGGCCGTGATGGTGTCCTCGCTGGGGACGCTCTTCGGCCTGGCCGTCGGCGTCGGCGGCGGGGCCATGGTCATCCGGGCCGCCGGCGAGGACTTCGACACCGTGGCCGTCCCGGTCGGGACCCTGCTGGTGGTCGTGCTCATCGGCGCCGCCGCCGGCGTGCTGGCCTCGGCCCGGCCCGCGGCCCGGGCGGCCAAGACCGACGTGCTCACCGCCATCGCCAGCGCATAGCCGGTCCTCCGGCGGGCCTGCGCCACCCGCAGGCCCGCCCGCGTTCGCCCCTCCCCGCCGGTGCCTCCCCATCCCCGGCGGGGCGGGGACACCCTCTGCCCCGGTCGCGTCCTCCTCGGGTGTGCGGCCGGGGCAGAGCACATCCCGGGGCCGGTGGTCGGATCTCCTGACGGGGATCCGACCACCGGTTCGTCGCGTACGGTCCTCGGGTGGACGACGACGCGCTGATGGGCCTGGCCCTCGACGAGGCCCGGGCCGCGGGGGCGGCGGGCGAGGTGCCGGTCGGGGCCGTCGTCGTGGTCGACGGAGCGGTCGTCGCCCGACGGGGGAACGAGCGGGAGCGCAGCGGGGACCCGACCGCCCACGCCGAGGTCCTGGCCCTGCGGGATGCAGCCGCCGCGGTCGGCGACCGGCGGCTGCGCCAGGCCACCTTGGTGGTCACCCTCGAGCCCTGCCCCATGTGCGCCGGGGCGGCGTGGGCCGCCCAGGTCGGCCGGATCGTCTTCGGCGCCGACGACCCCCGCGCCGGGGCGACCGGGTCGCTCTACAACGTCGCCGTCGACGTCCGCCTCAACCACACCTCGGCCGTCACCGCCGGCGTCCGCGCCCCCGAGTGCGCCGCCGAGCTGACCGCCTTCTTCGCCACCCGCCGCTGACGCCGCTGACCGCCAACGGGTTCCCGGTCCGTGGAGGGGTCGCGTTACATTCGCAGGCGGAGGGTTGCCAGAGCGGACGAATGGGACGGTCTCGAAAACCGTTGTGGTGTCACAGCCACCGTGGGTTCAAATCCCACACCCTCCGCTCGGAGCGAGGACCGGGGTCACCAGGCCCCGGTCCTCGTCTCGTCTCGGGCCGCCGCCCGTAGCCTGACCGGACCATGCGCCAGGGACCCCACATCCTCTGGGGGATGTCCCGCTCCGACCCGTCGGCGCTGAGCGGCGTCCACCTCGACCGAGGTCTGATCCGGCGCGTCTGGGCCTTCGCCCGGCCGTACCGGCCCCGCACCTTCGCCTTCCTGGGCGTCATCGTGATGGCCGCCCTGCTCGGCCTGGTGACCCCGCTCCTCGTCAAGAAGATCATCGACGACGCCCTCCCCCAGACCCCCGGGGGACCGACCGACGCCGGCATCTTGACGTGGGCCGCGGGCGGGATGGCGGCCGCCGCCGTCGCCGGGGCCGCCCTCTCGCTGGTCGAGCGGTGGCTGTCGTCGAGCATCGGCGAGGGCCTGATCTACGACCTGCGGGCCGCCCTGTTCGACCACGTGCAGCGCATGCCGATCGCCTTCTTCACCCGGACCCAGACGGGCGCCCTCATCTCCCGGCTCAACAACGACGTGATCGGTGCCCAGCGGGCAGTGACGCAGACGCTGGGCTCGGTCGTGTCCAACGTCATCGTGCTGGGCACGACCCTGACCGCCATGGCCATCCTCGAGTGGCGCCTCACGCTGCTCTCGCTCGTGCTGCTGCCCCTGTTCCTGCTGCCGGCCAAGCGGGTCGGGCGGAGGCTCCAGTCGATCACCCGCGAGTCGTTCGACCTCAACGCGTCCATGAACGCGACGATGACCGAGCGGTTCAACGTGGCCGGCGCCATGCTCGTGAAGCTCTTCGGGCGGGCCGACGACGAGTCGGCCGGGTTCGCCGACCGGGCCGGGCGGGTGCGCGACATCGGGATCCGCTCGGCCATGTACAGCCGCACCTTCATGGTCGCCCTGACCCTCGTGGGGGCGGTCGGGACGGCGGTCATCTACCTGGCCGGCGGGCGGATGGTGATCTCCGGCACCATCACCCTGGGCACCCTCGTCGCCCTGGGCACCTTCGTGGTCCAGATCTACGCCCCCCTCACCCAGCTCACCAACGCCCGCGTCGACCTGATGACCGCGTTCGTGTCCTTCGACCGGGTCTTCGAGGTCCTCGACGCCCCCCGCGCCGTGGCCGACCGCCCCGGGGCCGTCGACCTGGTCGAACCCGAGGGCCGGATCGAGCTGGACCACGTGTCGTTCCGGTACCCGGCGGCGGCCGACGTGTCGATCGCGTCGCTCGAGGCCGAGGCCGGCATCCCGCTCGGCGAGCTCGAGTCCCGCGAGATCCTCCACGACATCCACCTCACCGTGGAGCCGGGCCAGACCGTGGCCCTGGTCGGGCCATCGGGCGCCGGCAAGAGCACGCTCGCCACCCTCGTGCCCCGCCTCTACGACGTCACCGACGGTGCCGTCCGCATCGACGGCACCGACGTGCGGGACCTCACCCAGGACAGCCTGCGCGACGCCGTCGGCGTGGTCAGCCAGGACCCGCACCTGTTCCACACGTCCATCGCCGAGAACCTGCGCTACGCCCGCCCCGACGCCACCGACGCCGAGCTCGAGGCGGCGTGCCGGGCGGCCCGCATCCACGACACCATCGCCGCCCTGCCCGACGGCTACGCCACCGTCGTGGGCGAGCGGGGCTACCGCATGTCGGGCGGCGAGAAGCAGCGCATCGCCATCGCCCGGATGCTCCTCAAGGACCCGCGCATCGTCATCCTCGACGAGGCGACCAGCCACCTCGACACCGAGAACGAGACGGCCGTGCACGCCGCCCTGGCCACCGCCCTCCAGGGCCGCACCGCCCTGGTGATCGCCCATCGCCTCTCGACGGTCGTCGACGCCGACCTCATCCTGGTCCTCGACGACGGCCGCATCGTCGAGCAGGGCCGCCACCCGTCGCTGCTCGCCGCCGACGGCCTCTACGCCGACCTCTACCGCGCCCTGCTGCGCGGTGACGCCCCGACCTCGCCGGCCACCTTCCTCCCCGACGACGCCGCCCTCCCCGAGCCCCAGCGAGCCGACGGCTAGCACGGATGGTGCCAGGCACCATCCGTGTCACGGGTCGAAGGGGTAGAGCCGGACCTCGTCCCGGGTGGTCACCACGACGTGGGTCGGCGTCGCCGCCGCCCGGCGGACGTCGGGGAGCGGCAGCCGGCGGGCCCGGGTGAGCTCGGCCGCCGAGGCGACGAGGACCTCCTCCGCCCCCCAGGCGACGAGCCGGTCGCCCTCGATCACCACCTCGACCGGCCCGGGGAACGGCAGCTGTGGCCCGGGGGTGCCGTCAGGCCCGAACCAGGCGGCCCGGTCACCGGGGGTCGCCACGGCCACGCCGCCGGCGACGGGCGCGACGACCAGGTCGCGCCCACCGCCGGCGGCGTCGAGCGACCACAGGATCGAGAGGGTCGGAGCCGCGGCGTAGCCCTCGATGCGGTCGGCTGCGGCAAGGACCACGGTGCCGTCCACCACCTCGAGCCGCCGTGCGATCCCGTCGTCGGCCACCGGCAGGGCCGGCACCCGTCCGGCCACCGCCCCCGAGGACACGTCCCGGGCGACGAGCTCGCCGCCCTCGACCGCCACGGCCAGCCGGTCGCCGCACACGATCGGGTCGAAGCGGTGGTGGTGGACTGCGCTCTCGACCGACCACCGCTCGGCCCCGTCGAGCACGGCGTGGGCGGTCAGCCTCCCGCCCTCGCTGACCACGACGAGCCCCGCCTCCCCGCAAGGGTTGACGTAGAGGCCCTCGGCCGGTCCCGACCGGCTGAAGGTGGCCCCGCCCGTCTCGGCGTCGACGACCGTCATCGTCGAGCGCTCCGACGCTCCCTCCGGGACGAGGTGGTCGAGCAGGACGTGGTCGCGGCCGAGCGGGGCGACGGGGAAGCCGGGGTGCGTCCACCGCACCGTGCCCGTCTCGGGATCGACGCCGTGGGTGTCTCGCGGGCCCCGCACGACCAGCAACGAGGGGTAGCGCAGCACCGTCCGGGCGCCGCCGGGCAGGGCCACCGCCCACTCCTCGCGGCCGTCGCGGGCACCGAGGGCCACGACCGTCGACACCGGGCCGCCCCCGGGGGCGTCGTCGCGCTCCTCGACGACGAAGACGCGCTCCTCGTCGGCGGCCACGGGGCACGCCGTGGTACGCCGCTCGGGGGTGACCTCGAGCCGGGGGCACACCACCTCGGTCGCCCATGCCGGCTCCCACGGCGCCAGGGTCGTGGCCGTCACGGGATCCCCGGCCGGCGGGGATCGTCGATCGGGGCCCCGTTCGTCGTTCCTCCCGGTCACCACGACGACGGCGATCGCCACCACCGCCACGGCCGCACCGCCCGCCACCAGCGCCCGCCGCCGCCCCCGCCGGCCCGGACCCTGCGCCCCACCCGGTCCCCCGGGCGCCGCCGCCGGTCGATCGACGGGGACGGCCCGGGCACTGGCCTTCCGGCCCCACGTGGCCTCGAGCGCGCCGGCGTCGTCATCGTCCTCGTGCGGTGCCTCGCGGCGACGGGGCACCGCCGACCTACCCGGGGAGCCGCCGGAGGGCGACGGCCTGGGCCCGGCGGCGGGCCGTCTCCCCCACCTCGACGGTGCGGGCCCACGCCGCCCGACCGACGGCGGTCACGGCCGCGGCCGCCAGGGCGAAGGCGAGGGCGAGGGCGACCACCAGGGGGACGGCCAGCGGGTGGAGGACGGCGACGATGCCGTCGACGGTGGCGGCGGGCCGGGTGACCACGTGCCACGAGTGGAGCCGGGGGATGCGACCGAGCACCACCCCGAAGGCGCACAGCAGGTGCACGCCGGCCCGGACGGTGAGCCGACGACGGGCCAGCCCCGGCACCCGGGCGATCTGCCGGTCGAGCTCGGCCAGGGCGACGGCGTAGCACCCGACCCCCCACACCACGAGGAGGGCGAGGACACCGGCCGGGACCATGTCCGACACCCGGGTGCCCGGGTTGGCGTCCAGCACGCGGCGCAGGTGGATCAGGTCGGTCACCACGTAGGGGGCGTTGGGCAGGAACAGCACGAACAGCACGACGCCGAGGGCCCAGGCCGCCGTGGTCGGGCGACGCCGGTGGAACAGGGCGACCGCCAGCACGGCGGGGATCGTCGCCAGGGTCGCGTTGAAGGCCAGCCACGGCCCCGACCCCAGGGCCACGCCCCGGATCAGGTCGAGGTACCGCTCCACCAGCTCGAGGACCATCGGACCATCGTCGCACCCCCCGCCGCCCCGCACGCCGCGGGGTCGGCCCCGTAGGTTGGCCGGGATGCAGGACGCGCTGTTCGGGGACGAGGAGGTCGTCGACCCCACGTGGTCGGTGGCCGACTTGTCCAAGGCGATCGGGTCGGTCCTCGAGCAGGCGTTCCCCGGGGAGATCTGGGTGCGGGGCGAGATCCGCGAGCTCCCGCCCCCGGGCGACGGCCGCCGGGCCCGGCCCCACCTCTACTTCGACCTCATCGAGCCGGCCCCCCCGGGCCAGCGCCCCCGCGCCGTCTTGCCGGTCGTGCTGTGGAGCACCGACCGCAGGCGGGTGAACGCCGACCTGCGGCGCTCGGGGGTCCGGGTCAGCGCCATGGACAACGGCGTCGACGTGCGGATCCGGGGTCGCATCCGCTGGTGGGCGCCGGGCGGCCGCCCGCAGCTCCAGATGACGGGCATCGACCCGGAGTACACGCTCGGCCGCCTCGCCGCCGACCGGGCCGCGGTCCTCGCCGCCCTCGACGCCGACGGCCTCCTCGACCGCAACGGCCGCCTGCCGCTGCCCCCCGTCCCGACCCGCATCGGCCTGGTCACGAGCCTCGGCAGCGCGGCCCAGGCCGACGTGCGTCGGGTCCTGGAGGCGGCCGGGCTGTCGCACCTGCTGGTCGAGGCCGACGCCCGCACCCAGGGGCCGGCGGCGGCCGACACCGTGCCCGCCGCCATCGAGGCGGTCGTGGCCGCCGGGGCCGAGCTGGTGCTCCTCGTGCGGGGCGGGGGCTCCCGGGTCGAGCTGGCCGCCTTCGACGTGGAGGTGATCGCCCGGGCCGTGGCCACGTGCCCGGTGCCCGTCGTGACCGGGATCGGCCACGAGATCGACGACAGCGTCGCCGACCGCGTCGCCCACACCGCCTGCGCCACCCCGACCGGCGCCGCCGCCCTCGTCGTCGCCGGCGTCGGCGCCGCCCGCGACCGGACCGAGGCCCTGTGGGCCGCCGTCGGGGCCGCCGCCCGGCGGGCGGCGCGCGCCCAGGACGAGCAGCTGGCCCGGCGGGGGCGCCAGATCGTCAGCCACGCCGGGGGGTCGCTGCGCGCCGCCGAGGCCGGCCACCGCTCGCTGTCCGCCCGCCTCCGCCAGCGGGGCCCGGCCGGGCTGGCCCGGGCCGACGCCCGGCTCGACGCCCTGGGGACGAGCCTCGGCCGCGGGGTGCGCCGCGACCTGGGCGAGGCCGACCGCCGCGTCACCGCCGCCGCCGCCGTCCTCGCCCGCCGCCCGGGCCCGCTGCTCGACCGGGCCGGGCGCGAGCTCGTCGGCGTCGAGGCGCGGGTGCGGGCCGTCGACCCGGCTCGGGCCCTGGCCCGGGGCTGGTCGATGACCTACCGGGCCGACGGGACCCTCGTGCGCGCGGCCGCCGAGGTGGCGGCGGGCGACGAGCTGGTGACCCACCTCGCCGCCGGGCGGGTGCGCAGCCGGGTGGTCGGCACCGACGCCGGTGAGGGAGGATCGGACGATGCCTGACCCTGCGCCCTCGCCCGACGCCGGACCCGACCCGGCCGGCTACGCCGAGGCCATGGCCGAGCTGGAGGCGATCCTCGCCGAGATCGAGGACGAGGCCGTCGACGTCGACCTGCTCGCCCGCAAGGTCGCCCGGGCCGCCCACCTCGTGCGCTGGTGCCGGGGCCGCATCGACGGCGCTCGCGTCGACGTCGAGCGGATCATCGCCGACCTCGACCCCGAAGCCAGGTCACAGACCGAGTAGCGGTTCATCGCCCGGCTCGCGCCGGACCCCCTCCCGCCGAAGCTCGCTCCGCTCGCCGGCTCGAGCTGGCGCTCACCCCCACAACCCCCGGGGCTGCCGCCAGGCCCAGCGGACCTCCACGCGGGCGATCGGCCCACCCTCATCGACCGCACCCCTGGGGCCGACCCGTTCCCGGTACCGATCAGGCACCGGCGGGCCACGATCCGTACCGAGAACGGCACCCGCCCGGGCCACCCCCGTTCCTGGTACCGATCACGCACTCCCGGGCCACGATCGGTACCGAGAACGGCACCGGTCCGGCCCGACCCGGGGCGTTCAGGCGTCCGGGAGGATGGCGGGCTTCCGGCCGTCGAGGGCCTCGTCGCCGTAGAGCATGCGGGCCATGCTGTCGAGGTCGGGACCCCGGCGCACGTGCATGCCGCCGTCGACCGAGAGGGCGACGCCGGTGACCCAGCTCGACTCGGGCCCGCAGAGGTAGCGCACGGCGGCGGCGACGTCGTCGACGTGGCCGACCCGGGACACCGGCATCTGGGCGAGGTAGTCGTCGAGCACGTCGGGGACGCCGATCAGGTGGTCGCCCAGGTCGGTCTGGACCACACCGGGACGCACCGAGCACACCCGGATGCCCTGCCGCCCGAGCTCGTCGGCCGCCACCTGGACGAGCATGTCGATGCCCGCCTTGCTGGCGCAGTACGGGCCCATCCACCGGTGGCTGCTCACGCCGGCGATCGACGAGATGGCGACGATCGCCCCGCCCCTGCCGGTGGCGATCATGGCGTTGGCGGCGTGCTTCATGGCCAGGAACGTGCCGGTGAGGTTGCTCTCCACGACCCGGTGCCACTCCTCGAGCGGCAGCGCGGTGATCGGCCCGAGCGTGCCCGTCCCGGCCGACAGGACGGCGATGTCGAGGCCGCCGCCCTCGGCGGCGGTGGCCACCGCCGCCTGGACCTGGGCCTCGTCGGCCACGTCGGCGCTGGCCCACCGGACCTCGGCTCCCTCGGGGGCGGTGGCGCCGATCTCCTCGGCGGCCGCCTCGAGGACGTCGGCGCGCCGGCCGACGAGGGTCACCGAGGCGCCGTCGGCGACGAGCGCCTCGGCCGAGGCGCGGCCGATGCCGGTGCCGCCACCGGTGACGAGGGCGGCGCGACCGGCGAGCGGGAGCGAGGGAGCGGTCACGGGGACCTCCGGGGACGAGGGGCGGGACGGCGGACGATAACGCCCCTGGTCGCGCCGGACGGTGGTGGCGCGCGGCGCCGACGACAGTTTGCTGCGCAAGGACCGCGGGTAGCCCACCCCCATGGCCGACGACCTGCTCGCGACGCCGGTCGCCGCCGACGCTCCCTCCTCCGCTCCCCCGACGTCGACCCCCGATCCCCACCACGTGCTGGTCGCCGTCAACCTGGGGTCGAGCCCCGAGGCCGCCTCGCAGGCCCGCAGCGTCGTCCGCGACCTGCTGCGCCAGGGGCGGCGGCCCGACCTGGTCGACACCGCCTGCCTCCTCACCAGCGAGCTGGTGGCCAACGCCGTGGTCCACGCCGGGTCGCCCGTCGAGCTGGTGGTCGACCTCGACGACGCCCGGCTCGCGGTCGAGGTCATCGATCCCTCGAGCGCCGCGCCCGAGCCCGTCGCCGCCGAGCCGATGTCGGTCAGCGGCCGGGGCCTGGCCATGGTCGCCGACCTGGCCGACGCCTGGGGCGTGACCCGGATCGTCCCGGGCAAGGCGGTCTGGTTCTCCCTCACGACCTGACGGTCCGTCACCTCGCCACCGGTCCAGCGCACGCCGCGAGCGGGTGCGGCGACGAGATGTACCCTCCTCGGCAGTCCCCGACGGAGAGCCACCAATGCCCCCCATCGCCGCGGCCGACGAGGTCGTCCTCACCCTCCCCGCCGCGCCCGAGTTCGTCCGCCTCGCCCGGCTGACCTGCGCCGGGCTCGCGACGCGGATCGGCATGGGGTACGACGAGGTGGAGGACCTCCGCATCGCCGTCGGCGAGGCGTGCTCGCTCCTCATCGGTGCCGGCGCCCGGGCGGGGACGCTGACCCTCACCTTCGGGGTGGCCCCGGCCGCCCTCGGCGTGACGATCGTCGGCGGGTTCGAGGACGCACCCGCGGCCGGCGGCGACGAGGACACCAGCCTCTCGGACCAGATCCTCGACGCCGTCGTCGACGAGCACGAGGTGGACCTGGCCGCCGATCGGGTGTGGATCTCCAAGCGCCTGGCCCCGCCCGCGAGGGAGACCGATCCGGCGTGACGGTGTGGGGGAGCGCCACCGGCCGGGGCGGGGTCGAGATCCCCGCCGGTCGGCGCGCGCCCGGGCCCGACCGGGGGAGCCGGGAGGGCCGGGCGTGAGCCTCGACGACGCCGAGCGCGAGCACCTGCGGGAGCGCTTCCGGGCCTACCAGGAGACGGGGGACCGGACGATCCGCGACGAGCTCATCGAGGCCCACCTGCGGCTCGCCGAGCACCTGGCCCGCCGGTTCAACAACCGGGGCGTGCCCCTCGAGGACCTCGTCCAGGTGGCGTCGCTCGGCCTGGTCAAGGCGGTGGAGCGGTTCGAGCCCGAGCGGGGCCTGGAGTTCTCGACCTTCGCCACGCCGACCATCGTCGGCGAGCTCAAGCGCCACTTCCGCGACAAGGGCTGGTCGGTGCGGGTGCCGCGCCGGATCCAGGAGCTCCACGTCGAGGTCAACTCGCTCGTCGGGACCCTGACCCAGCGCCTGGGGCGCTCCCCCACCATCGCCGAGCTGGCCCGGGCGTCGGGCACCTCGGAGGAGGAGGTCCTGGAGGCCATGGAGGCGGCCCAGGCCTACCGGTCGACGTCGATCGACGCCCCGTCGGGCGGCGAGGACTCCGGGCTCGGCCTGGCCGGGCAGCTGGGCGACGAGGACACCAACCTGTTCGCGGCGGAGAACCGGATGCTGGTGGCCACGCTCGTGGACACGCTGCCCAAGCGCGAGCAGCTGATCATGCGGCTCCGCTTCTACGACGGCATGACGCAGAGCCAGATCGCCGACCGCCTGGGCATCAGCCAGATGCACGTGTCGCGGCTCCTGGCCCGCAGCCTGGGCCAGCTGCGCTCCCGCCTCGAGCACGAGGGCTAGGCGCCCCCGGACGGGCGGCCGGTGGGCTCGGGCCCTCCTCGCTACCGGCCGGTGGAGCCGAACCCGCCGGCCGACCGGCTGGTCGCGGGCAACTCGTCGCCCTCGGCGAACCACGCCTCCTCGACCCGCTGGATGACCAGCTGGGCGATGCGGTCGCCCCGCTGCACCTGGTAGTCGGTCGTCGGGTCGGTGTTGACGAGCAGCACCTTGAGCTCGCCGCGGTAGCCGTGGTCGACGACGCCGGGCGTGTTGAGGCACGTCACGCCGTGGCGCAGGGCCAGCCCGCTGCGGGGCATGACCAGGCCGGCGTGCCCGGCCGGCAGGGCCAGCGCCACCCCGGTCGGCACGAGCGCCCGGCCCCCGCCGGAGGGCAGGAGGACGTCCTCGCGGGCCCGCAGGTCGGCGCCGGCGTCGCCGGGGTGGGCGTACGACGGGGGCGGCAGGTCGGGGTCGAGGCGGACGAGGGGGACGCGCAGCATGGCCGCATCTTGGTGCGGCGCCACTGCGAACCTGCGCCACGCCGAACCTGCGCCCCACCCCGACGGGCGACGACGGGCCAGGGTCTTGCTGGCTGGGTGTCGACGGTGCGGGGCGTCGCAGGGACGCGAACCTGCGCCGGGTAGCGTCCTCGGGTGCTCGTGTGGATGGATCTGGAGATGACGGGGCTGGACCCCGACCGGTGCGCCATCGTCGAGATCGCCACCCTCATCACCGACGACGAGCTCGAGATCGTGGCCGAGGGGCCCGACCTCGTCGTCCACCAGCCGCCCGAGGTCCTGGCCGGCATGGAGGACATCGTGCGGTCGATGCACACGAAGTCCGGGCTGCTCCCGGCCATCGCGGCGTCGACCACGACGCTCGAGGAGGCCGGCGCCGCGACCCTCGCCTTCATCCGCGAGCACGTGCCCGAGCCCCGCACCGTGCCGCTGTGCGGCAACTCCATCGGGACCGATCGGCGCTTCCTCGCCAAGTACCTCCCCGAGATCGAGGAGCACCTCCACTACCGCTCCGTCGACGTCTCGAGCGTCAAGGAGCTGGTGCGGCGCTGGTACCCCGAGGTGCTCGACCAGATGGTGCGCAAGCAGACGAGCCACCGGGCCCTCGATGACATCCGCGAGAGCATCGACGAGCTGCGCGTCTACCGCGCCCGGGTGTTCCGGGCCGAGGCGCTCGCCCCCGGCGCCTGACGCCTGGCCGGAATGCGCCGGACCACGTCCGGAATAATCGCTTGACGGCCTCACCCGTCTGGGGTTCGATGACCGGACGCCCGGACTGCCCGGACGCCTGCCGACCCGGCACCCCCACCCACCCGAGGACTCGATGAGCACGCTGATGCAGCCAGCCGAGCGGATCGCCGCCGCCGGTTGCTCGCGCGCCGTGTCCTTCGTGGGCGCGGCGTCCGTGCCCGCCGGTCCCGCGGCCTCCACCATCGCTGCCTTCCGCGGTTGGGCTCCCAACCCGACCCAGGGCGTGCAGGTGAAGGCCATGACCAAGCGGCACGACCTCACCCCTGCCCCACGGCCCGAGGACGGTTCTCCCTGATACCGGGAAGCCAAGAACCTCTGAAGGCCGTCGGGATCTCCCGGCGGCCTTTCTGGTTTTCGGGCCCAGATCCCTCCCTCCCTCACCCACCCACCACCCCCACCACCTGATGACGACGACGACCACCACCACGACCCCACGACGAGACGAGACAGAGGAGAGACCCGTGATCGCGCTGAACGACCTCGAGGAGGCCGCCGAGGACCGCACCTGGTGGGCCGAGGCCCGGTGCAACGATGCCGCCGGATCGCTGTCGGCCCTGTTCTTCAGCGAGGAGCTGCAGGACATCGCCGCGGCCAAGCGCATCTGCGAGCTGTGCCCCGTGATGGAGGACTGCCTCGCCGGCGCCCTGGCCCGCCGTGAGCCGTGGGGCGTCTGGGGCGGGCAGCTGTTCCGCAACGGTCGCATCCTCGCCACCAAGCGCCGTCGGGGCCGGCCGCCGAAGGTCGCCCGTCCCGAGGACGAGCTGCCCGTCATCGCCGTCCCCGCCGCCCTGGCCGAGGTGGTCATCCGCCGCACCGCCTGATCCGCTCGTCGGATCAGAGGGTGGTGAAGGTGATCGTCTCGTCCCGTCCGCCTACCTGCGGACCGGGCGGATCGTCCGACGATGCGTCGGGCGATCCGCCCTCGGGACGGGGTCCCGGGCCCCGGGTTGGATCGGCCCCCCGGGGACGGTGCTAGGTTGCTCCAGCCCCGCAAGGGGTGCTGGTCCCGTGGTGCAGTTTGGAGTGCACGCCGGCCTGTCAAGCCGGAGGTCGCGGGTTCAAATCCCGTCGGGACCGCCACTGTCGTCATCGCCTCGCGGAGGCGACAGCACGGCTGGGTAGCTCAGTTGGCAGAGCGCGCGCCTGAAAAGCGCGAGGTCACCGGATCGACGCCGGTCCCAGCCACCACGGTCGCCGGCAGAGCCGGTGACCAGGGGGTGTCTCCACCGGATCGACGCCGGTCCCCGGCCACCACGGTCGCCGGCAGAGCCGGTGACCAGGGGGTGTCTCCACCGGACCGACGCCGGTCCCCGCCACGGAGGCTCAGGCGGGCGGGGCCGCGACCTGGGCTTCGGCGTAGGCCCGGGCGCAGGCCACGTGGAGCCCGGTGCCGTCGGGGCGGCGCAGGTAGGGCGACGTCAGGGTCTCGGCGCACCACCCGCAGAGGGCGGCGACGGGGACGTCGGCGTCGACCTCGACGGGTGTTGTGGCGACGGCCATGCCACTTCATCGGCCGAGGACGCTCGATGTGGAGCCGTCGGACCGCGGATGAGCCGGACGGCCCAGGCGTCCGAGCTACCGGGTGACCCCGTCGGTGACGGCGGCGCCGGCGACGGCGGCGGCGACCAGCTCGACGACCTGGCGGTCGAACACCGACGGGACGATGTTCTCGGCGTCGAGCTCGTGCTCGGGGACGGCGGCGGCGATGGCCTCGGCGGCGGCGACCTTCATGCCCTCGGTGACCGTCGTCGCCCCGGCGTCGAGCGCGCCCCGGAAGATGCCCGGGAAGGCGAGGACGTTGTTGATCTGGTTGGGGTAGTCGCTGCGGCCGGTGGCCATGACCGCGACCAGCCCCTCGGCCACCTCGGGCCGGATCTCCGGGTCGGGGTTGGCCATGGCGAACACGATCGGGTCCGTCGCCATCTTGCGGAGGTCGTCGGCGTCGAGCAGGTCGGGGCCGGACACGCCGATGAACACGTCGGCGCCCGGCAGCACGTCCTTGAGCGAGCCCGAGGTGCCGGATGGGTTGGTGAGCTCGGCGAAGGCCCGCTTGGCCGAGTTCAGGTCGTCGCGCTCGCGGGTGACGGCGCCCCGGCTGTCGCAGCCGATGACGTCGCGCACGCCGGCGGCCATGAGGATCTTGGCGATGGCCACGCCGGCGGCGCCGGCGCCGGAGATGACGACCCGGAGGTCCTCCATGTGCTTGCCGACGAGCTTGAGCGAGTTCTCGAGCGCGGCCAGGGTCACGACCGCGGTGCCGTGCTGGTCGTCGTGGAAGACGGGGATGTCGAGCAGGTCGCGCAGCCGCTCCTCGACCTCGAAGCAGGCCGGGGCGGCGATGTCCTCGAGGTTGATCCCGCCGTAGACGGGGGCGATGCGCCGCACGGTCTCGACGATGGCGTCGACCTTGTCCTGCGGCGTCTCGTCGCGGGAGGTGTCGATGCAGACCGGGAAGGCGTCGACGTCGGCGAAGCTCTTGAACAGGAGGGCCTTGCCCTCCATCACCGGGAGGGCGGCCTCGGGGCCGATGTCGCCCAGGCCGAGGACGGCGGTGCCGTCGGTGACGATGGCGACGGTGTTCTTCTTGATCGTCAGCGTGTGGGCCAGCGCCGGGTCGGTGGCGATGGCCGTGCAGACGCGGGCGACGCCGGGCGTGTAGGCCATCGACAGGTCGTCGCGGTCGACGATCGGCACGGTGGCGAGCACGTGGATCTTGCCGCCGGCGTGCATCTCGAAGGTGCGGTCGGCGAAGTCGAGGATCTCGACCCCGTCGAGGGCGACGAGGGTCTCGCGCAGCTGCTCGATGTGTGCCGCGTCGGAGCAGTTGACGATCACGTCCTCGTCGAGCACCGGGCCCTTGGCCTCGAACCCGTGGAGGCCCACGATGTTGGCCCCGATCTCACCCAGGGCCACCGACAGGCGGCCGAGGGCTCCAGGGACGTTGGGCAACCGGACGCGGAGGCGCACGGAGTACGCCGCGGTGGGAGTCGACACGTCACGCGACGGTACCGGCCGCCCCCGATCGGCGCGGCATCACATCGGCCCCGGACGACCTCCCCGGGACCTCACTCGCCGCGCCGCAGCACCTCGGCCCGGATGACGACGCGGACCATCTCCTCGGACCGCCACGCCTCGAGGGTCGCGGCCCGCTCGGGGTCGTCCAGGTCCCAGTAGCGCCCGGCGAGGCGGGCGGTCAGCTCCGGCGCGCCGTCGTCGTGGAGCGTCACCGGTCCGGCGACGGCGACCCAGTGCTCGGGCTCGTCGAGGTGGTTGGCGGCGACCAGCGACGCCTGGGGCCGGGCGCGCAGGCGGCGCACCTTGGCCGACCGGGCCCCGGTGACCAGCTGCACGCCGTCGGGGAGGGGCTCGAACCAGACCGGCACCGGCAGGTGGGGCGATCGGGCGTCGGCGGAGGCCACGGTGAGGAACCCCAGGCGGGGCCCGGCGAGGAAGGTGCGGTCCTCGGCGGTGAGCATCGTCGGCGCTCTCATCGGTCGACCCGCACCAGCATCTTGCCCACGACCCCGCCCCGCAGGAGGTCGATGAGGGCCTGTGGCGCCCGCTCCAGGCCCTCCACGACCGTCTCCTGCGTCCGCAGCGTCCCGTCGACGAGCCAGGGCCGGACCAGGTCGCGGTGGGCGGCCATCAGGTCCTGGTGGCTGGTGACAAGCACCCCCCGCAGCGAGATCTCCTTCTTGGTCGCCTCGTAGAGGTTGGTGGGACCCGGTCGGGGCGTGGTGTCGTTGTACTGGGCCACGGCCCCGACGAGGGCGACCCGCCCCCGGGGGCGCAGGGCGGCGATGGCCAGCTCCAGGGTGGAGCCCCCCACCGAGTCGACGTACACGTCGATGCCGTCCGGCGCGGCGGCGGCCAGCCCCGCCGCCAGGTCGCCGTGGCGGTCGAGCCCGACGTCGTAGCCGAACACCTCGGTGAGGACCTTGGTCTTGGCCGGTCCGCCGGCCGACCCGATCACGAGCGAGGCGCCGAGGTGGCGGGCCACGGCGGCGGCGACGTTGCCGACGGCGCCACCGGCGGCGGAGACGTAGACGACGTCACCGGGCGCGACGGGGGCGATCCGGGAGAGGGCGACGTGGGCGGTGAGGCCGGGTGTGCCGAGCGGGCCGAGGTAGGCGTGGGACGGGACGTCCGCCCCGTCGACCACCTCGACTGCGGCCTCGTCGAGGACGGCGTGCTCGCGCCAGCCGCGGAAGTGGGACACCGTCGCGCCGACAGGGACGGCCGCCGACCGGGAGGCCACCACCTCACCGACGGCGCCGCCCTCGAGCGGGGCGCCGAGGGCGAACGGGGCGATGTAGGACGGGCGGTCGTCCATGCGCCCGCGCATGTAGGGCTCGACCGACATCCAGGTCGTCCGGACGAGGACCTGCCCGGGGGCGGGCGGCGGCAGCTCGACGTCGACGACGGCGAAGTCGTCCGGGGTCGGTTCGCCCACCGGGCGACGGGCCAGGTGGACCTCACGGGTGGGGGTGGGGCGGAGTGGATCAGGCATGGGGACACCCCACCGTCCGGCCCCGCGCAGGCCAACGATCGAGACGCTCGATCTCCCGTCTGCTCGTCTCGCGCCGCGCCAGTCTCAGGTCCGTCGCCATCCTCGGTTCTGCTTGCGCCAGGCGACACGCCTGGCGGGGAGCGTTGTCAGAACGACGATGGCCGCCCCGACCGCCGTTCTGGTCGCGCCTGGCGACATCGGTGTCCGGCAGCGATGTCAGAACGGTGCTGGCCGCCTCGACGACGCCTGGTCACCGGGCCGGGGCCGGCGACGACCCCGCAGAGGTGGCCGGGCCCGCCACTAGCCTGACCCCCGTGGATGTGCTGGCGAGCCTCCTCGAGCACGTGCGGGCCGACCGGGCGCTGTTCTCCCAGGCGACGCTCGACCCGACCTGGGCCGTCGACCTCACGTCCGACGCCCCGCTCGTGCTCATCGTCGTGGCCCAGGGCGAGGTCTCCGTCCACGCCGGCGGCCTGACCGAGACGCTGCGCGCCGGCGACGCCGCCGTCCTCGCCGGGGACCGACGCCTCGCCGTCGGCGGGGCGGCCGACGCCCGGCCCCGGCCCGCACCCGAGGGCGCCTCCGTGGCCTGGCCCGACCTCGCCAGCCGGCTCCAGCCGTGCACCGGTGATCCCGAGGGCCCCGCCGTCCTCGTCGTCGGCGCGTACCACGTGGTCGGACCGACCTCGGCCCGACTCGTCGCCGCCCTCCCGCCCATCGCCGTCGTGCGGGACGAGGGCGACCTCTGCCCGCCGATGGACCTCCTCTACGCCGAGCTCGGTCGGGACAAGCCCGGGCAGAGCGCCGTCCTCGACCGCGTGCTCGACCTCCTGCTGATCACGACCCTCCGCGAGTGGTTCGACCGGTCCGACGTCGACCCGCCGGCCTGGTGCCAGGCCCTCGGCGACCCCGTCATCGGGCCCGCCCTGCGCGCCCTCGAGGCCCGGCCCGCCCACCCGTGGACCGTGGCGCGCCTTGCCGCCGAGGTCGGCGTCTCCCGGGCCACCCTGGCCCGCCGCTTCACCGCCCTCGTGGGCGAGCCGCCGATGGGCTACCTGACCCGATGGCGCCTGACCCGAGCGGTCGACCTGCTGCGGCGCACCGACGCCTCGGTCGACGCCATCGCCCGCCAGGTGGGCTACGAGAGCGGCGATGCGCTGGCGGTGGCGGTCAAGCGGGTCTACGGCGTCCGCCCCGGCGCCTTCCGCACCCGCACCGCCGCCTGACGGGGGGCGCCCTCGCCGCCGCCCCCGGCGGGCCCGCACCACCCGCCCTACCCTGCGGGCTGTGGCCATCGAAGCCGGATCCGTGTTCGCCCACGCCGCCGTCGAGGGGTTCGAGCAGGTGGCGTTCTGCCACCACGAGCCCACCGGGCTGAAGGCGATCATCGCCCTGCACTCGACCGTCCTCGGCCCCGGGCTGGGCGGGACCCGGTTCTGGCCCTACGCCACCGAGGCCGAGGCGGTGGCCGACGTGTGCCGCCTGGCCCGGGGCATGACCTACAAGCACGCCGTGTCGGGCCTCGACGCCGGGGGCGGCAAGGCCGTCATCGTCGGCGACCCCCGCACCCTGCGCAGCGAGGGCCTGATCCGGGCCTACGCCCGCTTCATCGACGGGCTCGGCGGGCGCTACCTCACCGCCGAGGACGTGGGGACGACCCAGGCCGACATGGACCTGATCCGGACCGAGACCCCCTACGTCACCGGCGCCAGCGAGTCGCTGGGCGGCTCCGGTGACCCGTCGCCGGCCACGGCGTGGGGCGTGCGCTGCGCCCTCGACGCCGTCGCCGAGCGCCTGTGGGGAGCGCCGGACCTGGCCGGGCGGCACGTGGTGGTCTCCGGCGTGGGCAAGGTCGGCGCCGCCCTGGTCGACCACCTGGTCGAGGCCGACGCCCGGGTCACCGTGGCCGACATCAGCGAGCGCGCCGTCCTCGCCGTGGTCGCCCGCCACCCGGGCGTCGCCGTGGTCGAGCCGGACAAGGCCCACGCCGTCGAGTGCGACGTGTTCAGCCCGTGCGCCCTGGGCGCGGTCCTCAGCGAGGCCACGATCCCCGAACTAGCCTGCGCCGCAGTGTGCGGATCGGCCAACAACCAGCTCGCGACGGCTGCAGATGGTCAGCGTCTGATCGATCACGGTGTGCTGTACGCGCCGGACTACGTGGCCAACGCCGGCGGAGTGATCAACATCGCCGAGGAGCGCCACCCCTCGGGGGCGCCCTACGACCGGGACCGAGCCTGGGCCCGGGTGGCCGGCATCGCCGACACCGTCCGGAGCACCTTCGACCGGGCCGAGGCCGACGGGACCACCCCCGCCGAGGCCGCCGACCGCCTGGCCGAGGAGCGCATCGAGGCCGTGGCGAGCGTCCGTCGGATCCGCACCTCCAACCGGGAGACCCCCTGATCCCGTCCGACCCCAGGAGAGCCCCTTGGCCCGCACGCTGCACGCACCGACGGTCGACGACCTCACGACGCTGCACATCCACGACCGCCACACCGAGCTGGGGCTCAGCACCGACGACCTGCTGGGGATGTACCGCACGATCCTCCTGGCCCGGCTGCTCGACCTGAAGATCTGGTCGCTCAACCGCATGGGCAAGGCCCCCTTCGTGGTCTCCTGCCAGGGCCACGAGGGCTGCCAGGTGGGCTCGACGTGGGCCCTGCGCGCCGGCCACGACCCGGTCCTCCCCTACTACCGCGACACCGGCGTGATGCTCACCCTCGGCATGACCGCCGAGGAGGTGCTGCTCGGCGTGTTCGCCCGGGCCGCCGACCCGTGCTCGGGCGGGCGCCAGATGCCCAACCACTGGGGCAGCTCGCGGCTCGGGGTGATCTCCGGGTCGTCCCCCATCGCCACCCAGCTGCCCCACGCCGCCGGGATCGCCTACGCGGCCAAGCTCCGCGGTGAGGACAAGGTCGTGGTCTCGTACTTCGGCGAGGGGGCGACCTCGAAGGGCGACTTCCACGAGGCCCTGAACTTCGCCGGCATCCACTCCCTGCCGTGCGTGTTCATCTGCGAGAACAACGGCTACGCCATCTCGGTCCCGATGACCCAGGAGTCGGCCGTCGACGACGTGGCCGACCGGGCCCACTCCTACGGCTTCGGCGGCGTCATCGTCGACGGCAACGACCCCCTCGACGTCTACGCCGCCACCCACCAGGCGCTGCGGCGGGCGCGCGCCGGCGACGGACCCACCCTCATCGAGTGCAAGACCTACCGGATCCGGGCCCACACCTCCGATGACGACGACCGCACCTACCGCACCCCGGAGGAGGTCGAGGCGTGGCGGAAGAAGGACCCGCTGCGGCAGTTCCGGCAGTACCTCATCGAGCAGCGGCTCCTGCCCGAGGCCGACGAGGTCGCCATCGAGGCCGAGGTCAAGGCCGAGGTCGACGAGGCGGCCAAGCGGGCCGAGGCCATGCCCTTCCTCGAGGCCTCCACGGCGACGAGCATGGTGTTCGCCCGCCCGGTCCGGCCCACGCGGGGAGCACCCGAGGGGGCCGACGTCAGCGTCGCCCCCGACACCGGCGCCGGCTCCGAGGTGCCGCTCGACGACGCCGGGCCCACCACCGAGCGGAACGTGATCGACACGATCCGCCAGACCCAGCACGACCTCATGGCCGGTGACGAGCGGGTGCTCGTCCTGGGCGAGGACGTCGGCCCCCGCGGTGGGGTCTTCCGCGCCACCGACGGGCTGACGGACGCCTTCGGGCGCCAGCGCGTGCTCGACACCCCTCTGGCCGAGTCGTCGATCGTGGGCATCGGGATCGGGCTGGCCCTGGCCGGGATGCGGCCCATCTGCGAGATCCAGTTCGCCGACTTCATCCACTCGGCCTACGACCAGATCACCAGCGAGGCGGCCCGCCTGCACTACCGGTCGGCCGGAGACTTCTCCGTGCCCCTGGTGATCCGGGCGCCGTGGGGCGGTGGCGTGCACGGTGCGCTGTACCACTCGCAGTCGATCGAGGCGACCTACGCCCACGTGCCCGGGCTGAAGGTCGTGGCCCCGTCCACACCGGCCGACGTGGCCGGGCTGCTGCGCGAGGCGGTCGCCGACCCCGACCCCGTGCTGTTCCTCGAGCACAAGAGGAGCTACCGGCTGATCAAGGGGCTGGTGCCCGACGACCCGACGTTCCGCGTGCCGATCGGCGTGGCCGCCGTCGCCCGGCCCGGCACCGACGCCACCGTGGTGACCTACGGGATGCACCGGCACATCGCCGTCGAGGCCGCCGACCGGCTCGCCGCCGACGGCGTCGGCTCGGTCGAGGTGCTGGACCTCCGCACCATCAGCCCGCTCGACGTCGACGCCATCGTCGCCTCGGTGACCCGGACGGGCCGGTGCCTCGTCGTGCACGAGGACAACATCAGCTTCGGCGTGGGCGCCGAGGTGGCGGCCCTGGTGGCCGAGCACTGCTTCTTCGACCTCGACGCGCCCGTGCGCCGGCTGGCCACGGCCGACGTCCCCGCCTTCCCGTTCGCGCCCCCGCTGGAGGAGGCCCTCACCATCGGCGCGACCCACGTCGCCGCCGCCCTGACCGCCCTCCTCGACGTCTAGGACGACCCTGGACCGGGCCGCCGCAGGACCACGTGGTGCCGGGGACGACGGGGTCCGCGGGAGCCGACCACCGGCGCGGGGCCCGCCCCGAGCCGGCCCGGCGCGGTGGGCGACGGAGGGAGCGCGGGCGATCGGCGCAGATCGTGGGATGATGGCGGTCATGGCCAGAGCGACGGTGAGCCACGGAGACAGCCGGGCGACGATCGAAGAGGGGCAGCGGGTGCGCATCGGGCGCAGCACCGTGTGCGACGTGCAGGTGGGGTCGGGGGCCGACGGCGGCCCCGAGGACCTCGGCGTCAGCCGCACCGCTGCCACCGTGAGCATGCAGGACGGCCGGCTGTGGGTCCGGAACGACTCGGCCAGCCAGCCCGTCTACCTCGTGCCCGGCACCGGCCCGACCCGGGTGCTGGAGAACCAGGACGAGATCGCGTCGCTGCCCATCGACCGGGTGACGGTGCAGCTCCGGGGGCGCATCCGCACCCACGACGTCGTCGTCGAGCTCGAGGTCCCCGCCACGCTCGGCGACACCCGTCCCATCCCGACCGATGGCCCGGCCACGCAGTACCTGCTCGAGTTCACCAACGCCGAGCGCCGCATCCTCACCGCCCTGTGCGAGCCGCTGCTGACCAAGAGCGGCGACCAGTCGAAGCCCGCCTCCTACGCCCAGGCCGCCGAGCGCCTGTTCCTCTCGCGGAGCCGGGTCGAGAACTGCATCGCCGACCTGGTGAAGAAGTACGCCTCGGCCGGCGTCCCGGGGCTCGAGGGCCCCGAGGCCAAGGACAACCTCTGCCGCTACGCCGTGCGCTCGGGCTCCATCAGCACCACCGACCTCGAGCACATCCCGTAGGTCACACCGTCAGGGAGAGGGGCGCCTCGACGTGGGAGGCGCTGACCTCCCGAGCGATCTCGAGGAACCGCTGGGCGACGGGTGACAGGGTGCGGCCCGCCTTCCACGACAGGCCCACGCGGCGCGGGGGGATGGGCGGGTCCATCTCGTGGACGGCCACGGTGGGGTCGCGGACGTCGACGGCGAGGCGGGGGACGACGGCCGCGCCCATGCCCGCCCGGACCAGGGCGACCACGGCCATGTTGTCGTTGGTGCGGAACACCCAGTCGAGGTCGGCGTCGACCACGCCGCGCAGCCCGGTCTCGATGTCCTTCTGGCAGCTGCTCAGCTGGAAGCCGACGAGGCCCCGGCCCACCAGCTCCCTCGTGGGGAAGGGCCCGGCACGGCCGTCGTCGAGCTCGGTGACGACGAGGTAGGGGTCGTCGAAGAGGATCTCGGTCTCGATGTCCGGCCACCCCGAGTCGAGCGTGAAGGCCACATCCATCTCCCCCCGGGCGAGGGCGCCGGGGAAGATCTCCTTGTCGTTGCTCTCGACCAGGCGGATGTCGACGTCGGGGGTCTCGTCGCGCATGCGGCCCACGATGGTCGGGAGGATCGAGGTGGTGATGCTCTGGAACGTGCCGACCAGGAGCCGTCCGCTCTCGCCCCGGAGGAACCGCTCGACGTCGTCGCCGGTGGCGTCGACCCGGCGGAGGACGTCGCGGGCGTGCTCGAGGAGCAGGTCGCCGAGGGGCGTGAGCTCGACCGGACGGGGTCCACCGGGGCGATCGAAGACCGGGGCGCCGAGGATGCGCTCGAGCCCGGCGATCTGCTGGCTCACCGCCGACTGGGTGTAGCCCAGCCGGACGGCGGCCTTGCCGAAGGTCCGTTCCTCGGCCACCGCCTCGAGGGCGATGAGGTGCTTGATCTCGACGTCGCGCAGCCGCGTCATGAGCAACAGCGTACCTGTTGCTCATGAGAAGGGATCATCGCTAACCCTGACCCTCCTTTGGGCGTACAAGGGTTCCATGGACACCAGCACCGACCTCGACCAGCTGGCCTCCGACCTCGCCACGCACGGGGTCGCGGCCAACGAGCACGCCCTCGCCCGCCTCGCCCGCGAGGGCCGGGCGGCCGGCGCCTCCTCCGTCGCCGTCGCCGTCCTCGGCGACCGCCGCGAGCCGTGGCCGGCCCGCATCAGGGCCTTCACCCTCGTCGCCCGCCACCTGACGCGGCCGCCGCAGGCCACGTCCACCTTCACCGCGGCCTAGTCCCCGGCCGCGGCCGGCGGTCCGACCCCACCGCCGATCACCGAGACGGCGACCCTCGCCGGGCTCCCCGCCCGCTGAGGGTCGCCGTCTCGCGTCGCCGCGTCGCCCGACGGCGGAGCACCCCGGGGGCATGGGCCCTACGGCTCGAGGGCGCGGAGGAGCTTGCGGAGGAGGGCGTCGAGCTGGGCGCGCTCCCGCGCCGACAGGCCGTCCAGGATCTCCTCCTCGCGAGCGACGTGACCGGTCACGGCCTCGTCGACCGTGGCGAACCCGGCCTCGGTGAGCCGCACGAGGACGCTGCGGCGATCGCCGGGCGCCATGCGCCGCTCGACCAGACCGGCCCGCTCGAGGCGGTCGAGACGGCTCGTCATCCCCGCCGGCGAGAGCATGAGGGTGCGGGACAGGTCGGTGGGCGTGAGCTCGTGGGGCGCTCCGCTGCGGCGGAGGGCGGCGAGGACGTCGAAGTCGGCGACCGAGAGCCCGTGGGTCGCCATGCCCTCCTCGATCCGCCGGCCCCCGATGGCGTGGAGCCGGCCGAGCCGACCGATGGTCCCCATGGCCGCCAGGTCGAGGTCGGGGCGCTCCCGCTGCCAGGCGGCGATCATCTCGTCGACGCTATCGGGGGGCGGGGCCATGGCCGCATGGTAGGCGGCGATGCGCCGACAGCGAACATTTCGATGCCGAACATCTTGACGAAGAACTTTCGCTTCCGTACATTTCACTGCATGAACCAAACCACCATCACCCCACCCGCCGACGGGACGTCGACCCAGGTGGCGCTGGCCCTCTACCGGGCCGTCGCCGCCGGCGACCTGGCCGAGGCAGCCGCCCACCTGCACGCCGACGTCGTCCTCCACGTGCCCGGCACCCATCCGCTCGCCGGCGTCCACCGGGGCCTGGACGCGGTGCTCGGGTTCCAGCTCGCCAGCCGGGCCGCGACCGACGACGGCGAGACGATCGAGGTCCTCGACGTCCTCGCCGGGACGACCCGCACCGGCGTCCTCTGCCGGGTCACCGCGACCCGGGGCGATCGCCGCCTCGACAACACCACCGTCCACCTGCTGCGCGTCGTCGACGGACGCGTCGCCGAGATCCACCTGCACAACTTCGACGGCGTCACCGTCGACGGCTTCTGGAGCTGACGACCATGATCACCCTCACCCGTTCCCTCACCATCGCCACCCCCGCAGCCGCCGTCTGGGAGGTCCTCGCCGACTACCGGCGCGACCCCACCTGGCGCACCGGCGTCGTCTCCATGGAGCCCGACACCCCGGGCCTGGCCCGGCCCGGCACCCGGGTCCACGAGGTCCTCCGCCTCGGCGGGAAGACCAACCACATCGACAGCGTCGTCGACGAGGTCGTCCCCGGTTCCCGCGTGGCCTGGCACACCACCGGCGGCGCCGACGTCGACGGCTGCCGGCTCGTCGAACCCCACGGCGGGACCGGTTGCCGGGTCACCCTCACCATGAGGATCCGCCCGCACGGTGTCGAGCGGCTGATGGCGCCGGCGTACCGCTGGATGCTCGGCCGCAACATGGTCGGCGACCTCGCCCGCCTGCGGGACCTGGTCAGCGCGGAGGCGCCGACCAGCCCGGGTGCCGCCGACGCAGCGGCGTGAGCCGAAGGAGCCAGCCGTGGCCTCCGGCGCTAATCTGACGACCCGTCAGATCTTCGGCCGGAGGCCACGCATGCTCGACCACCTGATCACCGGCGGCACCGTCGTCGACGGGACCGGTGCCCCGCCTCGTCCCGCCGACATCGCCGTCTCCGGCGGACGCATCGTCGCCATCGCCGAGCCCGGGACGATCACCGACGCTGCGGCCGACACCCTCGACGCCACCGGCCTGGTCGTCGCCCCCGGCATCATCGACCCCCACACCCACTACGACGCCCAGATCTTCTGGGACCCGCACGTCTCCCCCTCCAACGTCCACGGCGTCACCAGCGTCGTGAGCGGCAACTGCGGCTTCACCATCGCCCCCCTCCGCTCCGAGGACGCCGCCTACACCCGGGAGATGCTGGCGAGCGTCGAGGGCATGTCGGTCGCCGCCCTGGAGGAGGGCGTGCCGTGGGACTGGCACACCTTCGGCGACTACCTGGACAAGCTCGAGGGCAACGTCGGCGTCAACGCCGGCTTCCTCGTCGGGCACTGCGCCCTCCGCCGCTACGTGATGGGGGAGGCCGCCGTCGGCAACGAGGCCACGCCCGAGCAGCTCGAGGAGATGAAGCGGGTGCTGGCCGAGTCCATCGCCGCCGGGGGGCTCGGCTTCTCGACCACCCTCAGCCGCACCCACTCCGACGGCGACGGCCAGCCCGTGGCGTCGCGCTGGGCGACGACCGAGGAGCTGGTCGCCCTGTGCACGGTCGTGGGCGAGCACGAGGGCACGACCCTCGAGGGGATGACCGACGGCTGCCTCGACCGCTTCAGCGACGACGAGATCGACCTCTTCGCGTCGATGACGGCCGCCGCCCGTCGGCCCCTCAACTGGAACGTGATGACGATCGACTCCAAGGAGCCGGGCCGCATCCCCCGCCAGCTGAGCGCCCACGACGTGGCCGCCGAGCGGGGCGGCCGCATCGTGGCCCTGACCCTCCCGGTCCAGGTGCCGATGAACATGAGCTTCCTCAACCACTGCGGGCTCTTCCTGATCCCCGGGTGGGGTGAGATCCTCCGCCTGCCGGTGCCCGAGCGCATCGCCAAGCTGCAGGACCCCGAGGTGCAGGCGTTCATGCTCGAGCGGGCGGCGTCGGACGAGGCCGGGGTGTTCAAGCGGCTGGCGGCGTTCGGCGACTACGTCATCGGCGACACCTACTCGGCGGCCAACGAGGGCCTGAAGGGTAGGCGGGTCGCCGACATCGCCGCCGAGCGCGGCTCCGAGGACCCCTTCGCCACCCTCGTCGACATCGTCGTGGCCGACGACCTCCGCACGATCCTGTGGCCCATCCCGCCCGACGGCGACGACGCGTCGTGGGAGCTGCGCCGCCAGACCTGGGCTGACGACCGGGCCATGCTCGGCGGCTCCGACGCCGGGGCCCACCTCGACCGCATGTGCGGCGCCCCGTTCCCGACCCGGTTCCTGGCCGACACGCTGCGAGGCCGCAAGCTCGTCAGCCTGGAGCGGGCCGTGCAGCTGATGACCGAGGTCCCGGCCCGGCTGTTCGGCCTGCGCGACCGGGGGACCCTCGTCGAGGGGGCCTTCGCCGACATCTTCGTGTTCGACCCCGAGACGGTCGGCGCCGAGCACGCCACCCTCGTCCACGACCTGCCCGGCGACTCGCCCCGCCTGACCGCCGGCGCCCACGGCGTGCGCCGGGTCTACGTCAACGGCGTCGTGGCCGTCGAGGACAACGAGGCCACCGGCTCCCTCGGCGGCACCGTCCTCCGCTCCGGCCGCGACACCGACACCGTCGCCACCAGCTGAGCACGGCGAAGTGGACGCGACGTGCCTGGCACGTCGCGTCCTCGGGTCAGGTCGGGGTGGTCTGGCGCTCCTCGACCCGGCCGTCGGCGTGGCGGGCGAAGCGGGGCTGCTCGGCCGGGTGGACGGGGTCCTCGTCGGCCCAGGGCCACCCGCCGAAGCGGGTGCGCTGGTAGTCGTCGAAGGCCTCCTGGATCTGGGCCTTGGTCGTCATGACGAAGGGCCCGTAGCGGGCGACGGGCTCGCCGATCGGCCGGCCCTGGAGCACCAGCACCTCGACCCCCTCGGGCGACGAGAGCTCGAGGTCGACCTGGCTGTCGACGACCGCACCGGTGTCCCTACCCAGGTCGCCGTCGTGTCCGGCCACGCGCAGGGCGGTGCCGTCGAAGACGTAGAGGGTCCGGACCGTCTCGCGACCCGCCGCCTTCGGCAGCGTCCACGTGGCGCCGGGCTCCAGCACGACGTGCCAGATCGCCACGTCGGCGTCGGCGTGGCTGGCGTAGGACGCGGGCGGTGGTGCCGGCGGGGCGTCGGCGTCGTCGAGGCGGCCGGCGATGACCGTGACCTCCACGCCATCGGCGCGCACCCGGGGGATCTGGTCGTCCCAGAACATGGTGAAGTGGGCGTCGACCATCTTGTCGGCGGACGGGAGGTTGAGCCAGATCTGGAACAGCTCGAGCGGGTTGGGGCCCTCGGCGTCGAGCAGCGGGAACATCTCCGAGTGCTGGATGCCCTTGCCGGCGGTCAGCCACTGGACGTCGCCCCGGCCGAAGCGGGCGGCGGCACCCAGCGAGTCGGCGTGGTCGATGAGGCCCTTGCGGACGTAGGTCACCGTCTCGAAGCCCCGGTGGGGGTGGGGCGGGAAGCCGGGGACCGTCTGCCCGTGGTACATCCGCCAGCCGTCGCGGCCCTCGAAGTCCATGCCCAGGTCCCGCCCCTCGAGGAGCGCCGGGTCGGGGCCGAGGTCGGCGGTGCCGGCGGGGTAGGCGTCGTCGTGGTGGGCGCAGAACAGGAACGGGTCGATCGTGGGCCACTGCGGCCCCAGCTCGACGGTCTGCAGCACCGGGTCTTCGATCATGGATCCAGGCTACGGGCGGGTCACAACCCCGCGGTCGGAGTGGGTCTGACCCACTCCGACCGGTGCGCTCGGTCAGCGGCGGCGGTGGGGCTCGGAGTGGTCCCAGTCGGCCAGCAGGGCGCGGAGGGCGGTGAGCAGGACGAGCGGCTCGTCGAGCATCGGGTGGTGCCCGGCCTCGGGGAGCTCGACGACGGGGGCGACGCGGCCCAGCTCCTCGTACATGAAGTCGCCGATGTCATGGGTGACCAGCCCGTTCTCGCACCGGAGCAGCGCGAAGCGGGCGACGATGCGCCGCAGGTAGGGCAGGGCCACGCCCCGGATCGACCCCCCGCCGAACTGGCCGAACACGGTCGGGTCGAACTTCCAGCGGACGCCCCCGTCGACCTCGACGAGCGACCGGCGCCCGACGTGGTCCATCACGTAGTCGAGGTAGCGCTCCTGGGGCGGGACGGTGCGGAACCGGAGGAGCGCCTCCTCGACCGACGGGTAGGTGCGGCTCCTCCCGAACGCCTCCTTGAGGCGGGAGGCCTCGACCTCGGGGTCGGGCTCGGTCACCGGTGAGTCCACGATCACCACCCCCGAGATCATCTCGGGGTGGAGGGCGGCGGTGGCGATGGTGACGAACCCGCCCATGCTGTGGCCGACCACCACCGGCAGGCCCTCGATCCCGGCGGCGGCGGTCACGGCGATGACCTCGTCGGTCCACTGCTCGAAGCGGTAGACGTCCCGCCGGCCGCTGTCGCCGTGGCCGGACAGGTCGAGGGCGACGACGCGGTACTCGTCGGCGAACGCCGCGGCGATGTGGGTCCACCAGTGGGCGTGGGCGCCCCCGCCGTGGACGAAGACCAGGCCCCGCCGGCCGGTCTCACCCCAGGCGAGGAAGTGGATCGGGGTGCCGTCGACGTCCGCCACCTCGTCGGTGAAGGGGACCTCGAGGTTGCGGCGGAACCACCCCGGCGCGCCGGGGTGGACGGGCACGTCGGGATGCATCCTCCGAACCTACGCCGACGCGTCGCCCCGCCCGGGCCGACGCAGGGCGGAGCCTCCGGTCGCCGGACCCGAGCCCGGACCGGCAAGAAGATGCACTGGTACTGTCAGGACCCGTGCCAGGCACCGGGGACAGCGCGTGACCGCCGCCGAGGGCCCGGCCGACAGCGCCCCGCCCGCGCCCCGGCGGTACCCCCTCTGGCCGCTGACGGTGATGGCCCTGGTCGCCCTGGTCGACCAGGTCGACGTGTCCGTCGCCCGCGGCGTCCTGCCGACGCTCGAGGACGAGTGGGGCCTGAGCGACACCCAGCTGGGCGCCATCGTCTCGGTGTTCGTGTTCGTCAGCACCCTCGCCGCCGTCCCCGCCGGGTACGTCGCCGACCACTTCCGCCGCACCCGGGTGATCGGGTGGACGCTGCTCAGCTGGAGCGGGCTGATCCTCCTGTCGGCCACGGCGGTCAACTACGCCAACCTCCTGGTGGCCCGGGCCCTGATGGGCGTGGGCCAGGCCGTCGACGACCCGGCCTCCACCTCGTACCTGGCCGACAGCTACCCGGCCCGGATGCGGGCCCGGGTCTTCGCCTGGCAGCAGGTCAGCTTCTTCGTCGGCGGCGGCATCGGCCTGGCCCTGGGCGGCGCCATCGCCCAGGCGTGGGGCTGGCGGTGGGCCTTCGCCGTGGTCGGGGTGCCCGGCGCCCTCGTCGCCTTCGCCGTGTTCGCCCTCCGCGAGCCGCGGCGGGGCGAGGCCGAGCTGCCCGACACCATGACGTGGGACGAGATCACCGCCCTGCCGCCCCGCGAGGTCGACCGCTCCACCGGCGCCGAGGGCGTGTCCTTCGCCCAGTTCACCCGCCTGGCCGCCACCGAGCTGGTGAGCCAGCTCCGGATGATCTTCGGCATCCGCACCATGCGGTACGTCCTGGTCGGCGTGGGCGCCCTGCTCTTCACCGTGGCGGGCATCGGCACCTGGCTGGCGATCTACCACGACCGCTACTCGGGCATGACCGAGGCGCAGGCCACCGTCCTCACCGGCGGCACCCTCGGCATCGGCGGTCTGGTCGGGACCCTCGCCGGCGGCTGGTTCTCCGACCACTTCCACCACCGGTGGAAGGGGGGACGCATCGTCATCGTGGTGTGGTCGTCGGTGCTGTGCGCCGTCTTGTTCATGGTCTCGTTCGCCATCGACCCGGTGGGCGTCCGCATCGCCCTCCAGTTCGCGGGGGTCACGGCCGCGGCCGGCGCCGCCCCCGGGTTGCGGGCCACCATGCTCGACGTGGTCCCGCCCGAGTCGCGAGGCGTGGGGGCCTCGGCCATGGCCCTCACCACCTCGGTGTTCGGCCAGGCCCTCGCCCCGCTCCTGGTGGGGTGGATCTCCGACGTCACCGGATCGCTGGTGGCGGCGTTCTACATCGTGTTCCCGCCCGTCATCGTCGGGCTGCTGCTGCTGCTCCGGGCCCGCCACACGCTCGAGGCCGACGCCCAGGCGATCATCACCGCCATCGTCGAGGAGAACCAGAAGCTCGAGGCCGAACGGCGCCAGCTCGGTCTCATCGACGCCGCCCCCGACGAGACGAGCGCCACCCGGTGAGCCCACGGCCCCGTCGGTCCGGCGCCGCGGGCCACCCCGGCCCCGCCGGTCAGCGCCCGAGCGAGCGGTGGCGGCGGAGGGCGAGGGGCACGAAGACCGCCAGGAGGGCGAGGGGCCAGGCGACCGCCAGGGCCACGGCGTTCTCGGCCATCCAGGAGTCGGCCCCCCAGGACGGGTTGCCGAACAGGTCACGGGTGGCGGCGACGGTGGCCGACATGGGGTTGGCCTCCGACACCGCGCCCAGCCAGCCCGGCATGGTCGACGGGGCCACGTAGGCGTTGGACACGAACCCGACCGGCCACACCAGGACCTGCACGACCACCGCCGCCTCCGGCGTCTTCAGCAGCAGCCCGAGGTAGATGCCCACCCAGATGAAGGCGAAGCGGAGCAGCAGCAGGAGCCCGACGGCCAGCGCCGCCCGGCCCAGACCCTCGTCCCACGTCCAGCCGATGAGCCGACCGGTGGCGACGAGCGTGACGAGGCCGATCACGGCGGTGGCCATGTCGGCCGCGCTCCGCCCCACCAGCAGGGCCCCGGGGGCCATGGGCATGGCCCGGAACCGGTCGGTGATGCCCTTGGAGGCGTCGGTCACCACCTCGAGCACGGTGCCCTCGATGCCGAACAGCACCGACAGGGCCAGCATCCCCGGCACGAGGAACGCCTCGTAGCCCCCGTCGCCGGGGACGGCGAACCCGCCGCCGAAGAGGTAGGCGAACATCAGCAGCGTCAGCACCGGGAAGCACAGCCCGACGGCGATGCCCCACGGCTGCTGGCGCCAGTGGAGGAAGGTCCGGCGGGTGACGGTCCAGGAGTCGGCGACCAGCCAGGCGAGGGCCGGCCGCTCCTCGGGGACGGGGGCCGTCGCGGCGCCGGGAGCCGGTGCGGGAGCGGGGACGGAGACGGCGGTCATGCCGGCACCTCCTCGCGCGCGGCACCGGGTTCGGTCTCGGTCTCGGCCGACGGGCGCCGCCCGGTGAGGTGGAGGAACACCTCGTCGAGGGTCGGGCGACGCAGGGCGATGTCCTCGGCGACGAGGCCGGCCTCGTCGAGGGCCCGGACGACCGCGGTGAGGGCCGCGACCCGGTCGGTGGCCGGGGTGCTGACCCGACCCCGACCCTCGTCGACGTCGGGCGGGCCGACCACCGTGGCGAGCACGCGAGCGACGGCGGCCACGTCGGCGGCGTCGGCCACCTCGACCTCGACCCGGTCGCCGCCCAGGCGGGACTTGAGCTCCGACGGAGTCCCCTCGGCCACGACCCGACCGTCGCCCAGGACGCAGATGCGGTCGGCCAGCTGGTCGGCCTCCTCCAGGTACTGGGTGGTGAGCAGCAGGGTCGTGCCCTCGGCGACCAGGGCTCGGATGCCGTCCCACACCTCGGCCCGGGCCGCCGGGTCGAGACCGGTCGTCGGCTCGTCGAGGAACAGCACGGCCGGGGCCAGGATGAGGCTGGCGGCCAGGTCCAGCCGGCGGCGCATCCCACCCGAGTACCCGCTCACGGCCCGGTCGGCGGCGTCGGCCAGCCCGAACCGGTCGAGCAGGGCGACGGCCCGATCGCGGGCCGCCGCCGCACCGAGGTGCGCCAGGCGGCCGAACAGCTCCAGGTTCTGGCGGCCGGTCAGCACCTCGTCGACGGACGTCGACTGGCCGACCACGCCGATCGCGGCCCGCACCGCCCCCGGGTGGCGCACGACGTCGTGGCCCGCCACCCGGGCGACGCCTCCGTCGGGCCGGAGCAGGGTCGTGAGGATGCGGACGACGGTGGTCTTGCCGGCGCCGTTGGGGCCGAGCAGGCCGCAGACGGAGCCGGGCGCCACGGCCAGGTCGACCCCGGCGAGCGCCGGGTGGGCGCCGAAGCGCTTGGTGAGGCCGACGGCCTCGATGGCGGGGGGAGCGGGCATGGGTCTCCTACTCGGTACGGCGTACGAAGGGGAGGAGACCATACCGTGCAGTGTACGGAGTGGCAACCGACCCGTACGCTGCCGCCATGGCCGACGCCCCCGCGCCCCCCGGAGACGCGCCCGGGAGCGCCGGGGCCGGGCCCGACGCGGCGCCCGACGACGGCGACCTGAGCCCGGCCGCGGCCCGGACCCGCCGAGGGATGGAGGCGCTGTGGGGGTTGCGGACCCCACCCACGCGCGGCCCCAAGCAGGGGCTCACGGTGCGGACGATCGCCGAGGCGGGGGTCGCCATCGCCGACGAGGGCGGGCTCGATGCGCTGTCGATGCGGCGGGTCGCCGACCGGCTCGGCGTCGGGACGATGTCGCTCTACACCTACATCCCCGGCAAGGCGGAGCTGGTCGACGCCATGCTCGACCTGGTCTACGGCGAGCCCTCGGGTCCGACCGCCCACCCCGACGGCTGGCGGGCCGCCCTCGAGGCCCACGCCCGCGCCGAGTGGGATCTGTACCTGCGCCACCCGTGGGTCGTCCACGTGACCGGCCAGCGGCCGGTCCTCGGACCCAACGAGCTCGACCGCTACGAGCGGGCGCTCCAGCGGGTCGACGGCCTCGGCCTGACCGGGCGCGAGATGGCCGCCGTCGCCGCCCTGGTCGGTGGCTACGTCGCCGGCGTCGCCCGCCAGGTCGCCGACATCCGCGCCACCCCCGAGCGCACCGGCCTCACCGACGACGAGTGGTGGCAGGCCCGCAGCGCGGTCCTCGACGAGGTGTGGGACGCCGAACGCTGGCCCGTCGCGACCCGCATCTCCACCGAGGACGGCTTCGTCCCCGACGGTCCCACCGCCTCGTACCTCGAGAACGAGGCCCTGGTCGACTTCGAGTTCGGCCTCCAGCGGGTCCTCGACGGCATCGAGGTGCTGGTGCGCTCCCGGGCGGGCTAGACCCCCAGCAGCGCCAGGGCGTCGCCGGCCCGGGTCACGACCGCGGTGTTCCCCATGTAGTTGGAGCCGCCGGTGTGGGGGACGCTGGCGTAGACGACCTTCCGGGCCGACGGCACGGACATGTAGGTGGCCGACGACGCCGAGACGACCCAGTCACCGTTCGACCCGATGACGGTGAAGTCGGTGCCGCCCACGCCCTGCGGGTTGCCGTTCCGGTTCAGCCAGGCGATGTCCGACGAGCCCGGCTTCAGCGACGAGCACTGGCCCCAGAGGCAGAGGTTGGAGTACCAGGCCGCGCCGTTGTGCGGGGAGCCCAGCGTCACCACGTCCTCGACCCGGATCGGGGCCGAGAAGCCCGACTCCCGGATCGACGAGCCGTACACCGCTCCCCGGGCGACGTTGCCGCCCATCGAGTAGCCGACGACGTCGACGGCGATGCCCCGGGCCGTGTAGGTGCTGTAGATGTACTGGGAGAAGGCCTTGGCGATCGTCTTCCACGACGACGAGTTCCCGACGTTCCCCCACGACCGCAGGTTGACGTCGCAGCCCGTGTTGCCGCTGTAGTAGCCGACCCGGACGAACGGGCCGGTGAAGCCCTCGGCCCGCATCTGGGAGATCATCCGGTCGAAGGTGCCCGAGCAGCTGGTGTCGTTGCTGAGGCTGTAGCCGTGGATGAGCAGGACCGGCCGGGTGCGCACCCCTCCCGCGGCCGAGGCCGGCGGCGAGCCGACGGCGAGGCAGAGCACCAGCGCCGCTGCGGTGAGCAGGGCGACGAGTGTGCGGCGGGGGGCGACAGAGGGGGACGGCGCAGCCATGGTTCTCCTTGATGCGGACGTCGCCTGTGACGTCCGACACTCCAGTGTGCCCCACCGGGGCCGACCGTGCCGGGATCGACGCCGGGGGCGGCCGCGCGAGGATGGGGCGTGGCCGACACTCCCTGGCAGGGCGATGCGTGCTCCCTGGTCGATGCGTTCCGGGCCGGCGACCGGTCCCCGGCCGAGGAGCTCGAGGCGAGCCTGGCCGCCATCGAGGCGTCCGACCTGAGGTGCTTCTCCTTCCTCGACCCGGAGCGGGCCCGGCAGGCCGCGGCCGACGCCGACGTGGCGCTCCCCTTCGGCGGGGTCCCGACCGGGATCAAGGAGCTCGAGCAGGTCGAGGGCTGGCCCGACACCGGCGCCTCCCTCGTCTTCGCTGACCGCGTCGCCACCCACACCATGCACAGCACCCAGCGGCTGCTCACCGACGGCGGCGTCGTGCCCGTGGGGCTGACGACCGCCAGCGAGTTCGGCGGGCTCAACGTCAGCGTCACCAAGCTGAACGGGGTCACCCACAACCCGTGGCGGCACGGGCGCACCGTGGGCGGATCCTCGGGCGGGGCGGCCGCCTCGGTGGCGGGCGGGCTCGTCAGCCTGAGCACCGGCGGCGACGGCGGCGGGTCCATCCGCATCCCCGCCGGCTACACCGGCCTGCTGGGCATGAAGGGCACCTTCGGGCGCACCACCCGCGGCCCCCACGCCATGAGCCGGCCCAACACGGTCGTGAACGGCAGCCTGTCCCGGTCGGTGCGCGACGCCGCCCGGTTCCTCGACGTCGTGAGCGGCCCCGACCCCTACGACCCGACCTCGCTGCCCAAGACCGGGAGCTACGAGGCCGGGCTCGGCACCTTCGACCTGAGCGGGCTGCGCGTCGCCGTGGTGCCCGACCTCGGCGGCGTCACGCTCGAGCCCGGCGTCGAGGACCGCGTCCGCAGCGAGGCCGAGCTCCTCGTCCGCGAGAACGGGATGACGATGGTCGACCTCGACGTCCGACCACCGAACCTCGCCGCCCAGTGGATGATGGGCAACCTCTCCACCCTCCTGGCCGAGCTCGGCGACCGCTGGCCCGGGTGCGCCGACGACCTCACCGACGAGGTGGCCTTCGGCCTGTACCTCTCGCAGTCGCTCTACAACCTCCACACCGCGGCGGCCGCCGAGGACCTGCGGGTGCAGTCCTACGTGGCCATGGCCGAGGCCTTCGGCGAGGTGGACCTGATCATCGCGGCCACCAACCCGGGGCCCGCCTTCGCCGCCGATGCCGCCACCAGCAACCCGCAGGAGGACCTGATCGACATGGCGACGTCGAGCAAGGCGTTCCGGTACGCGTTCCGGGGCGCCCTGCTCGGCACCCGCCTGACCAGCGCCTTCGCTCCGCGGCTGCCCGCCGCCCTGCTGGCCCACTTCAGCGCCCGGTTCCCCGACATGGTGAACATGGGGGCGCTCACGATCATCTCGAACATCTACGGCAACCCGGCCGTGTCCATCCCGGCCGGGACCATCGACGGCCTGCCCGTCGGCATGCAGGTCCTGGCCCGCCACCACGCCGACGACCTGCTGTTCGACGTGGCCCTCGCCGTCGAGCGCGCCCGCCCCTGGCCGATGGTCGCCCCGGGCGTGGCCGCCCCCGCCCCCGCCTGACCCGGTCGCACCGGCGTCAGACCCCTCGGGGGGCGAGCGGCGGCGGCACCGGGTGGCTAGCCATGGCGCAGCCATCCGACCCGAGGAGATCCCATGACCGTCGAGCTGATCAACCCGCCCGGGATCCCGGAGCCGATGGGCTACGCCCAGGTGGGCGTGGCCACCGGATCGCGCACCGTCTACGTCTCGGGCCAGGTCGCCCGCACCGCCGACGGGTCCCCCGTGGCCCCGGGGGACCTGGCCGGTCAGGTCGAGCAGGCCTACGCCAACCTCATCGCCGCCCTCGCCGGGGCCGGGGCCTCCTACGCCGACGTGGCCAAGGTGACCGCCTACGTCGTCGACCTCACCGAGGAGAAGCTGGGCCCGTTCGTCGAGGGCGCCATGCGCGTCGCCGAGGCACACGGCATCGACCCCACCAGGCCTATGACGATGATCGGCGTGGCCGCTCTGGCCGAGCCCGACCTGCTGGTCGAGATCGAGGCCGTCGCTGTCCTCGACTGAGGACCACGAGGTGCAGGCGACGGCGCAGATGGGCGCGACGGTGAGCCCGCCGGGGGCGGGCTCACCTGGTGGTGTCGTGTGTCAGGCGGCGAGGGCCCGTCGGTCGACGGGCTGGGATCGTCGATTCCGCCCGGCGGGGGTGGTGATGATGACGGTGGCGTCGGGTCGGAGCTCGATGGCCCAGCCGGGGCGGTGGACGACGCCGTGGTGGTACCGGCACAACAGCACCAGGTTCCGCAGGTTCGTCGGTCCTCGGTGGGCGATCCACTCGGCGACGTGGTGGCCGTCGGTCCGATGGGCAGGTCGGTCACAGCCGGGGAACCGGCACCCCTTGTCGCGGATGCACAGCGCCTGGAACAACGGCGCCGGGATCGTCCGCGTGGACCGTCCGTAGTCCAACACGGTGCCATCCGCCTTGGTGATGACCCGGTGGATGTTCGCATCACACGCCAGCCGCCGGGCGACGTCGGCGGTGATCGGTGTGCCGTCGTCGAAGCACCCCTGCCCGCGACCTGAGGTGAGCTCCTCGAGGCCGATGGTGATGTTCACATGCGGGCGGTGCCGTCCGCCCTTGTGGTCGGACTGGTGGTCGAGGAAGTGGGTGAAGATCTCGGTCAGGGCGTCGTGACGCCGTTGGGCGGGTGTCCGCTCGTCATCGTCTGTCTTGTTGCCCATGGCCAACCGGAGGGCGGCCTGGGCGGCGTGGAAGGCCTCGGGCTCGAGGTTCGCGTCCAACCGCCCACCTTTGAGGGTGGGTGAGAGGTGGGCGGAGCGGTCCGGGTCGGGCTCGCCCTCGTGGCCGTCGTCGAGGGTCTCCTTGGCGTGGGCGGCCCAGGACTTCATGGCCACCACCGCCTCGGTCACGTCGAGGCCGGCGAGCATGGGGACGAGGTCGTCCTCGCCGGCTTGGAACAGCGGGGCGGTGCGGTCGTTGAGGTTGGCCACCACCGCGGCGATGTGACCCCCGGACACCTCACCCGACAGCCATGCGCCCATCAGGGTGGGGAGGTGGCTGAGGCGTCGGGCGGTGCTGGCCAGGCGTTGGGCGTCGCTGTTGGTCATCCGCCCCTTGACCCGCAACCAGGTGGCCATGGTCGGGCACCCATCGGCGGTGTCGTACTCGTTGGTGGCCTCGAACCGCCCGACGGCCTCGCAGAGCTTGGCGTCGAGGCGATCACGCAGGAACAGCGCCTCGTCGAGGGCGTCGCCATCGACCGGGATGTCCAGGTCGGAGATGGTGGTGGCGAGCGCCTCGAACATGACCCCAGTGATACCCGGTAGACGGGAATCGAACCTCGGAAACCCAGTAAATCGCCGGCTTTCTCGGCTCCTGTGTGCCCCTGTGAGCCGCTCGGTTCGGTTGTGGGCAGTTGGACCGCAGGCGCCGTCGAGGCGCTCAGGAAGCCGCACAGCGCCCCGCCCGGAACGGCACCACAGACCCATCAGCGACACCCCGTCGGTCCCGGCCCACCGAGCCGACAGCCACACCACCAGCCCGCAGCTCCACCGCCGTCCGAGCCATCGGTACGACCGACCCACGCCAGCCGCGACCGGATGGCCCGCGACGCGCGGGCGGGTTGATCGCCACCGGTCGCGGTCCCGACGACGTGATGCTCCCGCCGCTCGTGGGCGTCAACCGCCGGACGTCACGGTGAAGTGGGTGGGGTCGGGGGTCTTGGTCCAGGCCCAGTAGTCGACCATGCGCCACGGGCTGAGGATCCGGATGCGGCCGCTCTCGTTGCGGTACCAGCTGTTCCGGATGCTCGGGTGCGACCAGATCATCCGGGACATCTCGTCCTGGAGCCGGGCGTCGTAGGCGTCGTGGGCCTCGGCCGTGACCTCCAGAGCGGCGCCGGGACCGGCCTCGGCCAGCAGCCCCAGGCACCCCATCACGTACCGCACCTGGCACTCGGCGTTGAAGATGATCGACCCGCCGTGGGCCAGGTTGGTGCCCGGCCCGTAGAGGCAGAACAGGTTGGGGAAGCCGGGCACGGTGATGCCGTACAGGGCGGTCGGCTCGTCGCCCCACCGCGCCCGCAGGTCCTGGCCGTCGCGACCGGTGATCGCCATGGGCCACAGGTAGCGGTTGGCGTGGAACCCGGTGGCCCACACGATGACGTCGACCTCGTGGAGGATCCCGGTGACGTCCCGGATGCCGGTGGGCTCGACGGCGTCGATGGCGTCGGTGACGAGGTCGACGTCGTCGCGGGTGAGGGCGCCGAGCCACGACCCGTTGTCCTGCAGGGTGCGCTTGCCGAGGCAGACGTAGTCGGGCACGACCTTGGCCAGCAGGTCGGCGTCGTCGCCGACCTGGTCGGCCATCCACTGGGTGAAGACCTCGCGGGCGGCGTCGTTGATCTCGCTCACGGCCCGGTCCGGGTGGGGGTAGTCGGGGTCGATCCGCATGGCCTCGAGCCCGCCGTCGCACGCCGGCCAGAACAGGAGGAACCGGTACCAGCGCCCGTAGAACGGCAGGTGGCGGATGGCCCACGTCATCCCCGGCCGCACCGGCTCGTGGTAGATCGGGTTGGGGAACATCCACGGTGCCGAGCGCTGGAACACCGTCACGTGGGCGGCGGCGGGGGCGATGGTGGGGACGATCTGGAAGGCGCTGGCCCCGGTGCCCACGACGGCGACCCGCCGACCGGTGAGGTCGGTGCCCGGCACCCACCGGGCCGAGTGCATGGCCAGCCCGCCGAAGGTCTCGATGCCGCGGATCTCGGGCACCTTGGGCCGGTTGAGCTGGCCCACGGCGCTGATGACGACCGCGACGTCGAGCTCGTCGGTCGCGCCGTCGGCGGTGCGGACCCGCACGGTCCAGCGACCGTCGTCCTCGGACCAGGTGGCCGCCTCGACCTCGGTGTCGAAGCGGATGTGGCGGGCCACGTCGTGGTCGGCAGCGGCCCGCTCGAAGTACGCCTGGAGCTCGGGCTGCTGGGCGAAGAGCTCGGTCCACTCGTCGTCGGGCTGGAACGAGTAGCAGTAGAAGTGGTTGCCGACGTCGACCCGGCAGCCCGGGTAGGTGTTCTCGTGCCAGGTGCCCCCGACCCGCGGGTTCTTCTCGACGATCGTGTACGGCACGCCGGCCTGGCCCAGGCGGATCCCGGCCAGCAGGCCCGCCATCCCGGCCCCGATGACGACGACGGGCAGCGCCGCCCGGGCCGCCGGCGACGCGGCCAGAGCCGGCGGGACGACCGCCCGCTGGTCGACCCCGTCGAGCTCGAGCTCCTCGAGCAGCAGGGGCACGTACTCCGGGGGCACGGGCCCGGCGACCATCGCCTCCATGATCTCGTGCACCAGGTCGGGGCCCGGTGGGGGCGGCAGGCGGTGACCGCCGTCGCGGTAGGCGCAGATCGCGGCCAGGGCCCGCTTGCGGACGACCGCCTGGTCCTCGGGGCTCATGAACCCCTGGACCTCGTTGATGTAGATGCCGACCGGCCTCGGGTCGTCGCGGATCCACGACGGGTCGCCCGTCATGTGCACCATCGAGGCCAGCAGCGCCGGGATGCTGACGTCCTCGAGCAGGGCGGCGATCTCCTCGTCGGTCTCGGTGATGGGGAGGCCCGCGTGCCGGAGCCGCGTCACGACAGCCGGACCGGCACGCGCTTGTACGAGCTGTTGAGGTTCGACCGCAGCCGCACCGGGTCGCCGGTCTGCTCGATCGACGGGAACGCGGCCAGCAGCTCCTCGAAGAAGATGCGGCCCTCGAGCCGGGCCAGGTGCACCCCGAGGCAGAAGTGCTCGGCGATGCCGAAGCTCAGGTGCGGGTTGGGCGACCGGGTGATGTCGAAGGCGTGCGGGTCGGCGAACACGGCCGGGTCCCGGTTGGCAGCCGTGTAGTACATCGCCACCTTGTCGCCGGCGGCGATCGCCTGCCCGCCGAGCACGGTGTCCTCGGTGGCCGTGCGCCGGAAGTAGTGGAGGGGGTTGGCCCAGCGCAGAATCTCCTCGACCGCCCCGGCGACCCGGGACGGGTCGGCCCGCAGGGCGTCGAGCTGCTCCGGGTGGGCGAGCAGGGCGAGGAGGCCGGAGCTGAGCATCGTCTGGGTCGTGTCGTTGCCGGCGGTGACGAGCTGCACGAAGAACGACCCGAAGTCGACGTCGCTCATGGTCTGCCCGCCGAAGTCGCCGTCGAGGATCAGGGTCGTGAGGTCCTCGCGGGGCGCCTGGGTGCGGCGCTCGGCCGCGAACCCGATGGCGTACATGGCCATCTCGATCGAGGCGCTGTGGTCGACCTCGCCGACGACGTCGGGGTCCTGACCCGACGTCTGGCGCTCGGCGAGGGTGTGGAGCAGGGCCCAGTCCTCCTCGGGGAGGCCCATGAGCCGGCCCATCACCTGGGTCGGGATGTGGGCGGCGACGTCGTGGACGAAGTCCACCTCACCCCCGTCGGCCGACCTCGCCGCGGCGTCGGCCAGCACGGACCGGGTGAGGGCGCGGATCTGGTCCTCCATGCCGGCGATGACCTTGGCCTTGAAGCTGTCGGCCAGCGGCTTGCGGTACGTCAGGTGCCGGGGCGGGTCCATGGCCAGCAACATCCCGCGCATCATCTCGAGCGAGTCCTCGGGCAGGTCCTCGAGGACCACGCCGCCCCTCGTGGCCGAGAACAGCACGGGCTCGCGGGCCACCGTCACCACGTCGGCGTGGGTGAGCACCGCCCAGAACCCCGACTGGTCGTCGGGCATGTCCTGCCATGCGACCGGGCTCTCCGCCCGCAGAGCGTCGATGGCGGCGTGGGGGACCCCGGCGGCGAAGGTGGCCGGGTCGGCCAGGCGCAGGCCCGTCGTGGACCCGACGCTCATGCCACCAGCACCGGCGGGCGGCCGAAGCCCTCGGCCTCGGCCAGCGCCAGGTAGGCCTCGAGCGTGCCCGGGCCGTCGAACACGCTCTCGACGTTGCCGTCGGCGTCGAGGTTGAGGTTCGACCCGTACATCTGGAACCACACCTGGGTGTCGGGCTCGAGGCACTCGAGGGTGTGGACCGACCCGGCCGGCTCGTAGAGGAACGACCCGGCCCGGTTCACGTCGTCGTACTCCTGGTAGTGCCAGGCGCCCGAGGTCGTGTAGGCGTAGACGGGGCCGGTGTGGCGGTGGGTCTGCACCGTGTAGCCGGGCTGGAAGATGTTCTCGACGATCCACAGGCCGAGGCCGGCGTCGACCTGGATGACCTTGAGCTTGTTCCCCCCGCCGATCTCGACGAACGGCAGGTCGTCCCTCCCCCGGTGCACCGCCTCGGTCGTGGGCGTGGCCAGCGTGCTCATGGTGGATCCTCCGGCGATCGGGCTGCCGCGAGCATGCCCCACCGCTGGACACGTGTCCATCGTCACCTGACGGCCCGTCAGATCGTCGACCCCGGGCCCCGGGCGCACCGAGGTGCTGCGACCACGCGGCGCGCGCATGAACTGTTACCGCAGGTATTGACGCCCCGTGACCGGCGCCATACCTTCCTGGCCGAAGCCTTTCCGCGCCGCGGAAACGAACACACAGGGGAAACCGTTGCACCATCACGCCACTTCATTCGACGCGCCCGGGGGCGCACGCCGCCGGGGACGCAGGCGCCTGGCCGCCGTGGTCGGGGCGGCCATCGCCGTGACCGGCTTCGGCATCGGCGCCTCGCCCGCCAGCGCCGCACCGGAGGCCTACTTCAGCCCCGTCGACGGCAACATCGCCGTCAAGGGCTCCCCGTCGGAGTTCAGCGGCGTGACCATCGAGGGCACCTACGACGCCGAGACCGGTGACCTCACCGCCCGGGCGACCTTCCCGAAGACGACCCAGATCCGGGAGAACGCCCTCCCGGGCACCAACGCCGAGGTGGTCATCCAGGTCAGCCAGCCCGAGCCCGGAGTCGGGACCGTCTCCGAGACAGGTGACGTCGTGCTCGACGCCGTCTTCCAGATGGTCATCGAGTCGGTGACGCTGGTGAACCAGGGGACCGGGGCGCGCACGCCGCTGCCCCTCGGCCCCACGCCCGACTCGTGCCGCTTCCACCCCATCGAGGTCGGCCTCACCGGCACCGCGACCGGTGCGGAGGGCGGCCCGCTGACCGTCTCGGTCTCCGACGACTCGTTCGTCATCCCCGAACCGGCCAACCCGGCCACCGACTGCGGCCCCCTCGGCTCGCTCATCTACCCGAACGTGTCCGGTCCGGCCGAGGGCGAGGATCCGAACTCGGCGGACCTCAGCTTCGTGCTCAGCTCCGCCCAGGCCCAGGTCGAGGCCATCTACCAGGCCGTCCTGGGCCGGTCGGCCGAGCCCGACGGCCTCGCCTACTGGGCCGGTCGCATCCAGGCCGGCACCTCGCCGACCCGGGTGGCGATGACCATCGCCCGGTCCCGTGAGGGCTGGGCCCTGGCCGTCGGTGACTCCTACCGGATCGCCCTCGACCGTGAGGCCGACGAGGATGGCATCGACTGGTGGACCGACGCCCTCGTGCGAGCCCAGGACCAGCCCTTCCTGATCGGGCGCCTCCTGTCCTCGGCCGAGGCGAACCGCCAGGCGGAGGACGCGTTCCCGGAGGCGGCGTCGAGCAACGAGGCCTTCGTGCGCAACCTGTACCCGACGCTGTTCGGCCGGGACGCCGACGAGGGCGGGGTCGCCTTCTGGACGGCCCGGCTCGACGCCGCGGACAACGTGGCCGTGGCCCGCACCAGCCTGGCCCAGCGGCTCTACCGCAACAACGAGACCGTGAGCTACGCGGTCGACAGCGCCAGCCAGGCGGTGTGCGGCACGCCCGCCTCCGGCGAGCAGGCCAGCACCCTGGCCGAGGCGTTCACCACGTCGAACTACCACACCCGGGTCCTGCTGGCGATCGCCGCCATCACCCCGTGCCCGGTCGTGGAGGTCGTCGACGAGTAGCCCGACCCGACGCTCGACGTCGTGAACGGGGGCCCGGCCACTGCGGCCGGGCCCAGGTCGCGTCCCGCCTCCGACAGCCCGCTGGACACGTGTCCACCGATCGCCGGGGCGTGGCAGACTCCCCGGCCATGAGCCACCCGGGCATCGACGCCATCCGAAGCCTGCTGGGCGATCGCTCCACCAGGGTCGAGACCCTCGAGGAGCGCCGGGCGTCGCTGGAGGCGCTGGCGGGGGTCGTGCCATCACCGCCGGGCGTGGAGGTCGAGCCGCTCACCCTGGCCGGACGGCCGGCCGAGCGGAGCACACCGGCGCGGGTCGACGGTCCCGGGGTCGTGCTCTACCTCCACGGGGGCGCCTACGTCAGCGGCTCGCTGAACACCCACCGGGCCCTGACCGGGCGCATCGCCCTGGCCGCGGCCCGCCCCGTGGTCTCGCTCGACTACCGCCTCGCGCCCGAGCACCCGTTCCCGGCGGCGGTCGACGACGCCGTCGCCGCCGCCATCGAGCTGGGCGAGGACGGGACGCCGCTCGCCATCGCCGGCGACTCGGCCGGCGGCGGCCTGGCCCTGGCCACCCTCGTCGCGCTCCGCGACAGCGGTGTCGGCGTGCGGCCGGCCGCCGGGTGGCTCATCTCCCCGTGGGCCGACCTCACCCAGTCCGGCGCCACCTACGACACCCGGGTCGACACCGACCCGATGCTCCGCCGCGAGGGGCTGACCGACGCCGCCGGCGACTACCTCGCCGGCGCCGATCCGACCTCACCGCTGGCCTCACCGATGCTGGCGGACCTGGCCGACCTCCCGCCGCTGCGGATCGACGTGGGCGACGCCGAGGTCCTGCTCGACGACGCCGTCGTCACCGGGCACCGCGTCGAGGAGGCCGGCGGCGCCGCCCAGGTCGTCGTGTGGCCCGACATGATCCACGTCTTCCCCGCCTTCCCCGCCGACGTCGTGCCCGAGGCCGACGAGTGCCTCACCGCCGCCGGGGCCTTCCTCGCCCACCACCTCACCACCTAGGAGCCCCGTGCAGGACCTCGTCGGACGGGTCGCCGTCGTCACCGGAGCGGGCAACGGCATCGGCCGAGCCCTCGCCCAACGCCTCGCCGCCGAGGGCATGCGCGTCGCCCTGGCCGACGTCGACACCGCCGCCCTCGGCGACACCGGGCGGCTCCTCGTCGAGGCCGGCGTCGACCCCGGCGACGTCCTGGCCCAGCCCACCGACGTGCGCCTCGAGGACGACGTCACCGCCCTCGCCGATCGGGTGTTCCGCGAGTGGGGCCAGGTCGACCTCCTGTGCAACAACGCCGGCGTGTTCGTGGGGGGCTTCCTCTGGGAGCGACCGGCGGCCGACCTCGAGTTCGTGCTCGGGGTCAACGTGTGGGGGATCCTGCACGGGATCCGGGCGTTCGTCCCCCGGATGATCGCCCAGGGCACGCCGGGCCACGTCGTCGACACGTGCTCGGTCGCGGGCCTGCTCGGCAGCCCCTACTCCGGGCCCTACGGCATCTCGAAGTTCGCCGCCCTCGCCGCCACCGAGGCCCTGGCCCTCGACCTCGAGGCGGTGGGGTCGCAGATCAAGGTGACGGCCCTGTGCCCCGGCATGGTCCGGACCTCGATCGCCGACGACGTCGACAAGCACCGGCCCACCGCCCTGCGGACCGAGGCCACCGACGACCAGGCCTTCGTCAACGAGATGCTCGGCGTGGTGACCCAGCAGGGGATCGACCCGGCCGAGGTGGCCCAGATGGTGGTCGCGGCCGTGCGCGAGGAGAGGTTCCTGCTCCTCACCCACGCCCACCACGCCCAGCCCCTGCGGGATCGGGCCGAGTCGCTGGCGACCGGGCAGCTCCCCCCGCGAGGCGACTTCACCTAGGGGCGCCGTCGCTCCCCCCATCGGGGTGAACCTCCGGCGGATCAACACTTTGTTGACGCGCACCCGTGCGCGCGTGTCCGACGTCACGTACCCTCGTCGGCGGCGCCGAGGCGGATCCGGTGTGCGCCCAACCGTGATCCTCCGTTCACACGGAGGCCGGGGGGGCGAAACCCGACGTCCGTAGCGTCGGCGCCCGACCATCCCCCTCAAGCCCCCGAGGTCCCACCCCATGCCCCGTCCCGGCCGGAGGGCCGCGTCCGCCCTCCTCCTCGTGTGCGCCTCCCTCGGCGCGCTCCTCATCGCCCCGGCCCCCGCCTCGGCGGCCCCGGTCCAGATCCAGCTGCTCGCGATCAACGACTTCCACGGCCGCCTCGAGGCCGACTCCTTCGCCGGCGTGCCCGGCGTGGCCAAGGTGGCCACCCTGATCGACGAGGTCAGCGCGGAGATGTCGACGTCGTTCGCCGCCGCCGGCGACCTCATCGGTGCCTCGCCGTTCGTGTCCTCGGTGGCGGGCGACGAACCGACCATCGACGTGCTCAACCTCATGGGCCTCGACGCCTCGTCGGTGGGCAACCACGAGTTCGACAAGGGCTACGACGACCTCGTCGACCGGGTGGACCCCCTGGCCGACTACCCCTACCTCGGGGCCAACGTGCGCTTCGCCGCAGGCGGGGGAAGGGCCCTCGACGCGTACCACGTCGAGGCCGTGGGTGGCGTCGCCGTCGGCTACGTCGGCGTCGTCACCGAGGAGACGCCCACGTTGGTGTCCCCTGACGGCATCTCTCAGCTGACCTTCACCGACCCGGTCGCCGAGGCCGAGGCCGTGGCCGCCGACCTCAAGGACGGCAACGACGCCAACGGCGAGGCCGACATCGTGGTGGTGCTGACCCACGAGGGGGCCGGCCCGGCCAACATCGACTCCGCCGCGGAGCTGGCGGCCGACCCCGTGTTCGGCGAGTTCGTCGGCATGAGCGCCGACGTCGACGCCATCTTCAGCGGCCACACCCACCTCCCCTACGCCTTCGAGGTGCCCATCCCCGGCACCGAGCGGACGCGGCCGGTCCTGTCGGCCCAGGAGTACGGCAAGAAGGTCGGTCGGGTGCAGCTCAGCGTCGACGTGGCCGCCGGCACGTTCGAGACCGACCTGATCGAGCTCCTCGACCCCACGACCTACGCCGAGGACCCCGAGGTCAAGGCCATCGTCGACGAGGCCAAGGCCGAGTCGGCCGAGCTGGGCGCGGTCCAGATCGGTGCCATCGACGCCGACATCACCCGCGCCCCCGACCGCAACGTCGAGAGCGACCTGGCCAACTTCATCGCCGACGCCCTCCTGGCCGGCACCGAGGAGGACAACCGAGGTGGGGCCGATATCGCCTTCATCAACCCGGGTGGCATCCGCGACAACTTCGGCTACGAGGCGGTGGACGGACGGCCCGGCGATGCCGACGGCGTGGTGACCTACGCCGAGGCCTACGCCGTCCAGAACTTCTCCAACGACGTGATCACCCTGACCTACACCGGGGCCGAGATCGAGCAGATCCTCGAGCAGCAGTGGCAGCCGGCTGGCGCGTCGCGCCCGTTGCTCTGGCTCGGGATCTCGGAGGGGCTCACCTACACCTACAACCCGGCCGCCCCCCGCGGGTACCGCATCAACGACGGCTCGGTCATGCTCGACGGTGTGCCCCTCGACCCGGCGGGCGAGTACCGGGTGACGACGAACTCGTTCCTCGCCGCCGGCGGCGACAACTTCTCCGCCTTCACCCTCGGGGCCGACCCCTTCACCACCGGCGACACCGACCTCGCCGTCCTGCGGGCCTACTTCGAGTCGTTCCTCCCGGACCCGGTGCCGGTCGACCGCGAGCCCCGCTCGTTCGTGGCCGTGCCCGAGCAGCCGGACCTCACCCCCTTCGAGGCCGTCGCCGAGGCGGTCGGCCAGCAGTTCGAGGACTTCGGGCGCACCCCGACCGACGCCGAGCGGGAGGCGTGGGAGGTCGGCATCTACACCGGCACCCGCACCCTCGAGCAGCTGATCCTCGAGCTCGAGACCGTCGAGCTGCGCAGCCCGGTCGCCGAGATCACCCGCCTCTACCTCGGGCTCTTCGACCGGTCGCCGTCGGACACCGACCTCGACTACTGGGTCGGCCAGCTGGAGTCGGGCCGCACGCTCACGAGCGTGGCGTCGTTCTTCGGCCGGTCCTTCGAGTTCAACCGGCTCTACGGGCGAGACACCACCGACGAGGAGTTCGTCACCCTGCTGTACGCCAACGTGCTCGACCGCGAGCCCGACGCCGAGGGCCTCGAGTTCTGGCTGGGCGAGCTGGAGCGGGGCGTGAAGCGCTCGAAGGTCGCCCTCCTCTTCACCGAGTCGCCCGAGTTCCGCACCGCGACGTCGCCCTACATCCGGGTGATCGACCTGTTCGTGTCGATGCTCGGCCGGGCCCCGGCCCAGGACGAGCTCGACACCGCGATCGCGGGCATCGAGACCGGTGAGCTCACGGTGACCGACCTGATCGCGATGATCCTCCACAGCGAGGAGTACGCCGAGCGGGTCACCCCGGAGCCTCCGGCCTGACCTGAGGTGAGCTGAGCGTGAGGGGCCGGTCGCAGGACCGGCCCCTCTCGCGTCCGGGGTCGGAGCCGTCGGTCAGGGCACGAGGCGGTGGACGAGGTCGGTGACGATCTCGTCCACCGAGGCGCGCCGCCCGGGGGCGCCGATCGAGGCGGTGAGGCGGTCGAGGACGAGGCCGTCGATGGCGTAGTGGAGCAGCTCGACCTCGCGGGCCCCGCCGGGGAGGCCGCGGGAGACGTGGAAGGCGACGTCGGCCTGGTAGCCGACGCTGAGGGTCCGCCCCAGGCTCTCGGCCAGCGGGGGCCGGCGGGTCGCCTCCAGCCGCAGCTCGAGGAGGGCGAGGGTGAGCTCGGGCGCGCCCAGCACCCGCTCGACCACGTCCCGGACGTAGGCCGCCACCAGGGCGACCGACGGCTCCTCGGTCGCGAGCGGGTCGAGGCGCTCGGGGGCGGGGGTGAGGCGCTCGAAGATGCGCTCGCCGAGGGCGGCGAGGAGGGCGTCGCGGGTGCGGAAGTAGTTCGACGCGGTGCCGGTCGGGACCCCGGCCTCGGCGTCGACGGCCCGATGGGTGAGGCCCCGGGCCCCGGAGGCGGCGAGCACGCGAAGGCCGGCGTCGGCCAGCTCGGCCCGGCGGGACGGGTTCGACGGCATGGTTGACACCCTAGCGCCCATCCACTACATCTGTCGTCATCAACCACGACATCCGTCGTGCTCTTGACCCTGAGGAGGCCCGATGCCCGCGATCCCCCAGTTCTCCGCCACCGTGTTCAGCCCCGAGACCGCCCCCGTGCGCGACTTCTACGTGTCCCTGTTCGGCCTCGAGGTCAGCACCGACGTGGGCTGGTTCGTGGCCCTGCGCCGTCCCGGCGAGGTCTGGGAGGTGTGCGTGTGGGATCCGGGCCACGAGGCCGTCCCGGCCGCCGCCCGGGCGTCGGCCGCGGCCGGCGCCGCCCCCCTCCTCGCCTTCGTCGTCGACGACGTCACCGCCCTCGCCGCCGCCGCCCGGGCCGCGGAGGTGCCGGTGCTGGGACCGATCGTCGACGAGCCGTGGGGCCAGCGCCACGTCTTCCTCCAGGACCCGGCCGGCACGGTGATCGACGTCGTCCAGTTCATCGCCCCCGACCCGGCCTGGCTCGCCGCCCACGGGATCGACCCGTCCGACGCCCCCGTCCCCGCCTGAGTCACCCGGACGGGGCCTCACATGCGCCCCGATCCCGTCGATGAGGTCTCCACGGCGTGGGGACGCCGGGAAGGTCGAGCGGGGTCATGTCGGAGAGGGCGATCGGGACCGGGACCGTGGAGGACCGACGACGGCGCCGGATCCTCGCCGACCACCGGGCCCGACTCGCCATCGAGGAGGGGATGCAGCGGTGCCGCTTCTGGTTCGCCGGCATCGCCATCGTCCAGCTGCTCCTCTACGAGGCGGACCGGCCGTGGGTGAGCGCCGCCAACGCCGCCGCCCTGGTCCTGGTGTGGCTCGCCGTGCGGTGGGCCGTCCGCCGCGGCCCGACCATCGCGGGTGTCCGCCGCCTGGGGTGGGCCGCCATGGCGGCCGACACCCTCATCATCGCCGTGGCCATGGTCAACCTCCTGCGGGACCCGACCGACCCGGTCCAGATGCTGCCGGTCATCGTGGCCTGCGAGGCCGCCCTCCGGTGGGGCCGCTTCGGCGGGCTCGGCGGCGGGCTCCTCGCCGGGGTGATGGCCGCCGCCTGGTCGGTCGCCGCCCACCGCACGGCCGACGTCTCGCTGCCGTCGGCGTTCGTGACGTTCCGGGTGGCGGTGATGGTCGGCGTCGGCGTCCTCCTCGGATCGGTCATGAGCGCGGCCGTCCGCGAGCGCCGGAGGGCCGAGACGATCAGCGACGCGTCGAGCGACCTCATCGCCACCTTCGGCTTCGACGGCCAGGTCCGGTCGGTCAACCCGGCGTGCGAGGCGATCCTGGGCTACCGCCCCGAGGAGCTGATCGGCATCGACCGAGCCGACCTCATCGTGGAGGAGGACCGCCCCGGGGGCCCACCCGACGTCGAGGGGCTGCGGCGGGAGCAGTCGCGCCGGGAGGAGCTTCGCTTCGTCCACCGCGACGGCCACCACGTGTGGCTCGAGGTCGACCTCCAGGTCGACGTCGACGAGCGGCTCGTCTGCGCCATCGGTCGCGACGTCAGCGAGCGGCGGCGGACCGAGGCCGAGCTGCGACGCCGGGCCGACCACGACGACCTCACCGGTGTCGCCAACCGGTCCCAGCTGGTCGCCCGGCTGGCCCGCGACCTCGACGACGGCCGCGACGTCCACCTCCTGTTCGTGGACCTCGACGGGTTCAAGGCGGTCAACGACGCCCACGGGCACCGGGCCGGCGACGTGGTCCTCCAGGAGGTGGCGGGCCGGATCCGCGCCGTGGGTGAGCCCGAGGACCTGGTGGCCCGGCTGGCGGGCGACGAGTTCTGCGTGCTCCTCGCCCCGCCGTCCGACGACGCCCGGGCCCGGCGTCGGGCGGCCGACATCGAGACCGCCCTCGCCCGGCCCTACGACGTCGGGGACACGGTCGTGGTGGGGGCCTCGGTCGGGTGGGCCGCGAGCTGCATCGACGACCGCCCCGCCGACCTGCTCGAGCGGGCCGACCTGGCCATGTACGCCGCCAAGCGGGCCCGCCGGCGCGCCGCCACCGCCTGACCCGCCGGCTGCGCCGGTCCCGGCAGACCCTCAGGCGGTCCGACCGGACGGGGTGCGTCGGCCGACGACCGGCGGCCGTGGATCTCCGGCGGCGCGGCGATGGGCGACCCACCGGGCGCCGACGTCGACGAAGCCCAGCCGCTCGTACCACCGCCGCGGCCAGTCGTCGGCGTAGGCCAGCAACCAGACCAGGTCGCAGCCGGCCTCCCGCGCCCGGCGCACCGCGTCGGCGACGAGCGCGGTGGCGAACCCCCGGCCACGGTGGTCGGGGTCGCAGAGCACGGCCTCGATGGCGGCCGTGGCCCCGTCGATGCGGAGCTGCGTCCCGGCCACCGGCACGCCGTCGCCACCCAGCACCGCCAGGTCGACGATGCGGAGGTGGGCGTCGGCGAAGGCCTCCCGCCGGACCAGGTCGTCGATCGCCGCCTCCGACGCCCCGGGCAGGTCGCGCCGCCACGACGGGCGCCACAGCCCGGCCATCACCTCGCTGGTCACCGGGGTGACGACCTCGGCGGGCCCGTCGACGCCGACCGACGAGGGGAGCACGAGGATGCGCTCCTCGTCCACCTCCCAGCCGTCGAGCTCCGCCGGGGCCGTCTCGAGCACGACCCGGCGGTGCCCGGCGTCGCCGAGCACGAGGTCGCCGGCCGCCTCGACCTCGGCGGCCGACGGGGCGCCCGTCAGCCACACGGCGTTGTGCTCGTACGACGACGGGACCCGCGGGTCGCGGCAGCCGATGGCCCCGGGAGGGACCGCGACGGGGACGACGATCGGAGCGCGCCGCTCGGCGAGGCTGCGGTCGAACCACCGCGCCCGCCCCGGGCCGTCGGACGGGGCCGGCAGCCCGACCGGTTCGGCGAACGCCCCGTCGGGACCGGGCCGCCACGGGACCACGCTGGTCACGGCGGCGACGGGGAGCGGTCCGTAGAGGTGGGGGAACCGCATCGAGCCCGGGTCGGTGGGGACGCCGGGCTCCCACCGGACCTCGGCGTCGAGTCGGTCCGGGTCGATCACGAGCAGGAGGAGGTCGTCGCGCCCGGCGTAGAGGCGGTTGGCCGGCAGCGCGACCTGGTCGGGTCGCGACAGGTGGATGAAGCCCTCGGTCGGGAGCGACGGCGTGACGTGGGTGCCGGCGGCCAGGGCCACCCGCCACGGTGCCGCCGTCGTGATGTGGAGCAGCACGCCGCCACCGTACGGGGGTGCGACGATGCTGCCGTGACCCCCGTCCGCAGCGATCGCCAGCAGGCCACCGTCGATGCCCTGCTCGACGCCGCCCTCGCCCACCTCCGCCAGCGGGGCCCCGACGGGTTGACCGTCCGCGCCGTGGCCGAGGGGGCCGGTCTCACCCACACCACCGCCTACGCCTACTTCTCGTCCCGGGACCACCTCGTCGCCACCCTGTACTGGCGCCAGGTCCGGGCCGAGGGCGACGGTGCCATCGACCCGGCCGCTCCCGTCGGCCCTCGGGTGACGACGGCCCTCGGCGGCCCGGGTCGGGTGGCGGCGGCCGACCCGGCGCTGGCCCGGGCCGGCCTCACGGCCCTCGTCGCCGACGAGCCGGCCGTCGGCGTCGTGCGCGACGAGCTCGGCGCCCACATCGTCGAGCGCATCTGGGCTGCGCTCGGTCCCGACGTCGGGCCGCTCGTCGTCGAGTCGCTCGCCCTCGCCTACACCGGCGCCATGCTCCAGGCCAGCATGGGCTACCTGCCCTTCGCCGCCGTCGCCGACCGCGTCGCCGCCCTGGCCGAGGCCCTCACCGAGTAGATCCCGCAGCGGCGCCCTCCAGGCGCTCAGGCGGGGCGGGGGCCGATGGCGACGGGGGTGCCGCGGTCGACGAAGGCGAACTCGGCGCCGGTGCTGAAGCGGGTGAGGGCGACCTCGTCGGCCTCGGGGGCGGGGTCGTCGTCGGTGACGACCTCGACGACGAGCTCGTCCGGTCCCGACGACAAGACGTCGGCCCGCAGACGGGCGTCCACACCGCGCAGGAGGGCGTCGAGGGGGGCGAGGTGGTCGGCGTCGACGAGCGCCGGCCACGCCGCGTCGGCGGTGGCCCCGTCGGATCGTCCGAGCCGCAGCACGAGCCGGTCGTCGAGGGTGACGGTGGCGTCGACGTAGGCGCTGGGCAGGAGGGCCGGGTGCAGCAGCAGGACCTGGGCCGCGCCCTCCAGGTCGGCCGGCAGGTCGAGGGCGGCGCAGAGCCGCTCGGAGGTGAGCCCGGCGATGCCGGCCAGCTGCTTGCGGGCGATGCCCTCGACGGTCGCGTCGTCGGTCGCCCGGGCCCGGACCGCCTCCCGGAACGAGAGGGCGAGGAGGTGGCCCTGGATGCAGACCTCCTCGGCGACCCGCACGAGCGCCGAGTGCGACCAGTCCCCGAACCGGAGGTCGTCGAGCAGCGGCCCGGCGTAGTGGCCGAGGCCGTCCTCGGCCGGGTCGATCGGTGAGAGGTCCACCTGGGCGGCGTGGGTCCGGCCCATCCGCGTGGCGATCTCGGGGATGGGCAGCGGGTCGTGGTCGGCGGCGATCGTCACGGTCCAGGCGCAGTGGGGGTGGCGGTCGGCCGGCGTGCGGGGCGGGCGGTGGAGCGGCCGGACCTGGGCCCGCACGTTGGTGGCGATGGCCGTGGCGTCGAAGGTCGGGTCCTCGATGTCGTGGCACATGGCCACCACGAAGTCGTCGCCCATGGGCTCGACGTCCATCAGCGCCCCGCAGTGGTCGAGGTGGAACTCGCCCCGATCGTGGTCGTGGACGACGTAGCGGAAGTCCATGAACTGGGGCGGCGCCCCCACGTCGAGCTGCATGCCCTTGAAGATCACCTCGACCGAGTCGCCCTCGAACCCGAGGGCCCGCTGCATGCGACGGGTGTAGACGGGGCTGGCGCCCATCCACTCCTCGATGGCGATGTCGCGCATGCCGTCCAACCCGAAGGCGCCGATGGCGTGGGGCATGCCCGCCCGGTCGATCAGGTGGCCGGCGAGGAGCAGCTCGGGGAGCAGGACGGCCAGCTCCGGCCGGGTGAGCTCGCGGAGGGGACGAGGGGGGGTCACGACCGAGAGTCTTACACCTGTCAACCCTGAGCGCGCCGGTCCCGGCACGACCTACGCTGCGCCGGTGCGGTCCGGGACCTGCCCGAAGTGCGGTGGCACCGAGGTGTACGCCGCCCGCAACGGCCTCGGGCTGGGCGAGCACAGCCGGGTCGGCCTCCGCCCCCACATCGAGCCCGGGTTCCGCGGCGCCCTCGTCCCCCACCAGACCAACGACCTGTGGCACTACCTGTGCGCCGCGTGCGGCTACACCGAGGCGTACCTCCACGACGACCAGGCGATGGCGTTCGTCCGCCAGCGCTGGGTGCGGGTGACCCCGCCGGCCTGAGCGTCAGCCCGGCGGCCGCTCCAGGGCGGCGCGGTCCCACCTCGCGGCGTCGGCGGCGGCCTCGTAGGTCGACTGGAGGAAGGTCAGCAGCACGGCGTCGGGGTCCGCCGCCGTCCGCACCGCCTGGTAGTCGAGGACGAACTCGCCCAGGTCGTCGTCCCACCGGGCGGCGGCCGGGGCGACGGTGGCGTCCCGGAACCCGGGCGGCTCGGGGTAGGCGTAGGAGTAGAAGACACCCTCGGCCCCGCCCCCGGGCCAGTAGCCGGCGCTGCTCACCTCGTGGGAGTAGGCCTCGTGCATCACGTGCGGCCCGCAGTTGGGGGCGCCGCCCGGGTGGGGCGGGGCGTCACGGCCCGAGAAGCGGGTGACGGCCAGGTCCAGGGCCCCCCAGAACAGGTGCACGGGGCTGACCTTGCCGAGGAAGCGGGCTCGGAAGAGGGAGAGGACCCGGTCCATCTGCACCAGCGCCAGCCAGAACCGGTGCACGGCGTCGGCGTCGTAGCTGGCGTGCTCGGTGTCCTGGTCGAACGGGATGGCGCCGGCGATCTCGACCGGCATCGCCCACGTCTCGGTGGCCAGGTCGAGATCGGCCAGCAGGGCGTGGAACCCGGCGTGGAACTCGGCGGTCGTCATCGGCTCCAGGGCCATCGACCGGCGGCTGCCGTCGGTGACGGCGATGTCGAGGCGGTGGTCGACGAGGTCGAGGTCGACCTGGAAGCCCCGGTCACCGGCCGGCACCAGCGAGGTGGTCAGGCCCCGGGCCGCCACGTACAGGGGCACGTTCCACCAGTGGCTCGTGACCGGCGTGCGGGCCAGTCGCACCTTCCCCACGACCTGGGTCCAGAGGATGAAGGTGTCGCGCGTCGGCTGCCAGTCCGCCGCCGGGAGGGCGGGCCACGGGCCGCTCACGAGGACGCCGGGGCCGCCGTCCACGGCGGGGTCGCCGGACCGTGGGGCTCGTCGGGGTGGTGGGCCCGCCACGCCGCCAGCCAGGCCGTCACCACCTCGCCGAAGTGGGAGGGGTTGTAGACGTCCTCCTCGGATGCCCAGAGGCCGTCACCGGCGTAGACCAGGCGGGTCCAGTTGGCCCCCTCGTACACCTCGCCGTCGCCCGGGTCGACGAAGCGGTTCTCGACCTGGCCGACGATCCAGCCCTGCTCCTCGTCGATCGTGTACCAGTCCCACGGGAACAGCTGCATGTGGGTGATGGGCCAGGCCGACATGGTCTCGGTGATCCAGGCCAGCACCGCCTCCCGGCCGTGGAACTCGCCGTAGAGGTGCTCGACGTAGTGCACGTCGGGGACGAAGCACTCGACCCACGGCCGCCAGTCGCCGGTGGCCCCGGCTTGGTTGGCGGCGTCCTGGTAGCGGGCGAACGCCTCCTCCATCTCGGCACGGGGGTACGCAGGCATCGATGTCTCCGGTGGCGCGAGCGGGGCGGCGATCAACCTAGGTCGATCGCCGCCCCGCCGCCGGAGGTGGGTCAGCCCGCCCCGGGGAGGGTCTCGGCCAGGGCGTAGGTCAAGGTGGCGTTGGCCACCGAGTCGGCGTTGGTGCCCAGCGCGTCGAGCGAGACGTTGGCCTCGGTGTCGCACGCCGAGTGGTAGCAGGGGTCGAACGGCGCACCGGCCGTCCCCCCGTAGAGGGCCGCCTGCTCCGGCGTCTTGATGTCCTCGGCCCCCGAGAACAGGCCGCCGAACGGGATGCCGACGTCGAAGAAGGCGCCGTAGTCGCTGCGGAAGTCGATCTCGGTGCCCTCGTAGGCCTCGCCGCGGCTCTCGTAGAAGTCGCCGAAGAGGGCCTCGATCTCGGCCGAGCCCTCCGGACCGGCCAGACCGAAGTCCGAGCCGTCGCCGTCGTAGACGAAGTTGGCGTAGTTGGGCGAGCCCAGCATGTCGAAGTTCAGGTAGAGGGCGATCTGCTCCAGCTCGGCCTCGGTGCGGGTGGCGACGTAGTCGGTGGACCCGACCAGGCCGGCCTCCTCGGCGCCCCAGAAGGCGAAGCGCACGGTGTTGGTCGGGCGGACCTTGCGCATCATCAGCGCCGTCTCGAGGATGGCGGCCACGCCCGAGCCGTTGTCGTTGATGCCCGGGCCCTCGAACACGCTGTCGAGGTGGCCGCCGACCATGACGACCTGGTCGTCGTCGCCGTGGCGGGTCTCGGCCAGGACGTTCTGGCCGACCTCGGGGGTGCGGGCCGAGTTGGCGAAGACCCGCATCACCAGGTCGGGCGTCTGGGCCAGCTCGGCACCGAGGGCGTAGGTGGTGCCGAGGGCCGGGATCCCGCTGGTGTTGCCGTTGCCGAAGGTGACGGCGGGGATGCCGTTGCGGCTCGGGTCGGTGGTGTTGCCCTGGTTGAAGATGATCACACCGACAGCGCCGGCGTCGGCGGCGTTCTCGATCTTGAGCTCGAAGGTGCACTCGCCCCGCTGGAGCAGGGCGATGTTCCCGGCGGGGAAGCCGGCGAAGTCCTCGGGCTCGCAGCCGGAGGTCGACGCGTTGCCCAACCCGAGCTGGAGGTCGACCGCGGTGACGGGGGCGGTGACGTCGCCCGGGTCGGTCTGGTCGAGCAGCCCGAAGTCCTCGTCCTCGGTGTAGGTCGTGGGCGTGGGCGCCACCTGCTCCAGGGCGGAGGGGCCGAGGGGTTCGAAGGCGAAGAACTCGAAGGGGTCGAGGGTCACCTCGTAGCCGGCCTCGGAGAGCAGGTCGGCCACGTAGGAGACGCTGGCGTCGTAGCCGGGCGTGCCCGAGGCCCGGGTGCCGCCGTTGGCGTCGGCGATGTCCTGGAGGGCGGCCTGGTGGCGGCGCACGCCCTCGACGGTCACGCACTCGACCAGCTTGGCGACGCTGTTGTTGTTCCGGTTGGCGCAGCCCCGGCCTCCGGCCGGTGCGGCGGACGAGGGAGCCGACGAGACGCCGAGGGCGACGATCGCGAGGACGAGGGCTGCGACGGCGGCCGATGCGCGCCTCGTGCGAGGCGGAGATGAGGACATGTGACCACTTCCTTGTCGGGTGACCCCACGATGTGCCCAACGCACACGTGGCGGGCGTCACCCGTACCCACCGCGTCCGTCATCGAACCGTCACATCGGAGACGAGGTGTCGGCGGCCAGCAGGTCCCGCGCCCGGACGCCCAGCTCCGCCATGCAGTCCTCGTAGCGGGCCGCCGCCGCCCGGGCCTCGCCCCGACGCCCGTCGGCCACCAGCGCCCGCACCAGCATCTCGTGGGCCCGCTCGTCGAACCCGTCCAGGTCGAGCAGGGCGTGGGCGTGGGCGACCACGTCGGGCCAGCGCTCCTCGGCCAGCGCCGCACCGGCCAGCCGACGGCGGGCGCTGCCGACCGCCGCCCCGATCCGGTGCCGGGCGGCGATGGCCCAGTCCTCGTACGCCTCCTCGGGCAGGACCGGCCCGGCGTGGCGGGCGACGGTGGCCTCGTCGTCCCCGGCGGCGATGGCCTCGCCCAGGGCGACGAGGTCGAGCTCCACGGCGTCGAGGTCGAGCCGCACCGCATCGCGATCGGCGACCAGGCCCCCGCCGAGCACCCGCCGGATGCCGGACAGCACGACCGACAGCCGGGCGCTGCGGCGGGTCTCGTCGGTCTCGTCGGGCCACAGCATGTCGGCCAGCTCGTCGCGGGGCACGGGCCGGTCGACGGCCAGGGCGAGCCTCTTGCACACCAGGCGAGCCTGGCGGGAGCCCCACGCCCCGGCGGCCACGGGCTCGCCGTCGACCACGACGGCGAACCCGCCCATCGTCTCGATCCGGACCTCGCGCCCTCCGGGGCGGGCCCGGGGCCTGGTCACGGTGCCGGCGACGAAGCGCTCGTAGTGGTCGACCCAGGCGTCGATGTCGACGTGGGCGAAGTGGTCCCGACCGTCGAGCTCCACCAGGCGCGCCGACGGCAGCATCGCCGCCGCCTCCCGCGCCCGGGCGATGGGCACCACGCCATCGTCGCGCCGGTGCAGGAGGAGGGTGGGGCACGAGACCGAGGCGAGGAGGGGCCGGACGTCGAGGGCCTCGATCATGTCGAGCAGCTCGCGCAGCGCCGCGGGCGTGGCCGACTGGCGCTCGTACCGGGAGTTCCACGCCCGGTACCCGGCGTCGCCGGCGAGGCTCGGGGCGAACACGTCGACGGTGACGGAGTCGTCGGTGCCCCAGAGGCGGTGGAAGATGCCCACCCGGGCCTGGCGCTCGTCGCGCTCCTCGTCGCTCTCGTCGGCGACGGTGCGGGCGCCCGACCCCAGCAGCGCCAGCGTCTCGACCCGCTCGGCGTAGGTGGCGGCGAGGGCGATGGCGACCGGTCCGCCCTCGGAGATCCCCAGCACGTGGGCCCGCTCGACGCCGGCTGCGTCCATGACGGCGACCAGGTCCTCCACCCGCTGGTCGACGGTCGGCATGCGGTCGGTGCGGTCCGACGCGCCCGTGCCCCGCTTGTCGAAGTGCACGACGTGGGCGAAGGCGCCGAGCCGGGCGAAGAGGGCCCGGTACTCCGGCCGCTCCCAGGTGAGCTCGATGTTCTGGGCCAGCGGCGGCACGACCACCACCCGGGCCGGTCCGGTGCCCCACGTCTGGTAGGCGATCGCCGCCCCGTCGACGCGGGCGAAGCGGACCGGTGACCTCCCTTCCACCTCCATGGCCCCATCTTCCCTCCTTCGGAGAACCTTTGGAGGACCTTCGGGGCGGCCGTGCACAGGCGGCCCGAAGGCGCGTCCGGACGATGGCGCCCATGGACACCACACCCCACACCAAGACCCGTCTGGCGCCGACCCGGATCGCGCCCGAGACGTTTCTGATCCACGACCACCACGGCGAGGGGACCGACCCGGTCTCGGTCGCCCTCAACACCATGGTGATCCGGGCGGCCGAGCCGGTCGTCGTCGACACCGGGATGATGGAGAACCGCGAGCAGTACCTGGACGACGTCTTCTCGCTCGTCGAGCCCGAGGACGTCCGCTGGGTGTTCATCAGCCACGACGACGTCGACCACACCGGCAACGTCAACGCCCTGATGGCGGCCGCCCCCAACGCGACCCTGGTCATCGACTGGTTCATGCAGGAGCGCATGGGCGCCAGCCTCGACGTGGCTCCGTCGCGGTGGCGGTGGCTGCGCGACGGCGACGCCCTCGACGTCGGGGACCGGACCCTCCACCTGGTCCGGCCGCCGATCTTCGACTCGCCGACCACCCGGGGCCTGTTCGACCCGACCACGGAGGTCTACTGGGCCTCCGACGCCTTCGCCTCCCCCATGGCCACGCCGGTGCACCGGGTCGCCGACCTCGAGCTGGTGCCGTGGCTGGAGGGCATCCACACCTTCGCCCAGTACGTCAGCCCCTGGCTGGAGCTCGTCGACCCCGCCCGCTTCCAGCGGGCCGTCGACCGCATCGAGGCGCTCGCCCCCACGGTGATCGCCGGCTGCCACACCCCGGTGATCGACCGGGGCTACGTCGGCGACGCCATCGCCGCCACCCGCTCGGCGCCGTGGGCCACGGTGGCGCCGCAGCCCGACCAGTCGGTGCTCGACGCCATCCAGCACGCCCTGGCGGAGGCGGCCTGACCCCCGCACCCGGCGAACACGGGGGCACGAGGTGCCAGCACCTCGTGCCCTCCCCGGGGCCGCCCACGCACGGGGCGACCGAGCCCTAGGTTGCGCGCCATGACGACGCCCCCCGCTCGCGCCCTCGGCGCCGCCCTCGAGCCCATCACCGGCCAGGTGTACTTCTCGCCCGAGGCCCACGCCCTCTACGCCGGGCTCGGCTTCCGGCCCAGCCCGGGGGCCATGGGCGAGCCTCCCGTCGCCCTCCCCGACGGGCCCGCCTACTTCACCAGCCGGGGGAGCGTGCTGGGCCAGGTGCCCGGCGAGCTGGTGGCGGCCGCCTTCGGGGTGTTCAACCCCGAGGTCGTGGTGCCCGCCGTTGACCGGGGCTGGTCCCTCACCGATGCGGCGACGATCTGCGCCGCCCGCACCGAGGGCGCCGTCGGACAGCTGCGCCGGGTGCTCGGCGACGCGCCGGACGGTCTGGCCCGGGCCGACGAGCTCCTGGCCCGGGCCGTCGCGCCGCTGCGGCCCGAAGGGCGGGCCCTCTTCTCCGGGCTGCTGTCCCTCGACGTACCCGACGACCCGCTGGCCGCCATGTGGCGGCGGGGCGACCTGCTGCGAGAGTTCCGCGGCGACAGCCACATCGCGGCGTGGATCTCGGCCGGGCTCGACGCCACCGAGATCGGGTTGCTGACCGAGCTGTACTGGGGGCTGCCGATGCGCACCTACATCCGCACCCGGGCCTGGACCGACGACCAGCTCGACGCGGCCGAGGCCCGCCTGGTCGACCGGGGCCTCGTCGCCGACGGCGCGCTGACCGACGCCGGGCGCACCCTGCGAGAGGACGTCGAGGCCCGCACCGACGCCCAGCTCCAGCCGGCCATCGACGCCCTGGGCGGCGACCTCGACGAGCTGCTCGGCCTCCTCCGCCCGTGGGGCGCCGCCCTCCGCGCCGCCGGCGCCTACCCCGCCGACGGTCCCCACGACCTCGCCGCGTCCGCGTCCGGCTGAGCCACGGATGGTGCCAGGCACCATCCGTGGCGCCGCCGCGCCGCCGGGCGGGGGCGCGGTCGTGCCCGAGGTCACACGACGCGCGACGATCGGGGCATGCCCTACAGCAGCGGGCGGGTGGTGCACGACGCCGACGCCCACATCATGGAGACGCCCACCTGGCTGCGGGACCACGCCGACCCCGGGGTGCGCGACCGCATCGAACCGCTCCGCTACCCCGGCGGCAACGAGCTGCGCCAGACCGGCGACGTCGACGAGCAGCAGCGCGACCTCGTCGCCGCCTTCGACCGGCTCGCCGAGCGGCACCGGTCCGACGCCTACCGGGCCGACGAGGAGGCCGAGGTCATGCGGCGCAAGAACTTCGCCGCCACGGGGGCGTTCCTGGCCGAGGACCGGCCCCGGGCCCTCGACCTGCTGGGGTTCTCCAGCCAGCTCGTGTTCAACACGTTCCACAACCGGAGGCTCCACGACTGGGAGCACGGCGGCGACGTGGACCTGGCGTACGGCGCGGCCCGGGCCCACAACCGGGGCATGGTCGAGTTCTGCGCCGTCGACGAGCGGCTCCTGCCGTCGTGCTACGTCCCGCTGGTCGACCTCGACCGGGCCCCGGCCATGGCCGACGAGGCCATCGAGATGGGGGCGGCGGCGCTGCTGGTCGCCTCCGGCTGCCCGCCGGGCCACTCCCCCAGCCACCGCGGCCTCGACCCGGTGTGGGCCCGCGCCAGCGAGGCCGGCATCCCGATCGTGTTCCACGTCGGTGGCACCGGCGACCTGATCGACCCGGCCTACTTCCGCAACGGCCTTCCCGTCCCGCCCGACTTCCACGGGGGCGAGGAGAACTTCCGCTCGGTCGACTACATGGGCATCCCCGGCCCGCCGGCCCAGACCCTCGCCACCATGATCTTCGACGGCGTGCTCGACCGGTTCCCCGCCCTCCGCATCGGTGTCATCGAGCAGGGCGCCATCTGGGTGCCGTCGTGGATGCGGCAGATGGAGTCGGCCTTCGAGGCCTTCCACCGCCACGAGGACCGGCTCCAGGCCCTCGCCCTCCGCCCCTCGGAGTACGTCCGCCGGCAGGTCCGGTTCACGCCGTACCCCACCGAGGACGTGGGCTGGATCGTCGCCCAGGCCGGGCCCGAGGTGTGCCTGTTCTCGTCGGACTACCCGCACGTCGAGGGCGGGCGGCGGCCCATCGAGCGCTTCGAGGCCAGCCTGGGCGATGCCTCCGAGGAGGTGCGCCGGGCCTTCTACTGCGACAACTTCCGCGACCTCATGGGCTCGGCCGCCGCCGCCCTCGCCGCCTGACCGCCTGCTCCCCTCGAACTCGGTGGCAGATGTCGGGTGTCCATCCCACATCTGCCACCGAGTTCGTCGAGGGAGGAGGACGCGGGGCTAGGCGGGCGACGAGCCGTTGCGCTCGCCGGGCAGGGTGTGCAGCCACTCGTCGACGGCGGCGACCCCGGCGCCGAGCAGCCGGCCGGCGATCCTCCCGGCGGTCTCGGCATCCCCGGCGCCGATGGCTGCGGCCAGCTCCCGGTAGAGGTCGGTCTGCCTCCACTCGGTGGTCAGCAGGCCGGGCGGCATCCGCTCGGCCAGGGCCAGGGCCACGGCCACCTCGCGCAGGGTGTTGTAGGCGAGCAGGTAGGCCACGTTGTCGGCCCCGCCGACGACGGCGTCCCAGTACGAGTAGCCCAGCAGCCCCCACCGCGACCAGTCCCCGTCGAGGGCGTCCATCTCGTCGACGATCGCCCCGAGCACGGCGGCCGTCCCCCCCGGCGCCCGGCGGGCGCACAGGCGGGCGGCGTCGGCGCCGATCACGGCGCGCAGCTCCATGATCGAGCGGGAGACGACGGGGTCGACGGCCGTGTCGTGGACCACGACCAACATGGGCAGCAGGGCCAGGCCGGCTGACGTGCGCCAGTCGCGGACGGTGATGCCCCCGCCGTGGACGATCTCGACCAGTCCCATCTGGCGCAGCCGCTGGAGCGCCTCGCGCACGGCCTGGCGGTTGACACCGGCCTGGACGGCGAGCTCCCGCTCCGGCGGCAGCTGGGTGCCGGGAGCGTCCTCGCCGGTGAGGATGGCCCGGAGCAGCTGGTCGAAGACCTGGTCGGCCACGGTCTGCCGGGCGACGGGGCCGATGGGCATGGGCCCAGGGTAGGGCGACCCCCGACGCCGCCGGCCGTTAGCGTCCCGGCCCATGAAGTTCGGGATCATCTTCGCCAACACCATGCAGTTCACCGGCCGCGAGGGGTTGGTGGAGCTGGCCCAGGGGGCCGAGGCCGTCGGCTTCGAGTCGCTGTGGACCGTCGAGCACGTCATCTACCCGGACGCGTACGAGAGCGAGTACCCCTACGACCGCAGTGGCAAGATGGTCATGGCCCCGGAGACGGACCTGCCCGACCCGCTGATCTGGCTCACGTGGGTGGCGGCGGTGACCGAGCGGATCCACCTCGGCACCGGGATCCTCATCCTCCCGCAGCGCAACCCGCTGGTGCTGGCCAAGGAGGTGGCCACGCTGGACGCCCTGGCCGGCGGCCGGGTCGAGCTGGGCATCGGCGTGGGGTGGCTCGAGGAGGAGTTCGACGCCCTCGGCGTCCCCTTCGCCGGGCGGGGCAGGCGCACCGACGAGTACGTGGGGGCCATGCGGGCCCTGTGGGACGGCGACCACGCCAGCTACGAGGGCGAGACGGTGTCGTTCCGGGGGGCCAGCGTCAACCCCAAGCCCCCGCGCGGGCGGGTGCCGATCCACGTCGGCGGCCACACCGAGACGTCGGCCCGCCGGGCCGGGCGCCTGGGCGACGGGTACTTCCCGGGCAAGGGCGACCTCCCGACGCTGATCGACATCGTCCGCCAGACCGCGGCCGACGCCGGGCGCGACCCCGAGGCCATCGAGATCACCGCCGGGAGCGCCGGCATCCTCGGCGAGGATCCCGTCGGGGCGGTGCAGGAGCTGGCCGACCAGGGCGTCGACCGCGTGGTCGTGCCGTCGTTCGCCTTCCTCCGCTCCACCACCGACGACCTGGCCGCCTTCGCCGAGCGGGCCATCGTCCCTACCGCCGACCTCTGAGGGTCCGGCGGCGCCGCCGTCAGCGCCGCAGGGGAGCGACCGAGGGGATGCGGTCGAGGGAGGAGGGGACGGTCCCGAACCGGTCGGACCCGGACTCCCAGGCGTCGTGGGCGGCGCGCACCTCGTCCCACGTGCGCGCCACGTAGTTCCACCACATGAGGGGCGTCGCCTCGAAGGGCTCACCCCCGACGAGCAGGGCGCGGGTGGGCTCGTCGGCGGCGATGGCCAGCTGGTCGCGCCCGCGCCCCAGGTAGCCCAGGTGGCCCGGGGTCAGGCGCCGGCCGTCGAGCACCACCGCCCCGTCGAGCACCACCACGGCGTGCTCGTGGGTGGGGTCGAGCGGGACGGTGCTGGTCCCTCCGCCGCGCAGGGCGAGGTCGACCCCCACGAGCGGCGTGTCGGTGCGGGCCGGCGAGGTGGCGCCGTCGAGCGTCCCGACCAGCACCGTCGCCGTGCCCACGTCCAGCTCGAGGCGCGGCAGCTCGGCGTGGTGGGCGAAGGCGGGGGCGCCGTGCCGGGTCGCCTCGGGCTGGGCCACCCAGAGCTGGACGCCGTGGTGGCGCGCCCCGCGCACCGCGGTCTCCTCGGCGTGGGCGATGCCCTCCCCGGCGGTCATCACGTTGAGCTGGCCGGGGCGGATGGGCTGCTCGGTGCCCAGGCTGTCGCGGTGCACCAGCTCGCCCTCGAGGAGCCAGGTCACGGTGTGGAGGCCGATGTGGGGGTGCGGTCCGATGCCGGGCCCGTCGGCCGGCGCCGGGGCCATGTGGTCGACGAAGCACCACGCCCCGACGGTGCGGCGGGCCCGGCGGGGCAGCGCCCGCCGCACGAGCATCCCGCCCACGTCGGCGTCGCGGCTCTCGGTCACCTCGATGCACGGGGGCTCGACGGGAGCCTCCGGCTCGGCGCTGACGTCACCGGGGGCGAGGGGGCCGCTCATCGCTCCAGCATGGCCGGCGACGCGCCGGCCGAGGGGGCGAGGAGGGACGCCTAGACAGCGATGAGAGCGGCGGGCACCAGGAGCAGGACGGCGGCGAAGCCGGCCAGACGGCGGTTCGTGGCCAGCACCCTGCGGGCGATCCCGAGCAGGATCCGGCGCAGGAGGGGGTAGGCCGTCAGGAGCAGGAGCAGCGTCCACACCGTGACCACCGACGTGACGGCGACGACCACCCGGACCCCGTCCTGGTTCCCGAGGAGGATGGCGGCGACCAGCGTGTCGACGAGCGTGGTGATGTTGGCCCCGGCGATGTACGGCAGCGTGTTGGCCCGGCGGACGTGGCCCTTGGCGACCAGGGGGACGAGCAGGGTGAGCGACACCGAGACCGACAGCGTCAGGAGGGTGACGGCGCACCCGGCGAGGAACATGGGCCAGAGGCGGGAGGTCCACCCCTCGTCGCGGTCGCGCTCCTCGAGCCGATCGCTGCCCACCGCCGGCAGCACCCGGTCGAAGGCCTGGAAGCCGAGGAGCAGGAGACCCAGTCCGACGGGGAACAGGGTCCACCCCGGCGCCACCTCGACGATGGCGTCGGCCAGCCACCCGAAGGCCGCGTCGGTCGCCGACGTGAGGCCGGGCGAGGTGCCGATGTCGAGCCCGTCGAAGGTGCCCCGGTCGAGCAGCACCCACCCGAGGACGGCGCCGGGCACGTAGACGACGGCGGTCATCAGCAGCGACAGCACCCCGATCGAGACCGGTGCCCGCCGGCTGCCCTGGCCCTTGGCCCGGACGGCGTAGACGACGCCCACGACGAGCACCACGAACGCCGCGCCCAGGCGCGACCCGGTGAGCATGGTGAACGACTCGGTGCGGTCGATGGCGCCACCGTCGAGGAGGGTCAGCGACGACGCCGCCACGGGCGAGCCCGACAGCACGATGCAGGCCCCGAACCACCCCAGCCCCAGCGTGCTGACGGCGTTGTCGGTGAAGATCGAGCCCTCGAGCGAGGGGACGAGCGCCTCGGCGCCCCGTCGCATGAGGCTGAGGGCGGCGACGAACAGGGCCAGCCCGACGACGAGGAAGACGACTCGGACGGGCCAGGGCCGGGACCGGACGACGTCGAGGTCGGGGACGACGATGTCCTCCGACGGCAGCTCGCGCCCGGTGACGTGGGCGATGCGGGCCGCCTCGGCGTGGGCCCCGCCCCTCTCCGTCACCCCCCTATCTCTACCAGACCGCCAGGCAATGGAGGGTCTCGGACCTGCGCCGCCCCCCTTTGCCGTGGCGGACGTCACTGGTACCTTGTTGCAGCACCCGTGCAAGCAGGCCCTGTCCCCCAGGGTCGGCCACCGCCGGAAGGGGCCACTGATGACCACAGCGACGTCGGACCACACCGAGAGGATCTCGCGGGCGTCCTGGCTCGTGGCCGGGGCCAGCGCCGGGGCCGGCCTGATCCACCTCTCGGTGATCGCCGAGCACGCCGGCGGGGAGGTCGTCGTGCCGGTCGGCTTCGCCGTGGCCGGGGTGGCCCAGCTGGCCGTGGCCGCCGCCCTGGTCGGGCGGCGGGCGACGCGGGGCCTGCTCGGCCTGGCCATCGCCGTCAACGCCCTCGCCACCGTGGCGTGGGTCTGGAGCCGGACAGCGGGCCTGCCGTTCGACCCCTACGACGGGGTGGCCGAGGCCGCCGGCACGCTCGACGTCACCAGCGCCGCCCTCCAGGCCGCCGCCCTCACCCTGGCCGCCGGCCTCCTGGTCGCACCGAGGGTCACGGTCCCCCCGGCGCTCGCCGGGGCCATCGCCATCGGCGCCGTCGCCCTCGCCGCCACCGTGGTCGTCACCCCCGACGCCCCGGCGGCCGACACCCAGACGGTCGCCGCAGCCGGCGCGGCCCCCGCGGCCGCCGCCGGCGGCGGGGACGGTCACGGGCATGCCCACGGCGCCACCGCCTCGGCCGGGGTCCCGCCCGCCGCCGGCGACCACGCCGCCGACATGCTGCGGATCGACCGGGCCCGCTGCGACCTCGGGTTCAACCCCCAGGCCTACTGGGACGAGGCCTACGCCATGAACGTCGACACCTACGGCGGGGGCTCGATGACCATGGCCGACGCCAGCACCATCGCCGACGTGACCCGGCCCCGCCCCCTCGACGGCCGGGGCTCGGAGAAGCTCGACCAGCTCATCAGCCTGACCACCGTGTCGAGCGGCGAGGGAGCGGCGGCGGCCCTCATCCTCGCCCTGAGCGAGGCCACCGACGAGGAGTACGACGAGTGGCGCCGCTGGGTCGCCGCCAACCCCGGCTCCCACTCCGAGCCGCCGGCCGACGGCCAGCCCGCCCCGCCGAGCATGGGCCACCCCGGGCCCACCCCGTGGACCGCCATGGTCGACAGCAGCCAGTGCGACCGCCTGACCGAGGAGCTGGCCGAGGCCCGCGAGGTCACCGAGCGGTACCCCACCGTCGCCGACGCCGAGGCCGCCGGCTGGATCCGGGTCACGACCTACGTGCCCGGCATCGCCGCCCACTACATGAACTTCGGGCTCGTCGACGGGACCTTCGAGCTGACCGAGCCCGAGATGCTGCTGTTCGACGGGACCGAGCAGGACTCCCGCATCGTCGGTCTCAGCTACTACGTCCGCCAGGACGGCAACGCCGCCCCGACCCAGGGCTTCGTGGGTGACAACGACAGCTACCACCGCCACTTCGGGCTGTGCATCGGCGCCGGCGGGGTGATCGGCGACTCCACCCTCACCGAGGAGGAGTGCGCCGCCATCGGCGGTCGGAAGTCGAACGGCATGGACGGCTGGATGAGCCACGCCTGGGTCGTCCCCGGCTGCGAGAGCCCGTGGGGCGTGTTCAGCGGCGAGAACCCGATCCTCGACGGCGCCCTCGGCGCCGCCACCGGAGACGAGGGGGCCGAGGGCTGCTCCGCCAGCGAGGCCCGCGAGCGCTACGACCTCTCACCCGGTGAGAGCGACCTCGGCGTGGGCACCTCGAACGACGAGGCGAGCGGACGATGACCGCCACCCTGGAGGAGGACACCCCGACCGTCGACCACGACGAGGCGCCGATCCGGTCGGAGCGGGGCCCCGTCGTCCGGGCCCTGGTGCTGATGGCGGTGGTGGGGGCGGCCCTGGCCGCCCTGATCGTCGTCGTCGCCGATCGCAGCGACGCTCCGACGGTCGACCCCTACGAGGTCACCGTCGCCGCCGACACGGCGTCGGGTCTGGCCAGCGGCGACGTCGAGGACGTGGTGCCGGCGATCATCCGCCTGCAGCCGGGCCAGGAGCTGGTCCTGCGCAACAACGACTTCTCGCCCCACACCCTGGGGGACCTCACCGCCGAGCGAGGCGCGACCGTGCGCATGTCGTTCCCGTCCGAGGGGCGCAACATCACCGCCACCTCGCTGCGCCGCGACGGCCGCCTGACCATCCTGGTCGAGGCGCCCCGCTGACCTGATGGCGGCGGGGCGACGTGCGGTCGCCCCCGCGTCGCCTCAGGCCAGGGGGATGCCGGTGCGGGCGGCGAAGCCGGCGGCGGCACCGGCCCAGTCCGGGTGCTCGTCCTGGGCCGTCGTGCCCGCCCCGCCACCACCCGGGGGCGCCCACCGCCATGCGCGCACCGCCGCGCCCCCGGCCTCGTGGACGAAGGCCTCGATCCCGGCCGCGCTCCGCCACACCCGGGCGTAGGGGCGGCCCGGGGCCCCGGTGTGGGTCGTCGAGATGGCGCAGAAGGCAGCCACGTCGCCTCGGTCGACCGGCACGCCCAGCAGGCGGTACTCGAGGGCGATGGGCCAGCGCCCGTTGCGCACCGCGCACCGCCACCGCCCGTCGGGCTCGTCGGTGCGCCGGGCCCACACGCCGTGGTGGACCCGCTCGACCTCGGGCCCGGCCGCCGGGACCACCGACGAGAAGTAGGGGTCGCACAGCAGCCCGTCCACGACGACGAGGGAGTGGACGTCGACGGGCGGTGAGGCGGCGTCGACCCGGCGGATGGCGGCCACGGCGGCGGGCCCACCACCGAGGGTCTCGACGAGGGCGGCCATGAGCGTGGACATGGCCCAGCAGGACCAGCTCACCTCGGGCCGGCCCGCGGCCCGGTCGGCGAGGACGCGCCGGGCGGTGGCCTCGGGGTCGGCGCCGGGCGGCGTGCGCCCGGCGGCGACGGCCTCGAGCTTCGCCGTCGACCCCGACGGCACCGTGGCGGCCAGACCCTCCACCAGGGCGACGCTGCCGGCGTCGGGCTCCCAGCCGACCAGGGCGGCCAGGTCGCGGGCCACGCCGGCGTCGATGCGCCAGGCGCTCACCGCCCGTCGGGCACCACGACCGCGGCGCGCGCCTCGGCGGCGGTCCGCCCGGCCGTGGCCGCGACGATGCGCGCCGCCGCCCGCCCGAAGCGGGTGAGGCTCGGGCGGTGGACCTTGTCGACGGTGTCCACCTCGTCGAACAGGTAGACGGGGGCCGACAGCACGTCGACCACGGGCACGCCGGCGGTGTGGAGCGGGCCGCCGTCGGTCGGCGGGAACTCCCCGAAGACGTCCGGCGGGAGGATCCAGGCCCGCTCGACGTGCTCGTCGCCCAGGGCGGAGGCGACGGTCGCCTCGAGCGCCGGGTCCCGGGAGGTGAACCACCAGACCGCCTCGGGGTCCGCGGTGGCGACCGGGACGCCGTCGACCACCTCGACGGCGGCGGCGGCGTGCTCGAGGTGCACCGCCAGCACCGTCCGATCGAGCAGGGCCCGCTCGCGCTCCAGGAAGCTCCAGATGCCGGCACCACCGGTCATGTGGCCGCCGTTGAGCAGGAACAGCAGGTTGTGCGGGCGGGCCTCGGGGGGCACCGACGCCCACGCCCGGGCCTGGGCCAGCACCAGGGCGATGCCGGTGCCGTCCTCGACCGCGGAGGCCCACGGAGCGTCGTGGTGGGACCCGATGACGACCCACTCGTCGGACGCTCCCGGCAGGGTGCCGATGACGTTGTGGGTGTGGCCGGCGCCGGTCCGGCCGTCGACCTCGAGGCGGCCCCGGACGGGTCCGGCGGCGAGGAGGGCGAGCAGGCGCGCGCCGTCGACCCGGTCGACCCAGGCCGCGGGGAGGGCCCGGTGCTCGGCGTCGTAGGGCACGTAGTACCGCCGGGTCGGCCAGGGCATGCCGACCAGCGCCCCGACGTAGCCGGCGGCACCGCCGGCGATGGCGTCGTCGACCTCGCGCCCCAGCCGGGGCCCGAACGGCAGGAGGTGGTCGGGCACCGGGCCGGGGTCGTGGGCCGGCGTGGCGATGGCCTGCATCCAGGCCGTCGGGAGGGTGGTGAGGTCGACGGCGTCGACGGCGATGGCCCCGCGCACGGCCTCGGTGCCGCCCTCGCCGCCACCCTCGTCACCGTCGCGCCGGAGGAGCACCACGTCGGCCTCGAGGCCGGCGGCAGCGGTGGCGGCGGTGAAGGGCAGGGGGAAGCCGTCGAGCACGACGGTGTCGTCGGGCCGACCCGCGGGCCAGGCGACCAGGCGGGCGGCGCCGTGGTCCCACGCGGGCACGTCGAGGCGGCTGAGGCGCACGTCGAGGCCGGCGGCCCGCATCTCGTCGGCGACCCAGCGCTCGACGGCGTGGCCGGCGGCGCTGCCGGGTCGGCGGATGCCGAAGGCGCACACCTCCTCGACCCACGCCACCAGGTGGTCCTCGCCGGGCAGGGCGGCCAGGACGTCGTCGACGGGGCTCACCCGGGGGGCGCCGTGGGGGACCCGCCTGCGGCCGCCCGGGCCCGGACGCGGTGCAGGATCGCCGACGAGGGCGTGACGACCAGCGCCTCGCCGTCGGCGGACACGGCGGCGGTGCCGTCGACGAGGAGGCTGTGCTTCGGGTCGCCGGCGTCGGCCGGCCACAGCAGGGTGACCGCGGGGTTCTCGGCCACGTTGGCCGAGGTCCGGCGCCCGGCGCCGACGACGAGGGTCCCGTCGACGGGCGTGGGCGCCACCGACACGACGTGCGGGCGCCGCTCCCGCACGGTCACGAGGTAGGGCTGCCCCGTCCGGGTCGCCACCGTCGCGGCGAGGTCCTCGAGCGCGACCGGGATGCTCATGGGCCGATCTTCGCACCTCCGCCGACGACGCCGCCGCACGCCTGGCGCGCCGGGCCGGGTGGTCCCGGCGACGAGGACGGCCCGGAGGTGCAGTGGGTCGCGAGCGGTGACCACGCCGGTCGGGTCGCGGGATCGGATCGCCCGCTGGCGCGTACCGGTGGTAACAAGGGGCGGTGAAGGACTTCCGGGACAGGGTCGCGGCCATCACCGGGGCGGCGTCGGGGATCGGCCGGGCCCTGGCCCTCGACCTGGCCCGGCGGGGGTGCCACCTCGCCCTGTCCGACGTCGACGAGGGCGGTCTGGCCGAGACGGCGCGACGGGCGGCGCCGGCCGGCGTCGAGGTCACGACGGCGTCGGTCGACGTGGCCGAGCGGGCCGCCGTCGACGCGTGGGCGACGCAGGTCGCCGCCGACCACGGGCGGGTGAACCTGATCGTCAACAACGCCGGCGTCGCCCTGGGCGCCACCGTGCAGGGCACCAGCGACGAGGACCTGGCGTGGCTGATGGGCATCAACTTCTGGGGCGTCGTCCACGGCACCACCGCCTTCCTCCCCCACCTCGCGGCGGCGGGCGAGGGCCACGTCGTCAACATCTCCAGCGTGTTCGGGCTGATGGGGATCCCGTCGCAGTCGGCCTACAACGCGGCCAAGTTCGCGGTCCGGGGCTACACCGAGGCGCTGCGGGTCGAGCTCGACATCGAGCGTCGCGGCGTCTCGGCCACCTCGGTCCACCCTGGCGGCATCAAGACCAACATCGCCCGCAACGCCCGCCTCGGCGGGGGCCTCGACGAGCTGGGCCAGGACCCGGCCGAGGCCCGACGGGACCTCGAGAGGCTGTTCATCACCAGCCCCGAGAAGGCCGCCCGCACCATCGTCCGGGCCGTGCAGCTCGACAAGCGACGGGCCCTGGTCGGGCCGGACGCCCTCGCCATCGACCTCCTGGCGAAGCTGCCGCTGGGCCTCACCCAGCGCCTGCTCGCCGCCGGCGCCCGCCAGAGCCGGTGAGCCGACGCTGGGTGCCTGGAGGTCGAGCGGATGGGTGGCCGTCGGACGGTCGGGCGACACCGCGCCCGCGTGGCTGCGCACGGATTGCCTTCGAGGCACGGTGTGCGCGCGGCCGTGCGGGCCATCCGGTTCGTCGACTCTGCAGTCGGTCGTACCGATGGCCGGCCACCGGCGGTGGAGCTGTGGGCTGGCGGAGTGGCACCGTGGGGTTGGGCCGAGCGGTCGGACGGGGTGGCGCCGGTTCGGTCGTGGCGCCGTTTCCGGTGGGCCGCCGTGTGGCGTTCTGAGCGTCTCGTCGTCGTCTGCGGTCCAACCGACCACAACCGACCTGCAGGGCGGTGAAGGGCGCTCAGGAACCGGGAAACCAGGCGATTTCTTGGGTTTCCAGGGTTCGATTCCCGTCTGCCGGGTACCATGGGTGTCATGTTCGAGGCGCTCGCCACCACCATCGATGACCTGGACATCCCGGTCGACGGCGACGCCCTCGAAGAGGCCCTGTTCCTGCGTGATCGCCTCGACGCCAAGATCTCCCAGGCGGTGGGGTCCTTCGAGGCCACCAACGAGCACGACACCGCCGAGGGCTGCCCGACGATGGCCACCTGGCTGCGGGTCAAGGGGCGGACGACCGCCCACGACGCCCAGCGGATGGCCAAGACCGCCGGCCGCCTCGGCCACCTCCCGAGCCTGCAGACGGCGTGGCTCGACGGTTCGCTCTCGGGTGGGCACGTCGCCGCAGTGGTGGCGAACCTGAACGACCGCACCGCACCGCTGTTCCAAGACGACGAGGACAACCTCGTCCGCGTGTTGGGCGAGCTCGACGTCACCGGGGCCGTTGTCGCCATGAAGACCTGGGCGGCGATGGCCAAGGAGACCCTCGACGACGAGCCGTCTGGTGAACCCGACCCGGACCGCTCCGCCCACCTCTCACCCACCCTGTCCGGGGGCCGGCTGGACGCGAACCTCGAACCCGAGGCCTTCCACGCCGCCCAAGCCGCCCTCCGGCTGGTGATGGGTCGCCGCTCCGACGACGACGAGCGCACCCCCACCCAACGCCGTCACGACGGCCTGGCCGAGATCTTCAACCACTTCCTCGACCACCAGTCCGACCACAAGGGCGGACGGCACCGCCCCCACGTCAACATCACCATCGGCTTCGAGGAGCTCACCTCAGGCCGCGGACAAGGGTGCTTCGACGACGGCACCCCCATCACCGCCCACACCGCCCGCCGCCTGGCCTGTGATGCGAACATCCACCGGGTCATCACACGCGCCGATGGCACCGTCCTCGACTACGGCCGCTCCACGCGGACGATCCCGGCCCCGTTGTTCCAGGCGCTGTGCATCAGAGACCGCGGTTGCCGGTTCCCGGGCTGCGACCGACCCGCCCACGTCACCGACGGCCACCACATCGCCGAGTGGATCGCCCACCGAGGACCCACCAACCTCCGCAACCTGGTTCTGCTGTGCCGGTACCACCACGGCGTCGTCCACCGCCCCGGCTGGACCATCGAGCTCCAACCCGACGCGACGGTGATCGTCACCGACCCCCGAGGCCGGAAGCGACGATCCCAGCCCGTCGACCGACGGGCCCTCGCCGCCTGACACGCCGACCACCCGGTGAGCCCGCAACCGTGCGGGCTCACCACCGCGCCACGGAAGGTGCCTGGCACCATCCGTGGCTCTGCTCACCGCGGTGAGCACGGCGAGCCCCGGGCACCCTCAGCGGGGGCCGGTGTAGACGGCGCGGGCCCGGTAGCGGAGGCGGTGGCGGGCCTCCTCGCGGGCGTGGGCGATCCACCCCGCCGTGCGGGCCACGGCGAAGACCACCTCCGCCGCCCCCGCGACCATGTCACCGGCGTCGAGGACGGCGCCGAGGGCCAGGTCGGCGTTGCGCGGGGCGAGGCGCCGTCGCTCCATCTCGGCCACCACGGCCGCCACCGCGGCCCGGCGGGCGGGCGGGGCCACGCCCGGCAGGAGGGCGAGGAGCGGCTCGGTGCGGGGATCGACGGTCTCGTAGACGGCGTGGCCGACGCCGGGCACCCCACCCGCCGTCGTGGCCGCCTCGACCGCCTCCGCCGCGCCCCGCTCGCGGGCGTCGGCGAGCAGGGCCCGCACCGGCTCGGCGGCGGCGCCGTGGAGCGGCCCCGACAAGGTGGCCAGACCGGCGAGGAGGGCCGCCTCGAGCCCGGCCCCGGTGGAGGTCGCCACCCGCACCGCCAGCGTGGAGGTGGCCAGCTCGTGGTCGGCGAAGGCGACGAGGGTGGCGTCGAGCAGGCCCACCGCGGCCGGCGTCGCTCGCCGGGGGCTCACCCGCGCCCAGAGCTGGGCCGCCACCGACCCCCGACGGGGGCCGCTCGGCGGGGGGCCCACGACGGGCAGGGCGGCGACCATGGTGGCGACGAGGGTCCGGGCGTCGTCAGGCGACCGGGACCCGGCGTCGGCCCCGGCCCCGAGGGCGGCCACGGCGACCCGCAGCCGGGCACCGGGGGCGACGTCGTCCGGGAGGCCGGCCTGGGCCGCGACCGCGACCCGCAGCCGGTCGGGGTCCGCCGCCCAGCCCCGCTCGGGCTCGCCCCGGTCGTCGCCGCTCCACAGCCACGCCGCAGTGCGCTCGTAGCTCCACCGGCCGACGAGGTCGCCGACGGGGACGCCGCGGTAGGACAGGCGGCCGGCTGGCTCGAGCCGGGTGATCTCGGTGTCGATGGTGACCTCGAACCGCCCCGGCCGTCGGCCGCGGGCGGTGCGCCGGGCCAGCTCGGCGACCTGGTCGGGGTCGTAGCGGCTGCGGCCGTCCTGGCGCACCGACGTCAGCAGGCCCCGGCTGACGTAGGCGTAGAGGGTCTGGGGCCGCACGCCGAGGCGCTCGCACGCCTGGCGGCTCGTGAGCCACCTCTCGACCGGGACCGTCGCCACCCGGCCAGCCTATTGATCTGGTCAACGTTGACCATCTCGTGGTTCAGGGGGAGGGTGGCGCCGTGGACCTCGCCGCTGCCGACCTGCCCGCCCTCGCCGACCTGTGGCGGTGGTGCGCGACCGAGGACTACACCGACTCGGTCCTGTACCGCGCCATCGCGGCCCGGGTCGCCGACGACCACGAGCTGATCGGCCTCACCGTCGCCGCCGGCCCGCCCCACGCCCAGTTCCCCCACGTGCTCATGGCCGCGGTCCACGAGCTGGTGCTGCTCGGCGCGGCCCCGGACCTGGCCGCGCACTACGGAGGCGACGCGCCGGGCGACCCCTTCCCCGCCTTCCGGGCGACCTGCCTCGCGCACCGCGAGGCCCTCCTCGCCCGCATGGCCACCCGCTTCACCAACACCAACGAGGTGGGCCGCAGCGCGGTGATCGCCCTGGCCCTCGCCCACGTCACCGCGCCCTGGGACGCCTGGGCTCTGGTCGAGGGGGGCGCCAGCGCCGGCATCAACCTCTGCTACGACCGGTTCCACCTGGACTACGGGCCGGCCGGCACCCTCGGCGACCCCACCTCGAGCGTGCACGTCACCTGCGAGGACCGGGGCGGCGCGCTGGTCGTCCCCGACGCCCTCGCCCTGCCCCGCGAGCGGGTCGGTCTCGACCTCGACCCCGTCGACCTCACCGACGACGACGAGCGGCGCTGGCTGCTCGCCTGCACCTGGCCCGACACCGGCCGGCTGGCCCGCACCGCCGCCGCCCACGAGCTGGTCGCGGCCGACCCGCCCCGGGTCGTGGTCGGAGACGTGGTCACCGACCTGCCCGGCCTCCTCGCCGCCACCGCCCCCGAGCTCCCGGCCGTCGTGCTGACCACCTGGGTGGTGGGCTACCTGACGCCCGACCAGCGGGCGGCGTTCGCCGCCGGCCTGGCCGCGGCCTCGCGGACCCGACCCGTGACGTGGGTGAGCGCCGAGGGTCGCGGTGCTGTCCCGCTCGGTCCCGTCGACCTCGGCCCGCCCGACGGGGGCACCGCGCCCGGCGTGCTCGGAGCCATCTCCTACGCCGCCGGTGACCAGGTGGGCGCCGAGGTCCTCGCCGTGTGCCACCCCCACGGCCGGTGGGTCGACTGGCGGGCGCCGGGCCCGGGTGCGGGCCGAAGTGGTTGAGGCCGGTACCCGGCGGAAGGGAGAGCCGTACCACTCGTCACACCAGGAGCCCCTCCCATGGCCATCATCGGTTTCATCGTCTTCGGTCTGATCGTCGGCGTCCTCGCCCGTCTGATCGTGCCCGGCCGCCAGCACATCAGCCTCCTGATGACCCTGGCCCTCGGCTGCGTCGGCTCCCTCATCGGCGGGGTCGTGGCCAACGCCCTCGGCACCGGCGACATGTGGGAGCTCAACTTCCTCGGGGCCGTCGTGGCCATCATCTCCGCCGCCGTCCTGGTCTTCGCCGTCTCGGCCGGGACCCGTGACCGGACCTCGTCGCTCCGCCACTAGCGGACCCGGGGGCGAACATGACCCCGTCCTGGCGACGGGAGTAGGTTCTCCCGGTCCCCGACCCTCCCCGAGAAGACCCGGCATGACCCTCACGATCACCGTCGATGACCTCCGTCCCGACCTGGTCCTCATCGCCCTCGACGGCGCTGTCGACGCGGCGTCGTCGGGCGAGGTCAAGGCCGCCCTCGAGCCGTTCACGACCCGCAGGGGCGTCATCGTGGTGCTGGACATGGGTTCGCTGGCCTTCATCGACTCGGCCGGCCTGGGCGCCCTGATCGGCGCCCAGCGGCGCCTGCGGGAGCTCGACAGCGAGCTGCGGCTCACCCGGGTGCCGTCCCACGTGGAGAAGATCCTCCACATCACGGCCCTGGACCAGGCGCTGCCCATCCACTCCGTCGAGGACGACGACGACGAGTAGGTGCTGAGCCCCCTCGAGGCGCTCGCCGTCGTCGCCGCCGGCGCCGGGGCGGGCGGCGTCAACGCGGTGATCGGGTCCGGCAGCCTGATCACGTTCCCCACCCTGGTGGCCGTCGGGTACCCGGTGGTCACGGCCAACGTGTCCAACAACATCGGCCTCGTCCCCGGCTCGGTGGCCGGGGCGCTCGGCTACCGCGAGGAGCTGACCGGCCAGGGGACCCGGGCCCGGACGCTCGCCCTGGCCTCGGCCGGCGGGGGCCTCACCGGGGCGGTCGTCCTGCTGGCCCTGCCGTCGGACGTCTTCGACGCCATCGTCCCGGTCCTGGTCCTGCTGGCCTGCGTGCTGATGGCCCTCCAGCCCCGTCTGGCCAGGCAGATCGCGGCGCGCCGGGCTGACGACGCCCCCGACGTGGGCGTGGCCCCGCTGGCCATCGCCTTCGCCGCCGGGATCTACGGCGGCTACTTCGGCGCCGCCCAGGGCGTCATCCTCCTGGCCATGCTGGCGGTGTTCGTCCCCGACGACCTCCAGCGCTCGAACGCCCTGAAGAACGTGCTGGCCGGCACGGTCAACGCCGTGGCCGCGGTGATCTTCATCGTCTTCGCCGACGTGGCGTGGGAGGCGGTGGCCCTGGTGGCGGTGGGCGCCGTGATCGGCGGGGTGGTCGGGTCGCGCCTCGGGCGCAGGATCCCGCCCACCGCCCTACGGGCCGCGGTGATCGTCCTGGGCGTGGGCGTGGCCGTGCGGTTCTTCCTCACCTGACTTCGAGGCCCCGTCAGCCAGCGGCAAGGATGGTCGCACCCCCGAGGGACCACGACCGCGAGGAGGGGACCGCCGTGCTGGACCTGGCCGCTGCCTTCACCCCCGTCTACTTCGCCTCCATGGGGGCCGAGCACCTCTGGCTGAAGCGCACCGCGGCCGCGGGGCGGCCCCGCTCGGCGGGCGACTACGAGCGGCGGGACACGCTCGCCAGCCTCTCCATGGGCGTCGGCAGCCTCGTGGTGCCGGTGGTGCTCGGGAAGGTCCTGCGCCCGGTCACCCCGGGTTCGGGGCGCTGGGGCAAGGTGCTGGTCGGCACGGTCATCGGCGCGGCGGCGGCCACGACCGTCGCCGACGTGATCGCCCGGCGCGACGAGGTGACCGAGGCCGGCGTCGTCCCGGAGCCGGCGGCCTCCGGCGACGAGCCCGTCGCGACCGTCGGTCGCGCGCGGCGCCGGCGGCTCGCCCGCCTGGCCCGCAAGGTGTCGTCCTCGGCGGGGGTCACCGCGGTGGCCGCGGGCATGACCGCCGGGGCGACCACCTGGGCCAGCCGCACCGCCGCCGAGCGCTTCTGGGAGCGCAGCGGGCACCGCCGGGACCTCGGGACCGGTGTCCTGGCCCACGCCGTCGCCATCTTGGGCTGGGACTTCATCTACTACTGGAACCACCGGACGATGCACGAGAGCCGGCAGATGTGGGCCGTCCACGTCGTCCACCACTCGAGCGAGCACTACAACCTCTCGACGGCCCTCCGGCAGCCGGTGGCCGACTCGTTCGGCATCGTCGCCCCCATGGGCGCCCTCAGCCTCCTCGGCGTCCGGCCGCCGCTCATCGAGACCGCACGGGCCGTCAACCTGATCTACCAGTTCTGGATCCACACCGAGACGATCCCGAAGCTGGGGTGGTTCGAAGAGGTGTTCAACACGGCGTCGCACCACCGGGTGCACCACGGCAGCAACCGGAAGTACCTCGACCGCAACCACGGCAGCATCCTCATCATCTGGGACCGCCTGTTCGGGACCTTCCAGCGCGAGGACGACGACGAGCCCGTCGTCTACGGCCTGACCAAGAACATCGGCACGTTCAACCCCGTCCGCATCGCCACCCACGAGCACGTCGACATCCTCCGGGACGTGGCCGGCTCGACCACCTGGTCCGACCGCCTCGGCTTCGTCTTCCGGGGCCCGGGCTGGGCCTACCAGCGCCACACCTCGCCCGACCCCGCCCTCCGCCCCCGCGACGACGGCTCCACGGCCACCGCCCTGGAGGAGGGGCACCCGGCCGAGCCGTTCGCCGGCGTCTCCTAGCGCTGGGCGACGGCAGGACCAGGAGCGTGGGTGACCCGCAGGGGCGGGCCGGGGTCAGAGCTCGAAGGTCAGGTGCCGGTTGAGGTCGCCGGTGAGGGCGACGTGGAAGCGGCGCTCGAGGAACCGCCACGCCCCGTCGGCCTCCGGCGCCACCCGGTCGACGTAGCTGCCGGTGATCATCGGCACGAGGGCGCCGGGGTCGACCGCCTGGAGGACGAGGTAGGACGAGCGGGCGGTGATGACGCCGTCGGCGTCGGGGTCGGCGAGCCAGGTGCCGAGGACGAGGTGCGTCGTGCGGGGCGACCCGTCGTGCAGCCTCGTGATCGACCGGTAGAAGCGGGCGACGGCCTCGCTCCCCCGGGCGAGCTCGGCGCCGTGCTCGTCGCGCAGGCAGCCGTCGGCGAAGAGGGCGCCGACCCCGTCGAAGTCGCCGGCGTCCATGCGCTCGCCGTAGCGGGCCAGCAGGGCCCGGACCCCCTCCCCGGCGTCCACGGCGCTAGAGGTCGAGGAGGCCGCGGACGAACGCGGCCTGGCCGACGTGCTGGGCGCAGTCGTCGACCACGCTGACGAGCCGGACCCCGAGGGTGACCGGCGGGTCCCAGCGCTCGTCCACGACCTCGTCGAGGGCGCTCGGCGTCACCGTCCCGAGGTAGGCCCGGGTCCGGGCCCAGACGGCGTCGTGGTAGCCGGTGACCGCGCCCGGCCCGTCCGGTCGCACCCGGGCGACCTCGTCGGTCGTGTGCCCGTAGCCGACGTCGTCGGGGTCGGGATCGAGCGCGAAGCGACCGGGCCAGTCCGAGCCGACCCACACCTGCTGCTGGTCGAGGAGCTCGGCGAGGTGGTGGTCCTGCACCCGGGTGAGGTGCCAGGTCAGCCACCCGATGGGGTTGGCGCCGGCCGCCGGGCGCCGGGCCAGGTCGGCGGCCGAGAGCCCCTCCACCACGTCGTGCACGAGCGGTGCGATCCGCCCGTAGGACTCGAGCAGCAGGTCGTTGACGTCCACGGGGCCCAGCCTGCCCGATCGGTGGGGCTCAGATCTCGATGGAGCGCGAGATCGTGATGGTCCGGTCGGCCGGGAGGCCGAAGTACATCGCCGCCGGCGTGGCGTTGCGGGTGAGGAACACGAACAGGTGCTCCCGCCAGATCGCCATGCCGGAGCCGGGTGTGGCCCGCACCGCCTCGGCCCCGAGGATGAAGGCCGACGTGGTGGGGTCGATGGCGAGCTTCCGGGCCTGCCCCTCGCGCAGGCCCTGCATCACGTCGGGATCCTCCATGAAGCCGTACCGCAGGATCACCTGGTAGATGCCGTCCCCCAGGTCGGTGACCTCCGAGCGCTTGGCCGGCAGGATGCGGGGCGACAACGCGGTGGCGATCGACAGCACGATCGTCGTCTGGTGCAGGACGTCGTTGTGGCGGACGTTGGCGATGAGCGCCGGCGGGGTGAGCCCGGGCGAGGAGAACAGGTAGACGGCGGTGGCCTCGACCCGCCGGGGTGGGTGCTTGGACCGGCGGAGCCCGTCGACGTAGTCGACGAGGCGGATGTCGTTGCGGTGCATCAGCTCGGCGACGATCGACCGCCCCGTGGACCAGGTCGTCATCAGGGTGAACATGCCGGTCCCGACGAGGATCGGGAACCAGCCGCCGGCCGGGATCTTGAACAGGTTGGCGCCGAAGTAGGCGAGGTCCACGACGAGGAAGGCGCCGCAGAGCGCGATCGCCGCCGGCGCCGCCCACCGGAACCGCTCCCGCAGCACGAAGTAGAAGAGGAGGGCGGTGATCACCATCGTCGAGGTCACGGCCAGCCCGTAGGCGGCGGCCAGGTTGGTCGAGGACCGGAAGCCGATGACCAGGGCGATGCAGGCGATCATCAGCGCCCAGTTGATGACCGGGATGTACACCTGCCCGAAGGCGGCGGCCGAGGTGTGGCGGATCCGGTGGCGGGGGGCGTAGCCCAGCTGGATCGCCTGCATCGTCAGGGAGAACACACCGGAGATCAGCGCCTGCGAGGCGATGATCGTGGCGCAGGTGGCCAGCACGACCATCGGGTACAGGCCCCACTCCGGGGCCAGCCGGAACAGGGGGTTCTCGATGGCGTCGGGCTCGTTCAGGAGGAGCACGCCCTGGCCGTAGTAGCTGATGAGCAGGGCGGGCAGGACCATGACGAACCACGCCATCTGGATGGGCCGGCGCCCGAAGTGGCCCATGTCGGCGTACAGCGCCTCGCCGCCCGTGACGACGAGGAACATCGAGCCCAGGGCCAGGAACCCGGTGAAGGCGTTGGCCTGGAAGTAGTCGATGGCGTACATCGGGTTGATCGCCTTGAAGACCCCGGGCTCCTTGACGATCTGCACCATGCCGAGGAGGGCCAGGACCGAGAACCAGACCACCATCACCGGGCCGAAGATCTTGCCGATGGCGTCGGTGCCGCGGCGCTGGAAGACGAAGATCCCGACCAGGATGGCGACGGCGATCGGGAGCACCGCCGGCTCCAGGTCGGGCGCCTGCACGGTGACGCCCTCCACGGCCGACAGCACCGAGATGGCGGGCGTGATGGCGGCGTCGCCGTACAGCAGGGCCGTCCCGAACAGGCCGAGCAGCAGCAGGGCCTTGCGCCGCCCCTTGGACGTCTCGCCGTCGCGGCGGAGGAGGGCGGTGAGGGCGAGGATGCCGCCCTCACCCTCGTTGTCGGCCCGCATGACGAAGGCCAGGTACTTGATGCTGATCACGATGATCAGCGACCAGGTGATGAGCGACAGCACGCCGTAGACGTTGACCGGGTTGACGTGCAGCTCGTGGCCGTGGCCCTCGAATGTCTCGCGCAGGGCGTACAGCGGGCTGGTGCCGATGTCGCCGAACACGATGCCGAGGGCACCGAGGGCGAGGGCGGGGGTGCCGCCGCCGGGGCCGTGGTGCCCGTGGCGTCCCGACGCACCCTTGTCGGCGGCCTTGGGTTCCGGTGAGGAGGTGGTGGTCATGGCTCTCGTCGGGGTCGAGGCGCCGCAGGCGATCCGCGGGCGCGCGTCAGGCGACGAGGGCGGGCGGACCTCGCAGCGGCGGGGCCCGGCGGCCCACCGTCCTCCCGGGCCGGGCCGCGATCACCCGTCCGACGGCGCCGACGAACCGACCGACGGTCCGACCGATGCGGCGGCGCACGAGGCGGCGGCCGGCCGGCAGGGCGACCTCGGCGGCGACGGGCACGGGGACGTGGGTCCGGGCGTCGTCGGGGGACGGCGCCTGCCGCGCCGACACGGCGAGGAGCGAGAGGTCGGTGGGGCCCGCACCGCACATCCCGCCGACGGCGAGGACGAGCCCGGTGAGCGCGGCGAGCGCGGCCAGCAGCACGCGTGAGCCTCGGGGGCGGGAGGGCGCGAGACACGAGGCCACAGGAGATCCGCACGCTAGCCACACCGGCCCCACCGGGGAACCTCGACGTGGGAGGGTGGACGGGTGGACGTCGAGGCCCTCCTGGCGCTGCCCGGCGTGCACGAGGAGCTGGAGCTCCGGTCCCGGTTCGGGTTCATGGCCTTCCACGGCGGCCAGCTCGAGGAGGTGACCGACGTGGTGGCGTCCCTGGCGGCGACCCTGGCCGGGGCCTCGTACTACGCCATCCTCCACCCCGCCGACGCCCCGCACCTGCCCTCGAGCGGCTTCGGGCGGGACAGCTCGCCCCGCCTGGCCCGCTTCCTCGACCACGTCGAGGTGGTCGTGACGGTGCACGGCTACGGGCGGGTCGGCATGTGGACGTCCCTCCTCGCCGGCGGCTCGAACCGGGTGCTGGCCGCCCACCTCGCCACCCACGTGCGCGCCGCGCTGCCGGACTACGAGGTCGTCGACGATCTCGACGCCATCCCCGCCGAGCTCCGAGGCCTGCACCCCGCCAACCCGGTCAACGTCCCGCCTGGTGGTGGCGTCCAGCTCGAGCTCCCGCCCCGCGTGCGGGGCACCTCGCCGCTGTCGCCGCCGCCCGACCGGGACGGCCTGACGGCTCCGACCCGCGCCCTCGCCGTGGCCCTGGCGAAGGCGGCCGCCGAGTGGGACCTCGACGCCGCCCCGCCCGCCCGCGCCCCGTCCTGAGCGGAGCGGCGCGGGAGCACTGCTGCGGACCCGGGGCCTAGGGCGCTCGGGCCACGGAGTCGGCGACGACGGCGCGGACGGCGGCGACGGTCTCGCGCCGGCGGGTGATCGGCCCGAACGCCAGGTCGTCGCGCAGGTGGCGGTGGAGGTCGGCCGCCAGCAGGCCCAGCACCAGCTCGGCGACGATGTCGGGCTGGCGGCACCCCGCCTCGCGGGCGAGCCCGCTCAGGTGGGTGCCCCAGAAGGCGTAGGCGCCGGTGCCGAACCGGCGCCCGGGGGCGCCGTGGTCGACCTCGACCAGCACCTCGGCCTCGTCCTCGACCATCCGGAGGAAGGCGTCGGCGAAGGCGGCGATGCGCTCCTCGGGCGGAGCGCCGCGGCCGAGGGGCGGGGGGCCGTCCAGGATGGCGCCCTGGAGCCGGTGCTCGACCGCGTCGACGAGGGCCTCGGCCACCCCGCCCCGGCTCCCGAACGCCCGGTACACCGTGCCCTTGCCCACGCCGGCCCGCGCCGCCAGCGCGTCCATCGTCGTGCCCTCCAGGCCCTGCTCGGCCACGAGGGCCCGGGCCGCGTCGAGGAGGCGGGCGCGGTTGCGCTCGGCGTCGGCCCGTCGCGGTCGAGCCGGGCCGGTCCGGAGATCGACCGGAATAGGAGCGGACTGCGGTCCGTTTCTGGAGGCATCATCCACAAGCGGACTGTAGTCCGGATCGAGGAGGTCCTCTGATGGAGGGACTAGACATCGGCATCGCCGGGCTGCGCCTGGTGGTCGGCGCCCTGGTCGTGGGGCACGGGCTGGGCAACCTGTTCGGGTGGTTCGGGGGCTTCGGCCTCGACGGCACCGGCGCCATCTTCGAGCGGCTCGGCCTGCGGCCCGGTCGGGCCCTGGCCGGCGTGGCCGGCGTCGTCGAGCTCGGTGCCGGCGCCCTCCTGGTGGCCGGGCTGGCGACCCCCCTGGCCGGCGCCGCTCTCGTCGGGCTGATGGTCACGACCATCCGCACCGCCCACCGGGGCAAGGGACCGTGGTACTTCAACGGCGGCTGGGAGTACAACGTCACCCTCCTGACCGTCGGCGCCGCCCTCGCCTTCACCGGGCCCGGCGACCTCTCGGTCGACCACGCCCTCGACCTCCGACCCGGCACGACCGGCTGGGGCGTCGCCGCCCTCGTCGTCGGCCTCGCCAGCGGGGTCGGCGCCCTCGCCACCCGGACCGGGGAGGCGCCCTGATGGCCTGGGTCCTGCTCCTGCTCGCCGGCGCCCTCGAGATCGTCTTCGCCGCCAGCCTGGGCGCGTCCGACGGCTTCACCCGACCGGTCCCCAGCCTGGCCGTCGTGCTCTTCGGCGCCGCCGCCGTCGTCGCCCTGTCCCGCACGCTCGCCACCATCCCGGTCGGCACCGCCTACGCCGTGTTCACCGCCATCGGTGCGGTGGGGACGGTGCTGGTGGGCATCGTCGCTCGCGACGAGCCGCTGACGGTCGGGCGGGCGCTGGCGCTGACCGTCGTCATCGCCGGGGTCGTCGGCCTCCGCGCCACCGAGACGGGAGCGACCTGATGCCCACCACCTTCGTCGTCGGCGCCGGACCCGGCATCGGCACCGCCGTGGCCCGCCGCTTCGCCCGCGAGGGGCACGCCGTCGGGCTCCTGGCCCGCTCCGCGGCGACCGTCGACGCCGCCGTCGCCGCCGTCCGGGCCGAGGGCGTCCGGGCGGCCGGCGCCACCGCCGACGTCACCGTCGAGACCGGCCTCGCCGCCGCCCTCGACGAGCTGGTGGCGTCGCTCGGGCCCCCCGACGTCGTGGTCCACAACGCCGCCCTGATCCGGCGCGACACCGTCGGGGAGCTCACCTCGGCCCAGCTCCTGGCCACCTTCGCCGTCAACGTCGGTGGGGCGGTGACCACCGCCGCCCACCTGCTGCCGGCGATGGCCGAGCGGGGCTCGGGCACCTTCGTGGTCACCGGTGGGATGCCTCGCGGCGCCCCCGCCTTCACCTCGCTCTCGCTGGGCAAGGCCGCGGTGCGGGCCCTCGTGGAGCTGCTCGCCGAGCAGCACGGTCCGGCCGGCGTCCACGTCGCCACCGTCACCGTCGCCGGACCGGTGGCGCCGGACAGCGCGTTCGACCCCGACGAGATCGCCGACGCCTTCTGGGACCTCCACCGCGAGCCGGTCGGATCCTGGACCGAGGAGCTCCTCTACGCCGGCCGGGACGGCGTCGTGCCCCCGGCCAGGGTGGTCAGGGCGTCGCCGGTGAGGCGGTAGGTCGTCCACTCGTCCTCGGCGGTGGCGCCCAGGCCCCGGTAGAACCCGATGCTCGGCTCGTTCCAGTCGAGCACCCACCACTCCAGCCGGCGCCAGCCCCGCTCGATGCAGACCCGGGCGAGGGCGGCGAGCAGGTCCCGGCCCAGCCCGGCCCCGCGGTGCTCGGGCCGGACGAACAGGTCCTCGAGCCAGATCCCGTTCCGGCCGGTCCAGGTGGAGAACGACACGAACCAGACGGCCATCCCCACCACCTCGCCGTCGACCTCGGCCACGTGGGCGAAGGCCGTCGGCGTGGCGCTCGGGGGGAACAGGGCGGCGACGAGGTCGCCCTGGGTGGCCTCGACGGCGTCGGGCTCGCGCTCGTAGGCGGCCAGGTCGTGCACCAGCCCCAGGATCGAGGGCACGTCGTCGATGGTCGCCGGTCGCACGGTCACGGCGGCGACGGTAGAGGACCCACCTCCGGGGAACCGGGGACGGATCCGGACGCCCTGGCGCCCGGGATGGTCCCCACTACGGGCGGGGAGGGCTCGGCCCGGCCAGGGAGCCCTCGGGGACGACCTCGGCCGTGGGGGTGGCGATGGGGCCCTCGGCCAGGAAGAACCTCCAGAAGAGGAGGCCGAAGGGCCGCCCCTCGGTGGTGAGCCAGTTGGGCACGCCCGGGTCGCGGTGGGCCAGCACGATCCGCACCGACCCGTCCTCGGCCGCCACCGCCTGGCGTCGGTTCAGGCTGACCCGACCCCGCAGGTAGTCGTAGGTCTGCATCTGGCGGTTCCAGAGCGAGACGCTGGCCAGCCGGCACTCGGGCCACCGCGGCATCGTCACCACCAGCGCCTCGTCGGGGCCGAGGAGGTACGGCGCCATCGAGTAGTGGGCGTCGGCCGCCGCCAGGGCGTGGGTGCCCGGCAGGGTCGGGGCCGGGAACACGTGGGGGACCCGGGACACGAACGCCGGGGGGTCGCCCGCGCCGGGCTTGGCGATGCTCTCGACGGTGCGGCCGCGCACGTAGGTGGCCATGCGGCGGATGGCGGCGGCGACGGTCGCGTCGGTCGGCGCCGCCGTCGCGGCCGGCACGTCGCCGGCCACCAGCTCGAACGAGAGACCGAGGTCGGGCGCCGGCGGGGTGGCCGGGGGCTCGTCGTCCTCCCAGTAGTGGCGCAGGGTGAGGCGGGACGCGTCGTCGGCCAGCGGCAGCCACCCGTGGGGCCCGGACGCGGGCTGGCGGCCACCGACGAGCACGTCGAACGAACCGTCGGGGCCGACGTCGAAGGCGGTGTCGTTGAGCACGCCGACCGTGCCGGTGGGGAAGGCCCCCTCCTCGGCGCCGGCCTCGACGGTGATGGACACGTAGACCGCCCCGCCCGTCCTCCCCCGCAGCCGGTACGTGCCCCGGGGGTCGATGCGGGCGTCGTGGTAGATGGCGTCGGCGTTGTCGCCCAGCGCCTTGCGCCACGGGGTGGTGATCGGGCGCAGGGTCGGGTGGGCGGCGTCCTGCTCCAGCTGGGTCTCGATGCCGGTGCCCAGGTGGTGGAGGAGCACTCGGTACCCCTCGGCCACGTCGGTGGGGTCGGTCAGGCCCCACTCCTCGCCGGCGAAGCGCTCGCCGACCTCGGCGAGCGTGGCCAGCAGCTCGGCCCAGGCGTCCTGGCTCTCGGTCATCGCCTACGCCTCGGGCTCGACGTCGAACTGGGCCATGTACTCGGCCAGGTCGCGGTGGAGGACCTCGGCGTCGAAGCCCCACTCCTCGGCCGTGTAGCGGTGCGTGCCGTGCTTCCCGCGGGGCTTGTCCCGCAGGTAGGCCTCGATCGCCGCCGCGTGCTCGGCGGTCAGCTCCCGGCCGATCCCGGCGTAGGCCCCGGCGACGGCGGCCACCGGATCGGCCATGAGCTCGGCGAAGCGGACGTCACCGAAGGGCGCGCCGAGCGACCCGTCGAGCCGCCGCCGGCCCACGGTGGTGAGGGCGTCGGCGAAGAGCGCCCCGATGAGCGGCGCGACCACGTCGAGCTCGACGTGGTCGGTCCGCAGCCACTGGACCATGGCCACGGTGCTCACCGTCGACGGCATGGTCTTGGCCGGGTCGCGGTGCGTCATGACGATGCAGGCGTCGGGGTAGGCGGCGAGGAGGTCGTCGAGCATCATCAGGTAGCCGGGCGTCTTGAGCAGCCACCGCTGGGGCGGGCGGCCGTGCTGCACGGTCTGGAGGACGACGCGGTGCCAGGCCAGGTCCATGGCCACGTCGGGGACCCAGTCGCCCAGGTCGGTGAGGAGCATGGGCCAGTGGCTGCCGGCGAAGGACGGGGCGCAGAGGGTGATGCACTCGACCGGGAGGTCCGACCGGAGCTCGTGCACCGACGCCATCTCGGGCTGGACGTCGGCCCACAGCTCCTGCTCGCACTCGGTCATGGCCGTGACCTGCTCCGCCGACGTCCCCGGCGGGACCACCGGGTGGATCACGTCGGTGGCGATCGGGGTCCGCAGGCCGGGGTCGAGGCCCAGCAGCTCGAAGAGGATGGTGGTGCCCGACCGGGCCGGGCCGGTGACGACGATCGGTGCCTCGATCACCTCGTCGGCGATGCTCGGATCCCGGCGCCACCGCTCGCCGACCAGGAAGCGGGTGCGCAGGCTGCGCATCAGCTCCTCGCGGGTCAGCATCCGGCCCACGACGTGGAGGGCGCTGCCGTTCACGGCGTCGACGAGCGCCCGGAGGCGGCCCTCCCAGTCCCCGTCGCCGAGGTCCCCCGGGTCGTCGATGCCCGTCGTGAGGCGGGTGTGCTCGAGGAGGTGGTCGGCCACCAGCGGCACCATGCGCGCCGCGCCGCCGACCGCCTCGCCCATGGCGTTCATGCGGCGGACCCAGTCCGGCCTGCTGTACCGCTCGCCCATCGCCCGGATGCCCACGGCGAGAGTCAACCAGGCCCGACGAGCCGCTGCTGACGACCCGTCACATCCGGCCCGTCAGGCGCCCGGACCCTCAGGCGTGGGGAGGAAGGTGAACAGGCAGAGCTGGGTGGCGTAGGCCACGAGGCGGGGCTCGCCCCGGCAGTCGTCGCCCAGGTCCCAGAGCGCCATGTCGACCGAGGCGTACCCGTCGCCGGCCCAGCGGGCCGTGTTGACGCCGAGGATCCACTCCGACCGCCACTCGCCCAGAAGGTGCAGGGTGAGGTCGACGCTGGGCGAGAACCACATCTCGTCGGACGGCCCGACCCGCTCGCCCACCGCCCCGGGCATGGTGTCGGCCACGACCACGGCGGCGAGCGGGTCGATGGTCCCGTCGTCGCGGTAGGGCGGGTCGTCGAAGCGCTGCCACTGGGCCCGGAGGCTGGAGGACCGCGGCGTGGGGTCCCACGGCGGGGTCCCGATGCCGGGCCGGCCCTCGACCTTCTCCTCCCAGAACGGCATGGGGGTGAAGGTGACCTCGGCCTCGGGCGGCGGGTCCCGGAACGACGGGCAGTCGTCGGGGTGGGGCACGCCGTCGGGCACGGCCAGGTCGACGAAGGCGAAGCCGCGGCGGGACCCGCCGAAGATGGCCGTCGTCAGGTGGCCCCGGGCGGTCCCCGGGTTGCGGATCTCGCCCCGGAGGTGCGACATGGAGCGGCCCCGGCGCAGCACCTCGACGTCGATCTCCACCGGGCCGTGGGCGACCTGGGCGGCGAAGGTCGTGTGCAGCGTCCGCAGCGCCTGGGACGGGTCGTCCAGCTCGGCCTCGAGGGCCCGCAGGGCGATGGCGGTGACGACCCCGCCCTGGGGCAGCGGCCGGAGGTTCCAGACCGGGTCGATCTCGCCGGCGTAGCGGCCCTCGGCCACCCGCCGGACCGCTGTCTCCGCCCCGAAGTCGTTGCCCACGGGCCCAGGCTGCCACCCCCACCCCCGGGACCGGCGACGAGATTCCGTGTGGTCAGATCCCGCGAGCGATCAGCCGGGCGGCGCGGCGGGCCTGGTGGGTGAAGAGGTCCTCCGGGGCCTCGATCACCCGGTGCAGGTGGCCGAAGAGCTCGAAGCTGATGCCGCCGAAGACCTGGGTCCAGGCGTAGAGGCTGCGGACCAGGACCTCGTCGGGGATGTCGCGGCCGAGGGAGGTTCGGAGCCGATCCAGGTCGGCCCGCAGGGGCCGGGAGATCGGGGCCGTCCGCATCGGGTCGACCTCCCCGGCGGCCACCGCGTCGGCCACCACGCCGAGGGCGGCGACCGGGGGACGGGCGGCGGCCGGGATCGTGTCGCCCGGGGCCTGGTAGCCGGGCACGGGGCTGCCGTACAGGAGGGCGTACTCGTGGGGGTGGGCGACGGCCCACGCCCGGATCGCCACGGCCACCCGCACCCACCGGGCCTCGAACCCGCCCCGCCGGTCCGCAGCGGCGGCCTCGGCCTCGGCGCCGAGGGCGTCGTAGGCGTCGACCAGCAGGGCGGTCAGCAGCTCGTCGCGGCTGGCGAAGTAGCGGTACACCGCCGACGACACCATGCCCAGCTCGCGGGCGACGGCTCGCAGCGACAGCTCCGACGCACCCACCTCACCCAGCTGGCGACGGCCGGCGGCCTTGATCTCCTCGATCAGCTCGGCCCGGGCCCGAGCGCGAGCGGTGGTCCCGGCCGTCGTCATGCGGCCATCGTAGGCACCGATCCGAGAGCACCGCAACGAAGCGAGAGCAGTGCTCTTGACAAGCGGCACGAAGGCGTCGATGATCAGACGCGAGAGCAGTGCTCTCGCAAATGCGAACGGAGACCCGCCATGACCGCCACCACGCCCGCCACCGACCGCTACCTCGCCCCGACCGGCTGGGCCGACCGGCTGACCAACCGCATCGCCGGCCTCCTCACCCGGCGGGGCGTGAGCCTCGCCGGCAGCCGGGAGCTCCGGGTCGTCGGTCGCACGAGCGGCGAGGTCCGCACGACCGTCGTGAACCTGCTCGAGCTCGACGGCCAGCGCTACCTCGTCGCCCCCCGCGGCCACACCCAGTGGGTCCGCAACCTGCGGGCCGCAGGGACCGGCGAGCTGCGGGTCGGCCGCCGCACCACGCCGTTCCGGGCCACCGAGCTCCCCGACGACGACCGGAAGGTCGCCGTCATCCGGGCCTACCTCGAGCGCTGGGCCTGGGAGGTGGGCCGCTTCTTCGACGGGCTCGACGCCACCTCGCCCGACGACGACCTGCGCGCCGCCGCCCCCGGCTTCCCCGTCTTCCTCGTCGACGAGGCCTGAGCGGCCCCCCTCCCTACCCTGGCCGGGTGCGCCGCCCCGTCCGTGTCCCCTGCGCCACCCGCATGCTCGCCGGCGATCCCCCCTGCGCCACTCGCATGCTCGCCGGCGATCCCTCCCGCGCCACTCGCATGCTCGCCGGCGTGGCCCTCGCGGTGGTCGCGTTGGCGACCGGGTGCGGGCGGGAGCCGTCCTTCCCCGACCGGGTCGCCCGGGTCACGACCGACGGCCGCACCGTCGCCTTCACGCTCGACTCGTGCGGCCTCGACGGGCAGACCGCGTTCCTCGTCGGGCGGGCCGAGTCGGGCGCCACCCTGCAGGCCGTCGTGGGCGTCGAGCCCGACGGCGAGACCGGGGTGCCCGCGTCCAGCGGCATCACCGTCCTCGACTTCGACACCGTGTCCCTGTCCGCCTTCGGCGACGAGGCGTGGGCCCGGCGGGGCGAGACCAGCGACGCGCCGGGATCGATCGAGACGGCCCGCATCCGCGGGGCGCGCATCCAGGCCTCGGGGCGCGCCGCGGTGGTCGACCGGGACGAGGTGCCGACCGGTGACGAGCTCCTCGACATCCGCCTCGACGCCCGCTGCGACGCCGACGAAGAGGGCTGAACGACCACCGGGTCGGCCCGTCGGACCGTGCGACCCGCTGGGTAGAGTCGGCCGAGATCCATCCACGACCTGCAAAGGACCAGCTCCGATGGCCTTCGAGCTCCCCCCTCTCCCCTACGACCTCGACGCGCTGGCGCCCCACATCTCGCGCGAGACGCTCGAGCTCCACCACGGCAAGCACCACAACGCCTACGTGACCAAGCTGAACGAGCTCATCGCCGGCACCCCCGACGAGGACAAGTCGCTGGAGGAGATCATCAAGGCCTCCGACGGCGTGCTGTTCAACCAGGCCGGCCAGCACTGGAACCACAGCTTCTACTGGAACTGCATGACCCCCGGCGGCGGCGGCGAGCCCACCGGCGAGGTGGCCGACAAGATCGGCTCGTCGTTCGGCAGCTACGACGAGTTCAAGAAGCAGTTCACCGAGGCGGCCATGGGCCAGTTCGGGTCCGGCTGGGCGTGGCTCACCGACGACGGCACCGGCGGCCTGGCCATCACCAAGACCCCGAACGCCGATCTGCCGCTCAACCACGACGCCAAGGCGCTGCTGACCATCGACGTGTGGGAGCACGCCTACTACGTCGACTTCCGCAACCGCCGTCCCGACTACATCGAGACCTTCCTCGCCCACCTCGTGAACTGGGACTTCGTCAACCAGAACCTGGGCTGAGGCCCCGGCGGCCACGCCGCCGACCACCAGACGCACGACCGGAGCCGCCCCCAGGGGCGGCTCCGGTCGCGTCCGAACGCCCTGTGGCAGGGGCGGGACCCGTCCGTAGGGTGGATCGATCGCCGCCGCCACCCCCTCCCCCGCACCGCAGACGGCCGCTCCGGAACCGGGACCGGCGCGGCTCGGCCTGGTCCTCCTGCTCGGCGCCATGGTGGCCCTCGGGCCCCTCACCATCGACATGTACCTGCCGGCGCTGCCGGACATCGAGACGGACCTGGGCACGACGGCCGCCGCCGTGCAGCTCACCCTCACCGGCACGCTGGTCGGGCTGGCCCTGGGCCAGCTGGTCGTCGGCCCCCTCTCGGACGCCCTCGGGCGCCGCACCCCGCTCGTCGCCGGGACCCTGCTCCACGTCGCCGCCTCGCTGCTCTGCCTGGTGGCCCCGACGATCGCCGTGCTGGGCGCCCTCCGGGTCGTCCAGGGCGTCGGCGCCGCCGCCACCGCGGTGGTGACGATGGCGATCGTCCGCGACCTCTACTCCGGCGACGCCGCCGCCCTCCTGCTGTCCCGGCTCATGCTCGTCCTGGGCGTGGCCCCGGTGCTGGCCCCGTCGCTGGGCGGCGCCGTGCTGGGGTGGACCTCGTGGCGCGGCGTGTTCGGCATCCTCGCCGTCGTCGGCCTGGTCCTGGCCGTGCTGGGCGCCACCTCCTTACCCGAGACCCTGCCGCCCGAGCGACGGCGGGCCGGCACCCCCGCCAGCATCGGCCGGGCCTACCGGAGCCTCCTCCGCGACCGGACCTTCGTCGGCCTCGTCCTCGTGGCCGGGTTCTCCATGGCGGCCATGTTCTCCTACGTCTCGGGCTCGTCGTTCGTCCTGCAGGACGAGTTCGGCCTGAGCGAGCAGCAGTTCGGCGTCGTGTTCGGCCTGGGCGCCGTGTTCCTGATCGGCGGGACGCAGCTGAGCGCCCGCCTCCTCCGCCGGTGGACGTCAGCCCAGATCCTCCTGCGCGCCCTCGTCGGTGCCGCGGTGGCAGCCGCCGTCCTGGTCGTCGTGGCCGTGGCCGACGTGGGCGGGCTGGTCGGCGTCCTCGTCCCGCTCTGGCTGGTCCTCGGCTTCACCGGGACGGCGATGCCGAGCGCCCCGGCCCTGGCCCTGTCCCGCCACGGCGAGGCCGCCGGCACCGCCGCCGCCCTCCTCGGGGCGGTCCGCTTCGGCGTCGGGGCGGCGGCGGCCCCCTTCGTCGGGATCCTCGGCAACGACGCCGTGGCCATGGGCACGGTGATCCTCGTCGGCATGGTCCTGGCCGTGGCGGCCATGGTCGTGGTCGCCCGCGAGGTCGTGGTCGAGGCCGACACCGACGCCGCCCCGGTCGACCTCGCCGCCATCGACTGACGCGGCCCGGCCGGCGGGCTGCCCCCCCGGTTGAGGCGCGCGCCTTGACCGAGTGAGGCACTCGCCTTACGCTTGCCGCGTGGCCGCCGCCCGGGACCAGATGATCGACGCCGCCGAGCGGCTGGCCGCCGAGCGGGGGCTGGCCGCCATGTCCCTCCGCGAGGTCCAGGCCGCCGCCGGGCAGCGCAACAAGTCGGCCGCCCAGTACCACTTCGGCTCCAAGGAGGGCCTGGTGGAGGCGGTGGTCGCCGCCCGCATGGGCGCGGTGGGCGCGCGCCGCCAGGAGCTGCTCGACGCCCTCGACGATCGCCCGACCCGCCGCGCCCTGGTCGAGGCCCTCGTCGTGCCCCTGGCCGAGCACGTGCTCGCCGGCCCCGGGCACTGGGCCCGCTTCCTGCTCCAGGCCTCGAACGACCCCGCCTTCGCGACCGTCGTGCGCCGGACGTTCGAGGGCGCCAGCTTCCGCCAGGTGCACGCCGGCCTGATGGCGACCCTCGACCACCTCCCCGAGCCGATCCGGGCCCGCCGCGTCGACCACCTGATGGCCCTCGTCGTCGCCTCCCTGGCCGCCCTGGAGGCGGGGGTCCGGCCCGATGGTCGGCCCGCCCTGCCGCCCGCGGTCCAGGTGGCCGACCTGGTCGACATGGCCGTCGGCGTGCTCGACGCCCCCGCGTCGGTCGCCACCACCGCCGCCCTCACCGACCGACCGGCCCGCCGGGCCTGACCCAGGAGACCCCAGATGCTCAGCCTCGAGATCGGCCCCCGCGTCGCGGCCCGCACCGCGCCCGGCTTCGACGACCGGCCCTACGAGCGGTTCGCCGTGCAGCCGCTGTCGCCCACCATCGGCGCCGAGATCAGCGGCGTCCACCTGGGCGACCCCGTCGACGACGAGCTCCACGCCGAGCTGCGCCGGGCCCTGCTCGAGTGGAAGGTCCTCTTCTTCCGCGACCAGGACATCACCCGGGACCAGCAACGGGACTTCGCCCTGCGGTGGGGCCCGCTGGAGCAGCACCCCTTCTACGCCTTCGTCCACCCCGGCAACGACGACGCCGACGTCGTCACCCTGGCCAAGGACGCCACGAGCGGCGGGGCCGAGAACGAGTGGCACGCCGACGTGACCTGGCACTCCACGCCGTCGTGGGGCGCCGTGCTCCGGGCCGTCGAGGTCCCGCCGGTGGGGGGCGACACCCTCTGGGCCGACGCCGCCGCCGCCCACGACGCCCTGCCCGAGGAGCTCCGCGAGCGGATCGCCGACATGACCGCCGTCCACGACTGGCAGCACACCTTCGGCCTGGCCATGGAGGACGCCGACCGGGAGCGGCTGGCCGAGCAGTTCCCGGCGCCCGAGCACCCCGTGGTCCGCATCCATCCCGAGACGGGCCGCCGCACGCTGTTCGTCAACGCCATCTTCACCACCCGCATCGTCGGGCTCCCCGAGGACGAGAGCGACGCCCTGCTCCGGCGGCTCACCCGCGAGCTCTCCCGCCCCGAGCACCAGTGCCGCTTCCGCTGGACGCCGGGGGCGGTCGCCTTCTGGGACAACCGGGCCACCCAGCACTACGCCGCCAGCGACTACTGGCCCCAGCGCCGGGTGATGGACCGCATCTCCATCGCCGGCGACGTCCCCGTCGGCCCCACCTGACCCGACGGACACTCGGGGTCAGACCCCGAGTGTCCTCCCCGGGGCAGGGGTGGACGGGGGTGGCGGCGAAACCTGGGTCGTGAGCGCCATCGAACCCGAGACACCCGCGGGCGTGTCGCGCCGGCGGGTGCTGGCGTACCTCGTCGCCGCCCCCACCCTCACGCTGGTGGCCAAGATCGGCCTCGACGCCGCCGACGACGAGCCGGCCGGCGCCACGCCGGGCGTGGCCGACCTGCTCGACCTGAGCGACGCCCTCACCGCCGTCGCCCTCCCCACCGCCTACCTCCTCCGCCTCGAGATCACCGCCGAGGGCCGGGTCGTGCTGGGCCTGCCCCGCGCCGAGGTGGGCCAGGGCATCACCACCGCCTTCGCCCAGATCGTGGCCGACGAGCTCGACGCCCCGCTCTCCGCCGTCGACGTCGAGCTGGACCCGGCCCGGCCCGAGCTGCTGTTCAACCAGCTCACCGGCGGGTCGAACTCGATCCACTCCCTGTACGCGCCGATGCGCACCGTGGCCGCCGCGGCCCGGGCCCGACTGGTCACCGCCGCGAGCGAGCGGTGGGGCGTCTCGGCCAGCAGCCTGCGCACCGCCGACGCCGCGGTCGTCGCCCCGGACGGCCAGACCCTCTCGTTCGGGGCCCTGACGCAGGCCGCAGCCGCGGTCGTCGACCTCCTCGTGCCGGGCACCCCGAAGCCGGACGCCGACCTCCGGCTCAACGGCCGGGCCACCGGACGCATCGACGGGCGCGACATCGTCACCGGCGCAGCCCGCTACGCCCTCGACGTCGAGGTCCCCGGCGCCCTGCCGACGGTCGTGGCCCGACCCCCGACGATCAAGGGCACCGTCCGCTCCGTCGACGCGACCGACGCCAGAGCGATGCCCGGCGTCGTCGCCGTCACGCCCATCCCGAGCGGCGTGGCCATCACGGCCGAGACCTTCCACCAGGCGCAGGCCGCCACCGGCGCCCTCCGGGTCGAGTGGGGCCCGGGCACCATCGACGGCCTCAGCGACGCCGACATCTTCGACCGCCTCCGTCGATCGACGGCGCCGTTCGTGACGCTCCCCCTCGGGCGGGCGGCCGTCGACCGCACCTTCGAGTTCGCCTTCGCCCCCCACGCCCCGATGGAGACGCTCACCGCGACCGCCGACGTCCGGGACGGCCGGGCCGACGTCTGGTACGCGGCCAAGAGCCCGATCCTCGCCGCCCAGAGCGTCGCCGCCGCCGTCGGGCTGCCGCAGGACGCCGTCACCCTGCACGTGGTGCGCGGGGGCGGGTCGTTCGGGCATCGTCTCTTCTTCGAGCCCGCGGTCGAGGCCGCCCAGGTGTCGCGGGCCATCGGCCGGCCGGTGCGGCTCATGTGGACCCGCAACGACGACACCCGCCACGGCCGGCTCCGACCCGCCAGCCACCACAAGGTGCGGGCGACCCACCTCCTCGGGAGCTTCGTCGCCTACGAGCACCGCCACGCCACGTTGCCGGTCGACTTCTCCCACGGCTTCGGCGAGGCCCTGAGCGGGGCCGGGTTCGACGTGTTGAACGTCGGCGCCACCCAGACCGTCTTCCACCTCACCCAGAAGGTGCCCTACGACTTCGGGGTCGAGACCCAGCTGCTGACCGACGTGCCGCTCGACGTGCCGACGGGGTCGTGGCGCGGGATCTACTCGGGCCAGACGGCGACCGTGAACGAGATCATGGTCGACGAGATCGCCCGGACCCTCCGCCGCGACCCGCTCGGGTTCCGTCGCGACAAGCTGAGCTCGCCCCGGGCCCGGGCCGTGCTGGACCGGGTCGGCGAGATCGGGCGGTGGGGCCGGACCATGCCGGCGGGCACGGCCCAGGGCGTCGCCGTCCACGAGGAGTACAAGAGCGTCGTCGCCTACCTGGTCGAGATCGACTGCCGGGACCCGGCCGCGCCGCGGGTGACCAAGGGCGTGTGCGCCGTCGACGTGGGCCGGGCCGTCAACCCGCGAGGGCTCGAGGCCCAGATGCAGGGTGCCCTGGTCGACGGCATCTCGACGATCCTCAGCGCCGGCGTCCACATCGACCGGGGCGCCGTCCGCGAGGGCAGCTTCGCCGACTACCTCTACGCCCGGCAGGCGCAGGCGCCGCCGGAGATCGAGGTCCACGTGATGGCCCCGACCGGGCCCCCGGGCGGCGCCGGCGAGCTGGGCGTGCCGGCGGCAGCAGCGGCCGTGGCCAACGCCTACGCCCGGGCCACCGGGACCCTGCCCACCCGCTTCCCCATCGGCTTCGACGCGGCCGGAGGCTGAGGAGTCACATGCCCACCTTCACCTTCACCCTCAACGGCGAGCCCACGACCATCGAGGCGCCCGCCGACCTCCCCCTCCTCTGGATCCTGCGCGACCACCTCGGCCTGACCGGTCCCAAGTACGGCTGCGGGGTCGGCGTGTGCAAGGCGTGCACGAGCCACCTCGACGGCGCCGCCATCAGCCCGTGCACCACGCCGGTCGCCCAGTGCGACGGCGGGACCGTCGTCACCATCGAGGGCCTGGCCGACGGCGACACCCTCCACCCCGTCCAGCAGGCGTGGATCGACGAGGACGTCGCCCAGTGCGGCTTCTGCCAGCCGGGCCAGATCATGGCCGCCGTCGCCCTCCTGGCCGAGAACCCCGACCCCACCGACGCCGACATCGACGCCCTCGAGAACGTCTGCCGCTGCGGCACCTACGTGCGGATCCGCAGCGCCATCAAGCGCGCCGCCGCATCCCTCTGACCATCGCCGCCGCCGCCGCCGCGAGCGAGTGGCTGAGGACTAGGGGCTGGCCTCGACCAGGTGGGCGGGGGCCCACCAGTAGTCGCTGACCTTGCGGTGGCGGACCGAGGCGAACCCGGCGGCGCGGAGCTCGTCGCCCCAGGCGGCGACGGGCTGCTCCCAGGTGTGCCGGGCCTTGTCGGGCGCGATCTGGGCCACGAGCACCGGGAGGAGGAAGCCCTGGGCGACGACGGTGTCGCCGGCGTACTCGGCCAGCCCGACCTCGTAGCGCTCGACGAGGTACCGCAGGTGGTCCTCGCTGCGGTCGGTGAAGGCGGGGACGTCGAACTCGACCAGCAGCAGGGCGTCGACCCGCCCGACCAGGTCGGCGAGGACGGCGGCCCGGGCGCCGGGGGCGACGGCGTGGAGGGCGAAGGTCGACTGGGCCAGCCCCCAGCGCTCGCCGGCGAGGGTGGTGGCCACCTCCTCGGCCCCCATGGCGTGGCAGGCCACCTCGGCGCCGTGGCCCTCGAGACGGCGACAGGCCCGGTCCATGAGCTCGGCCGACGGCTCGACCAGGTCGAGGTGGCGCAGGCCGTCGCGCAGGCTGGCGGCGGTGAGCCGCCCCTCGCCGCAGCCGATGTCGAGAACCCGCTCGGGACGGTGCTCGGCGTGGACCGCCGCCAGCGCCCGACCGGCGTGCTCGTAGAGGCCGACGTTGCCCCCGCCGTCGATGAAGCGCTCGAAGGCCTCGGGCTCGCTGTAGACGTCGTCCCGCCCCCGGGCCAGGTGCTCGCCGAGGGCCCCCGGCAGGAGGCGGTCGGGCGCCAGCGACCGGGCCTGCTCCGCCCGCTTCGCCGCCTCGTCCCACGCCCCTCGGGTCACCGCGTCGAGGGCGGCCACCAGCTCCTCGCCTGCCGCATCCATGGGCCAACCTTGGCACGATCCCGGCCACCGCGGCGACGGGGATCCGACGGCGGGGCCAGACTTCGGGGATGGCTGATCCTGCACCCGTCACCGTCGATCGCGAGGGCGATGTCTTCGTCCTCCGCATGGACGCCGGGGAGAACCGCTTCTCCCCGAGCTTCCTCGACGCCCTGGACGCGGCCCTCGACGAGGTCGAGGCGGCCGAGGGGCCCAAGGCCCTCGTCACCACCGGCACCGGCAAGTTCTTCTCCAACGGTCTGGACCTGGACTGGCTCGGCGCCCACCCCGAGGAGATGGCCCGCTACGTCGCCCGCGTCCACGGCCTGTTCGCCCGGGTGCTGTCGCTGCCGTGCGCGACCGTGGCCGCCGGCAACGGCCACACCTTCGCCGGCGGGGCCATGCTCGGGCTCTGCCACGACCTGCGGACCATGCGCGCCGATCGGGGCTGGTGGTGCCTGCCCGAGGCCGAGCTGGGCATCCCGTTCACCCCCGGCATGAACGCCCTGATCGCGGCCCGCCTCCCGGTCACCACGGCCCACGAGGCCATGGTCACCGCCCGGCGCTACACCGGCGGGGAGGCCCTCGCCGCCGGCATCGTGTCGGCCCTGTCCGACGAGGACCGGCTGGTCCCCGACGCCGTCGCCCTCGCCGCCCCGCTGGCGGCCAAGGCCGGCCCGACCATGGCCACGATCCGCACGACGCTCCACGCCGGCGTCATCGCCCACCTCGGCGACACCGGCGACGCCGCCGTCTGACCCCGTCCTGCCGATCCCCATGGCGCCGTGGAGGCGCATGGGGATCGACAGAGGCAGGGGGTCAGGCGGTGAGGGCGACCGCCAGGACCTCGCTCACGTCGTCCACCAGGTGGACGGTGATGGCCTCGCGGACCTCGTCGGGCAGGTCGTCCAGGTCCGGGCCGTTGCGGGCCGGGAGGATGACCTCGGTGATCCCCGCCCGGTGGGCGGCGAGCACCTTCTGCTTGACGCCACCGATCGGCAGCACCCGGCCGGAGAGGGTGACCTCGCCGGTCATGGCCACCTCGTTCCGCACCGTGCGCCCGGTGAGCAGCGACACGAGGGCCGTGGTCATGGTGATGCCGGCGCTGGGGCCGTCCTTGGGCACGGCACCCGCCGGGAAGTGGACGTGGAACCGCCGGGCGAGGGCCTCGGCGTCGACGGCGACGAGGTCGGAGCCGGCGTGGGCCCGCACCCACGACAGGGCGATCTGGGCCGACTCCTTCATCACGTCGCCCAGCTGGCCGGTGACCTGGAGGGCGGGTTCGCCGTCGGACGCCGACGCCTCGACGAAGAGCACGTCGCCGCCGGCACCGGTGACGGCCAGGCCGGTGGCCACGCCGGGGACGGCCGTGCGCTCGGCCACCTCCTCGCGGTGGAAGCGGGCTCGGCCCAGCAGCTCGACCAGGACGTCGCCCTCGTCGACCACCACCGGGGTGGCGGTGCCGCCGGCGTGTCCCCCTGCGCCGCTCGCAGGCTCGCCGGCGATCCGGACGGCCACCTTGCGCAGGACCTTGCCCAGCTGGCGCTCGAGGCCCCGGACACCCGCCTCGCGGGTGTAGCCGGCGACGATCGCCCGGTAGGCGGCGTCGGTGACCTCGACCTCGTCGGGCCGCAGCCCGTTGGCCGCCAGCTGGCGCTGGGTGAGGTGGTCCCGGGCGATGGCCACCTTCTCGTCCTCGGTGTAGCCGTCGATCGAGATGATCTCGAGCCGGTCCAGCAGGGGGCCGGGGACGGTGTCGAGCACGTTGGCGGTGGCGATGAACAGCACGTCCGACAGGTCGAGGTCGACCTCCAGGTAGTGGTCGCGGAAGGTGTGGTTCTGGGCCGGGTCGAGGACCTCCAGCAGCGCCGCCGACGGGTCGCCCCGGTAGTCGGAGCCGACCTTGTCGACCTCGTCGAGCAGCACCACCGGGTTCATGGTGCCGGCCTCGGTGATGGCCTTGACCAGCCGCCCGGGCTGGGCCCCGACGTAGGTGCGGCGGTGGCCGCGGATCTCGGCCTCGTCGCGCACGCCGCCCAGGGCGACCCGCACGAAGCTCCGGCCGAGGGCTCGGGCCACGGACTCGCCCAGCGAGGTCTTGCCCACGCCGGGGGGACCGACGAGGGCGACGATGGCTCCTGCCTTGCGTCGGGTGACGGGGGCCGCGTTGCTCGCCTGGTCGGACTCCCTTCGGTCGTCCTCCGTGAAGCCGCGCTCGGTGCGGAGCTTGCGGACGGCGAGCATCTCGACGATCCGCTCCTTGACCTCGTCGAGGCCGGTGTGGTCGGCGTCGAGGACGGCGCGGGCGGCGTCGACGTCGAGGTTGTCGGTGCTGCGCTCGGTCCACGGCAGGCCCAGGACGGTGTCGAGCCAGCCCTGGATCCAGCCCCGCTCCATGTTCTGCTCGGGCATCCGCTCGAACCGGCCCAGCTCCTTGCGCAGGGCCCGGACGACGCCCTCGTCGACCCCGGCAGCCTCCAGGGCGTCGATCTTCTCCCGGTAGCGGTCGACGGCGTCCTCGTCCTCGCCGTCGTCGCCCAGCTCCTTGCGGATGGCCTCCATCTGGCGGCGCAGGAGCATCTCCCGCTGCTGGTCGTCGATGCCCTCGCGGACGTCGTCGCTGATCTTCTTGGTCAGCTCGGCCTCGGCCAGGGCCTCCTTGGCCCAGTCGAGGACGAGCCGGACCCGGGCCTCGACGTCGACGGTCTCGAGCAGCTCGATCTTGCGATCGTCGTCGAGGTCCGGCCACCAGCCGGCCAGGTCGGCCAGCGAGCCGGGGTCGTCGACGGGGACGCCGGCGAGGGCCTCGTCGAGGCCGCCCCGACCGCGACGACCGGTGCGCCGCTCGAACAGGGCGAGGTAGGTGGCGCGCAGCTCGGCGCCGAGGCGGCGGGCCTCCTCGGTGGGGGCGTCCTCGCCGACGGGGGCGGCCTCGACCCACAGACCGGGGGTGGGGCCGACGACGCCGGCGCTCACCCGGGCCCGGCCCGTGGCCCGGACGACGAGGGCGGTGGTGCCCCCGGGCAGGACGCCGGAGGACTCGATGCGGGCCAGGGCGCCCACGGTGGCCAGCCCGCTGCCGACGCGGGGGACGAGGAGGATCTCGCCGTCCTCGGCCGCGTCGAAGGCCCGCTTGGCCTCGTCGGACTCGAGGGCGATGGTCACCACCATGGACGGGAGGATGACGCCCTCGGGGAGGGGCAGGACGGGCAGGGTGCGGGGTTCGACGGAGCTGGGCACGGGGGCCTCCGAGCGGGGCAGGTGACTTGCAGAGTGCAAGCCACAACCTAGGCACGGCGCCGGTGATTCCCACCGGCGGGGAACGTCACCTGCGTCACCGTTCTTCCGGCAGCAGGGGGCTCAGGGGCCGTCGGCGGCTGCCGATGGGGGGCGATGGCCGAACGCCGTCGCCGTCGCGAGCTGCGGCACCAGATCCCGTCGGTGGCGCCCCTCCTCGTCGGCTGGCTGGCCGGGTGCACCGTGCTCGCCGCCGTGGCCGCCCAGCGGACGGTCGCCGTCGAGCAGCTGTTCCTCGACGCCGCCTTCCTCACCGGCGAGCCCTGGTACACCGGCGTGCTGAGCGACCTCGGGGTCCTGGGGTGGACGACGGCGACGGTCGCCGCCCTCGGGGGTGGTTGGGTCGCCTCCCAGACGGGGCGGCCGAGCGCGGCCCGGTTCCTGTGGGCCGCCGCCGCGGTGAGCGCCCTCTTCCTGGCCGACGACCTGTTCCAGCTGCACGCCGACCTCCTCCGGTTCGTCGGGCTGCCCAAGCCCGCCCGGCAGCTGCTCGTGGTCGTGCCCGCCGTCGTGTGGTTCCTCCGCTACACCGGGGAGATCGCCCGCACCCGGTGGGTGATCCTGGCCGGCGCCCTCGGCGGCTTCGGCCTCTCGCTCGTCGTCGACGCCGTGGCCCCGACGACCTCGACCACCGCCCTGTTCCTCGAGGACAGCGCCAAGCTCCTCGGCGTGCTGGCCTGGACGCAGTACATGGTCCTGACCAGCGTCGACATCGTGCGATCGACGATCCGCGACGCCCGCGCGGGGGCCGCCTCGCGCCCCGCGCCCCTCGTCGGCACCTCACACGGGGGGACGCCGTAGCGTTGACCGGGCATGGGTTCCGGCTCGACGACCGCCCGCACCAGCCGCCTCGGCGGGGTGCCGGCCGCCCTCCCCGCGTCGGGTCCGGCGACGGGCACGCAGCTGGGCCTGGCCCTCGTCGCTGACGACCGGACGGCGCCCCGCCCGGTCGCGGTCCTCCCCGACGTCGTCCACGTCCCGGGCTGGCTCGGTCCGGCCGAGCAGGCCGACCTGGTCGCCGCCTTCCGCCGTTGGGCCGTCCCGCCCGCCGGGCTGCGGCACCCGCGCGTGCCGACGGGGCACCTGATGACCGTGCAGTCGGTCTGCCTGGGGTGGCACTGGCAGCCCTACGCCTACTCCCGCACCGCCGACGACACCGACGGTGCCCCGGTGAAGCCCCTCCCACCGGACCTGGCGGCCCTGGCCCGGAGGGCGGCGTCGGAGACCGGTGTGCCCGGGGCCGCCGCCTTCGCGCCCGATGCCGCCATCGTGAACCTCTACGCCCCCGGCGCCCACCTCGGCCTGCACCAGGACGGCGAGGAGCCGTCGGACGCCCCGGTCGTGACCATCAGCCTGGGAGACGCCTGCACGTTCCGCCTGGCCGGCACCGACCGCCGCACCGGGCCGTTCACCGACGTCCGCCTCGAGAGCGGGGACCTGCTGGTGTTCGGGGGCCGCAACCGCCGGATCTTCCACGGGGTGCCCAAGATCGTCGCCGGCACCGGGCCACCGGGCCTCGACCTGCCTCCCGGCCGTCTCAGCATCACCGTCCGCGAGACCGGCTTCGGCTGACCCGCGGGCGGCGTCAGACGACGATTCGCTGGCGATTCGACGTCGGTCACCACCCGGAGCGGTGACGGTGCCGGCGGGAGCGGCGGCGGCCGCTGCCGCGGACCTCGACGCGGACGGTGCTCGCACCGGCGAGACCGGCGATCACCCCGACCCCGAGCAGCAGGGCCATGGTGACGATCGTGGCGCCGACCACGGCGATCAGGCGCAGGCCGTCGCTCCTGCCGGTGGCGACGTGGACGGCGTACCCCACGATGGGCGCAGCCAGGAACAGGACGAGGGCGACCGCGGCCACGCGTCGGGATCCTGCGCCCGCGGCCCGCCGTCCCGTCACCTCCGCATCGTCGCAGCCGCCAGCCGTCGTGGCTACGGATCCACGAGCGCCTCGGTCAGGACCCGCGCCGCGTCGGGGGCCCGGAAGCCGGACTGCGGGTCGCCGGCGGGGCCGGACCCGAGTCGGACGATCACCGTCTCGGAGCCCGGGTCGACCATCACGATCTGGCCGCCGAGGCCCTGGGCGGTGAACATGTCCTCGGGGGCGCCGGGGGCGATCTGGCCCACCACCTCCTCGGGCTCCGCCGTCGGGGAGACGGCCTGGAGCGGGCCGAGGATCCGGCCCTCGGTGTTGAGCCACCACAGGTAGCCGTAGGCGGCGTTGTGCTCCTGCGAAGGGGCCCCGGTGGCCTCGTCGACCCACGCCGCCGGGACGACCTCCTCGCCCTCCCACGTGCCGTCGCGCAAGAACAGGTAGCCGAAGCGGGCCAGGTCCTCGCAGGTCGACTGGAGGCCGAAGAAGGCGCTCGTGGCGGTGCCGTCGGCGTTGCCCGGCGCCATCTCGGTGGCGTCCATGCCGATGGGCTCGAACAGCCGCTCGCGGGCGTAGTCGGCGGTGACCTCGCCGGTCGCGACCGAGATCACCCGGTCGAGGGTCTGGATGGCGGCGTTGTTGTAGGACCACGCCTCGCCCGGCGGGTACTGCTGGCCGAGGTCGATGGCGAACTGGGTCCGGTCGGCGGCCCGCGGCAGCTCGACGTAGTCGAGGCCGAAGCTCCACTCCCGCCCGGAGTCGTTGCTCAGCAGGTGCTCGATGGTCACCACCTCGGAGTCGGTGCCCACCCACTCCTCGATGTAGTCCGAGGCTGGGTCCTCGATGGCCAGGGCGCCGTCGGCCTGGGCCAGGCCGACCAGGGTGCTGGTGATCGACTTGGTGACGGAGAAGACCTCACTGGTCGTGGTGGGCTCGGTGCCGTCCCAGTACCACTCGCCGACGACCTTGCCCTTGCGGGTCACGACGAAGCACGACGAGTCGAGCTCCTCGGCGGTGGCCGCGACGGCCTCCAGGGCGGCCGGGTCGAAGCCCATCTCGGCGGCGTCGGCCCGCTCCCACTCCTCGCCGGGGTAGACGAACGCCTCGGCCGGTGCGGAGGTGCTGATCGCCGGTTCGGTGGTGGTCCCCGCGGACCCGGTCTCGTCGGACGAGGTGCAGGCGACGACGAGGGTGACGGCGGCCAGGATGGGGGCGAGCGTCCGCATAATGGATCACATTAGTGGCTCGGGGCCCCGTCCCGCCGCGCCCGCCGGCCCTTGACCTCGAGGAAGGTCGAGGTCCTACCGTCGCCGCATGGCCACCACCGCCACCACCGGATCGCTCGACCCCGCCGATGCCGCCGCCATCACCGACCTCCTCACCCGCCTCCAGGTCGGCTTCAACGCCAACGAGCCCGACGCCACCGCCGCCATCTTCACCGACGATGCCGTGTCGATCCCCCCGCCGGGGAACGTCGTCCGCGACGCCGCCGACCTCCACGCCTACCAGACCGCCCGGCTCACCGGTCAGGCGGCCGACTGGCGGATCGAGGTCGCGGTCGAGGGGCTCACGCCGGTCGCCCCCGACGTGGTGATCGCCCACGTGCGCCAGGACATGACCATCCCCGGCGGGTCGTTCTCGAACGTCGGCACGGCCGTCGCCGTCCGTCGGGCCGGCGCCTGGCGCATCGCCCGCTACCACAACAGCCGCATCCTCGACTCGGCCCGGGGCACCGCCGCCTGACGATCGGGATCGGGATCGGGACCGGCGTCCCGGACGGCCGTCAGCCGGCAGCGGCGGCGGCCTCGACCCCGTCGTCCGCGGCGGCGGCCTCGACCGCGTCGTCGGTGTCGGCGGCGTGGCGCCAGTAGGCGACCAGCGAGACCGCCTCACGGGGGCAGCCCCGCTCGTCGCGGACGTGGCGCCGGACCTCGGTGAGGGCCCGGCTCTCGCCCCCGCCGAAGACGTACGGATGGTCGCCCCGCCACTCCAGCGAGCGCACGGCGTCGACGAGGAGGTGCGTCGCGGTGCCGGCCTCGGCCCCACCGCGGGACAGCCACGTGACGGTGGCGCCCGGGTGGTCGGGGAGGTCCTGGCGCTCGGCCGGCGAGGCCACCTCGGCCACGACCTGGATCGACGCCTCCGGGGGCAGGAGGTCGAGGACGCCGGCGACGGCGGGCAGGCCGGTCTCGTCGGCGACCAGCACGTAGTGGTCGGTGTCGGCCGGCGGGTCCCACGAGGTGCGCGGCCCCCACAGGGCGACGGGATCACCGACCTGCGCCCGGGCCGCCCAGGCCGACGCCGGGCCGGTGTCGCCGTGGAGGACGAACAGGACATCGAGCTCGCCGGCCTCGGGGCGCCAGCGACGGACGGTGTAGTAGGCGCCGACGGGCCGGTCGGCCTCGGCCATGTCGGGGACCGCCTCCCACGAGAACGACTGGTCGACGGTCAGCTCGGTGCGACCGGGCGGGGGCAGCAGGACGTAGACGAAGGCGTCGGGCCCGTTGGGGACGAAGGCGTGCAGGTCGCCCCCGCCGAAGGTGATCTGCCGCAGGTGGGGGTGGACGTCCTCGACCGCGACCACCGACGTGACGAACGTGCGGATGGCGGAGAGCCGGGCGACCTCCTGCTCGGCGCGGGTCAGACCCTCCTCGCCCGAGACCTCGCGGGCCCGCACCACCAGGCCCAGGAGGGCGGCGGTGAACATGAGGGGGTCGGTGACCTCCTCGTCGAAGTCGACCCGGCACCGGTGCTCGTCCTCGGCGTCGACGGCCACCGCGTCGACGCCCCGGGCGTCGAGGCCGACCAGGGCGGCCGAGGTGGCCTCGGGGCGCCCGCCCAGGACCCGGCCGACGAGGAGGACGGCGTCGGCGAAGTCCGTGTTCATCCGGGCCACCACGTCGGCCCCGTCGGTCGCGAGGTAGGTGGCGATCGCGTCGGGCTCGGAGGCCTCGACGGCGGCGGCGGTCGGGGGCGTCGTGGTGGCGGCGTCGGTCACCGCGCCACCGTAGGTCCCGTTAGGGCACCCTTACAAGGGGTCGACGGGTGAGTGACCAGCCGGAGCGGACGCGGGGCGCTCGCCGGTGGCGGCCTCGAGCTCGCGCCGGGCCTCGCCCAGGCTCCGGGCCAGCTGCGGCAGCTTGGCCCCGCCGAAGAGGACGAGCACGACGACGAGCAAGATGGCCAGCTCGGGGGCTCCCAGGTTCACGGTGATCTCCTCGCGATCGGGCCCCGGTGCGGGGCAGCGCGGTCATCTTGGGCCACCGGGCCCGGCTCCGACAGGGCGTCAGCCGTCCGTTCACACAGAGTTCGCGGACCGGCCCCCGGGCGGTCCCGGAGGGTCGATCAGGCGCCGAGGACGATCGTGTCGAGCCCGCCGGCGTCCGGGCCGTAGACCCCGAGGGGGTCGGCCCGCACCCGCTCGTCGAGCAGCTTGGCGTCCTCGCCCACCAGGATTCGCCACTCGCCGGCCCGCACCCCGTCGAGGATGACCGTCGCGGCCTCGGCCGCGGTCATGGGGGCGTTGTCGCGGAAGGCCTCGCCCATGGCCGTGACCAGGCCGAGGACGGCCTCGTCGTCCATCCCGTCGGAGGGGACACCCCGCTGGGCCATGGCCTCGCGGATCGCGCCCGCCCGCTCGGCGGGGTCACCGTCGGCCCCGTGGATCTGCCCGCTGTTGAGGACGATGTCGGTCCCGATGTGGCCCGGCATCACGACCGAGACGGACACGTGCGGGGCGTGCAGGCGGAGGTCCTCGAGCAGCGCCTCGGAGAGGCCCTTCACCGCGAACTTGGCCGAGCTGTAGGCGGTGTGGGGGACGCCCGGACCCAGCGAGGCCCAGAAGCCGTTGACGCTGCTGGTGTTGACCAGGTGGCCCTCGGGGGCGGCGACGAGCAGCGGCAGGAACGACCGGCAGCCGTTGTAGACGCCGCCCCAGCAGACGCCGAAGGTGCGCTCCCACTCCTCCCGGGTGGCGTTGAGGAAGCTCCCGCCGCCGCCGATGCCGGCGTTGTTGAACACGAGGTGCACGTGGTCGGTCTCGTGCTGGGCCAGGACCTCGTCGCGGAAGCGGTCCATCGCGGCCGGGTCCGCCACGTCGCACTGGTGGGTGGTGATGCGGACCGTGTCCGGGGCCCCCTTGCGGGCCAGCTCGGCCGTCTCGTCGAGGGTCTCCAGGTTCACGTCGCAGGCGGCGACGCTCGCCCCGGCGGCGGCGAGCTGGACGACCAGCTCGCGCCCCATCCCCGTGCCACCACCTGTGACCACCGCCAGCCGACCGTCGAAGGAGTCCATGCGCGGAACCTACATCGACCCCGCGACGACCCGCAGGCGGACACCACGGATGGTGCCAGGAGGCCGCGCGGTTTGGTGACCATCCCCTGGTCGGGGTGGTGGCTCGCGTTTCATAGCGAGTGCGCCCAACAACCAGACCAGGGGAGGTCGAGTCCATGATGCGCGCGCTCGATCCTGAAGTCAGCGACGCTGTGTTCGTCACGGTCGAATGGCTGGTGCCTCCAGCACCGAAGCGTCGCCAAGGTGGTGGCCGGCGCCGGGTCCCAGACCGGGTGATCTTCCGGGGCCTGATGATCCGCCTCGTCACCGGAGTGGCGTGGGAGACCGTCGAGTTCTTGCTTCACCACGAGGTCTCCGACACCACCCTGCGCGCCCGCCGCGACGAATGGGTTCGGGCCGGTGTGTTCAACCGGCTCATGGCCCAAGCGCTGCGCGCCTATGACAAGGTCATCGGTCTCGACACCACCGACGTGGTCATCGACGGCAGCCACCACCCCGCCCCCTGCGGAGGCGAAGGAACCGGCATCGCCCCAGGTAACAAGGGTCGTCTGGCCTGGAAGTGGAGTACCGCGGTGGAGGCCGCCGGCATCCCGTTGGGCTGGGCCCTCGACGGCGGCAACCGCAACGACTACCGCATGCTCGAGCCCACCCTTGATGTCGTGACCACCGGGCCCACCGCCCGAGCCATCGGCACCCTCCACCTCGACCGCGGGTACGGCTACCCATCGCTTCCCGACCGTCTCGCCGGCTACGACATCTCCGAGTTCAACGCCCTGTGGCGCAACAAGCCCGGCCAAGGCGCCGTGGCCTTGGTCGGCTTCGGCAAACGATGGACCGTCGAACGCACCCACTCCTGGCTCACCAACTACGGACAGCTCCGCCGCAACACCGACCGCCGCACAGAACACCGCCACGCCGCCCTCTGCCTAGCCATCGCGTTCCTCATCACCGCCAAGCTGATCGACCACCGCAACCAGCACTACCGACCTATCCGCTGAGCCTCCTGGCACCTTCCGTGCCCACGGATGGTGCCAGGCACCTTCCGTGGCGTCAGCGGGCGACCAGGTCGGGGAAGCTGGTCTCGACGAGGCGGCGGAAGCCGGTCCTCCAGTCGATGGTGGAGGGGCCGGCGAGGGACTCGAGGAGGGTGGTGTCGGCGACGACGCTCTCCAGGCACCGGTCGGTGCGCTCGAAGGTCGGCGTCAGGCCGGTCAGCTCGCCCAGGTGGGCGCACCAGTCCTCGACGCTGACGCGCTCGGAGCCGGCCCAGTTGACGATCGTCGCCGGCACGCTCGCGACGTCGAGGAGCGCGGGCAGGGTGCGGAGGATGTCGACGTCGTGGATCGGCGTGTACTCGGTCGGGCCGTCGACGTGGACCGGGACGGCCTGGCCGGCCTGCATCATCATCAGGTGGAAGGCGGGCCAGCCGTGGCCGTCGCCGTAGGGGACGTTGAGCCGGGCGATGGTGGTGGGCACGTCGAAGATCCGACCGACCGTCCGCACCACCGTCTCGGCCGCGATCTTGGAGATCGAGTAGGTCGGCATCATCACCGCGTGGTTGTCGCCGAGGGCGTCGGTCTCGGCCATGGCCTCGTGGCCCTTGGGGGCGTAGACGCCGGTCGTCGAGCAGTGGAGGAAGCGCCCGGGCCGGATGCGGGCCAGGACCTCGCCGGCGGCCTCGGCGTTGATGCGGAGGTCGACGGGCCAGCGCCCCGACTGGGCCACGGCCAGGTTGAGCACGACGTCGACGAGGTCCCCGTCGGCCGCCGCCGGCAGGGCGTCGAGGTCGCCCCGGTTGAGGTCGACCGGGGCGCAGGTGATCCCGGCCGCCTCGAGCTCGGCCCGGGCGGCCTCGTCGGTGAACCGGGCGGCGCCGATGACGTCGTTGCCGGCGGCGGCGAGGGCGAGGGCCAGGGGCTTGGCCACCCGACCGGTCACCCCGACGACGACGATGCGCTGACCCGTGAGCTGCATGGAACAGGTTCTAGTTCTGCGACGGACGTCACGCCCGTCGGCCTTGACCTCGAGGGCGCTGGAGGTGGTCGGGTACGCCCATGATCGCCGTGTGGATGGATGAGGTCGGGGGCCCCGAGGTGCTGGTGGCGCGGGAGACGCCGGACCCGGTGCCCGGCCCCGGCGAGGTGCTGGTCGACGTGGCGGTGGCCTCGATCACCTTCGTCGAGACCCAGGTCCGGGGCGGGCGGGGGCCGTTCCCGGCGGCTCCGCCGGTCATCCCGGGCAACGGCGTGGGCGGGGTCGTGCGATCCGTCGGCCCCGCTGGCGACCCTGGGCTCGTCGGGCGTCGGGTCGTGACGACCACCGGCGGCTCCGGCGGCTACGCCTCGCTCGTGGCCGTCCCGGCCGACGGGCTGGTCGCGGTGCCCGACGGCCTCGGGCTCGACGTGGCCACCGCCCTCCTGGCCGACGGGCGGACGGCGACGCTCCTGGCCCGGACCGTGGCCGCCCGACCCGGGGCGCGGGTGCTGGTCCTGGCGGCCGCCGGCGGGGTCGGGACGCTGCTGGTCCAGATGGTCGGCGCCGCCGGGGCGATCGTCGTCGGCTCGGCCGGCGGACCCGACAAGCTGGACGTCGTCCGGTCGCTGGGCGCGGCCGAGGTCGTCGACCACCGGGTGCCGGGCTGGGCGGAGGCCGTGGAGCCGGTCGCCGTCGTGCTCGACGGCGTCGGTGGCCCGGTCGGACGGGAGGCCTTCGAGCGGGTGGCCCCGGGCGGCCGGGTGCTCCGGTACGGCATGGCCAGCGGCTCGTTCACCGAGATCGGGCCCGAGGAGGCCGCCGCCCGTGCCGTCACCCTCCTCGAGACCGGACGCCCCACGCCGGCGGAGATGGGCGCGCTCACGGCGTCGGCCCTGGCCGAGGCGGCCGCCGGACGACTGCGCCCGGTCATCGGCCAGCGCTTCCCCCTGGCCCGCGCCGCCGACGCCCACCGCGCCATGGAGTCCCGCCGGACGATCGGCAAGACCCTCCTCGAGATCCGCCGCTGAACCTTGTCCGGAAGATCGCTCATGTGACGCGCTTCCGGACAAGGTTCGGTGGGCTGGGCAGGGCGGGGGCGGGCGGGCCAGACTTCCGCACCATGCCGTCGACCCGTGACGACCTGGTGGTGATCGGCGGCAACGCCGGTGGGCTCTCGACCGCGGTGGCGGCCCGACGGGCCGGTCTCGCCCGGGTGCGGGTGCTCGAGGCGGGGACGGCGATGGCCCTGCCCGGCGTCGTGGGCCAGCACGGCCTCGACGCCGCCTACGGCGAGCAGGTCACCACCATCGACCTCGACGGCGACGACCTCGTCGTCACCACCGCCCGCCAGGCGTACCGGACCCGGGCCGTGCTCGTCGCCCAGCGCCAGCACGCCGGCGACTGGACGCCGCCGGTGCCCAGCGCGACCAACGGCCGGGTCACCGTCGACACCCTCCCCGAGCACCCGGCCGACGAGGACGTCCTGGTCGTCGGGTACACCGACCACGCCGTCGAGCTCACCGCCGCCCTGGCCGACGTGGGCGCCGGCGTGGTCCTGGCCGCCGGTGGCATGGACCCGACCCGGCTCTCACCGGTGGCCGACGGCGCCCTGCGGCGGCTGGAGCGCGAGCGCCTGGCCACCCTGCTGTACCGCTCGGTCCCGACCCAGATCGGCGAGGTCGACGGCTACCCGATGGCCTTCTTCGGCGACCGGCGCACGCCCGACCTCCAGTTCGACCACGTGGTCTTCGCGTCGGGGCGCAGCGCCCTGGGCCCGACCGACGTCGGGCTGTCCGACGCCGCCCTGGCGTCGGGCCGCGTGTGGTTCATGGGCGAGGACGACGAGACCGGCGACCTGCCCTCGGCCCCCAGCTGGCGCGTCGCCGGCGACCTGCTCGGCGCCCTCTTCCCCGAGGTCGACCAGCCCGAGCCCCCGTCGCCGCTGGCCCGCCGGGGCAAGCACGCCGGCGTCATCGACGAGCTCCGGGCCGAGCACTACAACGCGACCATCACCCACTTCGAGCCGACCCACTCCGACCTGTGGGTGCTGCGGGTGAAGCCCGACCACGGGTCGGTGTCGCACCTCCCCGGGCAGTACGCCTCGCTCGGGCTCGGCTTCTGGGAGGAGCGCATCGACGACGCCGTCGACCCCGGCCTCGACAGCCGCTGGGACAAGATGGTCCGCCGGTCGTACTCGATCTCCCACCCGATCTTCGACGAGCACGGCTACCTGGCGGGCGACGCCGACGAGCTCGAGTTCTACATCGTGCTCGTCCCGCCGACCGACGGGAACGTCCCCGGCCTCACGCCCCGCCTGGCCCTCAAGCGCCCCGGCGACCGGATCTACCTCGGCCCCAAGGTGGCCGGGCGCTACACGCTCGCCCCGGTGGTCGACCCGGCCTCGACGGCGATCTTCCTCTCGACCGGCACCGGCGAGGCGCCCCACAACGCCATGGTCACCGAGCTGCTGCGCAAGGGCCACCACGGCCCGATCGTGTCGGCCGTGTCGGTGCGGCAGTGGGCCGACCTCGGCTACCGCGCCCAGCACGACGAGCTGGCCCGCCGGTACCCCAACTACCGCTACATCCCGCTGCCGACCCGCGAGCCCGACGTCCCCAAGCGCTACATCCAGGACCTGGTCCGCGACGGCGACCTGGGCGAGCTCGACCCGAGCGCGACCCACGTCTTCCTGTGCGGCAACCCGGCCATGATCGGCCTGCCCGAGGAGGTCGACGGCGCCGAGCGCTTCCCGGAGGTCACCGGCGTCGTCGAGCTCCTGACCGAGAGGGGCTTCACCCTCGACAAGCGCACCCAGCGGGGCACGATCCACTTCGAGGAGTACTGGTAGGAGGATCCCACGGTTCGTGCCTCAGGTGGGTCAGCGGATGGGTCCGCTCCTCGTCGGGCCCCTGGTACCGCGGTGGGGTGCGAGGCGGTGGAGTGGCGTCGGCTCGGGGGGCCGGCGCTGTGCGGCCTCCTGCGGCCCGACCTGCCGTTTCGGGCACTGGCGACCACAACCGATCTGCGGGGCTCACAGCGGCACACAGAGGCCGAGGAACTCCATGATTTCCTGGGTTTCCGTGGTTCGATTCCCGTCTGTCGGGTATCACTGGGGTCATGTTCGAGGCGCTCGCCACCACCATCTCCGACCTGGACATCCCGGTCGATGGCGACGCCCTCGACGAGGCGCTGTTCCTGCGTGATCGCCTCGACGCCAAGCTCTGCGAGGCCGTCTGCCGGTTCGATGACACCAACGAGTGGGACACCGCCGAGGGCTGCGCCTCGATGACCGCCTGGCTCCGCATCAAGGGGCGGATGACCAACAGCGACGCCCAACGGATGGCCACCACCGCCCGCCGTCTCCGCCACCTCCCGGTGCTGCGCGCTGCCTGGGTGTCGGGTGAGGTGTCGGGTGGTCACGTCGCGGCGGTGGTGGCCAACCTCAACGACCGCACCGCCCCGCTGTTCCAGGCCGGCGAGGACGACCTCGTCCCCATGCTGGGCGGCCTGGACGTGGCCGGGGCGGTGGTGGCCATGAAGTCCTGGGCTGCCCACGCCAAGGAGACCCTCGACGACGGCCACGAGGGTGAGCCCGACCCGGACCGCTCCGCGCACCTGTCGCCGACGCTGTCGGGTGGGCGGTTGGACGCGAACCTCGAGCCCGAGGCCTTCCACGCCGCCCAGGCCGCCCTCCGGTTGGCCATGGGCAACAAGACAGACGGCGACGAGCGGACACCCGCCCAACGCCGCCACGACGCCCTGGCCGAGATCTTCAACCACTTCCTCGACCACCAGTCCGACCACAAGGGCGGGAGGCACCGCCCGCACGTGAACATCACGGTCCCGCTGGAGTCGTTGCTCGGGGGTAAGGGGCAGGGGTGCTTCGACGACGGGACCCCGATCACCGCGCAGGCCGCCCGGCGGTTGGCGTGTGATGCGAACGTCCACCGGGTCATCACCCGCGCTGATGGCACCGTCCTCGACTACGGGCGCTCCACGCGGACGATCCCGGCGCCGTTGTTCCAGGCGCTGTGCATCCGCGACAAGGGGTGCCGGTTCCCGGGCTGTGACCGGCCCGCGCATCGCACCGACGGCCACCACGTCGCCGAGTGGATCGCCCACCGAGGACCGACGAACCTGCGGAACCTGGTGCTGTTGTGCCGGTACCACCACGGCGTCGTCCACCGCCCCGGCTGGGCCATCGAGCTCCGACCCGACGCCACCGTCATCATCACCACCCCCGACGGACGCAAGCGACGATCCCAGCCCGTCGACCGACGGGCCCTCGCCGCCTGACACGCCGACCACCCGGTGAGCCCGCAACCGTGCGGGCTCACCACCGCGCCCCACGGCGGGTCGAGCCACGGAAGGTGCCAGGCACCTTCCGTGGAGGACGGTTCGTGCCTGGCGCCTGCCGTCGGGTCAGGTGCCGCAGAAGGTGCGGTAGGGGCGGCCGCCGGTCGGGCCCGGCTCGGTGTAGCGCTCGAGGCCAGGGCGCGCGGTGAAGGGCTGGGCCAGCACGTCGAGCAGGGCGTGGAACGGGGCCTCGTCGCCGTCGGTGGCGGCGGCCAGCGCCTCCTCGACCAGGTGGTTGCGCGGGATGTAGACGGGGTTCACCCGGTCCATGGCGTCGGCGGCGACGGCGGGGGCGTCGACCCGGGCCCGCCAGCGGGCCAGCCAGGCGTCGGCGGCGGCGATGTCGACGGCCAGGCCCCGGGCCGCGTCGGCCTCGCCCCGCAGGTCGCGGGCCAGGGCCCGGAACCACGTGGTCCAGTCGATCGCCTGGGCCTGGAGCAGGGCGAGCAGGTCGGCGACGAGGTCGTCGTCGCCGGGGCGCGCCTCGCCGAGCCCCAGCTTGGCCCGCATGCCCTCGTCCCACCGCTGCTGGTAGCGGGCGGCGAAGCCGTCGAGGACCGTGGTGGCCTGGGCGACGGCGGTGTCGACGTCGGGGTCGAGCAGCGGGAGGAGAGCCTCGGCCAGGCGGGCCAGGTCCCACTGGGCGATGCCGGGCTGGTTGCCGTAGGAGTACCGGCCCCCGTGGTCGATCGAGCTGAACACGGTCGCCGGGTCGTAGGCGTCCATGAAGGCGCACGGCCCGTAGTCGATGGTCTCGCCCGAGATCGTCATGTTGTCGGTGTTCATCACGCCGTGGATGAACCCGACGTGCATCCAGCGGGCGATGAGGTCGGCCTGGACGTCGGCGACACCCTGGAGCAGGGCGAGGGCGGGCTGGTCGGCGGCCGCCGCCTCGGGGTGGTGGCGGGCGATGGCGTGGTCGGCGAGCCGGCGCAGCAGGGTCGGGTCCGAGTGGGCCGAGGCGTACTGGAACGTGCCGACCCGAAGGTGGCTGGCGGCGACGCGGGCGAGCACGGCGCCGGGCAGGAGGGTGTCGCGGGCGATGTGCTCGCCGGTGGCGACCACGGCCAGCGAGCGGGTGGTGGGGACGCCGAGGGCGTGCATGGCCTCGGCGATGACGTACTCGCGGAGCATGGGTCCGAGGGCGGCCTTGCCGTCGCCGCCGCGGGCGAAGGGTGTGCGCCCCGAGCCCTTGAGGTGGATGTCGCGCCGGCGCCCCTGGTCGTCGTGGACCTCGCCGAGGAGGAGGGCCCGCCCGTCGCCGAGGCGGGGCGAGTAGCCGCCGAACTGGTGGCCGGCGTAGGCCTGGGCGACGGGCTCGGCCCCCTCGGGGGCGACGCTCCCGGCCAGGACGGCGAGCCCGCCGGGCTGGCGCAGGAGGGCGGGGTCGACGCCCAGCTCAGCGGCGAGGCCCTCGTTGAGCACCACCAGCCGGGGGTCCGGGGCGACGGCGCCCTGCCAGGCGACGTACAGGCCCTCGAGGTCGCGGACGTAGGTGTTGTCGAAGGCGAACAGGGGCGGGGCGGCGACCGTCACCGGGTCACGCTACCGACGGACCAACCCCGGTTCGTCCCTCGGGGTGAGCCGGCTCGACGACCGGAGCCGGGGCGGCCAGGGCCAGGAGGCCGGCGAGGGCGGCGGCGGTGAGGGCGACGAGGAGGCCCACCACGTCGGTGGTGTCGAAGGGGTCGAGGTGCAGGGAGTGGTAGAGGAGGTGGGGACCGCCGAAGAGCAGCGCCGCCCCGCCGGCGGCCCGGGCCACGAGGACCGACCCGGTCACCAGGGCGAACCCGGCGACGAAGGCGAGACCGAGGTTGAGCCCGCCCACGTCGCGGACCAGGTGCTCGTTGAAGGGGCCGTCGACGGCGACCCAGACCCGCCCGGCGCCGGGGAAGTCGTCGTAGAACGACCGGGGGAAGACCTGGGCCCACAGCCCGACCACCAGGGAGCCGGCGAGGATCACGACCAGGGCGACGCGGCGCAGCAGGGTCATGCCGCCACCTCCCCCGTCGGCCACGAGGTCCGGATCGACGGGTGCGCCGGCGTCCACCCGGTCGCCTCGGTGAAGCGGGCGTGGCTGACGCGCTGCGAGCGCATGATCGCCTTGGCCGACGGCGGGCTCGCCTTCCAGAGCCACGCCGGGGCCGTCAGCGGTGGCTTCACGCCGAGGGCCGCGGCGGCGGCCCGTCCCGCCTCGCGGCGGGTGAGGGGCTCGTCGTCGACGACGTTGTAGACGCCGGCCGGGGCCGTCATCGCGGCGGCCACCGCGGTGGCGGCGTCGTCGCCGTGGATCACCGAGACGAAGGCGTCGGGGTCACCCCAGAACGGGTTGAGCCGGCGGCGGAGGGCGGCGTTCATCGGGCCGGTGTGGCTGTCGCCGGGGGCGTAGAACTGCGCGAACCGCAGGGCGACGCCGACGCCACCGTCGGCCGAGGCGGTGAACCGCGCCGTCTGCCGCTCGGCGGCCCCTGCCGGCGCGTAGCCCCAGAAGTCGTGATCGACGGGGTTGTCCTCGTCGATCCAGCGATCGCCGGCGTCGAGGTACGGGAAGCAGATGGACTCCTGGACGTAGCGGGACGCCCCGGCGGCGAGGGCGGCATCGACCAGGTTGCGGGACGCCTCCGAGCGCAGGCGTCCGTGCATGGCCCAGGCCTTCTTGCGCGCCGAGCGGGCCAACGGCGGGACGGACGTCGCCAGGTTGACGACGACCTCGTGGCCGGTCAGCGCACCCGCCACCGCGGCGGGGTCGAACAGGTCGACGGTGACGGGCGTGCCGCCGAGCCGCTCCACCAGCGCGGCCTTCTCGTCGGATCGGGCGACGGCGGTGACGTCGTGGCCGGCGGCCACCAGCGCCGGCAGGGCACGGGTGCCGACGACGCCCGTCCCTCCGGCCAGGAACACCTTCATGATGGGGACCTCCTCCTGATCTGGACCTCGTTGATCCACTCCGCCCCCTTGACGAGCACGTCGCGGGGCACGGTCTCGACGACCTCGGTGAAGAGGTCGGCGACGGTGGTGGCGCGCAGCGACGCGCGCCAGGCGTCCTCGGCCCGCCACATGGCCCGGGCGATGCCGCACGCCCTCCGGTAGGCCGCCGGGTCGGCGCTGACGGCCGGGCCCCGCTGACGGATCTCCGAGCACCGGAAGGCGGCGCCGTCGCCGTCGACGGCCAGGACGATGTCGAGCAGGGTGATGTCGGCGGCCGGGCGGGCGAGCCGGTAGCCGCCCCGGGGGCCGGAGACCGACGCCACGACACCGGCGGCGGCGAGGGCCTGCAGGTGCTTGGCCAGGTAGGCCGGCGGCACCTCGTGGTACTCGGCCAGCTTGGCCGCCGGCAGGGCCTGGCCCTCGCCCAGGGCGGCGAGCACGGTGCAGCAGTGCACCGCCCACTCGACCCCGTCGCTCATCCTCATATCTCGGATGATAGTTGTCCGAGATGTGACGGTCCACCGCATCCTTTGTCCGGAACCCGGCCCCAGAGGGGGACTTCCGGACAAGGTTCGTCGGGGTGTCACGGGTGCGGGAGGGGGACCTCCTCGGGGCCGACCACGGCGGCGTGGGCGATCAGCGGGAACATCCGCCACATCACCGCGGTCACGACGGCGGAGCCGACGAAGGCGAACCAGAACGGCGCCGTGACCCCGCCGACGTCGGCCAGCCCGCCCCCGACGAGCGACCCGATGGCGATGGCCCCGGCCGACCCGAGCATGTAGACGCTGCCGACCCGACCGAGGAGGCGGCTGGGGACGGCGCGCTGGCGGACGGTCGTCGACGTGGTGCCCCAGACCGCGGCGTGCACGCCGAAGACGAACATCACCGCGCACGCCAGCACCGGCGATCGGGTGAGGGCCAGGGCGAGGTGGGTGAGGGTCTCGATGATCAGCCCGGCTCGCATCAGCGTGCCCAGGTCGAAGCGGCGCTCGAGGCGGGCGTAGATCGTGGAGCCGACGAGGCCGCCCACCGCCACCGCCGAGAGGAAGAGGCCGAAGCCGACCTCGCCGACGCCCAGCCGGTCCCGGGCGTAGAGGACGTACACGGCCATGGTCGCACCGAAGGTGATGTTGAAGGCGGTGATGGTCAGGGCGAGGGTGCGCACCGGGGCGTGGGCCCACAGCCACCGCATGCCCTCGGCGATCTCGTGGCGCACGGCCCGCCGCGCGCCACCCAGGTGAGCCGCGGGCGGGAGGTCGACCCGGCTGACGAGGACGACCCCGGCGGCCATGCACACGACGTAGGCGACGAACGGGTGGACGAGCCCGATGCCGAAGAGGAAGGCGCCGACGGGCGGTCCGACCAGCTGGGTTGGTCACCAGGAGCGACCCGACGATCCGGGCGTTGGCCAGCCCCAGCGCAGCCTTGGGCACGGTGTCGGCCACCAGGGTGCTGGCCGCGTTGTCGGCGAAGGTCTCCGCCGTCCCCAGCAGGAAGGTGGCGCCGTAGACGATCCCCACGCTCACCGTGTCGGTGGCGACGGTGACGGCGAGGACCCCCACGATGCCGGCGCGCACGAGGCCGACGACGATCGACAGCCGGCGCCGGTCGACCCGGTCGACGACCGCCCCGGCGAAGATGCTGAACAGCAGCCACGGCAGCCGCTGGAGGAACACGGCCAGGGCGACCGGGAAGGCGTCGTCGGTCAGCGAGGCGATGAGCAGCGGGGCCGCCGACAGCAGGACCCCGTCGGCCAGGTTGTCCACCAGCGACTGGCCCCACAGCCAGCGGAACCGGGTGCCCAGGCTCTCGGGGAGGAGGATCAGCACCGCCCGGCGAGGACCGGAGAGCGCTCTCGTCCGGGCCATGCCGGCACGCTACCGACGGGTCCGGGCCGGGCCCGGTGAGATCGGACCGGGCCGAGGCCGACCCACCCTGTCCGGCGGGCCCTCAGGTCCCGGCGGTTGCGACCGACGGAGGAGGGGCGTGGCGGATGGGCGTGCGCCCACGCCCTTGGGAGGTCGCCGTGGCTGACAGCTGGAACGAGGAGGACGGGGCGACCACCTTCGCCCGCGCCAAGGCCCTGTGCGACGCCGGCGACACCACCGCCGCCACCGCCCTGCTGCCCGAGCTGCTGGCCGCCCGCCCCGACGCCCTGTCGGTCCGCCTGCTGGTGGCGCGCTGCGCCGCCCAGGGCGGCGAGCCGGCCGTGGCCCGGGCCGCGGCCGAGGCGGCGGTGGCCTGCGACCCGGGGTCGTGGGAGGCCCAGGTCCTCCTCGCCGACGCCCTCGCCCCCACCGACACCGACGCCGCCCTGGCCGCGGCGAGCCAGGCCGTGCACCTCGCCCCGCACGAGCCCGCCGCCGTGGCCGCCCACGCCCGCGCCGCGGCGACGCTGGCCGAGCCGACCACGCCCGCCCCGGGCGCCGGGCTCGGCTCGCTGCTGGGCGGCGATCGTGGCCTGCGGAAGCCCGCCGGGGCGCCGGCGCCGCCCGGCAACCCCGCCCTCGGCCTCCCTCCGGCCACCGAGGTCGACCGGCCCCACGAGCGGCCCCTCCGCCTCCCGGCCGCCCTGCGGGACCCCGCCGATCCGACAGGGACGGACCCGTCCGACGAGGAGCCCGGGGGATCGGCGCCGGCCGCCGCGGACACCGGCGCGCTCGCTCGGGACGCCGCCCCGAGCCCGTCCACCGACGCCGAGGACCTGCCCGCCTGGCGGTCGGCCATCCGCGTGCTCGGCCTGGTGCTCTGGGTCTACCTGGGCTTCCGGTACGGCATCCAGGTCATCGGCGGGCCCGTGGGGTTCCTGGTCTTCGCGGCCACGCTCGGCCTCGTCGCCGTCGCCGTCCGGTCGCTGCGCGCGACCTGAGCGGTCAGGCGGCGAGCGCCCGCTCGATGTCGCCGGTGAGCTTCTCCGGCTTGGTCGTCGACCCGTAGCGCTCGATGACCGCACCGTCGCGGCCCACGAGGAACTTGGTGAAGTTCCACTTGACCTTGGACCCGAGCACCCCGCCCCTCTCGGCCTTGAGCCACTGGTAGAGCGGGTGGGCGCCGTCGCCGTTGACCTCGATCTTGGCCATCATCGGGAACGTCACGCCGTAGCTCAGCTTGCAGAACTCCTGGATCTCGGCCTCGTCGCCCGGCTCCTGGTTCCGGAACTGGTCGCAGGGGAACCCGAGGATGACCAGCCCCTGGTCGGCGTAGTCCTCGTACAGCTTCTCCAGGCCCTCGTACTGGGGGGTGAACCCGCACTTGGAGGCGGTGTTGACCACCAGGACGACCTTGCCGCGGTAGGCGGACAGGTCGACCTCCTCGCCCGTGATGGACGTGGCGGTGAAGTCGTGGAGCGTGGTCATCGGGGGGTCTCTCGGGTCGCGGGTGGGCGCGGCGCAACGTAGCGCCGCGCCCGCAGTTCGGCGCCGGGCCGGGCCCGGATGGGCTCAGGACTCGAGGAAGGGGGTGACGGCGGCGAGGAACGCCTCGGGGTCCTCGACCATGGGGTAGTGGCCGGCGCCGTCGACCCAGGCGAGGGTGGCGTCGGGGCGGGCGGCGACCAGGCGGTCGGCCATGGGGGCGACGGCGATCGGGTCCTCGGGGCCCCAGACGACGTGGAGGGGCGACGGGTGGGCCTCGATGGCGCCGGTGAAGCGGCGCTCGTCGGCCCGCCGCTCCTCGATGTAGCGGATGGTCCGGGTGAGCATGGCGTCGCCGCCGCGGTGGCAGACCAGCTCGCCGTGGCCGGCCATGTCGACGTCGCCGTGGGCCGGGGCGAGCGTCGCCACCAGGCTGGCCACCATCAGCTCCGGACCGACGCCCTGGGCGAGGGGCTCGTCGGGCTGGGCGAGGAGCATCTGCTGGCCGTCGGTCAGCCGGGCCATCTCGATGTAGATGCTGCCGTTGGTCACGACCCGACGGGTGACCTCGACCGCCCCCTGCCCGGCCTGCGACCGGGCCAGCAGCTCGCCGCCGACGGTGTCGCCCATGTCGTGGGTCATGAGCGCCAGGCGCGCCATCCCGAGCGTGGCCACCACGGCCTCGGCCACGTCGGCCTGGAGGGCCATGGTGTAGCGCCGGTCGGGCTTGGCCGAGAGGCCGAAGCCCAGCATGTCGAACAGGACGACCCGGCGGTGGCGGGCCAGGCGGGGCACCAGGTGGGCCCAGTCGAACGACGAGGTCGGGAACCCGTGCACGACGAGCAGCGGCTCGTGGCGCTCGCCCTCGCCCGCCGGGACGTCCCACACGGCGACGTCGTGGCCGTCGACGACGACGGTCGTGGCCTGCGCCGCCCACGCCGCCACGGCCGGGTCGCGCCACGCCCCCGGCCCGGTCCCGACCTGACCACCCGTGCCCTGGTCCATCGTTCGCCCCTTCTCGCCGTGCGTGCCGCAGGCTCTTGTCAGTTGGACTGACACAACGGTAGCGTCACGTCGTGGCCCCCGCCGAGAGCTCCGACGGTGACGGCCGGACCGCCCGGCGGGCGCGCAACCGGGAGGCCGTCGTCACCGCCCTGCTGGACCTGTACCGAGACGGCGTCCTCATGCCGTCGGCCGACCAGATCGCCGCCCGCGCCGGCGTGTCGGCTCGCTCGATCTTCCGCTACTTCGCCGACGTCGACGACCTGGCCTCGGAGGCGGTCGCCCGCCAGCAGGAGCACCTCGCCCCGCTGCTCGTGCTCGACCTCGACCCCGATGCCCCGCTCGACGACCGCATCGCCGCCTTCGTGTCGGCCCGGGTCCGGGTGCTGTCCGGGATGGGCGAGGTCGGCCGCGTCGCCCGCATCCGGTCCGTCCAGCAGCCGGTCGTCGCTCGTGGCCTGGCCCACATCCGCCGCGCCCTCCGGGACCAGGTCAGCGTCGTCCTCGGCCCCGGCCTCGCCGACCGCCCCGACGCCGAGCGCGCCGCCCTCCTCGCCGCCGCCGACGTGCTCTGCTCGTGGGAGGCCCACGACCTCATGCGCCACGACCAGGGGCTCGGCCCGGACGCCACCGAGGCCGCCATGGGCCTCGCCCTGCGGCGCCTCCTGGCCCCGGCCCCCGCCCCCGTCGAGGACCGGCGGTGAGGGCGAGCGTCCGGCGCCACGTCGTCATCGCCGCCCCCGCCGACGCCGCCTGGGCCGTCGTCACCCGCGCCGACGTCCTCCACCACTGGTTCCCCGGGCTGCGGGAGGTCGTGATGACGGCGCCGCAGGTGCGGCGGATCACCACCGGCATCGGCGTCAGCCTCGACGAGGAGATCGTGACCAACGATCCGCTCCAGCGCCGGTTCCAGTACCGGATCGTCGGCGGCCTCTTCGCCGAGCACCTGGCCAGCATCGACGTCATCGCCCTGGACGACGACCGGTGCCTCGTCACCTACGCCAGCGACGCCGACCCCGCCACCATGGCCATCGTCCTCGGGGGCGTGATGGAGGAGGCGCTCACCTCGCTGCGGGCCCAGCTCGAGGCCGGGGCCGGCCCGGCGCTCGACGCCATCGCCACCCCCGCCCCCGTCCCCACCACCGCCGAGGGAGCGTCCGCCTGATGGGCCGCAAGATCCTGTTCGTCACCACCGACCAGCAGCGCTACGACACCTTCGGCTGCAACGGCGCCGTCGTCGGGTCGACCCCGGTGGTCGACGCCCTGGCCGCCGCCGGCGTCCGCTACGAGCGGGCCGTGCCCCAGTCGGTGGTCTGCATGCCCTCGCGCTCGACGATGCTCACCGGCCAGCACCCGGCCACCCACGGCGTGTGGATGAACGGCGTCGCCCTCCCCCAGGACGCCCCGTCCGTCGCCGCCACCCTGCACCGGGCCGGGTACCGCACGGCCCTCGTGGGCAAGCCCCACTTCGAGCCCTTCCTCGACCCCTTCGGCCGGTTCCCCGAGAACGGCCTGGCCGACGCCGGCATCCACACCGTCGCCGGTCCGTGGAGCGACGGCACCATCGGCCCGCACCGGGGCTTCGACCACATGGAGCTGGCCAGCCACTCGCCCATGGGCGCCCTCCACTACGCCCGCTGGATCCAGGGCGAGCACCCCGACCAGGTGGGCGGCTTCTACCCCGTGCTCGACGACGACCTCGAGGTCAACGGGGCCGGCGGCGGCGACACCGGCGCTCCGCAGGTGAAGGCCAACCCCATCCCGCGGGAGTGGTACCACACCGACTGGGTCGCCGATCGGACGATCGCCTGGCTCGACGGCCTCGACGCCGACGATGACTGGTTCGCGTGGATGAGCTTCCCCGACCCCCACCACCCGTGGGACCCGCCGGCGGCGGAGAAGGGCCGGGTGGACTGGCGCGACGTGCCGCTCCCCGCCGGGTACCCGACCGACCGGGCCGAGCGGGAGGCGCTTCTCGACGCCAAGCCCCGACACTGGCGACTCTGGTACGACGGCGCCCTCGTCTCGAACTACGAGGCCCCGACCCACTGGGTCCCGGCCACCCTCACCGCCGACCAGGTGCGCGAGGTGAACGCCATGAACGCCGTCGAGGTCGAGCTCATCGACGAGGCCGTCGGGCGCGTCCTCGCCGCCATCGACGCGCGGGGCTGGACCGACGACGTCGACGTCGTCATCACCACCGACCACGGCGAGCTGCAGGGCGACTTCGGCCTCCTGTTCAAGGGGCCGTACCACGTCGACGGGCTCATGCGGCTCCCGCTGATCTGGCGCCCGGCGCCGTCGGCTGCGGTCACGCCGGCGGTGGTCAGCCGGCCCGTCGGGCTGGTCGACCTGGCCCCGACCTTCTGCGAGATCGCCGGGCTCGACGCCGAGCCGTGGATGGAGGGACGGGCCCTCCCCGTCGACGACGCCGACGCCGACGCCCGGGGCCACGAACGGGCCCTGACCACCTGGGACAGCGAGCTGCTCGGCGTCGCCGTGCACCTGCAGACGATCACACGCGACGGGCTCGTCTGCACGACCTACGCCCCCGGCACCGTCCACGACGGGACCGAGGGCGAGCTCTACGACCTGGCCGACGACCCCCTCCAGCGGGTCAACCGCTGGGACGACCCGGCCATGGCCTCGGTGCGCGACGACCTCGTCGCCGACCTCCGCTCCTCCCTCCCCCCGGCCCGGGCCCCGCGCCTCCCCCTCGAGGCCCCCGTCTGAGGGTCGCTGCTCCCCAGCGGGCCGGCAGTCGGCAGTCGGCCCCGTTCTGTCGCGCTGAGCGCTCATCGATGACCGGCTGGCGCGACAGAACCGGTGTGGTCCGGCCCCGTCCCCGTTCTGTCGCGCTGAGCGCTCACCGGTGAGCGGGTGGCGCGACAGAACCGACGAGGGACCGGCGCGAACATGGCGTCATGGGCACGCCGTGGGGGGACCGGGTCTTCGAGGCGACGGCGGCCGTCGTCGACGCGCTGGGCCCGCTCGCCGACCACGGGTGGGACGCCCGTGCAGGTGGGCTCGAGTGGACCTGCCGTCAGACCGCCGCCCACATCGCCTCAGACCTGCTCCGGTACGCCGCCCAGCTCGCGGGGCGCACCGACGACGCGTACCTCCGGTTCGCGGTGACCGTGGCGGACGAGGCGCCCCCGGACGAGCTGCTGCGGATCATCCACGGCGGCGGCCACGTCCTCGCGGCCGTGGTCGACGCCGCGCCGACCGACGCCCGGGCCTGGCACTGGGGGCCGACGGACCGGTCGGGGTTCGCAGCCATGGGCGTCGGCGAGCTGCTCGTCCACACCTACGACATCACGCAGGGCCTGGGTCACGACTGGCGTCCGCCGCCCGCTCTCGCCGCGGTCGTCGTGGAGCGTCTCCACGCCGGCTCCGCGGCACTCGACGACCCGGCGGACGTCCTCCTGTGGTCGACGGGACGCATCGAGATCGAGGGCCTCGACCGGGTCGACGACTGGGTGTGGCGAGCCGCGGCCCGGTGACGCCGAGGCTCACCCGAGGGGGACGATGTAGGAGTCGACCTGGGCGATGAGCCCGTCGCGGAACGTGAAGATGTCGTTGTAGGCGAACCGGAAGCGGCCGGCCTCCCGGTGGTGCCCGACGCCGACGCCCGTGGTGACGACCGCGCCGTCGGACTCGATGGTCCGGTCCACGGTCAGCTCGGGGCTGCCCTCGAAGGCGGGGTTCTCGATCTCGTCGTCGAACTCGGCCTTGCCCTTCGTCGTGCGGTGCCCGTGGATGATCCACACGACGTCGTCGGCGAGGGTTTCGAGGATCGCTTCGTGGTCGCTGCGCCGGAAGCCCTCCATGTAGCGGTCGACGAGCTGTGTCTGGGCGGTCATGGGTCAGGTCTCCTTCGCAGGGTGGTCGATGGTGGGCAGCACGGCGGCGAGCCGGTCGAGGATGCCGGCCAGGCCGTCGGCGGCCTGCTCGGTCTGCAGCTCGGGCGGCAGGCGGCGTTGGTGGACCACGACGGTCGTCCCGGTCGCCGTGGCCTCGAACCGGATGTCGGTCCTGATGCCCGAGGCGGGCTCGGTGAGGACGAGCCGGGTGGGTGGTTCGACGACCTCGTAGCGGAAGCGCAGCCGGGTGCGACTGCCGTCGGCGCCGCGGGTCTCGAGCTCGAAGGCGCCACCGACGCGCAGGTCGACCGACACCGAACCCTGGGGCACCGTCGCGTGGTGACCGCCCCAGAACGCGGCGAGGTGCTCCGGCGTGGTGAACGCCTCCCAGACCACGTCGGGATCGGCGGCCACGGGCCGCGTGGCGATGAGCTCGTCGCCGTGCCCGCGGGTCCTCGCCGTCACGGCGCCTCCGTGGCGTCGAGCGAGGCCACGTGCTCCTCGAGGCGATCGAGGCGCGACTCCCACTCGACCTGCTGCTCGGTGATCCAGCCGGTCAGCTCCCGCATGCGCTCGACGTTGAGCCGGCACGGTCGCCGCTGGCCGTCCACCCGTTGGTGGATCAGGCCGCAGCGGCGGAGGATCCCGACGTGGCGGGACACGGCCTGGTGCGTGAGGTCGAACGGTGCGGCGAGCTCACCGACGGTCGCCTCGCCCCGGGCCAGGCGGCTGATGATCGCCCGGCGGGTGCCGTCGCCCAGGGCTGCGAAGGCGGCGTCCAGGTCGTCATCGACATCGGTCGACGTGATCACGGTGGTGACCCTATCCGCAACGCAACCCTTGTGCAACGGGTTTGTTGCAGAAGGCGCCGTCGGCCCCGGGGCTCCTACGGCGAGGGGGGCCAGCCGCCGTAGGGGACGGTGATGATCTCGAGGAAGTGACCATCGGGGTCCTGCCAGTAGACGCCCCGGCCCCCGTCGTGGGTGTTGATCTCGTTGACCCCTCGCTGCATCGGATCGGCCCAGTGGGTGACGCCGCGACCGGTGATGCGGCCGTAGGTCGCGTCGAACTGCTCTTCGCTGACGAGGAAGGCGAGGTGCAGCGACGGCAGGGTCTCGACCTCCTCCTCGGCGGCCGAGGCGTAGTCGAGCGAGACCCCGTTGTCGAGGTCGACCTGCCAGAACGGTCCGGCCCGGACCGGCGCCGGCCGGTCGAGCATCTCGGCGAGGTAGGAGGCGGACGCGTGGGCGTCGGTGGCGTAGACGATCGTGTGGTTGAGCTGCACGGACACGCCGGTCACGGTACGAGCTCGACCTGGCTCGAGGTCAAGGCCCTACGACCTGTCGATGCTCGACATGTCGACGTACCGGGGACCCGCGACGGCATGGCGCGGGATGGCCTCCTCGAGGGCGGCGACCTCGTCCGCGGTGAGGGCGACCGAGGCGGCAGCCACGTTCTCCTCGAGGTAGCGGACCCGCTTGGTCCCGGGGATGGGGACGACGTCGTCGCCCTGGGCCAGCACCCAGGCCAGGGCCATCTGCCCGGCGGTGACGCCCCGGGCCTCGGCCCGCTGGCGCACCCGGGCCACCAGGGCCAGGTTGGCGTCGAGGGCCTCGCCCTGGAAGCGGGGGAAGTACCCCGTGGTGCGCGAGTCGCCCTCCTCCAGCGAGGTCGCGTCGGTGATGGCGCCCGTGAGCAGCCCCCGGCCGAGCGGCGAGTACGGCACCAGCCCGATGCCGAGCTCGCGGATGGTCGGCAGGATCTCGTCGTCCAGGTCGCGGCTGAACAGGCTGTACTCGGACTGCAGGGCGGTGATGGGGTGGACGGCGTGGGCCCGGCGGATGGTCGTCGCCGACGCCTCCGACAGCCCGAGGTGGCGGACCTTCCCCGCCGCGACCAGCTCGGCCATGGCGCCCACGGTGTCCTCGATCGGCACCGTCTGGTCGACGCGGTGCTGGTAGTAGAGGTCGATGTGGTCGACGCCGAGGCGCTCGAGGGAGGCGTCGCAGGCGGCCCGCACGTACTCCGGTCGGCCGTTGATGCCGAGGCGGGTGCCGTCCTCGGCCCGCTCGTTGCCGAACTTGGTGGCCAGCTGGACCTCGTCGCGGCGGCCGGCGATGGCCTTCCCGACGAGGCGCTCGTTGGTGAACGGGCCGTACATGTCGGCGGTGTCGAGGAACGTGACGCCGAGGTCGAGCGCTCGGTGGATGGTGGCGATGCCCTCCTGCTCGTCGCCCGTCCCGTAGAACTCCGACATCCCCATGCAGCCGAGGCCCATGGTGGAGACGGTGAGGGGCGCGGTGCGACCCAGGGTGCGGGTGCCGAGGTCGGTGGTGCGGGGTGAAGCGGTCATGGAGCCCACCCAACCCCATGGAGCGCGCTCCAGGTCAAGCCCCTCGGGTCGCCGCCGCCCAGGCCCGGGCGTCGGCCATCACCGCGGCCACGAGCATCGGCTTGGCCCTGACGTAGCCGTTGCGGTCAGCGCCCGGCCCCGGAGCCGCTCTGCCGTCGTCGGCAGGGCGGTGCTCGGCCGCCAGCCGGATCTTGGCCTCCCCGTACCGGGCGGCGGCGTCGGCGTCGGCGCGCAGGTAGTCCCGGAGGAGCAGGTAGTCCGTCACCGCCGGCGACGAGGGCAGCAGGGCGTGGACGTGGTGGGTGCGGTGGTGGTCGACCACGCGCCGCAGGAAGAGGTGGTCGTCGCTCGTGAACGACGAGCCCAGACGGAGGTCGAAGCCGGCGACGGCAAGGGCAGGGGCCCGCTCGCGCACCAGACCGAGGTCGTCGATGACCACCATGACGTCGACGCTGTCGCGGGCGGCGAGGCCCGGGACGGCCGTCGATCCGACGTGCTCGATGAGCAGCGCCTCGGGCAGCACCCGGCGCAGCGTCGTCGCCGCCTGGGCGAACCGTCCGGCCCAGCCGGGATCGTGGGGCACGACCGAGACGGTGTCGTCGGGGACCCGCCCGTCGTCGGCCATGGCGGCCGAACCTACCGGGCCCCGGTCGGCGGCCCCCACCCCGGCCGGCCCCGGGCGCGACGCAGCCCGCCCCAGGCACGGAGCGGGCTGCGCGCGACCGGCGAGGAGGGTCAGGCCGTGAGGGCGGCCACGGCGGCGACGACGTCGACGAGGCCGTGGCCCTTGTCGTAGGACGTGGAGCCGGCGGCGTCGGAACCGGTGTAGGCGGCGCCGTCGGTGAGCTTGTGGGCGCTGCCGTTGAGGGCGGCCTCGACCTCGGCGGGGGTCGCCGTCGGGTCGGCCTGGAACAGCTGGGCGACGATGCCGGCGATGTGGGGCGCGGCCATCGACGTCCCCGAGATGGTGTTGAACGTGGCCAGGTCGAGCAGCCCGGGCCCGTTCACCGGCGCGAGCCCGGTGGAGCAGATGACGAGGTAGGGCCGGCACGCCGACTCGATGTCGGTGCCCGGCGCCGACAGGTCCGGCCAGGTGCTCTGGTCGGCGGCGTCGCCGCGGGAGGAGAAGTCGGACACCACGCCGTCGCGGGTGCCGGTGCCGCCGTCGTCGTAGGAGGCGACCGAGATGATCCCCGGCGTCGGGTCCTGGCCCGGCGGGTTGGTCAGCGACGTCGACCCGTCGCCCCCGTCGTTGCCGGCGGCCCAGACGGTGACGACGCCCTCGGCGGCCAGGGCCCGCTGGAGCTTGACCGTGGCGCTCTCGGGGTCGAAGTCGCCCCCGCCGGCGGGGCCGTAGGAGTTGTTGGTGACCTTGATCGGCGGGCACGCGGCGGCGCTGACCCCGGCGCCGCAGGGCGCCTCGTGGTTCTCCAGCACCCAGTTGAGGGCGGCGTCGGCGCCCAGGATGCTGAGCCCGGCCCCGACCGACAGTGACACGATCGACGCCCCCCGGGCGGCGCCGTCGAGCTGGTGGGCACCGGCGCCGGTGGTCGTCACCGAGCGGCCGGCGACGATGCCGGCCACGTGGGTGCCGTGGCCGCCGACCGAGAGGGTGTCGGTGTCGTTGACGGCGGTCAGGTCGGCGAAGCAGGCGCTGGCGGGGATGGGGACGAGGGTGCCGAAGGCGCACAGGCCCTTGAGGTTGCGGACCACCGCGCTGTCGCCGTCGGGGTCCCGGAAGAACGGGTGGGTGCCGTCGACGCCGGAGTCGATGACGGCGACGCTCACGCCCCGGCCGTCGAGCGGGGTCCCGGGGGCGCCGGGGACACCGGCGGCGAGGGCGTCGTCGCCGCGGGTGGCCTCACCGGAGGTGGCGAGGGAGAAGGCGATGGGCTGGTCGCCCTCGACGTAGGTGACGCCGGGCCGGGAGCGCACGGCCTGCACCTGGTCCGGGGTGCCGGCGGCGACCACGACGCCGATGCGGTCGAACGACGTGAGGACCGTCATCCCGCTGGCCCGGGCCGCGCCCCGGGCGGTGGCCACGTCGGTCCCGTGGACCATCACCGGCAGCGGCACCCCGGCTCGGGCCCGGGTCAACGTGGCGGCGAGGGTGTCGGAGATGCGGGCGGCGGCCGGGACGCTGGCGCCGGAGGCAGAGGTCCCGCCGACCAGGGCGCCCAGGCTGGCGGCGAGGAGGGCGGTCACGAGGGCGAGGGAGCGCCACGGGGCGCGCGAGGCAGACGTCGGGGGAGCCATCCCCCAGGGTTCGGGGCCGACCGCCGGTCCCCTGCCGGACGACCGTCGGCGGGCTAGGCGTCCAGGTCGCGGAGGGCGTCCTCGATGCCGCGGTGGAACGTCGGGTAGGCGTAGATCATCGTCCGCAGGGTCGCCAGCGGGACCCGGGCGTGGACGGCGAGGGCGAGGTGGCCGAGGACCTCGCCGCCGACGGGGCCGGCGGAGGTGGCGCCCACCAGGACGCCGCGCTCGCGGTCGGCGACCAGCTTGATGAACCCCTCGTTGCCCGCCTTGTGGATCCAGCCCCGGGCCGACGAGGGCACCTGGGCGACGCCGACGGCCACATCGATCCCCGCCTCGCGGGCGTCGGCCTCGGTCCGCCCCACCGCCCCGACCTCCGGGTCGGTGAAGGTCACGCGGGGCAGGGCGGCGTAGTCGGCCGGCTCGTGGTCATCGCCCAGGATGTCGGCGGCGGCGATGCCGGCCTGGTACATGGCCACGTGGGTGAAGGCGCCCTTGCCGGTGAGGTCGCCGACGGCCCACACCCCGTCGGCGACGCGCAGGTGGTCGTCGACCGGCACCCACCGGGCGTCGTCGGGCACCCCGACCGCGCCGGCCCCGAGCCCGGCCGAGTCGGCCCGGCGGCCGGTGGCGACCAGCAGCTCGTCGGCCTCGACGGTCCGCCCGTCGGCCAGGGTGACGGTGAAGGCACCGTCGGCGTGGGCGACCCGTTCGGCGCCGACGCCGGTGATGACGTCGATCCCGTCGGCGGCGAAGGCCCCGGCCACGATCGCCCCCGCCTCGGGCTCGTCCAGCGGGAGGAGCCGGTCGGCCGCCTCGACCACGGTCACGGCCGACCCGAAGCGGGCGAACACCTGGGCCAGCTCGGCCCCGATGGCCCCGCCGCCGAGGACGACGAGCCGACCCGGCACCTCGGTCGCCGCCACCGCGCCCCGGTTGGTCCAGTACGGCGTGTCGGCCAGCCCCTCGATGGGCGGGATCGCCGGCGCCGTGCCCGTGGCCAGCACCACGGCGCGCCGGGCCACGAAGGCCTGGTCGCCCACCTCGACCCGGTCGGGGGCGACCAGCCGCCCCCGGCCCCGCACGAACCGCCCGCCCTTGCCCACGAACCGGTCGACGGCGACGGTGTCGTCCCAGGTGTCGGTGGCCTCGGCCCGGATCCGCTCGGCGACCGGGGCCCAGTCGGGCGTCACCGTCGACGTCCCGGCCATGCCGGGGATGCGGCGGGCCTCGGCCAGCAGGTGGGCGGCCCGGATCATCATCTTCGAGGGGATGCAGCCCCAGTAGGGGCACTCTCCGCCGACCAGCTCGGCCTCGATGCCCACCACCGAGAGCCCCGCCTCGGCCAGCCGGCCGGCCACGTCCTCCCCTCCCGGCCCCATCCCGATGACCACGGCGTCGACCGTCTCCGCATCCATCCCCGCATGCTGCCGCAGCCCGGTCCGTCCCGCTCGTCAGGGTTCCACCGTTCTGAGGCAGGATCCGGCCACCGACGGCCGATCGGTGGCTCAGAACGGTCGACCTCGGCTGACGGGGGCCTGCGCTCGGCGGATGGCCTCCTCCACCGCGTTGCGCTCCGCAGCCGGCCGGTCGGGGTCCGGGCGGGCGGCCCAGGCGACGCCGGGCTGGGCGATCACCCGCGGCGCCGTCCCCTGGTGGCGCTGGGCGGCGTGGACGAGGAAGGGGTGGCACAGGAACACGTCGCCGGGCGAGCCGGTGGCGAGGGCGACGGGGAGGTGGTCGAGCGGAGGGAGCGGGTACGGCGAGGTGCAGGCGTCGCCGCCGGGGGCCACGTGCCGGGCGATCTCGAGGTGCGAGCGGAGCCGGAGGCGGGTCGGGGCGTCGTCCGGGCCGACCTCGGAGAAGAGCATCAGCCAGAGCAGCGCCCGCCCGTCGGAGCGGGCGTTGACCCCGAAGCGCAGGTAGTCGGTGGAGGTCGGGTCGTCCTCGGGCGGGAGGCTGGCATCGATGTGCCAGCCGTCGTCGCCCGGCTCGTCGGGATGGGGGACGCGGATCGGGAACGTGCCGATGCCCTTGCGCTCGACCCAGCGCCCGGCGCCGACGACCGCCTCGGTGGCCGCCGCCAGGCGCTCTGAGGTGGCCGCCTCGGTGAAGGGCCCGCCGCCTCGTCCGACGACGCGGACCACCGGCTGGGTCCAGGTGGTCGGATCGTCGGGGTCGATGCCCACGTCGGCGAGGAGCAGGGCCTCGCACTCCTCGGCGACCGGGCGCGAGACGGCCTCCCGCACGCCGATGACGCCCTCCACGACGAACCGCTCGACGTCCTCGGCCGCCGGCTGGTCGCCGTCCACCCAGTGCACCTCGCCGTCGACCACGCCCCGATCCTGGCCCCCACCCCCGGACCGGGCCGCACGGATTACCTCCGAGGTGGTCCGTGACGCGCCCGGTGGCGTCGGAGGTCAGCGGGACGGGCCCGGTCAGGGGGTGGTCGTCGTGGTGCTCTCGCCGGGCGGGGCGGTGGTGGACGGCGGGACAGCCGTGGTGGTGGGCGTGCCGGGGTCGGACGGACCGGTCGTGCTGGGGGTGAGGGGGGCCGTGCCCGACGGGCCCGGCTCGGTGGTGGTCGCCGGCCGGATCGCCGTCTCGGGGCCGGGCGGGGGCGCCGTCACCGGCGGCTCACTGCCCACCGCCCCGTCACCGCCGATCGGGCCCAGCGGCAGGTCCCCGGGCACCGGGGCCGTCGTCTGCTCGGGCAGGCCGATGCCGCGGATCGAGAGGCGGCACGTGTCGCCGCACTCCTCGACCACCCCGTCGACGTCGACGGCCGACCCGATGGCCACGGTCGCCGCGTAGGCGCCGTCGGCGCCGACCCGGCCCCGGGTGAGCGAGGCGCAGTGGTCCTCGCCGGCGCACTGGAGGACCTGGAACTGCCGCCCGGGGACCAGGCCGGTCGCCCGGACCGTGACCTCCTGGCCGGCGGTGTAGGGGCCGGCCGGGTCGATGCTGGTGATCACCTCGGGGAACGGGGGTGCGTCGGCGAAGCTGATGTAGGTGCCGCCGGAGCGGTCGTAGTCGTCGGCCGCCCCGATGGCGAGCAGGCAGCGCTCGGGGGCCGTGGCGCAGTCGACCCGGCCCAGGTCGGGCGTCGTGATGATCTGCCGGATCGGCACGGAGATGACGACGCTGCCGTCGAAGCGGGCGTTGCCCGAGACGGTGTTGGTGAAGCCGTCGCCCAGGTCGCACGCCCCGACACCGGCGTTCTCGGTGTCGGCCTCGGAGCTGCAGTGCACGGCGCCGACCAGCTCGCCGGGCACGAAGCCCTTGCCGTACAGGGTGACGATGTCGCCGGCCTCCACGCCGGCGGGCTCGTCGGCCACGACGGGCAGGCGCCACGACTCGCGCCCGTCGAGGGGCCCGTCGGGGAGGGCGCCGAGGATGGCGGCGCCCCGGGCGTCGAGGTCGCCGTCGAGGGCCAGCTCGTCGTCGAGGCCGCCGGTCCGCGGGCCGGCGTCGGCCACCGACACCAGGGCGACGAGGGCGCCCACGGCGACGAGGGCCACGACGAGGCCCACCCCGACCCGGACCCCGGCGGCGCGGGCCCGTCGGGCCCCCACCCCGGCCACGACGCGCCCGTAGGCGGAATCGACGTCGAGGCCGTCGACGACCTCGTCACGCAGGTGGGACGCGGCCTCGGCGGCGCGGTGGTCGAGCTCCATCAGGGCTCCTCCGGGATGTCGAGCAGGCGGGCGAGGGCGGCCCGACCGCGGTGCAGGTGGGCCTTGGCCGTGCCCTCGGCGCAGCCCAGGATCAGGGCGACCTCGGCGACGGGCCGGTCCTCGAGGTGGTGCAGGGCCACGGCGGCGGCCTGACGGCGGGGCAGGCGGCGGACGAGCGCCCAGAAGTCGTCGCCGTCGCCGTAGGCGTAGGGCTCCGGCGGCCGCTGGCGCCCCACCCGGTCGACGGCCCGCTGCTCGGAGCGGCGCCGACGGCGGTGGTGGCTGGCCAGGTTGAGGGCGACCCGCCGGACCCAGGCCCCGGGTCGCTCGTAGCCGACGATCCGGTCCCAGCGGACGTGGGCCCGCAGGAGGGCCTCCTGGGCCAGCTCCTCGGCGACGGGACGGCTGCCGGTCACCGCCACCAGCAGGACGACCAGGCGTGGGTACTCCTCGCGGAAGAACGCCTCGAAGCCGGTGACCCGCGCGTCCCGGCCCTGTCGGTCGAGCGCCGGCGCCACGACCGGCTCGGGCACCGCGCCCCGGCGGTCGTCCCCCTCCGACCGGGTGGTGCCCAGCGCCATCGTCACACCCCCTCACACCCCCGTGACCCCCACCGGGTTTACACGACCCCGGGATGCGCCGCCCGTGGCCAGCGGTAGCGTCCGCCGTCGTGCGTCCCGGACCCCTCGCCCCCGCCGACACGACCCCTGCGGTCCTCGCCGACTGGTTGGTCGCCGAGACCGTCGGCATCGTCGAGGCCCTCCACGAGGCGGTCCTGCCCGGGTGGCGGGTGCCCCGCGCCTACGCCGGCCACGAGGTGGCCGCCGACGTGCGGGCCGACGTGTGCTTCACCCTCCACCACCTGGCCGAGGCCGGCGTGACGACGGTGGCCGGTGAGGACCTCGACGAGGTCCTGGTGCGGCTGCTGGGGGGCGTCGACGGGTCCTCGACGCACACGTTCTTCTCGTACCGGATCGCCGAGACGTTGCTGCGCCACGGGCCCTTCGCCGACAACCCGTTGGCGGCGGCCCTGACCGACGCCCAGCGCGCCGAGCTCGTCACCGCCGTCGACAGCTCCGACTGGGCGGAGCTGCTCGACACCGGCGTCCTCCCCCGCAACTACGCCGGCGTCCTCTCCCGCTGCGCCCTGGGCCAGCTCCGCCTCGGGCTGGTCGACGACGACGCCACCCTCGACCGGCTGGTGGCCCGGCTGGCCGGCGTGCTGGGCGAGAACCGCCACGGCGCCCTCGACGACTCCAACGACCGCATCGGCCGCTACGACATCTACACCGCGGACGTCTGGCTCTTCGTCCAGCCCCTCGCCGACCGCCTCGGCCCGCTGTGGGGCGAGGGCCTGCAGAAGGCCCTGGCCCTGGTCCGCACCGTCGGCGCCCGGGACGGCTCCGCCGTCGCCTGGGGGCGGTCGGTCGGCGACCTGTCGGCCGCCCTGACGCTCGAGCTGGCGGCGGTCGCCCTGGCCGACGGGCACGACCCGGGCCACGAGGCGCTCTGGCTGCGCCGGGCCGTCGACGCCGCCACCACCCTGCGCGCCGCCTTCGGGTCCGACGGGGTGAGCACGGCCCACCGGTGGCGCAGCCAGGACGGCTACCGGGGCCCGGCCCGGCGCCTCCAGCTCACCTTCGACCTGCTGGGGAAGCTGGGGTACGCGGCCGAGGCCCTCCGGCGGGTGCCCACCGCTCTGACCGACCTCCGTCCCGCGCCGGTGGCCGAGGCCTACCCGGCCGGCGACCGCTGGGTCCCGTTTGAGGACGACCGGCCCGCGGGCGCGTGGGCCGTCCGCCGCCCCGGCGCCGACCTGGTGGTGCCGTTCGTGGGGACCACCCGCAGCCACTACCTGCCGGCACCGCACCAGCCCGGCACGTGGGAGGTGCCCATCGACCGGGACCTGCCGTGCTGGACCCCGCTGGTCACCGCCGGTTTCGGCCGCTACACCGCCGGTGGCCTGCCGGCGACGCTCACCCACGCCGACGGGTCGGTCACGGCGACGTGGGACGCCCTGCCCGTGTCGGGCCGCGGACTGGACGGTGACGCCACCGGACCGCCGCTCGACGCCACCCGCACGGCCAGGTTCTCGCTCGAGGGCCGAGCCCTCGTCCTCGACGACCGGCTGACCTTCGCCGAGACGCCCCGCTCGGTGAGCCTGGCCGTCCCCGAGCCCGCCGGGCGCCGGCTCCGGGTCGAGTGGGAGTGCGCCACCCCGCACGCCACCACCGCCATCGAGACCGAGGGGCTGGCCGAGTGGCGCTCGCCCGGCGGCGAGATCGGCCGGGTCCACCAGATCGACCTCGACCCGGCCCCCGAGCTGGCCTACCGGGTGCGGGTCACGCCCCACCTCCGGGTCGCCAGCACCGAGCCCCAGCACCACTACGACCGGTCGCTGCGCCGGCCGCTGCGGGACCGGGTCACGACACCGGCGTCGGTCCCGGTCGGGTGGCGGGCGGACCCCACCCACCTGCTCCGCGACACCGACCTGCTCCACCTCCACTGGCCCGAGTGGGTCGCGTTCGACGACCTCGCCGAGCACCGGCGGCTGATCGCCGAGCTGGCCGACGCCGACGTCCCCGTGGTGTGGACGGCCCACAACCTCACCCCCCACGAGAAGCGCCCCGAGGTCTACGACGGCATCTACCAGGAGTGGGCGACGGCGGTCGCCGCCGTGATCCACCACTCGGCCTGGGGCGAGCGGGTGATGCGCGCCCGCTACGCCTTCGGGCCCGACGCGCGCCACGTCGTGATCCCCCACGGGCACTTCGGCGGGCTGTGGGAGCGGCACCTCCCGGACCGGGCCGAGGCCGAGCGTCGCCTGGGCCTGCCCCCGCTGCCCGCCGGCGGCGTGCGCATCGGCGTCGTCGGTGCGCCGCGCGCCGAGAAGCCGGTGCCGGTCGTGCTCGACGCCGTCGCCGCCAGCGAGCGCGACGACGTCCAGCTCTGCTGCTGGTCGCTCGGACCCGACGACGTCGTCCCCGACGATCCCCGGATCGTCGTGGCCGAGCCCTACCGGCAGGTCGACCCGGCCGCCTACGCCACCCGGCTGGCCGCGTGCGACGTGCTGGCCCTGGTCTTCGACCCCGACGGCGAGATGCTGGCCACCGGCGCCGCCGCCGACGCCACCGGGGTGGGCCTGCCCGCCCTCCGCTCCGACTGGCCCTACCTGGCCGAGGCGCTCGGCGCCGGCGGGATCCCGTGCGGGCACACGGTCGCCTCGGTGGCGGCGGCGATCGACGGGCTGACCCCGGAGGTCGTGGCCGCGGCCCGGGCCGGGGCCGAGCGCCGCCGGGCCGAGATCGGCTGGGACGTCCTCGCCGACCCCCTGGTGGAGCTCTACGAGCGCGTCGTCCAGCGCCTCCCGTAGGACGCGTCGCCGCATCCCGACGCGCCCCGGGCGCAGCCCCGCCCCACCACCGCGCCAAGACGGCCTCGGCCGGGACGGGCGGGGGCCGCCCGGGCCACGCCCCGGGGTCGCGGGCCAAGGGCGGTGGATTGGCCCTCGCTCCCGGGGGTCCGTTGGGGCACCCTGGTCGGCCATGCCCGAGCCCCTGGCCCACCCGGCCGACCCCTCGCCCTCGCCGGGCGCCGGCCCGGCCGGGCCCATCGCCTTGTCGCAGCGGGCCCAGGGGGTGCGGTCCTCGGCCATCCGAGACCTGCTCAAGCTGACCGAGCAGCCCGGCATCCTCTCCCTGGCCGGCGGGCTCCCGGCCCCCGAGTCGTTCCCGACCGGCGCCCTGGCCGAGGCGGCGGCATCGGCCCTGGCCGACCCGGCGACGGTCCAGTACACGACCACCGAGGGCCTGCCCGCCCTCCGGGAGTGGATCGCCGCCCGGTGCGACGCCGACGTCGGGCCCGACGACGTGCTCGTCACCACCGGCTCGCAGCAGGCGCTCGACCTGATCGTCCGATCGCTGTGCGACCCGGGCGACACGGTCGCCGCCGACTGCCCCGGCTACCTCGGGGCCCTCCAGGTCCTGCAGGCCGGCGGCTGCCGGGTGCTCCCGGTGACGGTGGACGAGGACGGCCTCGACCCCGAGGCCCTCGCCGCCCTGCTCGAGGCGGGGGAGCGGCCCCGGCTCGTCTACACCTGCCCCTCGCTCCAGAACCCGACGGGCACGACCCTGCCCGTCGCCCGCCGCCGGCGCCTGGCCGAGCTCGCCGACCGGTACGGATTCGTCATCGTCGAGGACGACCCCTACAGCTCCCTGCGCTGGGCCGGCACCCAGCCCCCGGCGATGGTCACCATGACGGACCGCGCCGTGTGGCTGTCGACGTTCTCCAAGACGCTCGCCCCCGGGCTGCGGCTGGGGTGGATGGTCGGACCTCCCGAGCTGCGGGGGGCGGCGACGCGCCTGAAGCAGTCCGCCGACCTGCACACCCCGACGCTGTCGCAGCACCTCGCCGTCGACCTGGTGACCCGGCCGGGGTGGTTCGCCGCCCACCTCGCCGGCCTCGTCCCCCGCTACCAGGAGCGGGCCGGCGCCCTGGCCGCCGCCCTCCGGGACCAGCTGGGCGACCGGGCGACCTTCGTCGAGCCCGAGGGCGGGATGTTCCTGTGGCTCGAGCTGCCCGGCGTCGACACCGACGCCCTGCTCCCCCGGGCGGTCGAGCACGGCGTGGCCTTCGTCCCCGGGTCGGTGTTCCACGTCGACGGCGGCGGCCACTCGGCGCTGCGGGTCTCGTTCGCCACCCTGGCGCCCGATGCCCTGGCCGAGGCCACCGCCCGCCTCGCCCGCGCCCTGACCTGACCACCGCTGGTCGGCGCCGGGCGAGCACGGCGGGGCGGCGGTCGCGAGGATGGGGGGATGGGACCAGCGACGCGGTCACTGCCCGGTCCCGGGCTGGTCGAGTCGGTGCGACTGCTGCCGACGATGGTGCGCTCGCCGTACCCGGCGCTCGAGGACCTCCACGCCCGGTACGGGCCGATCGTGCGGGTGGGCCGGGGGCCGTACTCCTACGTCTTCGTGTTCGGGCCCGAGGCCCACGAGATGCTGATGGCCGGGCGGACCGAGTCCTTCCGCTGGCGGGAGGCGCTGGCGCTGCTCATCGCCGTGGACGGCGACACGGCCCTGATCGTCAGCGACGGCGACGACCACCGCCGCCGCCGGCTGGTGCAGCCCGCCTTCGGGGTCCGCCGGGTCGAGGGCTACCTGCCGACGATCGTCGAGGAGGTCGGCCTGGTGGTCGACGGCTGGGGCGACGGGGCCACCACCGACGTGGCCGAGGACCTCCGCCGCGGGGTCCGGCGCATCGTCATCCGGTCGCTCTTCGGCGACCACCTGCGCGACCGGGCCGACGAGATCGGCGAGCACCTCCAGGTGGCGATCGACTACGTCAACCGCTCACCGGTCGCCCGCTTCGACCACGACTGGCCGGGCACGCCCTACCGCCGGGCCATGCGGGCCCGGCGCCACGTCGACGAGATCATCTACGCCGAGATCGAGGCCCGGCGGGCGACGCCGGACGACCGGGGCGACGTCCTGTCCGCCCTGCTGGCCGCCCAGGAGGACGGCGACCACCCGCTCACCGACGAGGAGGTGCGGGACCAGGTCGTCAGCCTGATCGCCGCCGGCTACGACACGACCAGCGCCGGAGTCGCCTGGACCGTCCACGCCACCTTCTCCCGGCCGGAGGCGCGCGACCGGGCCCGGGCCGAGATCGACGAGGTGGTCGGCGACGAGCCGCTGACCGTCGGCCACCTGGCGGCCCTGCCCTACGTCGGCGGGATCGTCTCGGAGCCCCTGCGCCTGTGGCCGCCGGGCGCCTTCGGGGCCCGCTACGCGATCGAGGACGTCCCGTTCGCCGGCCACCTCATCCCGGCGGGCAGCACCGTCGCCTTCTCGCAGTACGTGTCCCACCGCGACGGCGACCTGTGGCCCGACGCCCTCCGCTTCGACCCGGAGCGCTGGGTGCCGGGGTCGCCCACGGCCCACGAGCCGGTGCCGTACTCCTACGTGCCCTTCGGCGGTGGCTACCGCCGCTGCATCGGCTTCGCCCTCGCCACCCAGGAGATCAAGGCGGCGCTGGTGGAGCTGCTGCGACGGGTCGACATCACCCCGCTCGACCCCGAGCCCGAACCGACCGGCATCGCCACGCTGTCGCCCAAGGGCGGGGTCCGGGCGACGGTCCGCCGGCGGCCGCGGTAGCTGGGCGACGGCCCGACCCAGCTGGAGGGCGGACCGTCAGCCGACGCGGGCGGACTGGCCACCGTCGACGGGGATCACGACGCCGGTGATGAAGCGGGCCTCGTCCGAGGCGAGGAACAGGGCGGCGTGGGCGACGTCCCAGGCCGAGCCCTGGCGACCGAGCGGCACCAGGCCGGCCCGCAGCTCGGCGTAGGCGGTGCGGTCGGCGTCGAGCGAGCGGGCCGGCTCGTCGACGCCCATCGGCGTGTCGATGAACCCCGGCATGATGGCGTTGGCCCGCACGCCGTGCTTGGCGTTGGTGAGCGCGAGGTTCTGGGTGAGGGCGTTCACGCCCGCCTTCGACAGCTTGTAGGCGGTGAGGTTCCCGGCGGCGGCGATGGCGGCGAGCGACGAGATGTTCACGATGGCGCCGTTGCCGCTGGCGCGCAGGGCGGGGACGGCGGCCCGGCAGGTCCGCCACATGGCCCGCAGGTTCACGTCCATGATCCGGTCGTAGGCGTCGTCGGCCAGGTGGTGGGGCGGACCGTCGCCCAGGCCCACCCCGACGTTGTTGTGGAGCACCTCGATGCGCCCGAAGGCCTCGAGGGCGGCGGCGACGATGCGGTCGGGCCCGTCGTCGGAGGCGACGTCGACCACCGACGTCGCCACCTCGACGCCCTCGGCCCGGGCCATCTCCGCCGTCTCGCCCAGCGAGGCCTCGTCCCGGTCGACGAGGAGCAGCGGCGCCCCCTGGCGGGCGAAGGTGACGGCGGTGGCCCGGCCGTTGCCGATGGTCTCGCCGGCGGTCTGCCCGGCCCCGACCACCACCGCCACCCGGTCCTGGAGGCGCCCGCCGTCGACGGGAGCGGGACCGGGGGCGTCGGAGGCGGTGGTCATGGCCCGAACCTAGGCCGGCCTACCCTCGCCTCCGTGGAGGCGGTGCTCACCCGGCGCGACCTGAACCGGGCCACGCTGGCCCGCCAGCACCTGCTCGAGCGGACGACCCGCTCGGCGGTCGACGTCGTGTCCCACCTGGCCGGGATGCAGGCCCAGGCCCAGGCCCCGTTCCCGCCCTACTTCGGGCTGTGGAGCCGCGTCGACGGCTTCACCGCGGAGGAGCTGGTCGACCTGCTCGAGAGCCGCACGGTCGTGCGGTGCAGCCTGCAGCGGGGCACCGTCCACCTCGTCACCGCCGCCGATGCCCTGTGGCTGCGGCCCCTCCTCGCCCCGCTCTACGAGCGGTTCGTGCGGGTGAGCCCGGCCACGGCCGGCCGCCTCGACGGCGTGGACCTCGACGCCCTGGCCGCGGCCGGCCGCACGCTGCTCGACGACGACCCGCTGACCCTCGCCGAGTTCGGTCGGGCCCTCGCCCCGACGTGGCCCGACCGGGACCCCCGGGCCCTGGGCCACGCCGTGCCCCTGCTGACCCCCCTGGTGCAGGTGCCGCCGCGGGCCCTGTGGGGACGGTCCGGGCCGCCCCGGCTGGCCCCGCTCGAGACGTGGGTCGGAGCACCGCTCGACCCGGACCTGGCGGTCGACGACCTCGTGCTCCGCTACCTGGCGGCCTTCGGCCCGGCCTCGGTGCTCGACGCCCAGAGGTGGGCGGGCCTGGCGTTCCTCGGCGAGACCTTCGAGCGGCTGCGACCCCGGCTCGTGACCTTCCGCGACGAGGACGGCCGCGAGCTGTTCGACCTCCCCGACGCCCCCCGACCCGGCGGTGACGCCGGCGCACCGATCCGGCTCGTCGCCGCCTACGACGACCTCCTCCTCGGCCACGCCGACCGCACCCGGATCTACGACGTCGAGCACCAGCGGCGGCTGATCCCGGTCAACGCCGTCATCCCCGCCACCGTCCTGGTCGACGGCTTCGTCGACGGGACCTGGACGTGGGCCGCCACCCGATCCCGGGCCGAGGTCACCATCACCCCGTTCTCCCTCTGGCCCCGGAGGGTCCGGGCCGACGTCGAGGCCGAGGCCCGCCACCTCCTGGCCCGGGCCGCCCCCGAGGTCCCGGCCCACGAGGTGCACGTCACCGAGCCCGCCTGATCGCCCCGCCGGCTACGGCCGGACCGCCTGGAGGCGGAGCCCGTCGGCGTCCCGGGTCACCTCCATGGCGAACGGGAACCGGTCGACGGCGATGGCGAGGTCGATGTCGGTCGGGTCGACGTGGTCGGCGCCCAGGGCCAGGGTGCGGGCGGCCTCGTCGGTGCCGGCCACGACCCGGGCCACGGCGGCCGGGTCGGGGGCGAGGCCGAGGCGGACGGCCTCGATGTGCTCGGCGGTGGCCAGGTCGTCGGTCCCCGGACGATCGGCCCGGTCGTCGAAGCGGCCGGTGATCACGTAGGTCGGTGCCCCCAGCCCGGAGGCCTCCACCGCGGCGGCGGTGGCCGAGGCGCAGACCAGCGAGGCGCACCACAGCCGGTCGGCCGCTCCGGCCGCGACCACGCCCTGGGTCCCGGCCGAGGTGCGCTGGACCACCCGGCCGTCGAGGTCGGCCGCCGCCGCCAGGGCCGGCGAGTTGGGCAGGGCGAACCCGTCGGGGCGCAGGCCGCCCATCTCGCCCATGGCCACCGACCCGGGGTGGGCGGCGACGAAGGCCAGGGCGTCGTCGACGCCGGCGACGAGGTAGATCGCCCGGGCGCCGGCCCCGAAGGCGTAGGCCGCGGTCGTGAAGGCGCGGATCACGTCCACGGCCACGACCGCCCCCGTCACCCCGACGACCTCGGCCGTGCTCACGTACCTGGCGCCGTCCCCTCCCACGGCGGGCACCGTAGGGCGGCGGTACCGTCGGGCGATGGCCGATTGCACGCACCTCGACACCATCACGGGGGCCTCGCCGAGCGACGACGGGTGCACCGACTGCCTGCGGACCGGGGACCACTGGGTCCACCTGCGGCGCTGCGCCCAGTGCGGCCACGTCGGGTGCTGCGACTCCTCGCCCAACCGGCACGCCACCGCCCACCACGCCGCCACCCGCCACCCCCTCGTCCAGTCCTTCGAGCCCGGCGAGGACTGGTACTGGTGCTACGAGGACGAGGTCGGCTTCGAGCTCGACGGCGAGGCCCCGAGCCCCTCCCACCCCTGAGCACGGATGGTGCCAGGCACCTTCCGTGGTGCGCCACGGATGGTGCCAGGCACCTTCCGTGGTGCGGTCTCGGGGACGGGGTCAGCGGCGGCGGAGGGCCCAGACCTGGAGGGCGGCGAAGCCGGCGACGGTGACGGCCTGGAGGACGGTCCAGGCCGTGCCGACGCCGTTGGCGTCGAGGGCGTCGGTGGCGGCGACGACCAGGCTGGCCCCGACCCAGGCGGCGTTGGCCAGCGCCAGCTCGCGGACGGCGCCGCCGGGGACGGGCCGGCGGGTCGCCACCACGGCCACGACGGCGGCGAAGGCCACGAGGAACGCCCCGATCGGGCGGAGGGCCCCGACCGAGACGCCGAGGACGCCGTCGAGCAGCGAGGCCCCGGCCAGGTAGGCCACGCCGTTGGCGCCGGTGACGGCGGCGTCGACCAGGAGCACCCGACGCAGGACGAGGTCGTCGGCGGCGGGGCGGGTCGTGGACGGGGCGGGGGTGGTGATGGCGGTGGTCATGGGGACGACGATCGCCCTCCGCGGGAGCGAAGGCGATGACCTGCCGGGTAGCGAGGCACCGGAGCGGGCCCCGACGTGCTGCAATGGCGCCCAGCCCGTGACCACCGCCACACCAGGAGCGCACCACCATGGCCCCCGCCGAGATCGCCAGCCTCGCCGACATCGTCCGCGTCCACGGGGCCCAGGTCCCCGACAAGCCCGCGCTCGAGGTGGGCGAGCGCAGCGTCACCTTCGGCGAGCTCGACGCCCGCTCCAGCCAGGCGGCCCAGGCCTTCCTGGCCGCGGGGGTCGGCTTCGGCGACCGGGTCGCCTTCATCGAGAAGAACAGCGCCGAGTTCTTCGAGGTCACCTTCGGCCTGGCCAAGATCGGCGCCGTGTGCGTGGCCGTCAACTGGCGGCTGGCCCCGCCCGAGATGCAGCAGATCATCGAGGACGCCCAGGCCGAGGTCGTCATCGTCGGGCCCGACTTCTTCGGCGCCGTCGAGGCGATCGAGGACCAGCTCGCCCGGGTCCAGACGGTCGTCGCCATCGGCGGTCACGACCGCTGGCCGTCGTTCGAGGATTGGATCTCGTCCCACCCGGCCGAGGACCCGGCCGTCGAGACGTCCGGCGACGACGTCGCCTTCCAGCTCTACACGTCGGGGACCACGGGCCTGCCCAAGGGCGTGATGCTCAAGAACGACAACTTCTTCGGGGCCATCTCGGGCACGGCGGACATGTGGCGCTTCACCCCCGACAGCGTGAACCTGGCGATGATGCCGACGTTCCACATCGCCGGCGCCGGTTGGGGCATGGTCGGGCTCTACTTCGGCTGCACGAACGTCGTGATGCGCGACATCGACCCCGCCGCCATCCTCGAGGCCATCCCCGAGCACGGGATCACCAACGCCTTCATGGTCCCGGTGGTCATCCAGTTCCTGCTCATCACGCCCGGGGTGGAGGAGACCGACTTCAGCAGCCTCCGGGCCATCGTCTACGGCGCGTCCCCCATCACCGACGACGTGCTGATCAAGGGCATCGAGCGCTTCGGGTGCGAGTTCATCCAGGTGTACGGGCTGACCGAGACGACCGGCGCCATCACCCAGCTCGACGGCGTCGACCACGACCCCGAGAACCGCCCCGAGCTGCTGCGCTCGTGCGGCAAGCCCTACCCGTGGGTCGAGCTGCGGGTGGTCGACGGCAAGGGCAACGACGTGAAGACGGGCGAGGTCGGCGAGCTGTGGACCCGGTCGGGCCAGAACATGGTCGGCTACTGGAACAACCCCGAGGCGACCGCCGAGGCCGTCACCCCCGACGGGTGGTTCAAGACCGGTGACGCCGGCTACCTCGACGAGGACGGCTTCGTGTACCTGCACGACCGGGTGAAGGACATGATCGTCTCGGGCGGCGAGAACGTGTACCCGGCCGAGGTCGAGAACGCCCTCATGACCCACCCCGACGTCGCCGACGTGGCCGTCATCGGCGTCCCCGACGACCGGTGGGGCGAGGCGGTCAAGGCCATCGTGGTGCCCGCCGCCGACGCCGAGCCGAGCGAGGATGACCTCATCGCCCACACCCGCGAGCGCCTGGCCGGGTTCAAGCTCCCCAAGTCGGTCGACTTCGCCACCGAGCTGCCCCGCAACCCCAGCGGGAAGCTGCTCAAGCGCGAGCTGCGCGAGCCCTACTGGGAGGGCGTCGACCGCCGGGTCGGCTGAGGGGCGGCACCGCCGTCGCTCCCCGACGGAACGTGCCAGGCACCGTCCGTCGGCCGACCGCGGGGACCGCTCCCCGGGGCAGTTGCGTAGGGACCACTCAGGACAGGGCCCCCCGATCGGGTGACCATCCTCCGGCGGCCACGGAGGCCGCGCCCGGGCGAAAGGAACCCCGAACGATGCGACGTGGACTTGCGTGGATGCTGGCCCTGACCCTCCTGGTCGGAGGGGCGGCGGCCTGCGGTGACGACGACGACGGCGGCGACGACGCCGCGACCGAGGAGGGCGGCGGCGCGGCCGACGACGGCGGCGGCGGCGAGGAGGGCGGCAACGCCGCCATCCAGGAGTACTGCGACGCCGTGCAGGAGGTCGTCGACAAGAGCGCCGAGCTCCAGGACGACCCGACCAACGCCGACCTCCAGGCCGAGGTGACCGAGCTCACCACCGAGCTGGGCCAGCAGGCCCAGGAGCTGGCCGCCGAGGCGGCGGGCTTCACCGCCGAGGAGGCCGCCCAGTTCGAGGGCTGCCAGACGGACTTCAGCGGCATCGGCGGCTGATCCGCCCTCCCCGAGGACCGCTCCCGCCCCGCCCGTGGTGCGGGGGCGGGTCCTCGGCGGTCGTAGCCTGGCCCGATGAGCGCTCCGCGGGTCGGCCTGGTGCTGGGCGCAGGGGGCACCGTCGGAGGCGCCTTCCACTCGGGGGTGCTGGCCGCCCTGGCCGAGGCCACCGGCTGGGACCCGCGCACGGCGCAGGTGATCGTGGGGACCTCGGCCGGCTCGATCACCGGGACCGGCCTCCGGGCCGGGCTGAGCGCCGCCGACGGCTACGCCCGCAACACCGGCGGCCGCGTCTCCCCCGAGGGCGCCCGCCTGCTGGCCGCCGTCAGCGGCGGGGGGCGGCGCGGGGGCTTCGACCGCACCGGGTCCCGGCGGCTCCGCCCGGCCCGGGCCATGGCCGCCACCCTGGCCGGGGCGGCGGTGCGCCCGCTGGCCGCCCGCCCGGCGGCGGTGCTCGCCGGACTGGCCCCCGACGGCGTCGTCGGCACCGACATGATCTCCGGTGGGGTCGACGCCCTCACCCAGGGCCGGTGGCCCGCCGACCCGCTGTGGATCTGCGCCGTCCGCCAGCGCGACGGGCGGCGCGTCGTCTTCGGGCGTGACGCCCGACCACCGCTGCCCGCCGCGGTGGCGGCGTCGTGCGCCATCCCGTCGTTCTTCGCCCCCGTCGACGTGGACGGCGAGGCCTACATCGACGGCGGCGCCCACTCGCCCACCAACGCCGACGTGCTCCGCCACGAGGAGCTCGACCTGGTCGTGGTGGTGTCGCCCATGTCGATCGCCGGGCGGGGGCTGCGCCTCGCCCCGGACCAGCTGCCCCGGCGGTGGGCGCGCGCCCGCCTCGACGGCGAGGCCCGGCGCCTGCGCCGCCGCGGCGTCCCGCTGCTCGCCTTCCAGCCCACGGCCGAGGACGCCGCCGTCATGGCCGGCAACGCCCTCGACCCGGCCAAGGCCGGGCCCGTCGCCCGGGCCGCCCGGGCCTCGACCCTGCGGCGCCTCGAGCGCCCCGACGTCCTCGACCGGGTCGACCGCCTGGTCTCGTAGGCGCCGCCCCCGCCGCGCCCGCTCCCCGCGTCGAGCTCGGTGGCCGATGTCGGACGCGCGTCGCCCACCTGCTACCGGGAACGGCCGAGGAGGGTGACAACGGTGCGGCGGTGTGCGAACGTGTGTTCGTGGCCGGACGGAGGGCGTCGATCCTGCACGCCGACCTCGACGCCTTCTACGCGTCGGTCGAGCAGCGCGACGACCCCAGCCTGCGCGGCCGGCCCGTCCTCGTCGGCGGCGGGGTCGTGCTGGCGGCCAGCTACGAGGCCAAGGCCCGGGGCGTCAAGACCGCGATGGGGGGCCGCCAGGCCCTGCGGCTGTGCCCCGACGCCGTGGTCGTCTCCCCCCGGTTCTCGGCCTACGTCGAGGCCAGCCGGGCCGTGTTCGCCGTGTTCGAGGACACCACGCCGCTGGTCGAGGGGCTCTCGATCGACGAGGCCTTCCTCGACGTCGGCGGCCTCGGGCGCATCGCCGGCCCGCCCCCCGAGATCGCGGCGCGCCTGCGCCGCGAGGTCCTCGACCGGGTGGGGCTGCGGATCACCGTCGGCGTGGCCCGGACCAAGTTCCTCGCCAAGGTGGCCAGCGGGGTGGCCAAGCCCGACGGCCTGCTGGTCGTCGACCCCGACCGGGAGCGCGAGTTCCTCCATCCCCTGCCCGTCGGGCGCCTGTGGGGCGTGGGCCCCATCACCGCCGAGAAGCTGGCCGAGCGGGGCATCCGCACCGTCCGCGACGTGGCCGGGGTGGGCGAGGCCGGGCTCGTCGCCATCGTCGGCGGGGGCACGGGGCGCCACCTCCACGCCCTGGCCCACGGGCGCGACCCCCGGCCGGTCGAGCGGGGGAGGCGGCGCCGGTCGATCGGGTCGCAGAGCGCCTTCGGCCGTCGGCCCCAGACCCCGGCCGAGCTCGACACCCGGCTCGTCGGCCTCGTCGACCGGGTCGCCCGTCGGCTGCGGGGCGCCGGGCGGGTGGGGCGCACGGTGACCCTGCGCCTGCGGTTCGCGGACTACACCCGGGCCACCCGGTCCCGCTCCCTGCCGCAGGCCACCGACCGCACCGAGGACCTGCTGGCCACGGCCCGGGCCCTGCTGGCCAAGGCCCAGCCGCTCATCGAGGAGCGGGGCATCACCCTCGTCGGCGTGGCCATCGGCAACCTGGCCGACAACCCGCCGGTGCAGATGCCGCTCCCGTTCGGGCGGGTCGACACCGCCGCCCTCGACAGCGCCGTGGACCACGTGCGCGACACCTTCGGCAAGACCGCCGTCACCCGCACCGTCCTCCTGGGCCGGGACGCCTGGGAGGTGCCGATGCTCCCCGACTGACGTCGCGACGGCCACCGCACCGAACCGACGCCTCGCCGTCGCCCGCTCGCCACGTGGGCCCCGGGAGGCGTTCACCTGCCCTCCGTACGGTCCGGTCGTCCCCTCGACCCCCCACGGAGGATCCACCGTGACCGACACCTCAGACCGCCTCGAGCGGCGATCGTTCCTCAAGACGGCGGCCGGCGTCGGCGCCGGCCTCGCCCTGGCCGGGCCCTTCTCGGCCCTCGGCGCCCAGGTCGCCGGCGCCGCGCCGGGCGGCCGCCCGGGCCACCCCGGCCGTCCCGGTCGACCCCGGCGCGACGCGGGCTACGGCGAGCTGCGGCCGGTGCGCGACCAGACCACCGGCCTCGAGCTGATCAAGCTGCCCCGGGGGTTCGAGTACCTGACCTTCGGTTGGGCCGGCGACGTGATGTCCGACGGCACGCCCACCCCGAGCAACCACGACGGGATGGCCGCCTTCCGCCGCCGCGGCCGGGTGCACATCGTCCGCAACCACGAGAAGGGCACCGGCACCCCCTTCGCCCCCAGCGGGTCGGTCTACGACCCGACGGCGTCGGGGGGCACCACGACCCTGGTGTTCGACCCCGACTCCGGCCGGCTGGTCGAGGACTACGCCAGCCTCAGCGGCACCATCCGCAACTGCGCCGGCGGCCCGACCCCGGCCGGCACCTGGCTCAGCTGCGAAGAGACCACCCAGGTCAACCCGGACGGCACCCGCCACGGCTACGTGTTCGAGGTCCCGTCCCGCGGGCTGGCCGACGCCACCCCCATCCGGGGCATGGGCCGCTTCTCGCACGAGGCCACCGCAACCGACCCCGCCACCGGCATCGTCTACGAGACCGAGGACAACGGCACCTCGGCCCTCTACCGGTACGTGCCCGTCGACCCCGCCGACCTGCTCGCGGGCGGCCGCCTCGAGGCCATGGCCCTCGATGGCACGACCGACACGGCGGGGTGGACGACGGGGACGTCGGCGACGGCCCGGTGGGTCACCGTCGACCAGCCCGACTGGGGCCCCGGCGAGGCGAGCTGCTGGCAGCAGGCCTCGGCCAAGGGCGCGGCCCGCATCGTCCGGGGCGAGGGCGCCTGGTTCGGCAACGGCGTCATCTACGTCATCTCGACCAGCGGCGGCCCCGCCGGCCAGGGCCAGGTCTTCGCCTACGACCCGGCCGCCTCGACCTTCACATGCGTGCTCGCGTCGCCGTCGGCCGACGTCCTGAACGCCCCCGACAACGTGACGGTCAGCCCGCGCGGCGGGCTCGTCCTCTGCGAGGACGGGAGCGGCCGGGAGTACCTGCACGGGCTGACCCCCGACGGCGACATCTTCCCCTTCGCCGAGAACAACGCCGTCCTCACGCCGGAGCTCCGGGACGCCAAGGGCTACGGCAGCACCGACTACACGGGCAGCGAGTGGGCCGGGGCGACCTTCGAGCCCAAGAGCGGCAACTGGCTCTTCGTGTGCCTCCAGAGCCCGGGCATCACCTTCGCCATCACCGGCCCCTGGCGGCGGGGACCGCTCTGATCCGAGCGCCGGCGCGGCTCCGCCCCGGGACCACGCTGTCCCGGGGCGGAGCTGGAGCGGAGGCCGCGGCGGCCGGAGCCGGTCTCAGCCCTGGCGGCCGTAGGTCCGCATGGTGAGCGGGCCGAAGACCCCGAGGAAGACGGCGGAGGCGACGGCCACCCAGCCGAGGTCGGCGGCCTGCGCCGACCCGGCCATCAGGCCGCGGACGGCGTCGACCACGAGGGTCACCGGGTTGACCTCGACCACGCCCTGGAGCCAGCCCGGCATCGTCGCCGGGTCGACGAAGATGTTGCTGGCGAAGCTCAGCGGGAACAGGAACATCATCGAGACGCCCATGACCGCCTTCTCGGTCTCGAGCTTCATGCCGAGGAAGGTCCAGGCCCACGACAGCGAGAAGGCGAAGACCAGCAGGACGGCCACGCCGCCCAGCACGCCGAGGACGCCACCGTCGGGCCGGAAGCCCAGGATGATGCCCAGCGTCAAGATGACGGTGGAGGCGATGGCGTAGCGGATGGCGTCGCCGAGCAGGGCGCCGACCACGGCCGCCGGCCGCCACGAGGGCAGCGAGCGGAAGCGGTCCGACACGCCCTTGGCCATGTCGTTGTTGAGCCCGACGCCGGTGTACATCGTGATCATGATCACGGTGGACACCAGGATCCCGGGCACGAAGGTCTGCACGTACTCCGAGACCGATCCGCCCAGCGCCCCGCCGAACAGGTAGGTGAACAGCAGCAGCATCATCGCCGGGAACATGGTCACGTCGAAGAGCTGCTCGGGGACGTGCTTGATCTTGAGGACGGCCCGCCACCCGTGGGTGATGCTGGCCGAGAGGGGGCCGGGGCGGGCGGGCCGCTCGCCGGTGGCGAGCACGGCGAGGACGGACGCCTCGCTGACCCGAGCGCTCTCGGTGTGGGCGATGGTGGTGGTGTCGATCGCGCTCATGCTGCGTCCTCGTCGATGTCGGTCTCGGGGGTGGCGGGGTGGTCGGTCAGGGCCAGGAAGACCTCGTCGAGGCTGGGCTGGCCCAGGCTCATCTCGCTGACGGCGATGCCGGCCCGGGACAGCTCGATCAGGCCCTCGGCGACCTTCTCGGGGTCCTCGAGCCGGGCCGAGACGGCGGCGGGGTCGGCCTCGACGGTGACCTCGACGCCGAGCGCCTCGGTCAGCACCCGGACGGCGGCGAAGCGCTGCTCGGGGTCGGCGACCCGGACGTGGAGGCTGCCACCGCCGACCGACGCCTTGAGCTGGCCCGGCGTGCCCTCGGCGATGACCCTCCCCCGGTCGATCACGGCGATGCGGTCGGCCAGCTGGTCGGCCTCGTCGAGGTACTGGGTGGTGAGCAGGACGGTGGTCCCGCCGGCCACGAGGGCCCGGATGATGTCCCACACCTGGTTGCGGCTGCGGGGGTCGAGACCGGTGGTGGGCTCGTCGAGGAAGAGGATGTCGGGCGTGACGACCAGGCTGGCGGCGATGTCGAGACGGCGGCGCATGCCGCCGGAGTAGTGCTTGACCTGCTTGTCGGCCGCCGCGGTCAGGCCGAAGGCGGAGATGAGCTCGTCGGCCCGCACCCGGGCCTGGCGGCGCTTGAGCCCGAGGAGCAGGCCGAGCAGGACCATGTTCTCGAACCCGGTGAGGTCCTCGTCCAGGCTGGCGAACTGGCCGGTGAGGCTGACCCGGCTGCGCACGGCGTCGGCGTCGTGGACGACGTCGTCGCCCATCAGCCGGGCCTCGCCGCCGTCGGGGACCGACAGGGTGGCCAGCATCCGCAGGGTCGTCGTCTTGCCGGCGCCGTTGGGGCCGAGGACGCCGTAGACGCCGCCGGTCGGGACGGTCAGGTCGAGCCCGTCGACGGCCACGGTGTCGCCGAAGCGCTTGACCAGGCCCCGGGCCTCGATGGCCGGGGGACCATCGGGGTCGGTGCCGGCGAAGCCGGCTCGTCCAGGGTGGCGGGTGGGGTCGGAGGACGTGGCGGCCGCCTCGGCGGCCGGGGGGGTCTCGGTCGGCGTGGTCATGCCCCAGGGGCGCCAGATCCCGTCTGGCACCCCGCCAGCAGCACGCCGGGCCGGGCGGTCTCGGCCGGCGAGCGCAGCCGAAGGGGCCCAGGGGCGTGTCCCCGGGCGGGCCGCCAGAGCGCGTCGCTCGCCGGTCGTAGGCTCCGACCCATGGCGTCGGCGCTGGTGGGTCGGGACCAGCCCGCACGCGTGCTGGAGGCCGAGGTGGCCCGCACGCTCACCAGCCACGGCGGGCTCGTCCTGGTGGCGGGGGAGGCGGGGATCGGCAAGTCGGCGCTGGTGGCCGGGGCCGTGGCCGCCGCCCGCGCCGGCGGGGCCCTGGTCGCCATGGGCGCCTGCTGGGACCGGGAGGGGGCGCCGGACCACTGGCCGTGGGTGCAGGTCACCCGGGCCCTGGCCCGCAGCGCCCGCCCCGAGACGTGGGAGGAGGCCCGGCGCGAGGCCGGCGGCGAGCTGTCCGTCCTGCTCGGCGGGGGCGCCACCGGCCTCGGCGGGCCGACGGGTGACGAGTTCGGCCTCCACGACGCTGTCACCACCCTGCTCGTCGCCCTGGCCCGCGACCAGCCCCTCGTCGTCGTGCTCGAGGACCTCCACTGGGCCGACCCGGCCAGCCTGCGCCTGGTCGAGTTCGTCGCCCGCCATGGCTGGTACGAGCGCCTGCTGCTGGTCGGCACCTACCGCGACGTCGAGGTCGACACCGCCGACCACCCGCTGGCGGCGGGGATCGCCGCCCTCACGGCCAAGGCCACCACCGTCACCCTCACCGGGCTGGACCGCGACGAGGTCGGCGCCCTGGTCGCCACCACGACCGGCCGCACCCCACCCGCCGAGGTGGTCGACGACCTGCACCGGCGCACCGGCGGCAACCCCCTCTTCGTCGAGCAGACGGCCCGCCTCTGGCTGAGCCGGGGCACCGCCGACACGGTGCCGCCCGGCGTGCGCGACGTGGTGGCGCACCGGCTCGACCTCCTCCCCGCCCCGACCCGGTACGCCCTCGCCACCCTGGCGCTGCTGGGCCACCGGGTGGCCCGCCCGGTGGTGGCCGCCGCCCTCGCCTGCCCGGTCGACAACCTCGACGCCGCCCTGGCGGAGGCCGTCGCCGCCCGCCTGGTGGTGCCGGTGGAGGACGACGTCGCCTTCGTCCACGACCTCGTGCGGGAGGCCCTCGTGGCCGGCCTGCCCGACGACGTGGCCGCCGCCCGCCACGCGGACCTCGTCGGGGTGCTGTCGGATCCGGCCCTCGACCCGCTGGTGCGACCGGGCGACCGGGCGCACCACGCCCACCGGGCGGGGACCGCCCTCGACCTCGAGCGCCGGCTCGCCCTGCTCCGGGCGGCGGCGTCCGACGCCTCCGACCGCATGGCGCCCGACGAGGCCGCCGGCCACCTCCGGCGGGCCCTGGCCATCACCCCCGACGACCGCCCCCGCGAGCGGACCTTCACCCTGGTCGAGCTGGGCTGGGTCCTGATGCGCCTGGGCGAGACCGACCAGGCCCAGGCCCTGTTCGAGGAGGCGACCCGGATCGCCGTGGCCCTCGACGACGCCAGCCTGCTGACGCGGGCGGCGCTCAGCCTGCGGGCCGCGGTCTGGTTGGTGGCCGACGAGAAGAGCCAGCTGACCGCGACCGAGATGGTCGACGAGGCCCACCGCCGGCTCGTCGTCGAGGCCGGCCGGCCCAGCGCGGCCACCACCTCCTGGGAGCGCGAGCAGGAGCTGACCGAGAGGGCCGTCGAGATGTGCCGGTCGTCGGGCGATGATCGGGCCCTCTGGGACGCCCTGTCGGTGCGTCACGACGCCATCTGGACGCCGGGCCGGGCCGACGAGCGGCTGGCCGTGGTCGACGAGATGGTGGAGGTGGCCCGCCGCAACGGGGCCGACGGCAACCTCGTCGAGGCCCAGCACCTGCGGTTCCTCGACCTGGTCGAGGCCGGCGACCCCGCCGCCCGGGAGGCGCACGTGCAGGTCCAGGCCGTGGCCCGCCGGCTGGGCTCGGCCTGGTCCCGCTCGCTCGCCCGCTGGGACGACGCCCAGCTGGCGCTGCTGGAGGGCCGCTTCGACGACGCCCGGGCCGCGCTCGACGAGACCGAGGCCATCGACTCCCGGGCCCGGGATGGCCGCGACGACCTGTCCAGCCTCGTGGTCCAGGTGCGCTGGGCGATCGAGCTCCAGCAGGGCCGCGACGACGCGGTCGACGCCCTGCTCACCCGGGCCGACGAGATCCACCCCCACCCCGAGCTGCTGCGCGCCGTGACCGCCGTCGAGCGCGGCGACGCCGAGCGCGCCGCCCGCACCGTCACCGAGCTGCGGGGGACCCCGGCCGAGCCGGGGCGGTGGTTCACCCCGCTGTGGCTGCGGCTCCAGGCCCAGGTGGCGGCAACGACCGGCGACACCGACCTGGCCTCGGCGCTGGCCGCGGAGCTGCGCCCGGTGCTGGCCTCGCTGGCCGGCCAGTGGGTGCTGATGGCCCAGGGCGCGGTCGACGGGCCCTTCGACCTGTGGGCCGGGCTGGTCGAGGCCGCCCAGGGCGACCTCGAGGCCGCCGAGGTCCGCCTGGCCGCAGCATCGGTCTCGGCCGAGGGGCTGGGGGCCGAGGCGTGGGCCGTCCGGAGCCGGGCCCACCTGCTCGACCTGCGGCGCCGCCGGGGCGAGGACCCGGCCCAGCTCGCCGACGAGCTCGACGCGGTGCGCACGGCCGCCCGGACCCTGGGCCTCGCCCGCGTCGTCGACCAGCTCGGCGCGCCCGGCCGCGCCCCGGCGGCCGACCGGGAGCCGACGGCGACACCGGCGGCGGCGCCCGCCGCACCCGAGGCCCCCCGCCCCACCGAGACCGGGGCCGAGGCCGTCTTCCGGCGCGCCGGCGACGTCTGGGAGCTCACCTTCGCCGGGTCCACCGTCCACGTGCCCGACGCCAAGGGCATCCGGGACCTCCACGTGCTGCTGGGCCGCCCGGGCATGGGCGTCCGGGCCGTCGACCTCCTCGACCCCGAGGCCGGGGCCGTGGGCCGGGCGGCCCGGTCGATGGGGGGCGACGAGGTGCTCGACGAACGGGCCAAGGCCGCCTACCGCACCCGGCTGACCCAGCTCGACGAGGAGATCGACGCCGCCCTGGCCCGGAGCGCCGACGGGCGGGCGGCCGAGCTCGACCGGGAGCGGGCCGCCCTCATCGAGGAGCTGCGCCGGGCGACGGGCCTCGGCGGACGCTCGCGCCGCCTGGGTGACGACGCCGAGCGGGCCCGCAAGGCCGTGCGGGAGCGGATCCGGGACACGATCCGCCGGCTCGACGCCGTCCACCCCGCCCTCGCCGCCCACCTCCGGGACGCGGTGCGGACCGGGGCCACGTGCTCCTACGAGCCCGCCGAGCCGGTGTCCTGGGCGCGGTGACCCGGGTCGTCGTCGTGGGCGGCGGGATCGCCGGGGTGTCGGTCGCGGCCGAGCTGGCCATCGACGCCGAGGTGACGCTGCTCGAGGCCGAGGCCGCCCTGGCCCACCACACCACCGGCCGGTCGGCGGCCATGTACCTCCCCGGGTACGGCAACGAGGTGGTGCGGGCGCTCACCCGGGCCAGCCGGGCGGACCACGACGCCTTGGCGGCCGAGGCCGGCACGCCGATCCTCACGCCCCGAGCGACCATGTGGGTCGCCGGCCCCGACGAGGTCGACGGGCTCGACGCCCTGGCCGCCGAGAACGACGTCGTCCGTCGCATCGACGGCGCCGACGTGCTCGCCCGGTGCCCGGTCCTGCGGGCCGACCGCGTCGCCGGTGGGGTGGTCGACGACGGCGGCTCCGAGATCGACGTCGGCGTGCTGCACCAGGCCTACGTCCGCCGCCTGTCCGCGGCCGGGGGGACGATCGAGCGGGGCGCCCGGGTGACCTCGGTGGCCCGCACCTCCCGCGGCTGGACCGTCGGCGCCGGCGACCGGACCTGGACCGCCGACGTCCTCGTCGACGCCGCCGGAGCCTGGGCCGACGCCGTGGCGGGGCTCGCCGGCCTGCACCCGATCGGGCTTCAGCCCCTGCGCCGGACGCTCTTCACCAGCCCGGTCGCCACCGACGTCGCCCCCGGCCCGCTGGTGGTCGACGTCCACGAGCGCTGGTACTTCCGGATCGACGCCGGCATCGCCCTCATCTCGCCCGCCGACGAGACGCCGTCGCCGCCGTGCGACGCCCGCCCCGAGGAGATCGACGTGGCCCGGGCCCTGGAGGCGGTCGACGCCATCACGACGCTCGGCCTGCGGTCGGTCCGCAGCGCCTGGGCCGGGCTGCGGACCTTCGCCCCCGACCGCTCCCCCGTCGCCGGCCCCGCGCCCGAGGACCCCACCTTCGTCTGGAGCGCGGGCCAGGGGGGCTACGGCATCCAGATGGCCCCCGCCCTAGCCCGGTCGGTCGCCGGCCTGGTCCGCACCGGCACCCTCCCGGCCGACGTGGCCGCCGCCGGCCTCACCCCCGCCGACCTGTCCCCCGCCCGCCTCCTCCCGGGGTTCTGAGCCAGGGATCGGCCACCGGTGACCGGCCTCTGGCTCAGAACCGACCGGCGTGCGACCCCTCCCGTTCTGAGCCAGGGATCGGCCATGGGCGACCGGCCTCTGGCTCAGAACCGACCGGCGTGCGACCCCTCCCGTTCTGAGGCAGGGATCGGCCATGGGTGACCGGCCTCTGGCTCAGAAGAGCCGCGGCTCCGCTCAGGCCGAGCGACGGTGCTGGCTCGGGGTCTGGCCCCGGACCCGGCGGAAGGCGGTGCTGAAGCTGAAGGCGTCGGCGTAGCCGACCCGGGCCGCCACCGCGGTGAGGTCGAGCCCGGGCTCGGCCCGCAGGGCGTCGGCGGCGAGGGCCATCCGCCAGCGGGTCAGGTGGGCCAGCGGGGGCTCGCCGACCCGCTCGCGGAACCGGCGGGCGAAGGCGGCCCGCGAGACGGCCGCCTCGGCGGCCAGGTCGGCCACGGTCCACCGCCGGGCCGGATCGGCGTGCATGGCGCTCAGCGCCGGGCCCACCATCGGGTCGGCCAGGGCCGTCGACCACGATGGCACCGCGGCCGCGGCCGACGACGCCAGCCAGGCCCGGATGCTGGCGAAGAGCAGCAGCTCCATCAGCCGGTCGACCACGACCTGCCCACCGGGCCGGTCGACCTGGGTCTCGGCCGCCAGCGCGGCCAGGACGGGCGCCACCAGCGGGTCGGGCGGGACCACCAGGAGCGGGGGCAGGTCCCGCTCGAGGAGGGTGAAGACCTCGCCGTGGGCCCGGTAGGCGCTGAGGATCACCGACCCCGACGCGTCCGGGTCGCCCCACGTCCGGGCCCCGGTGCGGTCCCGGCCGGCCACGTTCTCGCCGGTGACGGTGTCGTAGCAGTCCTCCTGGTCGACGATCCGCACCTCGGGCGGGGTGTCGGGGTGGTCGCCCATCTCCACCGGCACGCCTCCGCACGCCACGGCCACCGTCCCCTCCTCGAGGTGGACGGGCGCGCCGTCGCCGTGGCGGACCCACGCCTCGTCGCGGACGACGGCGACCAGCACGCACAGGTCGCCGGTGTCCATCCGGAGCCCCCAGGGGGCCTCGACCATCGACCGCCCGACCAGGGCGCTCTCGACCCGGACCGACGCCAGGGCGATGTCGAGCGCGTCCACCGGCCGGAGGGTAGACGCTCGCACAGGGATCCGCGCCTCTCAGCCATGGATCGTCCAGCGTCCGCGGCGCACCCTGGGATCCATGACCCCCGCACCCGCCCCCTCCGAGACCGACCCCACGGCCCCCGGCCCCACGCTCGTCCTCGGCGCCACGGGCAAGACCGGCCGCCGGGTCGCCGCCCGCCTGGAGGAGGGCGGCCACGCCGTCCGTCGCGCCTCCCGGCGCAGCCCCACCCGCTTCGACTGGGAGGACCCGACCACCTGGGCCCCCGCCCTCGACGGGGCCGGCGCCGTCTACGTCATCCCCCCCGAGCACCCGGGCACCGACATCGTTCCCTTCGTCGAGGCGATCGAGCGCTCGTCGGTCAGCCGCACCGTGCTCCTCTCGGCCCGCGGGCCGGAGCAGTCGGGCGATGGCCACCTCCCGGGGGTCGAGGCCGCCATCCGGGCGTCGGCGACACCGTGGACGATCCTCCAGCCGGCCTGGTTCGCCCAGAACTTCGACGACGGCGAGTTCGCCGCCGACATCGAGGCCGGCGAGCTCCGGCTGCCCGTGGGCGAGGGCCGCGAGCCGTTCATCGACGCCGACGACATCGCCGCTGTGGCCGTGGCCGCCCTCACCGAGCCCGGCCACGAGGGGCGGACCTACCCTCTCTCGGGCCCCGAGACCCTGACCTTCGCCGAGGCGGTGGCGACCGTCGCCACCGCCTCGGGCCGCGAGCTCCGCTTCGTGGCCGCCGACCCCGACGAGTGGGTCGCCGACCAGCGCTCCCACGGCGTGCCCGAGCCGATCGTCCAGATCCTCTCCAACCTCTTCACGGCCATCCGCACCGGGGTGAACGACCACGTGTCGACTGGAATGCAGGACGTGCTCGGACGACCTCCGACATCGCTGGCCACCTGGGCGGCGCACCGCTTCTCCCCGGCGGGGGACGCCGCGCCGGACCCGTCGTAGAACTGGCCACTTGGTGTCCACTTCACGCGCGCATGCTCGTCCGGTGCCGCAGGGAGCGGCCGCCGGATCCAGGAGGACCACCGTGGACATCACCCTCGAGCTCGTCGCCATCCCCGTCAGCGACGTCGACCGGGCCAAGGCCTTCTACGAGCAGGCCGGCTTCCACGCCGACCACGACCACACCGTCAGCGACGAGGTCCGCTTCGTGCAGATGACGCCCCCCGGCTCGGCCTGCTCGATCGCCTTCGGCCTCGGGCTCACCCAGATGGCCCCCGGGTCGCTCGACAACATGCAGGTCTGCGTGGACGACATCGAGGCGGCCCACGCCGCCCTCACCGAACGGGGCGTCGAGGTCAGCCCGGTCGAGGACTTCCCGTGGGGATCGTTCACCTACTTCGCCGACCCCGACGGCAACCGCTGGGCCGTCCAGCAGAAGGTGCCGCGCGACGCCGGGTGACGGGCGGGCCCGTCAGGCCGGCGGGCACTGCGGCCCGTCGGCCTCGAAGGCCGCCACCGTGCAGTAGCGCCCGTCGGGGGCGTAGGCGCCCATGCTGTCGCGGGCCAGGGCCCCGGGCTCGGCGTTGACGGCCGACTCGGCGAAGGCGGGGTCGGCCAGCATGTGGCGCAGGAGCAGCACGGCGTCGTGCTCGGTGCTGCCCCAGTCGACCCACGTCACCCCGGCCTCGGTCGTGGCGGTGGCGGGCCGGTCCTCGGGGGTGGAGATGACGAAGGTGAACCGGCCCTCGTCGTCGAGCACCACATCCTCGTCGGCCACGCAGTGGCTGACCGGGTACGGCTTGCGGTACTCGTTGGTGCACAGCGACCAGTACCGCACCTGTCCGTCGAGCCCGAACGTCGGCGCCCGTCCGGTCACGACGGCGACGACGCCGGGGCGGTGGGAGGCGATGGTGGCGATGTAGACGTTGTCGGGGTTGGGGAACAGGTTGGCCGTCCCCGTCTCGGGTCGGACGAAGATCGGCTGCGGCGGGGCCTCCCGATCGGTCGGCGGGCCGTTGGCCTCGGCCAGCTCGACCGCCCGCGGGCTGGCGGCGGGCTCGGCGCACGGGGGGACGGGCGTGCGGTCGCCGTCGGCGCCGACCACGGCGACCTCCGGCAGCGGCCCGCCGGCGGGGTCGTCGCCGGCGGCCAGGTAGACGCGGTAGATCACCGTGCCGGCCACGACGTCGTCGTCACCGACGCCCGAGCCGAGCACCCCGACCACCTCCGGCGGACCTTCGCCCTCCGGGAAGGTCGGGGCCGGGGCCCCGCCGCTGGCCTCGGGGGCGACGGCGCCCCGGCGGGCGGCCAGAACGTCGGGGGCCGACCCCGCGTCGGTCTGCGGCTCGTCGCGGGTGAGGCGCACCGTGTAGGTCCCGGGCGGGCCCTCGTCGCCGGCGAAGGGGTTGGCGCCGCCGGGGTCGGGGACGATGTCGCTGTCGGTCAGCACATCGATGGCGCCGCCGGCCGGGCCGTAGGTGATGAACGAGGCGTAGCGGGCGACGGGGTACGTCCCGGCCAGCTCGAGCTCCTCGCCGTCGGCGAGGGCGTAGCTGAGGGCCCAGTACGTGGCGGCGGTGTCGGGGTAGGCGACGTTCTGGGTGACCTCGTCGGCCCGCACCGGCCACGCGCAGACCTCGCCCTCGGCCGGGTCGGGCGCCGGCGAGGACGGGCCGGACGTCTGCTCGGCGTCGCCCCCGCACCCGACCACGGCGAGGACGAGGAGGGCGGCGCCGAGCGACAGGGCCCGGGGGCGGACGGGGGGCCGGACGGGCCGACCGCGGGGGTACCGTGCCCCGTGGCCGAGCGCAGCACCCGGGACGCCCTGCTCGAGGAGGGGGCCCTCCTGTTCGCCGAGCGGGGCATCTCCGGGGTCACGGCGAAGGAGCTCCACGCCGCCGCCGGGGCCCGCAACGCCTCGGCCCTCCACTACCACTTCGGGGGTCGCGACGGTCTGCTGGGCGCCATCATCACGGCCCACGTCGAGGCCGTCGAGCAGCGGCGGGCCCGTCTGGTCGCGGCGATCGAGGCCGCCGGCGAGGAGGGCGACCTGCGCGCCGTCGTGCGGGCCTTCGCCGCCCCCATGGCCGAGGACCTGGGCACCCCGCTGGGGCGGGCCCACCTGCGCCTCGTCGCCCAGGCCAGCCACCCGAGCCTGGCCTACCGCCGGGCGTTCCAGGTGACCGAGGCGCCGGCCGGCACCCAGGCCACCCGTTGGCTGGCGGCGGCCCTGCCGGACCTCCCCGAGCCGATCCGCAGGGAGCGGCTCGTGGCCCTGCGGGCCCAGCTGATCGGGCTCTTCGCCTTCCGGGCCACGCTGCTCGACGCCCGGCCGCCGGCCGAGGTGGTGGGCACCGACGAGGTCTTCCTCGAGACCCTGATCGACCTCCTGGTGGCCGGGCTCCGGGCGGCGCCGTCGGAGGAGGCGGTGGCCGCGGCGGCGGCGGAGAGGCGTCGTCACAAGGTCTAATGATAGACATTAGGACGTGCGCCCGTCACGGTCCCTCCACGTCACTCGCACGCCCGCCGGCGGGCGGGGCCTGGCGGCCCTCCTGACGACGCTCGCCCTGGTCCTCGCCGCCTGCGGCTCCGACGGGGGCGGGCGGGCCGACGACCCGACCACGACGACCGACGGCACGGCCGCGACCACGCCCGCCGACTGCATCCCGGCCGAGACAGGCGAGACGGCCGAGACGACGGCCACGACCGCGACCACCACGACCGGTGCCTGTGCCGACGCCTCCACCACGACCACGACGGCCGCCCCGGCCGACCCGACCCCCGAGGAGATCGAGACCATGAGCGACGAGGAGCTGGCCGAGGAGGCCTACGTGGCGGGCTACCCGGTGGTGGTCTCCATCCGCACCCTGCAACGGCTGCGCGGGCTCGGCACCAACACCCTCTTCTGGCAGACGACCCTGGCCGGGCCCGAGAGCCGGGTGATCGTCGCCCCCAACCGCGACACCCTCTACTCCATCGCCGTGCTCGACCTGCGGAGCGAGCCGCTGGTGCTCACCCTCCCGGAGGTGACGGACCGGTACTACACGTACCAGCTGCTCAGCCCGTGGACGGACTCCTTCGCCTACATCGGCACGCGGGCCACCGGGGGGCGCGCCGGGTCCTGGGTGATCGCCCCGCCGGGGTGGGAGGGCGAGGCCCCGGAGGGGGCCGAGGTCATCGAGTCGCCCACGAACCAGGTCTTCCTCCTGGGCCGGTTCCTCGTCGACGACGAGGCCGACGTGGCCAACGTGATCGCCATCCGGGACCGGTCCTCGCTCCAGCCCCTCAGCGCCGTGACCGGGGCGGAGCCGGGCCCGCCCCTCGCCCCCCTGGCCGAGGCCGCGGGCACGGCCCAGGCCATCCCCACCGACGCCGCGTTCTTCGACGAGCTGGTGCCGTCGCTCGCCGCCAACCCGCCGCCCACCGACGCCCAACGGGCCCTGTTCGCCGCCCTCGAGGAGCGCATGGCCGACGGCGAGGGCGACGATGCCCGGCGCGCCGCCCTCGACGCCGGGGCCGCGGCCGGCGCCGACCGCATCGCCGCCGAGGTGGCCAGCCGCACCGAGCTCGTCGGCGGCTGGTCGGTCAACCGCGACATCGGGGTCTACGGCGACGACGTGGCCCTCCGGGCCTTCGTGGCCCGCATCGGCTGGGGCGCCAACGTGCCCGAGGAGGCGGTGTACCCGGTCGCCCAGGTCGACGCCGACGGCGCCCCGCTCGACGGCAGCCGCGACTACACGATCACCTTCCCGGCCGACCGGCTCCCACCCCTCGACGACCTGGGCTTCTGGTCGCTGTCGGCCTACGGCCCCGACATGTTCTTCGCCCCGCACCCGTCGAACCGCTACACCGTCGGCGACCGCACGCCGGGCCTGGTCCGCGGCGAGGACGGCTCGCTGACGATCCACCTCTCCCACGACGAGCCCTCCGCCGCCGACGGCGGGACCGCCAACTGGCTCCCGGTGCCCGCCGGCCGGTTCGTCCTGATGCTGCGGCTCTACCTGCCCGCCGAGCCGATCCTCGACGGCACCTGGACCCCGCCCCCCGCCGTCCCCAGCCCCTGACCCGCCCGAGGGCCGTCCTCCGTCTGTTCTGTCGCGCCAGGCGCTCACCCACGAGCGCTCAGCGCGACAGAACGGGACCGGCGTCGGGTCTGCCCCGTTCTGTCGCGCCAGGCGCTCACCCACGAGCGCTCAGCGCGACAGAACGGGCCCCGGCGGCGACGGTCCGGGGCGGTCAGCGCAGGGCGGCGAGGAGCCGGGGGCGCTCGGCGGCGAACCAGGCCCGGCGGCGGTCGAACCGGGCCTGGCCACCGCCGGCCTCCCACATGGCCACGAAGGCGGGCTCCCCGGCCTCGACCCGACGGCGCACGAACTCGCCGCCCCGCTCGATCTGGCCGGCGAGGACCGTGAGCAGCTCGACCCGCTCGTCGGGGTCGAGGCCGTAGCCGTCGGCGACGACGCGCAGGCGGTGGGCGGGGTCGAGGCCGGCGCGCCCGGTGCGGGCCGCGTCCTCGGGGTCGTCGACGGGCGCGCACATCCGGGCGAGGGCGGCCAGGTCGTGGAGCCGGCGGCCGGGGGCGGCGAACTCCCAGTCGAGCAGGGCGACGGCGGCCCCGTCGCGGCACACCACGTTCTCGGGGCAGACGTCGTTGTGGCAGATCACCGGGTCGGGGCCGGGGTCAGGGTCGGCCATCTCGTCGCTCCAGCGCGTCCCCGGCGGGGCGACGAAGCCAGCGGTGGCGTCGTGGACGGCGCGCAGCAGGGCCGCCGTCGAGGCCAGGACGGCGTCGGTGTGGGACCACGCCGGGAAGGGCGGGATGGCCACGTCGCCGGGGATGAAGCGGAGCCGCTCGCGGCCGTCGGGCTCGACGCCCAGGACCTCCGGCACGCCGTCGAACCCGGAGGCGCGAACGTGGGCCAGCAGGGCGTGGATGGCGGGGCTGTGCGGGCTGGTCGGCCGGAGCACGTGCCCGCCGACCCGGACGACCGCCCCGGCGTTGCCGACCCCGCCCGCCAGCACCTCGACCTCGTCGTCCGCCACCGGCCCCATCATGGCCTCCGACCGGTCAGGCCCGGCGGGCCCTCCAGTCGGCGACGAGGGCGTTGGCGTGGCCATGGCCCATGCCGTGCTCGGTCTTCAGCCAGGTGACCAGCGGCATGTGCTTGTCGATGCCGGCGCCGTCGAGCAGGGCGCGCCACTCGTCGATGGTCTTGCCGTACGTCGCCTCGATCGACGGGAAGTAGGACGCCGGTCCCTTCACCTTCTCGGTGGCCACGGTGAGCTCCTCTCCTGGGGTCGTGCGGGGGGTGGACGTCGCCGACGCCGCCACCTCATCGGCCCGGGCCGGATCAGGAGGACGGCGTCCCGAGGTGGGCGCGGAAGCGGGCGAGGGCCTGGGAGCCGGCGCTGACGAGGAGCCCGGGCTCGTCGACCGACGAGGCCAGCGAGCCGGCGTCGAGCAGGGCCGCCAGCAGCGCCGGGACCCGGCCGACCTCGGCCCGGCCCACGAGCTGGACCAGACCGTCGCCCTCGGTCCACGCCGCCTCGACGAGGAGGGGGTCGACGACCGTGCGGTCGGTCGGTCCCGGCGACGGGAAGAAGGCCCGGACGACCCGCTGGCGCTGGGCGGTGAGCGAGGCCTCGATCAGCATGACGAGCCGGCCGAGGGTGGCGAGGTGGTCGGACGTCCAGGCGTCGGGCCGGCCGGCGCCGACGAGGCAGGCCTGCGAGCGCAGGACCGTGCCCCCGGCGATCTGCTTGAGGCCGTTGGCCTCCAGCGTGGTGCCGGTCGAGCTGAGGTCGACGATGAGGTCGGCGTGGCCGCCGCGGGGCGCGCCCTCGGTGGCGCCCAGCGACTCGACGATGCGGTAGTCGGTGAGGCCGTGGGCCCGGAAGAAGCCGCGGGTGAGGTTGGGGAACTTGGTGGCGACCCGGACCGAGCGCTGGTGGAGATGGCGGACGTCCTCGGCCACCTCGACCAGGTCGTCCATGGTCGTGACGTCGAGCCAGGTGCGGGGGACGCCGACGACGAGGTCGGCCCGGCCGAAGCCGATGTCGGGCATCACGATGTGGATCGGCGATGCCCCCTCCCCCAGGTGCTCCTGGACCAGGTCGAGCCCGGTGATGCCGACGTGGGCCTGCCCGGCGTCGAGCATCGAGGGGATGTCGGTGGCCCGGGCCAGCAGCACGTGGACGTCGTCGAAGCCGGCGATGGTCGCCTCGTAGGACCGGGACCCGCGGGCCCGGCGCACGGGGATGAGGCACTGCTCGAACAGGCGCGTCACGCCGTCGGCCAGCGACCCCTTGCTGGGGAGGCAGAGGATCAGGGGGTCAGCCATCGAGGGCCTCCCGCACGGTGGCGGCGACGGTGGCGAGCGTCGTCTCCCGCAGGACGTTGGTGCGCAGCCCGACGACGGTCAGCGGGCTCCCCGCCGTGCCGACCACGACGGACAGGGGGATGCCCTCGGCTGCGGCGGCCTCGCCGGCCGCCCCCGGCTCGGAGCCGACGGCCAGCCGGCAGGCCAGCCCGGCGGCGCGCAGGGCGCTGGCCACGGCGACGCACTCGGTCGCGGGCACCGACCCGTCGGCGCCGACCACGACGGCCACGACGGTCGGGGTCGGCTCGGGCGTCGGCGCGGTGAGGGGCAGCAGGTGCTCGACCGACAGGCCGAACCCGACGCCCGTGACGGCGTCGCGCCCGGTGAGCCGGCCGACGAGCTCGTCGTAGCGGCCCCCGGCGCAGAGCGGGTCACCGGCCGCCGCCGGGTCCTCGATCTCGAAGATGAACGAGGTGTAGTAGTCGATGCCGCGGCGCAGCCCGAGCCGGAGCGTCACCGTCGCCGGGTCGATGCCGTAGGCGGCGATCATCTCGACCCGCCCGCGCCAGCTGGCCACCAGGGTGGCGAGGGCGGGGCTGGCGATCTCCTCGGCCAGGGCTGCGACCCGGTCGAGACCCTCGACCAGCGGGAGCTCGACGGCGAGCAGTGCCCGCAGCACCCGGTCGACCACCTCGGGCACGGGCTCGACGGGGCGGGCCGTCGACCGGGTGACGAGGCGCTCGGCGATCTCCTCGGCGGTGCGGACGCCGAGTGCCTCGGGCTCGAGGCCCCCGATGATCCGGTCGAGGAGCTCGGCCCGCATCGCCGCCGGGAGCTGGGCCACCAGGGCGTCGAGCTCGGAGCCCTCGTCGGGCTCGGCCGGGCCCTGGGCGGCGCGGTCGAGGACGGCGGCGAGGTCGTCGGGGTCGCCGGCCGCCCGGGCCAGGGCGGCCCGGGTCCGGTCGCTGAGGAGCTCGGACGCCACGGCTGCCTGCAGGAACCCGATGTCGCTCACCACCAGCCGGCCGGGGCGCACCCCGTGCTCGACCAGGCTGGCCCGGGCCACGGCGAGGACCTCGGCGTCGGCCAGGGCGGTGTCGGCCACGCCCAGGACCTCGATGCCGGCGTGGGTCAGCTGGCGGGCCCCGCCGTCGACGGGGGCGTCGAACCGGAAGGCGGGGCCGATGTAGTACGCCCGCAGCTCGTCTCCTGCGCTCGCCGGGCGGCGCCCGTAGAGCCCCACGGCGGGGATGGTGAGCTCGGGCCGCAGGCACAGCTCCCGGCCCCCGGGGTCGGTGAAGATGTACATGTGCCGGCGGATGTCCTCGCCCGAGCGGTCGAGGAAGGGCACGGCGCTCTCGAGGATCGGGGGCACGACGGGCGTGAACCCGTAGCGCTGGAACAAGGTCCGCAAGGACGCGGTCAGGGCCTCGAGGCGCACGGCGTCGGCCCCGTAGGTGTCGACGGTGCCGGGGATCGGACCCTCGCCCCCCAGAGGTCGCTCCGTGCTCATCGGGCCTCGCCGTCGACGATGGCGCGCACGGCGGCGACCAGCTCGGCGCGGGGCACGCTCTGCTGCGCCGAGCGGTCGGTGCGCCACTCGTCCCGGTCGGTGATCTCCTTGGACCGCTCGGCGCCGGCGACGAGGTCCTTGACCTGCACGACCTGCGGGTCGGCGTCGAGCTCGTCGCCCCCGGCGATCACGGCCACGGGGGCAGCTCGCTTGTCGGCGTACTTGAGCTGCTTCTGGAAGCTCTGCGTCCCCTGGTAGAGCTCGGCCCGGAGGCCGGCGGCGCGCAGGTCGTCGACCATCGACTGGTAGTCGGCCAGGCGGTCGCGGTCCATGACGGTGACGACGACGGGCCCGATCGCCTCCTGGCGGTCGGCGCGCTGGGAGCGGAGGGCGGCGAGGAGCCGGTCGACGCCGATGCTGGCGCCGCAGGCGGGCACGTCCTGGCCGGTGAAGCGGTGGACCAGGTCGTCGTAGCGGCCGCCGCCGGCGACCGAGCCGAACTGCCGGGGCCTGCCCTTCTCGTCGAGCGTCTCGAAGGTGAGGGCGGCCTCGAACACCGGGCCGGTGTAGTAGGCGAGGCCCCGCACCACGGTCGGGTCGAAGACGACCTGGGGCATGGCGTCGGAGCCGCCGAGCAGGCGGTCGATGGCGGACAGCTCGTCGACGCCCTCGCGCCCGACCGGGTCGTCGCCCACCAGCTCGGCCAGGGCGGCCACCACGTCGGCACGGGTGGTGGCGCCGGACCCGGCGTCGATGAACCGCAGCACGAGGTCGATCTGGGCGTCGTCGAGCTGGGCGCCGGCGGTGACGTCGCCCGAGGGGTCGGTGCGCCCGGCGCCGAGGAGCTCGGCCACGGCGTCACGGCCGAGCCGGTCGAGCTTGTCGACCGAGCGCAGGACCTCGAGCTGCTTCGGCGCGTCGTCGACGCCGCTGCGGGCGAGGATCCCGGTGAGCACCTTGCGGTCGTTGACCCGGACCTCGTGCTGGTCGGGCCCGAGGCCCACCGCGGTGAGGGCGGCCGACAGAAGGGCGCAGGCCTCGGCGTCGACGCCCATCGAGGCGCTGCCGACGGTGTCGAAGTCGCACTGGTAGAACTGGCGGAACCGGCCGGGGCCGGGCTTCTCCCGCCGCCACACCGGGCCGTACTGGTACCGCCGGAACGGGGTCGGCAGGTCCTGGCGGTTCTGGGCCACGTACCGGGCGAGCGGCGCGGTGAGGTCGTAGCGGAGGGCGACCCACTGCTCGTCGTCGTCCTGGAGGGCGAACACGCCCTCGTCGGGGGCATCCTCGTCGGGGAGGTTCTTGCCCAGGGCGTCGAGGTACTCGATCGCCGGCGTCTCCAGGGGGTCGAACCCGAACTGGCGGTAGGTGGCGAGGATGGCGTCGATGGCCGTGGCCCGCTCCTGCACGGTCGCGGCCGGGGCGTCGACGAAGCCCAGGGGCAGCCGCGCCTTGGGGCGTCCGGGCTTTGACATGGGACTTCCTCTCCGGGCGGGCCGCCGGCCATCCTGGCGTCCACCCCGCGGGACCGGCAAGCCCGTTGCGCCGTGCGCCGACCCGGCCGGGCGCCGTTCCCGGTACCGATCACGCACCCCCAGCACCGGATCCGCACCAAGAACGGCGACGACCCCAGCCCACCCCGTTCCTGGTACCGATCACGCGCCCCCAGGGCCCGATCCGTACCAAGAACGGCGACGGACGATCGTCGGGGCCGGGCCAGACTGGCGAGGTGGCCGAGCCGTCGCGCATCGAGGTCGTGGTGGACCGGTTGCGGGCGGCGGGGTGCGTCGCCGCCGAGGAGGAGGCGGCCGAGCTCCTGGCCGCCGACCCCGACGACCGCACCCTCGAGATGTGGCTGCGACGGCGCGAGCAGGGCGAGCCGCTGGCGTGGATCGTGCGGGCGACGACCTTCGGCGGGCTGCGCCTGGCGATCCGTCCCGGCGTGTACGTGCCCCGGCCCCAGAGCGAGGTGCTCGCTCACCGCGCCGCGGCGGCGCTCCCGCCGGGCGGCCGGGCCGTCGACGTCGGCACGGGCTCGGGGGCGGTGGCCGCGGTGCTGGCCGCCACCGTGCCGACGGCCCTCGTCGTCGGCATCGACCTCTCCCCCGTCGCCGTCGCCTGCGCCCGGACCAACGGGGTCCAGGCCCTCGTCGCCGACCTGGCTGCGCTCCCCCTGGGCCCGGCGTCGGTCGACCTGGTCACCTCGGTGGCGCCCTACGTCCCGACCGACGCCCTCCGCCTGCTCCCGGCCGACGTCCAGCGCCACGAGCCCCGCACCGCCCTCGACGGCGGGCCCGACGGCCTCGACCTGGTGCGCACCGTCGTGCGGTCGGCTGCCACCGTGCTGCGGCCCGGCGGGCGGCTGCTCGTCGAGGTGGGCGGCGACCAGGACGATCGGCTCGCTCCCGACCTGGCCGAGGCCGGGTTCGGCGCCGTCGTCACGTGGACCGACGACGACGGCGACCTCCGAGGCCTCGAGGCGACCCGGGCCGGGTGACCGCTCGCCCGTTGCCGCCCGTGGCCGGGCGATCCGCTCGGGCCGTCCGGCCGTCGGATCAGGTCGGTGGCACCCACCCGCCGCCGGTGATCGGGGGCGGCGGGGATCGGGGGCGGCCAGCCGCCCGCGGTCAGTCCTCGTCGCTGGCCAGGACCTCGTAGAGCCGGCGCCGCGCCTCGGTGAGGATCTCGGCCGCCTTGGCGTGCTGGGCCGGGGTGCCGACGCGCGCCACCTGCTTCATGGCGTGGGCCGTGGAGGCGAACGCCTCGCGGAGGTTGGCGCCGTCGGGGTCGCTGCTCTCGAGCAGGGCCTCCCACGGGGTGGGGCCCTCGCGCCCGTCGGCCTCGGCCCGGCCCTCGTCGGTCAGGGCGAAGCGGCGCCGGCCCTCGGTCTCGTCGGGGGTGACGAGGCCCTCCTCCTCCAGCATCTGGAGGGTCGGGTAGACCGAGCCGGGGCTGGGGCGCCACGCCCCCTCGGTGCGCTGCTCGAGCTCGCCGATGATCTCGTAGCCGTGCATGGGGCGCTCGGTGAGCAGGGCGAGGATGGCGGCCCGGACGTCGCCGCGCCGGGCCCGCCGGTTGCCGCCGCGGGACCCGCCCGGGCCGCTGAAGCCGCCGGGACCGCCACGGCGGCCGCGGCCGCGCCGGCGCGAGCCGGGACCGTCGCCGGTCCAGGCGGGATGGGGGTGGGGATGATGATCTGCGTTGCGCACGGGATCTCCTGATCGGTTCGTTGCGATGCAGTCACGATATATCGCGATCGCATCGCCGACAACCACCTCCGACCGGTCGGACCACCCTTGACCAGCCGGTCAAGGTAGGTTCGGGGGCGTGAAGCAGGAGAAGGAGGACGCGTCGGAGGAGGTCGTCGAGGTGGCGCCCGGCATCCGCCGGCTGCAGCTGCCCATCGACTTCACCGGTCTGGGCCACGTGAACTGCTACGCCTTGGAGGACGCCCGGGGTGTGACCCTGGTCGACCCCGGGCTCCCGGGCCAGGAGTCGTGGACCGCCCTCCGGGCCCGGCTGGCGACAGCTGAGGTGCCCCTCCACCGGGTTCACACCGTCGTGGTCACCCACTCCCACCCCGACCACTTCGGCTCGGCCGGGCTGCTGGCCGAGGAGACCGGGGCCGAGATCGTCGCCTTCGAGCGGTTCCGCACGTTCTTCGACCCCGCCGACATCGACGACGACGAGCTCCAGGCCCGCTCGGCGCCCGCGGCCGACGGGGACGCCGCCGTCGACGCCGAGCCCGACGAGCCCGGCATCCCCGCCGCCTTCAGCCGGCCCCGACCCTCGCCCTGGGGCGGCACGCCGCTCGGCCCACCCCCGGAGCGGCTGGCCGAGATGCGGTCGCGCGCCAGCGAGGTGGCCCGCTGGTTCCGGGCCCCCCGGCCCACCGTCCGGGTGGCCGACGAGCAGCGGATCACGCTCGGCGGGCGCGAGTGGGTGGGCCTGTTCACGCCCGGCCACACCGACGACCACCTGTGCCTCTACGACGAGGAGCACGGCGTCCTGCTCGCCGGCGACCAGGTGCTGCCGACCATCACCCCCCACGTCTCGGGCTACCTCACCGAGGACTCGCTGGCCCGCTACGTCGACTCCCTCGACCGCCTCGCCGGGCTGCCCGACGTCGCCCTGGTGCTGCCCGCCCACGGCCACCCCTTCGCCGACCTCGGGCGCCGGGTCGACGAGATCAAGGTCCACCACGACGAGCGGCTCCAGGAGCTGCTCGGCATCGGGTCCGAGCTCGGGTGGGCGAGCGTGACCGACCTGTCGCACCGCCTCTTCGCCGAGCGGTCGTGGGGCGCCATGGCCGAGGACGAGACCTACGCCCACCTAGAGCACCTGCGCCTCCACGGCCAGGCCGAGGTGCGCGAGGAGGCCGGCGTCCTGCTCTACAAGGTCTGAGCCCAGGCCCGAGCGGCCGCGCTCAGGCGACCAGGGCGACGGTGAAGGCGACGGCGGCCACCACCCCACCGAGGGTGCGCAGGTGGTTGCCGGCGACCCACTCGCGCAGGTAGCGCGCCCACGCCGCCGGGGCGTCGTCGGACCGGGGGTCGACCCGGTCGAGGGCCAGGTTGCGGGGCACGTGGAAGGCGACGGTCACGGCCGCGGGCACGAGGCCGGCCACCGCACCGCCGACCACCCATGCGTCGGCGACGTCGCCGTCGCCGGCCAGGGCCGCCACGGCGGCGACGACCCCGACGACGGGACCCCCGAAGAGCGGGAGCATGAACAGCGGGTGCGGGGCGGCGGCGTTGATGCCCTGCATGGCCGCCACGCCGATCGGGGCCGCCGGGCGGGCCAGGCCCTGCATCACGAAGGTCGAGAAGGCCAGGAACACGCCGGCGACCAGGCCGGCCAGCACGGCGGAGACGACGGTGAGGATCACGACGGTGCTCATGACCGCAGTGGACCTCGATCTCCCTGAGACCGTCCATGGCCCTCAGCCGCAGTCACGTACGCGTCCGTCTCACCCACGGATGGTGCCAGGCACCATCCGTGGCGTCGACGCGGTTCGCCCGGCCGACTCAACGCCCGTTCGGGACGTTCGGCCCTGTCGGGCCGCCGGCGACGGGCGCACGGTGGAGGGGTCGAGGGCGACCGACTGCGACACCGATGGAGGTGCGTCCGATGGAACCCGTCTGGAACGTCGTGATCACGTTCGAGGAGGAGGAGCGGACGACGCGTGCCTACGCCACGCTCGAGCTCTCCGACCGGGCCAGCCGGGGGTGGGGCCAGTCCCGCCGCGACCCGGCCGACCCTGACATCCCGCGCATCGGCGAGGAGGTCGCCGCCGCCCGGGCCCTCATCCGCCTCGGCCACCACCTGCTGGGCGCGGCCGAGAACGAGATCGAGGACATCGAGCACCACCCGGTCCACATCCACGCCTGAGCCCTGCGCCGGGTCCACGCTGGAGCCAGCTCGACGACTCGTCCGTGGTCGACGGGTGCGCCGGCTGATGCCCGGCCGGGACCTTCGCCCGTCGGGCCGAGGCCCACGCCGACGACGACTGGGGCTGAGCCGCTTCAGCCTGGGGCGGTCGGCCCGGCGCGCCGGGGCACCGAGCCGACCGCCGGTCGGAGACCGGCGAGCACGGCGGCGTCGCCGGTGACGGTCACGCCCCGGCGTCGCGCCTCGGGGAGCGACACGACGCCGATGACGAGGGCGCCGACGCCGTCGGGAGGACCTTCCACCACGACGTCGGGCTCGGGCCCGACCGTGCCGGCGGCGGTCAGGACGCGACCACCCGTGGCGATGACGGTCATGACGTCGCCGCCGACGCGGACCTCCACCACCCCGTCGGCCCGCCGGTCGTCGACCTCGCCGAGGTGGATGGCCACGAGGTGGCGCAGCCACCCGACCCGGAAGCCGTCGTCGCCGGGGGGCCGGGCCATCAGTGGCGTGGCCCACCGGCCGAGGGCGTAGAGCACGTCGCGCAGCTGCTCGCCCCAGGCGCTGAGGGCGTAGCGACCGTCGTCGCCGTGGACGACGACGCCCGCCTCGACCAGGTCCCTGAGGCGCTGACCGAGGAGGTTGGTGGCGATGCCCGGCAGGCCCTCGCGCAGCTCGCCGTAGCGCCGGGGACCGTCGAGGAGGTCGCGGACGACGAGGAGCGACCACCGGTCGCCGACGACGTCGAGCCCCCGCGCCATGGCGCAGTACTGGCCGTAGGTCTTCACCGCCGCCACCCTACCACTTGCACTTCTTCGTGATCTGCTTGATTATCTCAACCATGCCCGCCACCACAGCCACCCCCGCCGCCGCTCCGTCCGCACCGTCCGCAGACGCCCTCGGCCACCTCGCCGCCGCCCTCGCCGTGCCCATCGCCGTCATCGACGCCGTGGCCGACGACCAGTGGACCGACGCCACCCCGTGCCCCGGCTGGGACGTGGCCGCGGTCGTGACCCACCTGCGCGACGGCACCTGGTGGTTCAGCGGGACCCTGGGCGGCCCGCCGCCGACGGGGACGGCCGACGCTCGGCCCGCCACCGTCCTGCGGGAGGCCAGCGACGCGCTCCTCGCCGGGTTCTCCCGCCCCGGCGCCCTCGACGCCGTCATCCCGATCCCCCTGGGCGAGGTCCCCGGCATCGTCGCCCTCCACCTCCGGGCCACCGAGGCGCTCGTCCACGGCTGGGACGTCGCCGTCGCGACCGGCCAGGACCTCGTCGTCGACGACGCCGTCGCCGGGGAGGCGCTCGGCTTCTCGGTCGCCGCCCTCGAGATGCTGCCACCCGAGCGGTCCCCGTTCGCCCCGCCCCGCCCGGTCACCGACGACGCCCCGCCCCTCACCCGCCTCGTCGCTCTCCTCGGTCGCGACCCCTCCGGTCCGGCCTGAGGCCCTGCGCCCGGGTCCCCGCCCACTCCCCCAACTCGTACGGAACCCCGCCACATGCGGCGCTTTCCGTACAAGGTTGGCCGCGACACTGGGGTGATGGCGCCGACGGCTACGACCGCTGACCGAGGGGACCGTTCTGAGCCAGAGACGGGACACGGGTGGCCGATCCCTGGCCCAGAACGAGGACGGCGGCACCGGCCCTCCCGGTTCAGCGGAGGGTCGCCACCGCGAGGGCGGCGACGGCGCCGATGGCGGCGTCGACCCGGGGCTGGTTGGGATCGGCGCGCGCCGCCTCCGTGAGGACGGCCACGGCGATGGGGGTCTCGTGGCGGTGGTGGACGACGCCGACCTCGTGGCGGAGGGGGCCCAGGGTCCCGGTCTTGCCGGCCACCCGCACGCCGTCGTAGGGGAACCCGGACGAGAGGCGGTGCGGCCAGATCTGCTGGTGCAGCACCGTGCGCATGAAGGCGCACTGCTCGGGCGAGGCCGCCTCGTCGGCCCAGACGGCCGCGAGCAGGGCCGTCATGTCGCGCGCCGTGGTCGAGCTGGCGAGGAACGGGTCGAAGGCGCGGGAGTGGGTGAGGTGGTCGTTGTCCCGCAGCAGGTCCATGGCCGAGGCGGCGTCGCCGGCGCCGGTGTCGTCGGTGAGGATGCGGTACACGTCGCGGGTCCCGCCCTCGATCCGGGTGGCGGTGAGCCCGAGCCCGCCCAGGGTGCGACGGACGGCGTCGAGGCCGACGGCGTCGAGCAGGGCGTCGCCGGCGGCGTTGTCGGACACGGCGATCATCGAGCGGGCCAGGTCGCGCCACGACGCCGTGACCGGGTCGGCCATGGCGGCGATGCCGGTGGCCCCCGGCGTGCGCTCGTCGGGGTCGAGGGTGACGGGCGCCGTCGGGTCGAGCGCGCCCGCGTCGACGGCGCGCCCGAAGGCCGCCAGCACCGGGAGCTTGTAGACCGACGCCATCACGACGGGCCGGTCGGCGTCCACGGCGACCTCGTCTCGGTCGGGGTCGAGCCGGCGGGCGTGGAGGACGCCGCGCACCCCGGCCGAGGCGAACCGCTCCCGCACCTCGTCCTCGACCGCCGCCGGCGGTGCCGGGTTCACGGTTCCGCCGAGGCGCGCAGGTGGCGCTCGATCCGCTCCGCCACCTCGGCCGCACCGGTGTCGCCCGCCCGGTGGATCACCCGGAGGCGCAGGGGCAACGGTTCGATGCCGAGGGGGACGCGGGCGACAGCCGGGGCGCCCGCCTCGGGGTCGGCGGTGAGGGCGCAGGCCCGGCCGCCCGCGACGAGGGCGAGCGCGGCGCGATCGTCGGCGACGGTGACGGTGCCGTGGGTGACACCGTGCTGGAGCAGGGTGTCGGCCAGCAGGTCGCGGGCTGCGGGCGCGTCGCTCCGGGCGGTCACCGCCAGCGGGCGGGTCACGAGGCGCCGGAGCGGGCCGTCGACCGCGCCGCCGGCGGGCACCAGCAGCCAGGTCGGCAGCAGCACGACGTCCCCGCCGCTGAGATCGCCCAGCACCGCCGGGTGCTCGACGATGCCGACGTCGAGGCGGTGCCGCTGGACCTCCTCGACGATGGCCGCCGACGAGGCCGTCTGGAGGTGGACCTCGGTGTCGGGGCCGGCGACGTCGACGGCGGCCAGCCCGGCGACCACCCCGTCGGGAAGCTCGGGCAGGACGCCGAGCCGGACCTCGGACGAGGCCGCGGCGAGCGCGGCGGCCGCGGCCCGGAGCTCGTCCTCGGCCGCGAGCAGCGTGCGGACGAGCGGCAGCACCGACGCCCCGGCGGGGGTGAGGGAGACGCCGCCCGGGCCTCGCTGCAGGAGCGAGACGCCCAGGGCGGCCTCGAACCGCTTCAGGCCCTGGGACAGGGGCGGCTGGGTGATGCCCAGGCGCGTCGCGGCCAGGCCGAAGCGGCCCTCCTCGTGGATGGCGAGGAAGAACCGGGCCCCCCGGAGCAGGTTCACTCATCCTCCTGACCAGCGATGATTCGAGATGCGACATGCGGTTGGAGCCATATGGTATTTGACAACCGCGAGGTCCGTCGATTGTCTCGGACGATGCTCACGCTCCGACCGCACCGAGCCCGGGTCGCCGTCGGCGCCGCCCTCGTCCTCGTCCTCGCCGCCTGCAGCGGAGGGTCCGACGAAGCCGACGAGCCCGACCCGTCGGACCCGTCCACGACCGCCGAGGCCTTCGCCGCCGGCCTCCCGTCGGGCGAGGTGGCCGGCATCGCCTTCGTCGCCCCGGCCACGGCCGCCGGGGTGGCCGAGGAGCTCGACGCCATCACCGCCGAGCTGGGCGACCTGCGACCGGAGGTCGAGGTCACCACCGTCGACGAGGCCGACGGCGACACCGCCCGGGCGTCGCTGGCCGTCAGCTGGTCCCTCGGGCCCGACGTCGAGCCGTGGATCTACGGCGTCGACCTCCACCTCCGACGGGTGGACGACGTCTGGGCGGTCGACTGGGACCCGTCGGTCGTCGAGCCGAGCCTGACCGACGGCGAGCGCCTCGAGGTCGCCCACCTCCGCCCGGCCCGGGGCGAGATCCTGGGCGCCGGCGGGGTCCCCATCGTGACGGCGCGCCCGGTGCGGCGGATCGGCATCGACCGCGCGACGGTCGATCCGGCGACGGCGTCGACCTCGGCGGTGGCGCTGGCCCAGCTCGTCGGCCTGGACGATCCCGAGGGCTACCGCGGCAGGGTCGACGCGGCCGGTCCCCGCGCCTTCGTCGAGGCGATCGTCGTGCGGACCGACGGCTCGTTCCCGCTCGACGAGGCCGCCGTCGCCGCCATCCCGGGGGCCGTCGCCCTGGGCGACGAGATCCCGCTCGCCCCCACCACTGCCTTCGCCCGCCCGCTGCTGGGCACGGTCGGGGACGCCACCGCCGAGCTCATCGAGGAGTCCGACGGGGCGCTGCGCCCGGGTGACACCACCGGCCTGTCGGGTCTGCAGCTCGCCCACGAGGAGCAGCTCCGGGGCCAGCCCGGCATCGAGGTCGTGGCCCGGGCCGAGGGCGCGACCGGGCGGGTCCTGGTGCAGCGCGAGCGGGTCGACGGCACGCCGCTGGCGACGACCTTGGACGTCCCGGCCCAGACGGTGGCCGAGGACGTCCTGGCCGACGTCGGCCCGGCCAGTGCGGTGGTGGCGATCCGGCCCTCGTCGGGTGAGGTGCTGGCGGCGGCGAGCGGGCCGGGCGGAGAGGGCTACTCGACCGCCACCGTGGGCCAGTACGCGCCGGGATCGACGTTCAAGGTGGTCACCGCCCTCGCCCTGCTCCGAGCGGGCATCGACCTCGAGGCCGAGCTGGACTGCCCGGCGACGATCGACGTGGGCGGCCGATCATTCAAGAACTACGACGACTACCCGGCCTCCCGCACCGGCGCGATCAGCCTCCGCCAGGCGATCGCCAGCTCGTGCAACACCGCCCTCATCGGCTCGGAGGGCGTGGTCTCGCAGGCGGACCTGGCCGCCGCCGCCGAGGCCCTGGGGCTGGGACGGGATCCGGTGCTCGGCGTCCCGTCGTTCACGGGGTCGGTGCCGGACGAGGCCGAGCAGGTGGAGCACGCGGCGTCGATGATCGGCCAGGGCCGGGTGCTGGCGTCGCCGCTGGCGATGGCCACGGTGGCGGCGACGATCGCCCGGGGCGAGGTTGTGACGCCGACCCTCGTGGCCGGCCCGGACGGGGCCCCCGACGCCGGTGAGCCCCCGGCAGAGCCGATCACGCCCGAGGAGGCGGAGGCGCTGCGGAGCCTGATGCGTGCCGTCGTCACCGACGGCAGTGCGACGTTCCTCGCCGACGTGCCCGGGGCCGAGGTCGGTGCCAAGACCGGCACCGCCGAGTACGGCGAGGAGCGGCCGCCCCGCACCCACGCCTGGATGATCGCCGTGCAGGGCGACCTCGCCGTCAGCGTGTTCGTCGAGGACGGCGCGGGCGGAGCGACGACCGCCGGCCCGATCCTCGAGGAGGCCCTGCGCGGCCTGCAACCGGGCTGACACGCCCCTCCCCCGCCCAACGTTGGACGGAACCCCGCAGCATGCTGCGGTTCCCGTCCAAGGTTGGCGGCAGCGGGGCCGTCAGGAGCGGGTGAGGGTCGCCTCCTCGGCCATGCCGGCCAGCTTGTGCGGGTTGCGGATGGCGTAGACGCGGGTGATCCGCCCGTCCTCGATCGTGAGGCTGACGGCGGTGTCGAGCTGGCCGCCGATGGTGATCCGGCCGCCCGGTGACCCGTTGACCCAGGCGGGCGTGGCGTCGACGACGGCGTCCAGGCGGGCCAGGCCCGACAGGGCCCTGGCCACGAAGGCGGCGCCCTCCATCGGGCGGCGGGCGGCGGCGACCACGCCACCCCCGTCGGCCACCACGACGACGTCGGGGGCGAGGACGTCGAGCAGGGCCTGCACGTCACCGTCGCGGACGGCGGCGAGGAAGCGGTCGACCACCTCCTGCTGCTCGGTCGTGCTGACCGTCACCCGGGGGCGGCGGGCGGCGACATGCTCGCGCGCCCGGTGGGCGATCTGGCGGACGGCGGCGGGGGTCTTGCCGACCGCATCGGCGATCTCGTCGTACGGCGTCTCGAACACCTCGCGCAGGACGAACACGGCGCGCTCGGCCGGGCCGAGGGTCTCGAGCACCGTCAGCATGGCGATCGAGACGCTCTCGGCCAGCTCCACGTCGGCGGCGACGTCCGGCGTGGTCAGCAGCGGCTCGGGCAGCCACTCGCCGACGTACTCCTCGCGCCGGCGGGCCACCGACCGCAGCCGGTTCAGGCCCTGGCGGGTCACGATGCGGACAAGGTAGGCCCGGGGGTCGCGCACCGCGGCGTGGTCGACGTCGGCCCACCGCAGCCAGGTCTCCTGGACGACGTCCTCGGCGTCGGCCGCCGAGCCGAGCATCTCGTAGGCGACGGTGAACAGCAGCCCGCGGTGCTGGGCGAAGGGTTCCTCGCTCATGCCGTTCGGGCGTACCCGCGCGACGGCTCCGCCAACGGGATGGCGCACACGTCGGAGAACCCCTCCGAGGTGATGCCGAGGGCGATGTTGCCCCGCGCCGTCAGGTTGGCGAAGCCGACGATGGCGTTCAGCTCGAGCAGGGCCGGGGCGCCGAGCTGCTCGAGCAGGCGCTCCGACAGCTCGTCGGTGACCGCCACGGGCGTCTGGCTCATGGCCTCGGCGTACTCCATCACGTCGCGCTCGAGCGAGGTGAACACGGCCGACTCGCGCCAGCGCGGCACCTGGCTCGCCTTGGCCAGGTCGAGGCCCTCGTCGTGGGCCTGGAAGTAGCCGAAGTCGAGGCAGGCCGAGCAGCCGATGAACGCCGCCGCCGCCATGTGGGCGAAGGACCTGAGGTGGGGGTCGAGCTGGTCCCACGCCCGGGTCTTGCGGCCGAAGGTCATGGACGCGTTCAGCACCGCTCGGTTGTGCCACATGACGCCGAGGCTCTCGGGGACGTCGCCGAGCATCTTCTTGCTGAACCGCTTCACCAGGTACCCGTACGGGCCGGTGATCTCGGTCGGGGGGATGCGGGGGGTGCCGGGCATGGTGCGCTCCTTGTGTCGTGGACGCCATGGAGACACCGGCCGGCCCTCGGCTGTGACACCCCCCGCTCCCCGCCCGCTCACTCGGTCCGGCTGAACTTGGCGATGGCGACGGCCAACATGGCCACCCCCAGGACCAGCACGATGGCCACCTCCAGGAGCGGGGGCACGGTCCAGCCCCACCACGTGACCCCGGGTGCGAGCCGGTCGCTCGCCGCCGCGGAGATGTCGAGGCGGTCGAACACCAGCCGGCGGACGGGGTCCACGGCGTAGGTGAGCGGGTTGAGCCGGTTGAGCACGCCCAGCCAGCTCGGCAGGCCCGCCACGGGGTACATCGCCCCCGACAGGAAGATGAGCGGGAAGAGCATCGCCTGCATCACGCTGTTGAACGTCGGCGCCCGGGTGACGGTGGTGGCCACCATGACCCCGAGCGAGGTGACGGCGAAGGCGATGAGGATCTGCAGGCCGAGGAGGCCGACGAGCAGCACCGGGTCGTAGGGCACGCCGGCCAGGCCGGCGAGGGCCAGCAGGACGACACCCTGGACCGTCGCCGTCGTCACGCCCCCCAGGACCTTGCCCAGGAGGAGCGACGAGCGCCGGACCGGCGCCACCATCATCTCCCGCATGAACCCGAGCTCGCGGTCCATGACCAGCGAGGCGGCGCTGATCATGGCGCTGAACCAGATCGCCATGCAGACGACGCCGGGGAACATGAACGTGGTGAGCTCGACGCCACCGGTCGACGCCTCCGACAGCGTCTCGAGCCCGGGGGCGAGGACGAACAGGAACAGCAGGGGCTGGATCAGCGCGGTCACGATCCGCACCCGGTCGTCGGCGAAGCGGATCATCTCGCGCCACCACACCGCCTTCACGACCCGACCCTCGGACCGCCAGGTGCGCTCGGGCACCCGGACGGCGACGACGTCGACCACGGCCGCGCTCATCGGGCCGCCTTGGCGAACACCTGCATGGCGCTCGGTCGTCGGTCCGGTGAGCTCTCGGCGTCCCGGAGCGTGGCGCCCGTGTAGCGCATGAAGACGTCGTCGAGGGTCGGGCGGGCCACCGTGACCGAGGTGATCTCGACGCCGAGCTCGGCGAAGAGGCGGGGGACGAAGGCCTCCCCCGCGGCGACGTGGAACGTCACCGCCCCCTCCGCCGTCGTGGCCTCGATCCCGAACCGGTCGCGCAGCGCCGCCAGGGCGGCCTCGTCGTCCGCGGTGCCGACCACGACCCGGTCGGCCCCCACGCCCGCCTTGAGCGCCTCGGGGGTGTCGAGGACCACGATCTCGCCGCGGTCCATGATGGCGATGCGGTCGCAGTACTCGGCCTCGTCCATGTAGTGGGTGGTCATGAAGATGGTCATCCCCTCGCTCGCCTGCAGCGCTCGGATGTACTGCCAGACCGCGCTGCGGGTCTGGGGGTCGAGGCCGATGGTCGGCTCGTCGAGGAACAGCACCCGGGGCGAGTGCATGAGCCCCCGGGCGATCTCGAGGCGGCGCTTCATCCCGCCCGAGAAGGTCATCACCGGCTGGTCGCGCCGGTCGACGAGGTCGACCATCTCGAGCATCTGGTCGATCCGGCCCGGGACCGCGTCACGGTCGATGCCGTAGAGCTCGGCGTGCAGGCGCAGGTTCTGGGTGGCGGTGAGCTGGCCGTCGAGCGTCGGATCCTGGAAGACCAGGCCGATGTGGCGCCGGACGTCGTCGCGCTGGCGCACGACGTCGAACCCGCTGACCCGGGCGGTGCCGGACGTGGGCCGGGCCAGCGTGCAGAGCACGTTGATCGTCGTGCTCTTGCCGGCGCCGTTGGGGCCGAGGAAGCCGAAGACCTCGCCGGCGGCGACGGTGAACGAGACGTCGCGGACGGCCTCGATCTCGCCGTAGGTCTTCCCGAGGCCCTCGACCTCGATGGCGGGGGTGGTGGGTTCCAATGATCATCCTCTCGTTGGATGTGGGCGGCGTCGTCGCCGGGGCGCGCCGAAGCAGACCCCCTGGCGCCGTCTCCCCCGGCCGGCCCGGCGGCGGGGCCGAGGGGTGGCGACGACCCGCCGATCATCAGGGGTAGACCGCGTTTGCGGCAAGCCCCCCTCCTGCACGTATCGTTCTGTCAAGCGGGGGAAGAGGCGGCCGGCGGAGTGGCCCGGAGGGGTGGTCGTCGGCTGGCGATCCGTGGGCGATTCGACCCCCGACGGGCGGCCGTCCGGCGCCGGCGAGGCGCCAGCCGAGTGGCCTGGAGGCACGGCCGGCGAGGCGCCAGCCGAGTGGCCTGGAGGCACGGCCGGCGAGGCGCCAGCCGAGTGGCCTGGAGGCACGGCCGGCGCGGCGCCCCCGCTTCTGTCAATCCCCATGGGGCGTGGGCGCACATGAGGATTGACAGAACACGGTCAGGAGGTGACCGGCCGGTCGCCCCGAGCGGATCAGCGGGGCGCGGGCGCCTCGCCGGGGCGATCAGCGCGGGCGGTGCCCACCCGAGCGGCGCGCCAGGCGCTGTCGAGCACCCACACGGCGACGACCGTGGCGGTGACGGCGACGGGCTGGTCGGTGGCGGCGCTGAGCCCGGCGACGTTGGCGGCCCCCAGGCCGAGCCACGACCGGGTCGAGGCGAACCCCTCGCTGAGGCGTTGGTGGCCGCCGCCGCGCAGCATGGGCAGCAGGTAGGCGAGCGACCCCCACAGGATCTGGGCGTAGCCGGCGACGACGAGCACGACGAGCCAGCGGTCGCCGAGCACGACCCGGTCGGCGGCGGCATCGAGCGCCGTCGCCGCCACCGCGACCGCCCACCAGAGCCCGCCGGCCCACAGGGCGAGGACGCGGGGCCCGGCCCACTGGAGCTGGCGGCGTGTGGGGCGGGGCAGCGACTCGAGCACGGCGAGGATGCCGAGGGCGTAGCCACCGAAGGCGATCCCGGCGAGCACGGGCGCGTCGGCGGCCAGGGCCACGACGGCGACCACCAGCGTCGTGGCCTGGCCGACCACGGAGACGAAGAGCCGGCGTCGGCTGGCGTGGGGCGCCATCTTCGAGCGACCGACGGTGGACGCGAAGTACGGCAGCGTGCCGCCGGCGACGAGGCCGACGAGGCCCAGCACGTTGATCGTCACGTGCGCCGGTCGCATCCAGACCGACTGCGTGACGACGGCCATCCAGGCGCCGAGCCCGACCCCGACGGTCCCGAAGGCGAGGGCGGTGAGGTAGGCCGCGACGGCCGGGTCGAAGCGCCGCTCCACCCCGCGCCGGGCGGTGACGGCCAGCAGCCCGGCGAGCAGGGCGAGACCGCCGAGGTAGGCGACGGCGGCCACGCCGACCACCGCATCACCGAGCTCGGCGTGGCGGCCGACGGCGACCCCCGCCGCCCCGGCGGCGAGCAGCGTGCGCTGGGCTGTCGCCCACCGGTCCGGGGGGGCGGGCGCCGCCGACCAGGTGACGGTCAGCATGAGCGACACCCCGCTGATGGCGAGCATCATCGCCCCGGCCAGGAACAGGTGCAGCGGCAGCCACCGGGCCGTGCCGGCCGCACCGGCCAGCGCCGCGGCCACGATGAAGGCCAGGGCGACGCGCATCGTGGTGCGCGTCTGGGCGTGGGACAGCCGGACCCGGTCGGCCGCACCCCGGGCGCCCGACGCGGGCGTGGCCCGCTCTCGGCTCGTCGGTCGCTCCGGCATCGACCCACCAGTGTCGCGGCCCGGCGTGGCGCCCGGCGCGGCCGTCACGGGGCGACGGTGGCCGGTCCGGTGTCGACCGTCCGGTGGGCGATGCGGGTCGCCTCCCACTCCTCGTCGTCGAAGCCGAGCATGGCGGCCGGGAAGAGCTCCATCTCCTCGTCCTCGATGTGGGCGGCGAGGGCGTAGTAGTCGCGCCGGTCGAAGGTGCCCTCGGTGAGTGAGCGGCGGATGTCGTCGTGCTCCGCCTCGAGGTCGTCCACGGCGGCGGAGGCGACGGCGCCGATGGCGGTGAGCTCGGGGTAGAGCCCGGTCTCCTCCTTGGCGACGTGGCGGTCGAGGAGCTCGAGCAGGTCGCGGCGCACGGTCTCGTCCGGCTCGGCGCCCGCTCGCGGGGCTTCGGCGAGCGCCCACGCCAGGTGGAGGATCCTCTCGTGGTCGGCGGTCAGCTCGGCGATCGGCGGGAACTCCCGGCATCCGCAGTGGTCACACATCAGGCCTCCGGTTCAGTGCCGGACGAAGGTGACGCGCCAGTCACCGTCGTCGATCGGGTCGGCGGCGAAGGTGAAGCCCATCTCGCCGAGCACCCCCTCGAGCGGGACCGGCTCGAACGGTGCGAAGACGACGAGCGCCTCGCCCACGCCGACCTGGCCCGCGGCGTCCATGATCTCGGCGAAGGGTTCGCCTCCGGCGGCCAGCGTCGGGCGGGCGTCGACGACCCGGGCGGGGCGCATGGTGGCGGGGGGCCCGTCGGGCGTGGGCATGGGTGACCTCCTGGCCATGTGGAGCACCGTGATCGTCGGTGTTATTCTTCTATCTGACACTAGAAGAACATGAGGGAGCGATCCAGTGGTGGTCGGGGACGAGCGGAGGGGGGCACCGGCCCCGAGCGCACCGTTCCTGCCGGGCGGGCCGGGAACGGTGCCGCCGGCGTCGGTGCCGCTCGGGTTCCTCGCCGCCGCCGGTGGCGGCCTGTGGGCGTTCGGGCTGGCGGTGTGGTTCGCCGCGGATCGGCTCGTCGAGACGCCGACGCACCCGGGGGCGGTGTCGGCCGTGCACGTGGGGATGCTGGCCTTCCTCACCACCGCCGTGCTCGGCGCCGTCCACCAGTTCGCCCCGGTGGTCGGCCGCCGGCCGCTGCGCTCGGTCCTCGCCGCCCGGCTGACCCTCGGTGGGATGGTCGCCACGGCGTGGCTGCTCCCGTCGGGGTTCGCCCACGGGCCCGAGGCGCTCGTCGCCGCCGGTGGGGTGATCGGGGCGGTCACCGTGGCGCTGGCGGCGTGGAACCTGTCGGGGCCGCTCGCGGCCCGGGAGGGGGGCGTGCCGGTCGCCGGGTTGCGGCTGTCGGTCGGGTTCCTCGTCGTCACCGTCGCCTTCGGGGTCGTCTACGCCTTCGACCGCCAGACCGGGTGGTTCCCGCTGCTCCCGCACCGGGTGCTGGCCCACGCCCACCTGGGGCTGATCGGCTGGCTCGGTCTCACCTACGTGGCGGTGGCCGAGAAGCTCTGGCCGATGTTCCTGCTCGCCCACCGTCCTCGGGCCCGTGCGGGTGCGTGGGCGGTGGGCCTGATCGCCGCCGGCACGCCCCTGGTGGCCACCGGCCTCCTGGTCGCCGTCCCCGCCCTGGCCTGGCCCGGCGGGGTCGCCGTCGCTGCCGGGCTCGGCTGCCACCTGGCCTCCCTCGCCGGCGCCGTCCGTCACCGTCGACGGCCCCTCGAGCTGCTCCACGGGTTCCTGCTCATCTCGGCCGGGTTCCTCGTCGCAGCCGTCGTCCTCGCCGCCGCGGCCGCCCTCGCCGACGTCGACCCCGCGGCGCGCTCCCGCCTGGTGGCCGCCGAGGTCGCCGCCCTGGTCGGCTGGCTCGGGCTCGCGGTGGTGGGCCACGCCCACAAGATCGTCCCCTTCATCGGCTACTCGGCTCTCCGCGCCCGCGGCGTCACCACCGGACCGGCCGGCCGCCCCCTCCTGTTCGGCGACCTGTTCCACCACGGGGTCGCCCGCACCACCCTCGCCACCGCGACCCTCGGCTTCGCGGCCGCCCTCGGCGGCATCCTCGCCGCCTCCCCGGCGGTTGTCGCCGGCGGCGGCGTGCTCCTGTCCCTGACCGGGGCGCTCGCCACCGTGAACCTCGCCGCCGGCCCCCGTCGGGTGGCACGGACCCACCGCGCCGTCGCCGCGGACGCGACGGCACGGACCGACCTCATCCCCTCCGGGAGGACCGCATGAGCGACCAACGACCGACCGCACCGCTGCGGGCCGAGCACCGCGACCTGATGCCGCACCTGCTCGCCCTCGACGCCGCCGCCGACGAGGCTGCCGGGTGGGGCCGCGACGTGGCCGTCGCCACCCTCGCCGAGATCGTCGACTTCCTGCGCGGGCACCTCGTGCCCCACGCCGCCGCCGAGGAGGCCGTCCTCTACCCCGCCGTCGAGGAGGCGATGTCCGCTCCCGGCGCCACCGCGACCATGCGCGCCGACCACGAGGAGATCGTGGCCCGCATCGACCAGCTCGCCGACGCCGTCTCGCGTGTCGAGCAGCGGTGGCCCGACGCCGAGCTCGGCCGCGACGTGACCCACCAGCTCGTCGGGCTGTCGGCGATCCTCCAGCTCCACTTCCGCAAGGAGGAGGAGGTGCTGCTGCCCGTGCTCGACGCCAGCCTCGACGACGCCACCGCCGCGGCGCTGTTCGCCCGCATGGAGGAGGCGGGCCACCGATGATCACCCTTCCGTCCACCGACGGGGAGGACGCAGCGCGGCGCGAGCAGGTGCTCGCCGCCCTGGGCGACGTGTGGGACCCGGAGCTCGGGCTCGACGTCGTCTCGCTCGGGCTCGTCTACGACGTGCGCATCGACGGCGACGTCATCGAGGTCGACATGACCCTCACCACGCCTGGCTGCCCGGTGTCCGAGCAGCTCCCCGCGGAGGCCGAGGCCGCCGTGCGGGCGGCGGTGCCGGACGCGGACGTGCGCATGGCGCTCGTGTGGGAACCGGCGTGGACACCCGAGCGGCTGTCGCCGACCGCCCTCGAGCAGCTCGGCTTCACCCGCCGCCGGTGAGCGGCCCCGAGAGCACCACCGACCGCCGGTGCCGGTGACGCCCTGACGAGGAGCTGACATCCCCACGACGCGACGGGAAACGGCGGAGTCGCACGCCTCGTGCCGTGGCACGGTGGCGAGGTGCCAGGGAGCGATCGGTCGACGGGTGACGGCACCGCGGCGCGGCTGGTCGCCCTCTCGGTCGACGCCCAGGACCCCCTCCGCCTGGCGCGCGTCTGGGCCGCCGCGCTGCGGTGGGAGGTCGGGGCCGCGACCGACGACGAGGTCGGTCTCGTGCCCACCGACGGCACCCGGTTCGGGATCGTGTTCCGGCGGGTGGCGGAGCCCAAGGTGGGCAAGAGCCGCATCCACCTCGACCTGACGACGTCGTCGCTCGACGACCAGCGCGACTCCGTGGCGCAGCTCGTGGCGCTCGGGGCGCGGCCGATCGACATCGGCCAGCGGCCCGACGAGGAGCACGTCGTGCTGGCGGACCCCGAGGGCAACGAGCTCTGCCTGATCGAGCCGGGGAACTCCTTCCTGGCCGGGTGCGATCGGCTCGGCGCGCTGTCGTGCGACGGCACCCGTGCGGTCGGGCTCTTCTGGAGCGCGGCGCTGGGGTGGCCGCTGGTGTGGGACCAGGACGAGGAGACGGCGATCCGGGACCCGGACGGCACCGGGCCGCTCATCACCTGGGGCGGTCTGCCGCTGCCACCGAAGGTCGGCCGGAACCGCCTCCGCCTCGACATCGCCCCGACCGACGGCACGGACCAGCGGGCCGAGGTGGACCGCTTGGTCGCCCTCGGCGCGACGCCGGCCGACATCGGCCACCGGCCCGCCGGCGGGGTCGGCCTGACCGATCCCGACGGCAACGAGCTCTGCCTCCTGCCCGCCCCGGCGGCCCGGCGGGGTCAGGAGGCGGCGGCGTCGTAGCGGTCGCGGTTGGCGAGCACCTCGCCCATGTGGACCTCGGCCCAGTCCTTGAGCCCGATCATCACGCCGTGGAGGGACCGGCCCAGGTCCGTGAGCTCGTAGGTCACCGTGACGGGCACGGTGGGCGTCACCGTGCGGGTGATCAGCCCGTCGCGCTCGAGCGCCCGCAGCGTCTGGGTGAGCATCTTCTGGCTGACCCCCACCAGGCGGCGGGACAGCTCGGAGTAGCGCATGGGCCGGGCGTCCGCCGGCTCGTCGCACCCGGGCTGGCGCAGCGTGTCGCCGAGGGCGGCCAGCACTAGGGCGACCCACTTGTCGGAGAGCCGACCCAGCAGCTGGCGGCTGGGGCAGGCGGCCAGGAAGGCGTCGAACTCGGCCTTGGCCCCGGCCCGATCCTGCGTCGTCGCGGCCATCGGTCTCCTCCTCGGAGGTGAGTTGCGCACCTTGAGGTGCCTACTTCCGAAAGGAGAGTAACAGTGCGATGGTGAGGCGACCAGCCCCCTGCTCTCCCGGAGGTCCCCCCATGAGCACCCCCACCTTCCGCACCGCCGTCGTCCGCACGCCGGGCGGACCCGACTCCATCGAGATCATCGATGTCCCCGTGGCCGAGCCCGGACCCGGTGAGGTCCGGATCGGCGTCGCCGCGGCCCCGGTCAACCCGGTGGACCTCGGGGTCGTCGACGGCTTCTTCCACGGGATCGGCCTCATCGACCAGCCCCACCACACCGGTCTGGGCTGGGACGTCGCCGGCACCGTCGAAGCCACGGGAGACGGCGTCGACCTGGCCCTCGGCACCCCGGTCGCCGGGCTCGTCACCGGGTTCGACCGCGACTTCGGCACCTACGCCGAGAAGCTCACCATCCCCGCCGCCGACCTCGTCGGCGTCCCCGACGGGCTCGACCTGGTGGCGGCGTCGGTCGTCCCCCTCAACGGCCTGGCCGCGGCCCAGATCGTCGACCTGCTCGGCGACGCCCCGGCTGGCGCCGACCGCCTGCTGGTGACCGGCGCGGCCGGCGCCGTCGGGGGGTACGTGGTGACCCTGGCGCCCGAGCGGGGCTGGCGGGTGACCGGCCTGGCCCGGCCCCAGGACGAGGAGCTCGTCCGCGGCCTCGGCGCCGACTTCACCGCCCGGGCCGAGCCCGGCTGGGACGCCGTCGCCGACGCCGCCTTCCTCGGCGAGCAGGCCATCGCCCTGGTCCGCGACGGCGGCGCCATCGTCGGCGTCCGGCCCAACGTCCCGCCCGTCGCCGAGCGGGGCATCGCGGTGTCGGTGGTGGAGACCCGACAGGACCCCGACCGTCTGGCCGACCTGCTCGCCCGCGCCGCCGCTGGCGAGCTGCCGACCCGGGTCCACGCCGTCGTCCCGCTCGACGAGGTGGCCGACGCCCACCGCGCCGTGGCCAAGGGCGGCGTCCGCGGCCGCATCGTCCTCCGCCCCTGACGGCACGGATCACCTCCGAGGCGATCCGTGCACGGCACCGGACCGCTACGCCGACGGGGTGACGAAGATGCAGAACGGGTGGCCGGCGGGGTCGGCGTAGACGTAGAGCTCCTCGTCGGGATCGTCGGAGCGGTCCCGGAGGAGGCGGGCCCCGAGGGCGAGGGCCCGGTCGTGCTGGCGGCGCAGCTCCTCGGCGGTGCGCACGCCCATGTCGAGGTGGAGCTGCTGGGGCACGGCGGCGTCGGGCCAGGTCGGCTCGGCCACCTCGTCGACCTGCTGGAACGCCAGCCGCTGGCCGCCGGGCCCGGTGAGCACCAACCAGTCGCGGCCCTGGGGGTCGGGCTCCTCGGCGGGCGGGGGCTCGTCGCCGGCGCGGTACTGGTAGCCGAGGAGCTGGCGGTAGAACTCGGCCAGGACGCGGGCGTCGGTGGTGTCGAGGACCATCGAGATGAGGGTGGGGTGGCTGTCGGTCACGGCGCCGAGCCTGCCCCGATGCTCAGCCCCGCACGCTCCCCACGCCCTTGGGCGCCTGCTGGCCCATGAACCCGAAGAGGTAGCCGGCGACGCGGCGCATCTGGATCTCCTCGGCGCCCTCGGTGATGCGGTAGCGGCGGTGGTGGCGGTAGATGTGCTCGAAGGGCTCGTGGCGGGAGTAGCCCATCCCGCCGAAGACCTGCATGGCCCGGTCGGCGGCGTCGCAGCACAGGCGGTTGGCCGTGTAGTTGCACATCGACACCTCCTTGGAGACCGAGAAGGCGCCGTCGCGGTCCATCTTCCACGCCGTCTGGCGGATGAGGGCCCGCAGCATCTCGCACTGGGTCACCAGCTCGACGAGGGGGAACTGGATGCCCTGGTTGTGGGCCAGCGGCTTGCCGAACGGGGCCCGGGTGCGGGCGTGCTCGATGGCCCGGTCGAGGCAGTACTCGGCCGCGCCGAGGGACGAGGCGGCCTGGCGGATCCGGTTCTCGTTGAAGAACATCTGGACCACGCCGAGGCCCTTGCCCTCGCCGCCGAAGATGGCGTCGTCGCCGACCCGCACGTCGGTGAGGCGGATGTGGGCGTGGTCGGTCGGCATGTTGAACGTCCACAGGTACTCGACGATCTCGAAGCCGGGGCTCTTGGTCGGGACGAGGAAGGCGGTGATGCCGTGCCCGTCGCCGGCCTCGCCCGAGGTGCGGGCGAAGATCAGGTCGTAGGGCGCCTTGTGGACGCCGGTGTTCCAGGTCTTCTCGCCGGTGATGACCCACTCGTCGCCGTCACGGCGGGCGGTGGTCTCCATGTGGGTGGCGTCGGAGCCGTGGTCGGGCTCGGTGATGCCGAAGGCGAACCCGCTGGTGCCGTCGAGCAGCTTGGGCACCCACTCGGCCTTCTGCTCCTCGGTGCCGTGGTGGAGCATCAGCAGGAGGCCGACGTTGTTGCCGACGATCGAGCTCTCGTTCTGGAGGTCGTTGTGGAGGCCGAGGCCCTTGCGGGCCAGGTGCTCGCGGATGACGGCCATGCCGAGGTTGGTGCCGTCCTTGCCGCCGTACTCGGAGGGGAAGGCGTAGCGGTAGTGGCCGGCGGCGTCGGCCACGTCGCGCATCTCGCGCAGCAGCGCCTCCCAGTCCTCGTTGGGCAGCCCGCCGCGCTCCCAGTCGGTGCGGGCGTCCTCGCGCCGGTGGTCGAAGAAGCGGATGTTGTCGTCGCGCTGCTCGATCGGCTTGATCTCGCGCTCGATGAACTCGTCGAGCTCGGCGAGGTAGTCGACGAGGTCCTGCGGCAGGTCGAAGTCCATGGTCGGTCAGCTTCCTTGGTAGGTCGGGGGGCGCTTCTCGAGGAAGGCGGCGACGCCCTCCCGGTGGTCATCGGTCTGGAAGAGGTCGGCGAGGGTGGCGCTCACCCAGCGCCCGAGGTCGTCCCAGTCGGGGTCGAGGGCGCGGCGGAGCCCGGCCTTGAGCGCCCGCACGGCCAGGGGCGGGTTGGCCGCGATCTCCTGGGCCAGGGCCATCGCCGTCGGCAGCAGCTCGTCGTGGGCGACGACGCGCCGGGCCAGGCCGATGTCGCGCGCCTCGGCGGCGTCGATCACCCGGCCGGTGAGGAGGAGCTCGGTGGCCGCCTCCCGCCCGACGAGCTGGACCAGGCGTCCGAGCCCGGCCACGTCGCTGCAGAGCCCCCGCTTCACGAACAGCTCGCCGAACCGGGCCCGCTCCGACAGCACCCGGATGTCGGCCATCACGGCCAGCTCCATGCCCCAGCCCACCGCCGCGCCGTTGACCGCCGCGATCACCGGCACGTCGGTGCGCAGGAGGGCGCCGGCGGCGGGCGTGAGGCGGGGCGCGCGGTCGCGTGGTGCCGACGCCACCGCCGTCATGACCTGCTTGACGTCGTCGCCCGAGCAGAACGCCGGGTCGGTGCCGGTGATGACGAGGCAGCGCGCCGTGGTCGTCTCCACCGCCTCCTGGAGCTCGGCGTAGGTGGTGAAGGTGAGGGCGTTGCGGGCCGCGGGGCGGTCGATGGTGAGGACCTCGACGTCGCCGTCGCGGGTGACCCGGATCTCCCGGGGGCTGGCGGTCTCGGGATCGGCCATGCACTGAACTTAGCGATCGCTTAGTTTCGGTGCATGGCGCACCGGCCGGGCAAGGCGGCGATCCTGCGGGCCGCCGTCGAGGTGATGGGCGCCGACGGCTACGAGGGCAGCTCGACCCGGGACATGGCCGCCCGGGCCGGGGTCACCGTGGCCGCGCTGTACCACCACTTCCCGTCGAAGCTCGACCTGCTGCGGGAGTTCCTCGACGAGGCCCACGAGATCACCATCGCCCGGCTCGAGCGCCGCCTCGCCGCCCTCGACGACCCGACGCCCGCGGCCCGCCTCGACGAGGCCGTGGCCACCCTGGTCGCCACCCACCTGCACGACGACTTCGCCCAGCGGGCGTCGAACGTCGCCCTGCGGGAGTACACCCGGCTGGCCCCGCCCGACCGGGCCGCCATCGACGCCAAGCGAGCCCTGCTGCTGGACCGGGTCACCGCGCTGGTGGCGCCGTTCGGCGTCGCCGAGCCGCGCGAGACGGCCCGGGCCCTCGTGACGCTGTGCAGCTCGCTGGTCGAGCCCTTCGCCGCCGGCGAGCTGGGCTCGATGGCCGACGTGATCGCCCTCTACCAGGACCTCGCCCGCCGCCTCGTCGGCGCGCCCCCCACATCCCCAGGAGCCCCACCGTGACCTTCGAGCAGATTACCGAGGAGCGGCGCGACGACGTCGTCGTGCTGACCCTCCACCGCCCCGAGCGGCTCAACGCCTGGACGCCGCGCATGACCGCCGAGCTGGTGGAGGCGATCGACGCCGCCGACGCGGACGACGCCGTCGGCGCGATCGTCGTGACCGGCGCCGGGCGGGGGTTCTGCGCCGGCGCCGACATCGAGGCGACGTTCCAGGCCCAGCTCGACGGGGACGCCTCCGCCGCCGCGCCGGCCAGCGACCGCGACTGGGTGGCGCTCGTGCGGGAGACCAAGCCGATGGTCGCCGCCGTCAACGGCGTGGCGCTCGGCGTGGGGCTGACGATGTTCCTCCCCTGCGACCGGATCGTCGCCTCGGACCGGGCCCGGTTCTCGCTGCGGTTCGTGAAGATGGGCCTGGTGCCGGAGCTGGCGTCGTCGTCGTTCCTGCCCCAGCGGGTCGGCTTCGGGGCGGCGTCGGACCTGATGCTGTCGGGGCGGATGGTCGAGGCCGACGAGGCCCTCGCCCTGGGTCTGGCCGACGAGGTCGTCCCCCACGACGACCTGCTGGAGGTGGCCGTGGCGCGGGCCCGCTCCTACGGGGCGAACCCGGCCGGCGCCCTCCGCTCGATCAAGCGGCTGCTCACCGCCAACGCCACCGAGCCCGACACCACGGTGGTCCAGCGCCGCGAGATCGCCGCCCTGAAGGAGGCCTACGCCAGCCCCGAGCACGCCGCCGCCGTCGAGGCGTTCCTGTCCTCGCGCCGCTGACGGACGCGACGGCCCAGGCACCTTGCGGCGGGTTCGGCTCTCGTCGGGACGGGACCGACGGTCACCTTGGTGCCAGGCTCCACGTGGCCCTGCCCAGCCCCGTGCGCGCGGCGATCCCCGGCCACTTGGTGCCTGGCACCACGTGACCCGCGCCAACCAGGCCCGGCGCACCATGCCTCCGGCGGTGTCGTCCGGAGAGGCACGCCATGCTGGCGGCTGGGCGGGCTGGCGGCGGCGGGCACCGCTCCCGCTGGGTCATGATCCGCCGGTGACCGACGACGACTGGGTGGGGCTCTCGCGCCGGATCGCCCGCTCCGTGCAGACGACCATCGGGTGGATCTTCTGGGACCCGGGCGCCGTCGCCCGCACCGAGGCCCTCGGCCTGCCCGGACCGCTCGGCTACATCGCCGCCCGCGGCGCACCGCTGGCACCGGCAGGGCCCGACGCCGTGATCGCCTCGTTCGGCTCGATCTCGCCGGCCGCCATCCGCTGGGCCTTCGACCTCGTCGCCGAGAAGGGCACGACGTTCGAGGACGTCTGGGCGGCGCGCGACGAGGCCGTGGGCGAGGGGCTGGCGGCCCACGCCCCGGAGATCCGGGCGCCGTTGGCCGACACCGGTCCGGCGCTGTGGGACGTCGTCGACGCCCTGCCGACGGTGGGTCGGGTGCTGATGGCCGCCCACCTCCGCATGCCCCGGCCCGAGGACCCCGTGCTGTCGGGCTGGCACGCGATCAACTGCATCCGGGAGTGGCGGGGCGACACGCACTGGGCGCTGGTGGCGGCGGCCGGGCTGTCGGGCCAGGAGGCGTCGGTGCTGCACAACGCCTGGCTCGACTACGAGGACGGATGGCTGCCGACCTCACGGGGCAGCACGCCCGACGACATCGCCGCTGCCTGGGCGTCGCTCGCAGCACGCGGCCTCGCGAACGACGGCCGGGCCACCGAGGCCGGCCTCGCCCTCCGCCAGGAGATCGAGGACGACACCGACCGGTTGACGGTGCTGCCCTGGCAGCTCCTCGGTCGGGCCGAGACGGTCGCCCTCGCCGAGGCGCTCGAGCCGCCGTGCGAGGCCCTGCTGCGCCGGGTCGACGTCACCGCCGGCCCGAACTACCAGCCCGCCTCCCGCATCCGTCCACCCCGCCCCTAGCCGGACACGGATGGTGCCAGGCACCTTCCGTGCCGCGCTCCACGGATGGTGCCAGGCACCTTCCGTGCTGCGCTCAGATGCGTTCGAGGGGGACGTGCGGGCCGGGTGGGAGGGCGACCTCGATGCGGTCGCCGGCGCGGACGGTGCCGCCGTGGACGACGACGCCCATCACCCCGGCCCGCCGGACCACGGCACCGGACGCGTCGCGGCTGCGGACGTGGTCGAGCAGGCCGGTCCGGAACCCCTCGATCTGACCGCACGGGTTGCGCAGACCGGTCAGGGCGACGAGGGCGCCGTCACCGATCCGGAGCACGGATCCGACGGGCAGGTCGTGGAGGTCGATCCCGGAGGTGGTGAGGTTCTCGCCGAGGTCACCGGGGCCGACGGCGAAGCCGGCGGCGGCGAGGGCCTCGAACATCTCGGCGCCGATCAGGTGCACCTGGCGGAGGTTGGGCTGGGTGGGGTCGGCCCGCACGCGCGAGCGGTGGCGCACGGTGCTGCCGCTGTGGGCGTCGCCCTCGACCCCGAGACCGGCGAGCAGGCGGGCGCCGGCGGTCGGCGTCTTCGAGAACCGGTGATCACCGTCGACGTTGACGCTGGCGACCGTCCCGGTGGGTGGCTGGTTCACGCTCGGCTCAGCTCGGCAGGAGGTCGGTCCGCCCGATCTGGGTGAGGAGGCTGACCAGGTCGAGGTAGACCCGCTCGTTGGTGATCCCCTCGCCGCCGGCCTCGAAGGAGAACACGGCGATGGTCGGCACCCGGAAGGCCTGGCCGGTGGGCTCGCCCCCGAGGAAGGCGCCGAGGTTGGTGCCCAGGAGGTCGAACTCGGCGATGACGGTGTCGTCGTCGGCCACGTGCATCGTGACCCCGTCGTGGCGCTGGTCGGGGAAGGCGGTCCGCTGGGCCCGGTGGTAGGCGAGCACCTCGTCCTCACCCTCGTGCACCTGGCCGGTGGGGATGATCTCGTACCGGGGCGTCCCGGCGAAGGTGGCGATGGTGCGGTCGAACTCCCGGTCGACCTCCGAGGCGAAGTGCTCCGCCAGCACCGCCAACCGCTTCGCCCTCAGCTGCTCGTCGATCATCGCCGGAGCCTCCCACGCGCCGGGCTCGGCCGCGCCCGGGTCAGGCCGGGGCGGTGCCGTAGCCGAACCGCTCGACGGGGGTCTTGCCCGAGTCGGTGGCGTCGTGGGTCCAGTCTGGCTGCTTGTCGGCCTGGGTGCGGTCGAGGACGGCACGGCCGTCGACGATGTCGATGATCGGCGCGACGAGGGTGGGCGGGGCGACGGGCAGCCGACCGTCGAGGTGGGCGGGGATGGCGTCGGGGAAGACCTCGAGCAGGCTCCGCACCACCGTCTCGTGCTGGATCCCCAGGTAGCAGCGGGCCCCGTTCGACACCGTGGAGCTCCGCCGGGTGACGACCTCGAGGTCCGACTCCTCGGCGGCGTTGCTGCCGGCGATGCGGGCCAGGCTCTCGGAGATGGCCAGGCCGTCGACCTTGCACGGGGTGCACTGGCCGCAGGACTCCACGGCGAGGAACCGCGACACACCGGCGACGACCGAGGTGAGGTCGGAGGCGTCGTCGACGACGAGGAACCCGGCCGCCCCCATCCCGCTGCCGATGGCCGACATGGCCTCGTAGGTGAGCGGCGTGTCGAACAGCTGCTGGGGGACGAGGGCGTTGGCCACACCCGACAAGGCGGCGATGAGGCGTCGGCCCTTGCGGTGCCCTCCGCCGACGACGTCGATGGCGTCGCCCAGGGTGGTCCCCATGGCCAGCTCGCGCACGCCGTGCCGGACGGTGTCGCCGCTGATGGTGCACAGGAACGTCCCGGGCGAGCCGGCGGTGCCCATCTCGCGGAACCACTGGGCACCCTGGGCGAGGATGGCGGCGGCGTGGGCCGCGGTCTCGACGTTGTTCACCAGCGTGGGGGCGGCACCGCTCCCGCCCTCCTGTGTCATGTCGGTCCCGGCCGCCTCCCCGGGCGAGAGGGACGGGGTCTCCTCGACCCCGTGGCGGAAGGGCGGGGCGATCCGGGGGAACGGCGGGCGCCCGTCGAGGACCTCGAGCAGGGCCGTCTCCTCGCCGTAGAGGTAGGCGCTGGGGCCGGCGACCACCTCGAGGGAGACGCCGTCGGCCCAGCCGGCGGCGACCACCTCGGCGACGGCCGCCTCGAGGCGTTCGCGCTCGACGGTGAAGGTCTCCTTGACGGCGATGACCACCCGGTCGGCGGCGGTGGCCTCGGCGGCGATGAGCGCCCCCTCGATCACGCCGTAGGGGCTGCGGCGCAGGAGGGTCCGGTCCTTGAACGACCCGGGCTCGCCCTCGGCCCCGTTGATGACCACGGTGGTGTGCTCGGCCGTCGAGGTGTGCTCGGCGATCGTGCGCCACTTCGTCCCCGTGGGGAAGCCGCCGCCGCCCCGGCCCCGCAGGCCGGAGGCCTCGATCTCCTCGATGGTCCCCACCGGGCCGAGGCGGCGCGCCGCCTCCAGGCCGCAGCCCCCGCCGGCGGACTCGTAGTCGGCGAGGGTGGCGATGGGCTCGAGGGGGAGGACGCGGCTCAGCTGGGTGTCGGCCATGGGGCCATGATCACACGCCCGCCTCCGGGCTCGGCGCGCCGGGCCCGGCACCCGCCGAGGGGCGGCGCTCGCCCACCCCGAGCCCGACGATCTCGCCGTGATCCGATCAGGGACCGGTCGCCGTCTGGGTGCGGGGGTCCGGGCAGCAGTCGGGGGGCTGGTCCGGGATGCCGGGCGAGAGGGGGCGGCGGGGCGCCAGGTCGACGACGGTGGGGGCGCCGGTGCCGACCTCGATGTCCTCGCCGGCGTGGCGGATCGTCAGGGTGCCGTCGGGGCCGTCGCGGACGGTGAAGGTGACCTGCTCGTGGGTCACGGTGACGGTCAGGCGGAACTCCCGCCACCGCAGCCGGAACGTGAGGCGGCCGATCGGGCCGGGGAGCACGGGGTCGATGGCGAGGACGCCCTCGTCGTCGTGGAGCCCGCCGAAGCCCTGGACAAGGGCGGTCCAGGTCCCGGCCAGCGAGGCCATGTGCAGGCCGTCCTTGGTGTTGCCGTGGAGGTTGCGGAGGTCGACCATGGCCGCCTCGTAGGCGTAGGAGTGGGCCAGGTCGAGGTGGCCGACCCGGGCGCACATGACCGCCTGGCTGCAGGCCGAGAGCGACGAGTCCCGCACCGTGCGGCGCTCGTAGTAGTCGACGTTGCGGGCCTTCTGCTCGGGGGTGAACAGGTGGCCGCGCACCTGCATGGCCAGCACCAGGTCGGCCTGCTTGATGACCTGGGCCGGGTACAGCCGGACGTAGGGCTCGTGCAGGAGCAGCGGGTAGTCCGTGTTGCCGGTGAAGTCCCACTCCCGCAGCCGGGTGAAGCCCTCGCACTGCTCGTGGACGCCGAGCTCGTCGTCGTAGGGGATGTGGACCGCGGCGGCGGCGTCGCGCCAGGCGGCCGTCTCCTCGGTGGTCACGCCGAGGCCCCGGGCGGCCTCGGGGTGGCGCTCGCAGGCGGCCGCCGCGCTCTCGAGGTTGTGGGCGGCCATGACGTTGGTGAAGAGGTTGTCGTTGACGACGGCGGTGTACTCATCGGGGCCGGTGACCCCGTCGATGTGCCAGGTTCCGTGGCGGTCGTGGTGGCCGAGCGACGCCCACAGCCGGGCCGTCTCGACCAGGACCTCCAGCCCGCACTCGCGCTCGAGGGTGTCGTCGCCGGTGACCAGCCGGTAGCGCTCGAAGGCGGCGGCGATGTCGGCGTTCACGTGGAACCCGGCGGTGCCCGCCGGCCAGTAGGCCGAGCACTCCTGGCCCCTGATCGTGCGCCACGGGAACGTGGCCCCGGCCAGGTCGAGCTGCCGGGCCCGGTCCCGGGCCAGGTCGAGGGTCGAGGCCCGCCACCGCAGGGCGTCGGCCGCGGCGTGCGGGAGGGTGTAGGTGAGGACCGGGAGCACGAACATCTCGGTGTCCCAGAAGGCGTGGCCGTCGTAGCCGGGGCCGGTGAGCCCCTTGGCGGCGATGGCCCGGCGCTGGGCCCGGGCGCTGGCCTGGACGACGTGGAACATCCCGAAGCGGACGGCCTGCTGGAGGTCGGGGTCGCCCTCGACCTCGACGTCCGCGCCGTCCCAGAAGTCGTCGAGGTAGCCCCGCTGGTCAGCGACGAGCCCGGCCCAGCCGGTGTGGCGGGCCGAGGTGAGGGCGGCGTGGACCTGGTCCCGCAGCGCCGGGCGGGACCGGACGCTCGACCATCCGTAGGCCAGGTACTTGACGAGGCGCAGGCGCTGGCCGGGCTGGAGCTCGCAGGTGACCGTGGTGCGGGCCCAGTCGGCCGCAGAATCGGTCTCCAGCGCACGACCCGACGGGAGCTCGAGCTCGTGCGCCATGCCCGCCGCCATCATCAGCCCGCTGCGCCGGGTGCGGTGGACGAGCAGGGCGGTGCCGTCGCCGTGCTCGTGGTGGAGGCCCTCGAGGACGCCGCTCAGGGGGGCGGCCGACCGGGGGTCGTCCGACTGGTCGGGGAGGTCCTCGTTGGCGACCAGCTCGGACTGCACGGTGATGCGCAGCGGGGCGTCGACGGCGGTGACGACGTACTCGATGGCGGCGACGCTGCGGTGGGTGAACGACACCAGCCGGGTGCTCTCCACCTCGACGAGGCCGCCGGCGGGCGACCGCCACCGCAGCCGGCGGGCCAGCGAACCGGCCCGGAGGTCCAGGACCCGCTCGTGGGCGAGCAGCTCGCCGTAGCGGACGTCGAGGGGCTCGTCGTCGACGTAGAGGCGGATGATCTTGCCGTTGGTGACGTCGACGATCGACTGGCCCTCCTCGGGGTACCCGTAGCCCGCCTCGGCGTAGGGCAGGGGCCGGGTCTCGAAGAAGGACCCGAGGTAGGTGCCGGGGAGACCGTGGGGCTCGCCCTCGTCGAGGTTGCCCCGCAGCCCGATGTGGCCGTTCGAGAGGGCGAAGAGCGACTCGGACTCGTCGATCAGGTCCAGGTCGAGCCGGGTCTCCCGCACCCGCCACGGCTCGACCGGGAACACGTCGGGACCGATGACGTCGGCGGGCGAGTGGTGGGTCGTCGTCTCGACCCCCTCGTCGATCCTTCGTTCGCTCACACCCTCACTGAACCACGAACCGGGAGGAGGGGTCGGCTCGGGCGGCACCGGGTGCGACGCCCGCCCGTGGGCTGATGCGTGGCGGCGGGGGCGGCGGGGTACCCCTGTCGACGTTCGGAGGCGCCGCCTCCGTCTTGGACCTCGTCCCGAGGGATCGCCTCCGTCGGAGGCCGCCACCCATCCCCCTCACCGACGAGGTCCCGCCATGGTTCCCGACGATCGCGACCTAGGGGTCGCGCCCCGGACGAAGTTCTCCTCAGCCCACGCCGCCGAGCTGGCGCTCACGACCTCGGGTCCTCGCCGGACCCCGAGCCGAGACCGCATCCTCCGGGCCGCCACCGTCCAGTGGTGCCGCGACCTCCAGTTCCCCACGGCGCGAGACGTCGCCCAGGCGACGGGCCTCAGCTCCGTCTCGAGCGTGGTGACGCCGTTCGGGCGGTGCGTCGACCTCCAAGCGGAGATCATCCGCACCGAGTGGGGCCTGGTGTCCCGGGGGTGGGCCGCGGCGCCCGACGGATCCCGGCCCCGCTGGCTCGTCGAACACGCCCGTCGACTGGCCGAGCTCGACGGCGCCTGCCTGCGGCTGCCGAGCCTGGTCTGCTCGGCGGTCGCCGCCGCCGGCGTCACCGCCCTGCCTCGACCCGACCTCCTCGTGCCGCTGCACGCCATGGCCGCCCTGGCCCGTCCCGATGCGGGCGACGACCCCCGCGCCCTCGTCATCGAGACGGTGGCCCTCGCCGGTTGGCCCGATCGCCGCCAGATGGCGGTGCCGGCATGAGGCCCGACGACGACGCCATCCACATCACGATGCCGGGTGAACCGACCCCCGGGACGGCCACCGAGCGCGACCGCAACGGATGCCTGGTCGAACGGCGGACCATCGACGGCGCCGAGGTCATCGTGCACTTCGACGACCTGCCCGAGTGCGACCGAGCCGTCGTCGACGGGATCCCGTGCACGTCGGCCGTCCGCACGATCATCGACATCGCCCCGGACCTCTGCGCGGCCGAGCTCGACCACATGATCCAGGCCGCGCTGGCGCGTGGGCTCTTCACGCCCGACGAGCTCCGAGCCCGCTGCACCGCCCCCGACCTCGCCCGCCGGCCCGGTGCCCGCATGGTCCGGCGCGCTCTCATCCGCCTCGGTCTGGGCCACTCGCGGTGACCGGACGCGCCTCGCCACCGAGCCCGCCGAGTCGGGCCGCGAGCGGTCGATCAGGCCGGTAGGTCGGCGACGTCGCGGACGAGGGTGCGGAGCGCCCGCTCGTCGAGCTCGTCGGCCAGTGCCTGGCGCGCCGGGTCGAGAGCATCGGGGCGGACCGGGAGCGAGTGGCCGACGAGGTGCGACGAGCCCGGGCCGGCGACGACCAGGCCGATGACGTGGCGACCCGGCACCAGCTCGTGCGCCCGCGGTGCCGCCGGGACGGTCACCACCTCGCCGGTGGCGGCCTCTCTCAGCTGGGCCCCTCCATCGGCGGTGACGGACTCGACCTTCCACAGCCGGTGGCGGGTGGCGCTCCACGACCGAGCGAGATCGACCTCGTCGTCGGGGAGGAGGTCCTCCAGCTCATCGAGGATCCGGTCCAGCCCCTCGCCCTCGGCCATGTAGGCCTGCACCGAGAAGATCAGGCGCTCCATCGGTCCGGGGCCCACCAGGGAGTTGGTGAAGGGCAGGTCATCGAGGTGGTGGGTGAGGGCCCAGGTCTGGACCTTCCACCACACGAACGGGGCCCGGGCGGCGAGGTCGGGCGTCGCCGGGCGGCGCAGGCAGCACTGCTTGAACTTGCGGCCCGACCCGCACGGGCAGGTCTCGTTGCGTCCGACCGCCTTCGGCGGGATCGGGCGCCAGGGATCGAGCTGGGCGCCGCGCTCGTCGGCGCCGGCCAGCTGCCAGGTCCGCTGGGCCGCATCGACGTCGCCGGCGACAGCCTCCAGCTCTCCGAGGAGCTCCCAGGCCTGGTTCCAACCGTCGCCGGGTTGGGGAGGCCGCGTCACGGCGGCCTTGGCGAGCAGGTCGCGAGCGGCGCGCGCCATGCCATGGTGGAGGGCCACGAGGGCGAGCAACCACATGGGGCCGATCGTCGGCGCCGGCGCGACCGACCGGATCCGACGGGCCACGTGGTCCACGACGGTGGTGGGGGCCTGCCGCAGGTTCGCGGCCACGACGGACACGATCTCGGCGGTGCCTAGGAGCGGGCCCACCGCCGTCGGGACCTCGTCGCCCGAGTCGGCCGGCGCCATCAGGGCGAGCCACAGCACGCCCACCTGCTCGATCGGGGCGTCGTCGTCCCACAGCCCCGCCGAGGCCAGCAGCTGTCGCCCGACGGCGTGGAGGACGAGCTGCTCCTCGGTGATCCCGGTCCCGCCGACCATCGGGCCGGCGTGGGCCATCCCGGCCGCATCCAGGGCCTCCTCGAAGGGCTGGCGCAGTGCTCGGATCACGCTGCGGTGATCCGCTAGCAGGTCCGGGACGACGTCTCGGAGGTCGAGCACCCACCCGTCAGCGTTCGTCGGCGGGGTGCCGAGGTCGCGACCGAGCTCCTCGAAGGCCGTGCGCAGGTGGCCGACGGCAGCCGGGCCGGCGGCTGTCCCGTGGTCGGCGCGCACCAGGCGGAGGTGCTCCCCGTCGAGCACCAGACCCACGAGGTCGTCGGCCGCGAGGCCCGGCTCCCACGTGTCCGGGAGGGAGATGACCGGCAGGCCCGGCATCACCGGGTGCGGTGTCGGGTCGGGCTGGAGCTCGACGGTGTCGTCACCGACGAGGACGACCTCGACCGCGGGGAGGGCGACCCAGACGAGGAGGCCGTCGAGCCCGATGCGGATCTGACGCTCGGAGGCCTCGTCCGCGGCGAGGCGATGCCACGCTGTCACCCCGTCGAGCAGCCACGTCCCGCTGGCGACGCGCCCGTCCTCCAGCTTGATGGCGCGACCCCGGTGGATGGCCTCGTCGAGCGCGTCGAGAACGGGCCCGTCCTCGTCCCCGAGCCCGGTCCAGCTGGATCGACTGGCTGACCTTTCCGACGTCCTGTCGGTCGGTGGAGCCGTAGGTGTCGAGCTGCAGGATCCGCTCGCCGTCCGCATCGAACCAGCGGTAGCCGCCATCCGTGGGCCGATGGCGACCGCCGGGTCCGGGGTTGACCTTCGTGAGCGAGCGGATCAGTGCCATGTCAGATGTCTCCTTGGTCATCAGCCGCAGGCGTCACAGACGCCTGTCAACGGAAGCTGGGTGAAGCACGTCGGGCACACGGCCTTCTTCTTGGATGCGGTGCTCGACGCCCGGGTTCGCTCTCGGCGAGCCTGCTCCTGCCGCGTCAGGGTTGGTCTCCCTCCATCCGACGGCAAGGTTGCGCCGAAGTGGCGGTAGCAGCGCAACCGCTCTTCTGCGGCATGCGTCTGCAGATCGTCCGGGAGGGAACCGGTCGCTCGTTCGACGGCAGCGCCGTAGCCATCGCCGACGACGCCCGTCGCCTGAACGCAGACGGCCGTCACCGACGGCTCGCCAGCGTCGACGCAGGCGTCGGCGACACGAGCAAGGACGTCGCCGATCCAGTAGCGCATCAGCTGCGCGGTGGTGATGTCGGTCCGCGCCTGAACCTCCGCCGCCAGCTCCGAGTAGGTGATCGTGGCGTTGTAGGTCTGGGCGACCGTCACCAGCACCTCGTGAGCGGCGATCGCCCAGGCTTCCCGCGCCGCATCGGTCGACACCGCCTCGCCGGTCGAGCGCCGTGGCGTCGCCGGCAGCTTGCGGCCCGGGTCAGCCGTGGGCTCCTGCTCCCACTCAGCCCGCATGGCGGCAGCAACGTCCGAGAGCGCCTCTTCGTACCGCTCGGTCCGCTGGTCCTCCGCGTCGACCATCCGCTCAGGGATGGTGCCGTACATGGCCACTGCGGCGACCCGGGCAGCGTCCATCCCTGCGGCCCAGCTCCCGCCGGTGTGGCACCACTTGCTGTGGCGGGCGACAATCCCCTCGGAGATCTCACCCGCCACGACCGCAGCGTCGAGCTCGTCGGCCATCGTGACGGCCTGGGTCGGCATGCTCTCCCGGAGCCGGCCTGATGGCTCGCTCGGCGGCGACGTGGTCGACCACCCGCAGCGGGATCCTCCTGTCCACACCACCTCGCTACCAGAGCCGGGCGCCTTGCGCGGCGGCATGCCGGCAAAGCGGGTTGTTGCGAACGTGTCGGTGTCCACATCGGGCGTCGCCATCGACAGCCGTGCGGACGGACCGGCCTCACGCACCCCCGACGTCGAGCCGATGGGGCATCATCGAGCCAGGCTGACGGAGGGAGAAGCCATGGGTGTCCTCGTGCCGGAGGACTTCGACCTGTCCACGTTGCGGAACGAGGCCGAGCGCCGGGTCGTGGAGGCGCTGCGCGACGGGCTCACCGACGGCTGGCTCGTGATCCCCCACGTCCCGCTGAGCCTGACCGACCGCGACCGGGAGATCGACGTGGTCGTCGTGCACCCCGGCTTCGGCGTCGCGGCCCTGGAGGTCAAGGGGCACCGCGGGATCACCGTTCGCAGCGGCGTGTGGCACGGACCGGACCAGCCCATGACGCCGCAGCCGCCAGCGCAGGCCCGGCAGAACGCCTACGCCCTCCGCGACCTGCTGAAGGCGGCGAGCCCGACCCTCGACCGGATCTTCGTCGAGTACGCCGTGGTGCTGCCCAACGCCGCCACAGTGTCAGGGGCGGTGCAGCCCGAGCTCAAGACCGTCCAGGTCCTCACCGGCGACCAGCTGGTCGACATCGCCGACGCGGTCGAGGACCTGATGCTCGCCCGGACCCAGAACCACGCCCTGACCCCGCCGCAGGTCGAGGCCGTCGTGGCCGCGGTCCGGCCCGACGCGGACTTCCGCTACGACCCGTCGGCGCGCATGGATCGGGCCCGGGCCCGACTCGAGGAGCTGTGCCGGGTGCAGACCCAGGCCCTCGAGCGCCTCGACGTGAACCGCCGGGTGGTCGCCGTCGGCGCCGCCGGCACGGGCAAGACCCGCCTCGCCGGGGCGTGGGCCAGCCGGGCGTGGAGCCGGGGCGAGCGGGTGCTGCTCACCTGCTACAACGACCCGCTCGCCGAGGTCGTGGCGGCGGCGATGCCCCACGACGAGGCGCTGACCGTGGGCGGGTTCTTCCGCACCGCCCTCGCCCTGCCGGGCATGCCGCACCTCGACATCCCCGCCGGCGCCGACCACGAGTGGTGGATGGTCGTGGCCGTCGGCCACCTCGTGGCCCACTGGCACCAGGTCGAGGCCCGGTTCGACACCATCGTCGTCGACGAGGCCCAGGACTTCAGCCCGGCGTGGCTGGCCATGCTCGAGGCGCTGCTCGACCCCGACGGGCCCCGGCGGTTGCTGATGGTCACCGACCCGGCGCAGGTGCTGCACGACCGGGGGTTCCGGGTGCCGTCGCCCGACGACGGGTGGACGGTGTGCGAGCTGGTGACCAACTGCCGCAACAGCCACCAGATCGCCCGGTTGCTGCGGCGGCGACTCGACGGCGCCCCGTCACCGATGATCGGCCCCGAGGCGGTCGACCTCCGGTGGGTCCCGGTCGACGTCGCCGCCACCGACGCCGCGGTCCACGCCGTCGGGTCCGAGCTCGCCCGGTTGATCGACAACGAGGAGCGCCCGGCCCGGTCGATCGGGGTGCTGACCTTCTCGTCCGCGCTCCGGGATCGCCTCCGGGCCGCAGGCCTCGGTCTCGTCCGCTGGGAGGACCGGGACACCGGGGTGCTCGGTGAGAACGTCCACCGGGTCAAGGGCCTCGAGCTCGACACCGTCGTCCTCGTCAGCGACCGTGACGTCGAGCCCGACGACCTCCTCTACGTCGGCGTCAGCCGAGCCGTCAGCGAGCTCATCGTCATCTCACCCGACTCGATCGCCGGACGGCTCGGTCTGACGGGCGGCTGAGCCCAAGGAGTCGAGTGCGTCTTCGACGGCGACCCGGAAGGGAGATCTGACGCCAGGGCGGGCTGCGGCGGACCTGACCTCGAGCAAGGCAGCGCGGAGAGCGCGCTCGTCGGCACTCAGCACAGACGTGTAGGCATCGTCGACCATGTGGGCGGAGCCGCCTTCGGCTTCGGCGCCGATGAGGTCGATCAACCGTGCGACCTCGCGGGGCCCCGAGCTGCCGCCGACGTTGACCACGTCGATGTCGCCAGCCCAGAGGTCGCTCACCAGACTCGGCGGGCCCGGAGCGAGGGCTGTCCCGAACGGCTTGCTCTCCGGCCGAGCGTCGGCGGGGCCGACGGCCCGGCGCACCTGGTGGACGAGACGGTGGAAGTTGTCGTCGGACAGTGAGTAGCCGACGAAGAGCATGTGCCGGGTCAGAAGCATGGCTTGCACGATGCCGGCGAGGGCGACGCCCTCTCCCTCGAAGCGGAGGTAGTCGTCGCGGGACAAGACGACGGCGCGCCCGGCACCGATCGACCCGTGGAGCTTCAACAGCCACGCCGGCGCACCCTGGGCCGACTGATCAGGGAGCACGACATGGGACGTGTGCCCGGCGTCCCGCCACGCCTGCTCGAACAGGGTGTCGTAGTTCGTCGTCACCGCCTCGTTCACCGGCAGCGAGGCCAAGAGCTGGTGCATCAACGAGACGTGGGAAGACGTCACCAGCGGTTCGATCGCGGCGCACAGGTCGATGCCCTGAGAGACCAGACGCCGCTCGATCACCGCTGCGGCGTCGCGGGAATCCAGCTTCCCGACGGCCTTCCGGTCGGCCCCCGTCATGCCGGCGTCCCGAGCGAGCCGATCGAGGAGGTCCGTCCACCCTGGCAGTCCTGCGCCGATGCCGGTACCCGCACCCATGAAGGTGACCAGGCCGCCGGACCGGGCCCGATGCCCGAGATCTGCGGCTCGCATCCGCAGCGGCGCGGAGATGTCGCCCCACAGGTCGTGACCCAACCCCGTTCGCGCCTGCTGGACTGCCGAGTACTCGCTCGCCTCCCTGACGACGAGCGTCACGTCGACGTCCCGGAGGGCTGCGGCGGTGGCTGCCGCCGACACCACCGCCTCGACGACCTCCCCCTTGTCGCCGGCACGCCCGCCACGTCCGATGCCGACGAGCGGGACGCCCAGCAGGGGACGGTCGTCAGCGAGCGGTCGTGGCCCCGGACGACGAGCGGACCCGGCCGCCCTGATGAACCTCTCGATGGCGGTGACGAACCACTCGACGGGTTCGTGACCCTCCTCGCCGGTGTGGCCGAGCCAGATGCCGGGCGCCTCTCTGCTCGGCTCCGAGATGCGGGCCACGCGAGATGCGCCGGTCGGGGCGCCGATCACGAGGCCCTCGGCATTGCGTCTGAGCCCGGGGACGTCCCACGACGTCTCCCCTCGGCGACCCTGGGCGTTCGTGCCGCTCGGGACGAGGATGGCGTCACAGGCGAGGTGCGTGAGGTCCCCACGGACGACGAACAGGTGACCGCTCATCGAAGGGACGGTAGGCCAGGGCCCCCAAGGGCGGCGGAGCACGGCGGCCAGATCCCAGACGGGTACACCATCGCCACCCGCTTGCCTGACCGAGGCCAGACACGGGGCACTGCTTCTCGCTGGTGGTCACCGGTCGGTCGTGGGACCATCGGCCCGTGGGAACGACAGACCTCGAGGAGCGTGCCGTGCATCTGCAATGAGCCGGTGACACACGGCCCGCCGGGCCCCCACCGGTTCCCCCTGGAGGGGACCGATGCGCAACCACGACCAGAAGGCGCGCGACATGGCGCGCGCCGTCCTCCCGTCGACGTCTCGCCGAGGCGCCCGCAAGGCCAAGCGCGCCGTGCACGCCGGTGAGCGGGCCCGCCTGCGCCTCGCGCTGCACGATGCCCGCACCACCGTGCACCCCGACGACGTGCAGGTCGACCTGCACTGGCTCGATCGCAGCGGGATGATCCACGTCGTCGCTGAGCGGCGCTCCTACGACAAGGTCGCACCGCTCCTGCGGTGGGCCGAGGCCGTGGTCGAGCGGGATGCGGCGCTCGCTGCGGCGAGCTCGTCGGACCGGCAGGTCTTCTTCCGCAACGTCCTCGGCGTCGGTCTGGTCGCCGACCACGCCCTGTTCCACCTCGGGTGGTCCGTGCTGCGGCTGGAGACGGACCTCGTCCCTCGGTGGACGCACCAGCGGCGGCGCGTCGAGGGGCTGGCGCTGGCCGCCCTGGTGCAGGCCCTCGTGGATGCCGGGATGCACGGTCCTCTCAACCGGGCGCTGAAGGCCGAGCGCCACCGCATGGCCCGCCCGCTGACCCGCCGAGAGCGCGTCGAAGCGAAGGAGGCGGGCGACAGCCCGTGGTGGCGGGAGCGCGTCGAGGGCCGGCTGCTCGCGGGCGCCCACGACGTCGTCGCCTTCGCCGCTGACATCGGCGTCGACCACCTGGCCGTCCGCGTCGTGCATGACCTCCACGTCGATCTGCTCTGACCCCGTGGAGGGATGGAAGCTCCGATCACGCGTCGTCCAGCGCTCGGGTGACGCGCCATCGAGCGGTGGGTGGGTCGACCCCTTAAGCCACCAGTGCGGCGACGGCCACCTCGGCGTCGGGGACGAGGGCCCGCACCGCTCCTTCGATCAGCTGCACGGCCTCGGAGGGGTCGGACACGGCCACGTGCGGGAAGGCCGTCGCGTCGCCCACGAACAGGCGCTCGGTGACCATGCGGGCGGCGGCCTGCCGTCCTCGGGTGGCATGGCCGTCGACGACGATGCCGAGCACCGGGCGCCCGGCGAGGACCGCAGCGGCCGAGCGGTGGTGACCGCTGAGGATGATGGCTCGCCGGCCGTCGTGGCGGCGCGGATGTAGACCACGGGTCGCAGGTTGCCAGCGTCGCCCTGGTCGGCCCGGGTCGTCCCGGTCCTCGCGTAGGTGTCGTGGTGCAGGTGGTGGTCGACGCCAGCCCAGGTCAGGCCGGGTTGGGAGCACCAGAGCAGGCAGGGGTCGATGGCCTCCGGCGGCGGCGGCCACGCCAGCGCGGCGGCCACAGCATCCCTGTGTCGTAGTTGGCGTCCCGCGAGGTGGTGTAGGTCGGCGTCGGTCTGGTCCTCGACGCTGGCTATCAGTGTGGCTCAGGCGGTGATGGCCAGGGGCGGCTCCTCGGGATCGGTCGTGTCGGCGGTGGCGTAGAGCTTGGCCATGGAGGCTTCTGAGAGGTAGCGGCGTTCGGCGACGGCCCATTCGTCGTGGGTCTCGACGACCACGGCGGTGATGAGCCGGGCGACCGATGCGTCGTTGGGGAAGATCCCGACGACGTTGGTGCGACGCTTGATCTCGCCGTTGAGCCGCTCGAGCGGGTTCGTCGACCAGATCTTGCGCCAGTGCGCCTGGGGGAAGGCGGTGAAGGCCAACAGGTCCTCGGCGGCGTCGCCGAGGAGGGCCGCAACGTCGGGGAACTGGGCGGCAAGCATGGCCTGGACTTCGTCGAGCTGGGCGCGGACGTGGGCGGCGTCGGGTTGGGCGAACACGGTCCGGATGGCGGCGGCGACCATCTCGACCGACGCCTTCGGCACGCGAGCGAGGACGTTGCGCATGAAGTGGACCCGGCAGCGCTGCCACGCCGAGCCCACGAAGGTCGACTCGATCGCGGCCTTGAGGCCGAGGTGGTGATCGGAGATCACCAGCTGCACCCCGGCCAGGCCCCGGGCGCGGAGGCCCTTGAAGAACGCGGTCCAGAAGGCCCCGGACTCACTGTCGCCGACCTCGACGCCAAGGACCTCCCGGTCGCCGTTGGCGGTCACGCCGGTGGCGACCACCACGGCTCGGGACACGACGCGGCCGTTGATGCGACCCTTGACGTAGGTGGCATCGGCGAACACGTACGGGAACTCGACATGGCCCAGCGAGCGGGTGCGGAACGCCTCGAGGTCCCGGTCGAGCTCGGCGCAGATCCGCGACACCTCTGACTTGGAGATCCCCGAGCTGACACCGAGGGCGGCGACGAGGTCGTCGACCTTGCGCGTCGAGACGCCGTGGACCCAGGCCTCCATGACCACTGCGAACAGGGCCCGGTCGATGCGGCGGCGCCGCTCGAGCAGCGACGGGAAGAACGACCCAGTCCGCAGCTTGGGGATCTTGAGCTCGACGTCACCGGCCGGGGTCGCCAACAACCGGGGGCGGTGCCCGTTGCGCTGCGCGGTCCGGGCGTCGGTGCGTTCATGGGGCGCGGCGCCTATCACGGCGGTCGCTTCGGCCTCGATCAACTGCTGGAGGATCCACTCCAGGCTCGTGCGGATGGTGTCGGTCAGCTCCCCGGCGCGCAACGCGTCGAGCAGCTCGGACAGGTCAGACTCTGAGAGGGCCACCGGCGGTGTCTCCTTGTTCGTATCCCGGCTAGGACACGTCGAGGATCTCGCCGGTGGCCCACCCAAGTGGTGGACCCCGCCGACCTACACCACCCCAGGGGACACGATCCTGTCGTAGAGGCCCTGGCGCGTCCTGGAGGCCTGCGCCACGGCGTCTGCGCCGTCGGTGCCGGACCTCGGCCCCGGTCGAGGAACAGGGTCCCGATGTCTCGGCCGCAGAGCTCCGGGGCGCGCGACACCTGCGGTCGGAGGAGATCGAGGTCCGTGGGGACCGGGGCTTCACTGTCACACACCCCCGTCATGATGGGGTGTGCTCGACGAGGTGCGTCGAGAGGGAGGGGATCTCATGGTTGTCGACGATCGAGGTGGGGTGACGGCGGCGCAGGTCATGGCGGCCGTGCTGGGAGTGCCGGGTGTGCGCGCCATGGCGGGGATCGACAGCGTGACGGTGTGGCCCGGCGGCGATGCACCTGCTGTCGAGCTCGACGTGCGCACCGTCGTCGGAGTGGAGCAGATCCGGTCGCCTCAGGGCGCACCCTCCGTCCGGCTGGCGCTGGCCGTCGGCACCGGGCGTCCGCTGCCCCTGGTCATCGTGCAGAGCGATGTGGCGTTCGTCCCGGACGTGGAGGGCGGTCGACGACGGGTCGGTGGGGCGTCCTCCTCCTCTCTCGTCACCGTGGCCGACCTTCCGCCGATGCTCGGCTGGAGCGAGGTGCTCCGGTGCCTGGACGCCCTCGAGGGTTCGCTGAGCAACCTGGACCGGGCGCAGGCCCAGACCCTGGTCGCCGCCGCAGGAGTGGAGGGCGCCCGCCGCTCCGGGGTCGACACCTCCCCCGCCGAGGCCCGCCTCGATGCCGCCATCGCCCGGGCCGCGTCCTGGTGACCGTCGAGGTGATGAGCCCCACCGCTGGCCACGTCGCACGACCGCTCACCAGAAGGAGGAGCCTGTGATCGAGTTCTACAAGGTGGCGAACGGGACGCTCATCGGAACGCTCGACCCCTTCACGATGGAGCCGAGCAACGGGACCGTCGCGTCGGTGGTGCGGGCCAAGCGGGAGATGGGTTGGTCGGACGAGCAGATCCTCCTCTGGGCCGACGGCTGGTCCAACGGATACTTCGCCAGCCGCCGGGTCTGAGTTGAGTCCGGCCGCTGGGGCCCGACGGGACCGCCACGTTGAGGCGGTGACCGGAGAAGACGAACTCAGCGCCCCCGCCGCACTCTGCGCGCCACGACGTCATGGTGAAGAATGGCTAGCCCCATCGTGCCTCAGTCGCCCGTGCGAAGCGGTCTTTGCCGAGCGGGTCGAGCTCCACCATCCTTTGGGCTGCGGCGGGCGGTTGCGCATCGAGTTCGTTGAGGGTCCATTGGGTCGGATGCGCAGGGTCAGCGATCCCAGGCACGAGCCGGTCGTCGAAGTCATCCCAACACAGCATGACTGCGCCGGGGATGCTCCGCTCGAGGATCTCTCCGACATCTGGGTGCACGAAGGCGATGCCTAGCCATTCGGCCCCTGCATCGTCGATGACCACTGCTGTTGCGGGTTGGTCAAGGATCTCGGCCTGTGCGCTGGTGGCTTCGGCGTCCACCAACGCCAGCACATCGGCGTCCGGGGCACTGGCTGGCACGACCACGATCGAGGTCATCCCGTTCATCGGCGACGTCGTTCGCTCACCGACTTCGTAGTGGCTCCAGGCCAGGTCGGTCCCGTGGGACGTAGGGATGACGGACTGGATGTGGAGGAACTGGGGGTGCTCGAGCTGTGAAGGCCGGATCAGGTCGGCGCCGATGTCGGCGGGTTGCCACCGGTCGCCTGCTGCTCGCCAGAGCTCGCCATTGATCCAAACGGTTGTCCAGGCGTTCAACGAGGGCGGCGGAAGCAGGGCCTCTACGGCGGCCTGATCGCCAGGCTTGAGCTCGGGGTGGGTGAGGCGGGTCACGAAGCCCCAGTAGTCCTCCGAGCTCAGTGTGAGTGCAGCCTCGTTCGCGTCCTTTGCCCGGAACCAAGGTTGCCTGAGATCGTTCGAGTCCTCCACGAAGGAACAGCCCACGCTCCACAGGTCACCGCCGACCCGTTCGGCCCAGATCCCCCCCGCTGGCGAGCCGCCTGGGCTCCCCCGGCCCGGCATCTTGAGCTGAGCGCTGATCGTGTCGTGAGCGGCCACTGACAACGGCGGGTTCTCTGGCACGAAGCGGATGTCCTCGGCCCAGTGGGACACCCATGTCGTCCCGTTGATCTCGACGTCGAGGGCGTCCCCCCTGAGGCGGGCTGCGATGCTCCAGTCGGGCAACTGGTCGCTGACGATCGACCACGATCCGGAAGCGTCGACGGCGCTGAGATCTTCGACGGTGGCCAGCGCATCGGAGAGCGACGCAAGTCGCCGGCCGGTCGATTTCACGACGACCCCGCCGTCGACGGCGCTCACCGAGTCGACGGATCGTCCGTCTCTGGAGATCTTGTAGAGCAGGCTCATGCCAGTGACCCAACGACCCTCGCCGATTCCGCCGTAGCGGAACGTACCGCAACTGCGACAGGGGGCCCGGTCATCGGCAACAGCTCGGCTCAGCTCAGCTCGATCCTTGATCCTCGCCCCGTTCAGCCGACGAGAGGTCACCATGGGGGCCGATCAGGACCTGGGTTGGGACGGTGGGTGGACCGACATGGTCGACCACGGCCATGACTTGGGCGAGTACATGCTTCAAGCTGAGCACCCTTACGACAGGGATGACGGGTACATCCCACCGCCACGTTCGGCGACTCGCCACGAGTTGACGTCCCGGCCGTTCTCCGACCCAGCGTCGGACATGGACGACGGCACGCTGCCAGCACTCGCGTCGCCGATCGTCATGGCGAGCTCGGCGCCCGTCGTTCGGACGCGAGCCCGATCAGGACCGCCAGAATCAGGTTCCTCAAGCGCACCCCGGCCGACCGTGTCGCCGGAGCAGGCCCGAGCCGAGCTTCAGCGGCGCCAGTCCAACCGCGAGGTGAAGAAGACCGGCCGGGGGACGAGGCGGAAGCTCTCACCTCACCTGAGGCACCTTGGCCACGTTTCGGGGCATGACCTAGCCGTAATCGCTCGTGGCGGGTCGAGAGCCGCTAGCGAACCGCGCCAACAGGGCCTCCAAGAGAGACCTGGCAGCGAGCCGGCAGCCCGTCAGCGCCTACGCGTCGATCCCTCCGATCGCACTCGAAGTCGGGCGGCGAAGGCGGCAACGTCTGCCGGTGTGAAGGTGGACGAGGTACTCGAGGTGGTCTGCGGGCTTGGGTCAACCGAGGCGAAGGCCGATCGTCTCGGATGGCCCCAGAGCCAGGTTGTCCTCGTTCGCAAGGCCTACGACGACACCAAGTCCGGAGCTGCTGACGCCGGCCCGCCTCGACGAGTCGGCCGCTCCACCGGCGTTACAAGTTCGGCGCGCGCGACCGCTCGACGGGCCTCCACACGCACACCTAAGCCGACCCGAGGCAAGACCAGCAGAGCGAAGCCCGCTGGCAAGGGCGGAGCAAAGCCGCAGACCAAGAGTGGAGCTCACACGAGTCGGGTGCCGGCCCTCGCGCAGGTGAGTCCCAGATCGACCTACCCCGAAGCCACTCGGGCCTGGTGACGCAGGCCAACCACACGATCCGTAGCAGAGCTCTCCACCCAGCCGGCGGTGCGCCGTTCCAGGCAATCCAAGGGCAACCTCTCCAACCGCAGGCTTCGCTCCTCGTCCGGCCAGTCGATGCACGTGGCTCCGGTTCAGAGCAACGCACGGAGCTCTGGTGCCCGGATCCGCAGGATGTCGGAGGCCACTCCGTTGCGGAACTCGACCCCCTCGTCCTCGAGGGCTTGCTGCTGGGACCTGCCGTCCTCAGGATCGCTCCAGGTGAAGCCGTCGCGGGCTCGCCCGTCGCCTCCGATGACCCGGTGGGCGTTCGGGCATCTCGAGCACTTCATGATGTGCTGGCCGAGGGGCTGGGCGGCCGTGCCCACCAGCTCGGCGAGGTCGCCGTAGGTCGTCCATCGTCCAGTGGGGATGGACGCCATCAGGTCGTGGAGGGGCTGCCAGTCGAAGGCGCCTCCTCCTCCGGGCCCGGCGGCATCGGTGAGCGAGCGTCCGTCGGGTAGGCGCCACCAGCTCGGTCCGCGGGTGGATCGGGTCGCGCCGGCAGCTTCGAGGAGGATCCGGCTCACGATGGCGGTCGGTCGGTAGGCCAGCCCATCGGCCGCCCAGATCAGGGGGGCACGGGTGCTGTTGGTCCACGTGGCCTGCCCACGGGACGGGTTCTCTGCGATCCACTCGACGATCAGGTCGCGGACCTCAGGCGACACCTCGGTCGTCGGGTCGAGTACCAAAGCGGTGCCATCGGCGACCGACCCGTCACGCACGAGGCGCACCACCGTGCTCGCCTCTCGACTCTTGGTCCGCTTCCTCCCTGCGCCGTCGGTCTGCTCGCGGAGGGGTGTCACGAGCAGCTCGTCGACTTCGGGCAGGGGGTACAGCTGCGACACCGTCACCACGGTGCGGTCGCCGAAGACCCGGTAGGCCTGCACGGTCTGCAGGGTGATGTCGAGCCCCATGGAGGTGAGCCACACAACGGACGCGGTGACGACGGGCGGGAACGACCCGGCGACGATCACGATGCGCGGCCGTGCGAGTGCGTCCACGTCGAGCTCGGTGGCATGGGCGAGGAGCAGGTCCAGCGCTGCGTCGGCATCGGTCGGCGCGCCCCGGCGGGTGAGGAACGCTGCGTGGTGCTCAGCGAGGGTCTCTTCGTCGAAGCGGCTGGCGAGTGCGGCGTACTTGATGGACTGCATCTCGACGGTCTCGGGTGCACGGTCCCGCTTGAGCTCGGCCACGACGAGGCGACCATCGGTCCCGAGGCCGAGCACGTCGAGCCGGTCGCGCTCCCGGTCTCCCGATGCGGATCGCCACCGGTCGAACTCGAAGGCGACGACCATCACGTCTTCGCCGAGGATCTCGGGGTGGGCGAGGACCCACTCCTGCAGGTCGTCTCGCTCCCGCAGCCCGGCCTCAGCCAGCGAGATGGGCGTCGCAGGCGTCGCGCCCGCCGCGTCGACCGTGTACACCCGTTCACCGCTCATGGACGAACCTCCCCTGCCGACCCTAGGCGTAGGTGGGTAGGCGGTCTTCGCTGTCACACCCCCGTGACACGATGCCTGGGCGTCCCGAGGGGGCGCGGGCGGGAGGAGGGGACCATGGCCGTCGCGACGTTCACGTGGCTGGACCACAACGACGAGGATGCGCAGCGGGTGCGGGAGGCGCTGGCCGCCTTCGACTCGCCCGGGATGATCGACCCGCTTGGCTTCGGGCCGGTGCGGGATGCGTTCAGCGAGCTGCTGTTCCCTGGCATCAGCACGGTCCAGACCCGAGCCCGCTACTTCCTCCTGGTGCCCTGGGTGTACCAGCGCCTCGACCTGGAGGGTGTGCGCAGCAGCGACGGAGCGGCGCAAGCTCGGGAGTGGGAGGTCGCTCTGATCGGTGCTCTGCTGGCCGGGTCGACGGACCCGTCGGGCATCATCGGCCGCGAATCGCGGGACGGCACGAAGCAGCTCCCGAGCCAGATCTACTGGGGCGGGCTCGGGCGCTGGGAGGTCCGCCTCTTCTCCGGTACCCGTCGGGAGTACGTCGCCGGGATCGACCGCCGACGTGCTCGTCGGCGACGCGCCGATGACGAAGGGGGCGGCCAGGGCGAGCTGTGGCACGTCTTGCCCCCCATGCCGGAGGACGTGTTCGACGAGTGCACCCTGGCGCTGGAGCCCGGGGAGGCCGAGTACCTCCGTGCCCGCGTCCTCGCGTCGATCCCCGACTCCTTCCTGGCCGACCTGATGCGCGCCCCGAGCGACGGTGACCTCGGCGACTGGCCGTGGGATGCCGACGGTGCGAGCGCCGCGAACGGTGAGGTGCTGCACCACGCCCGGCTGTTCTCGCTCGTGTCGTGGGGTGCCAACCTGCTCTACAACCGGGTGCTGGAGGATCGCTACCTGGCCGACGGCACGGGCGACTTCGGAGGAGCGCCCGACTCGCTCCTCGCGGACTGGGTCGAGGCGATGCAGGCGGAAGCCGCCGAGCTCGCGCCTTGGGGCGAGGACCTCGACCGGCTGTGGTCCATCGTCGCCCGAGTCAACCCCCGCGTCCTCCGGCTCCGGCCGTTCGTCGACTCCTGGTTGGTGCGGGCGATCGCCGATCCCGGCTCGATTGCCCGCGACGCAGCGGTGATGGCCGACCTCGTGGCACGCGAGGCGTCGATCAAGGGACACCGAGCTCGGCTGTCCAGCAAGAGGGCTCGGGAGACGAGCAGCGGCATGCAAGGACAGGTCCGGATGGCGTTCCGTTGGCAGCAGGTGAGCGACATCGTCACCGACATCCGGGAGGGCCTCGTCTGATGCTGGCTCCCCACGACCGCGCCGGGCTCTTCGAGGCGCTGCGGCCGCCGTCGGGCTTCATGCTCGACCATGCCGTCGGCACCTCGTTCACCCTCGACCTCGAGGCGTTGCTGACTGCACCGATCGCCTTCGCCCTCTACGCCGCGTCCGACCTCGACGCCGCCGACGGCCTTGAGCCGGTAGGCCTCCTCGAGGCCGTCCGCCGCCATGCCGAGCGCATCACCCTCTTCTGCCAGTCGGGGCACATCGCCGTGCCGGCGGCCCACCGCACCGTGTTCGCGTGGCTCGAGGACGTGGTGGTCCCGGTCGAGCCGGTCCGCCGCGGCTACCTGTTCCACCCGAAGGTGTGGGTGGTCCGCTTCGTCAGCGCCGATGGCGACCGTGCGGTGCTCCGAGTGCTGTGTGCGACGCGCAACCTCACCTTCGACACGTCGTGGGATTCGTTGCTGCGGGTCGAGACCGACCCATACCCGGTCGAGACCGGCCCCGCCGCCGAGCAGCCGAACCTGGCGCCTCTCGGCGACCTGGTCCGAGCGTTGCCCCGTATGGCGGTCGATCCAGTGTCGAGCCCCTCGATCGCGGACGCGATCGAGAGGGTCGCCGCAGACCTCGACCGGGCTCACGCGCTGCCGCCGGAGCCGTTCGCGGACCTGGCGTTCACGGTGCACGGGCTGGCGGGTTCGGTGCCACTGCCGGTCCCGGCTGACGCCGACGGGGTCGCGATCGTCTCCCCGTTCGTCGACCCGCGGTTCCTGCGCGACGTCGAGGAGGTCGCTCCCATCCGGCTGCTCGTGTCGCGTGACGCCACCCTCGCCGGGCTCGGTGAGGCCGTGGCCGATGTCGGCCGCAGCGCCGTGCTCAACCCGGCGGCCGAGGTCGACGCCAGCTCCGACGGTCGGATCGGGGCGGCGCCCCTGCACGGAGGCCTCCACGCCAAGCTCTTCGTGTCCGATGGTCCCTCGCACAGCACCGTGGTCACCGGCTCGGCCAATGCCACCCGGGCCGCATTCGGCGGGAACGTCGAGGTGACGGCGACGATGACCGGCCCGATCGACCAGGTCGGCATCGATGCCCTCCTGGACCCCGGGAGCAAAGGTGCCGCCGGCTTCGGTGCCGTGCTCGTCGACTTCACTCCGAGGGAGGACCCTGTCGATACAGCCGCCGACGAGCTCATCCGGGTCGTCGACGCCGTGCGCCGGCGGTTGTCCGTGAGCGCGCTGTCCGCTTCGGTGACGGCCGACGGGGCCGACTTCCGCATGGTGCTCTCGGGAGAGGTCGACGTTGACGGCGGTGACCTGCTCGACCGGCTCGACGTGTCGGTCCGGCCGGTGACCCTGGCCCCGGCGGCTGCGGTGGCGGTGCCCGCCGGAGCGGCGATCGACGCGACCTTCTCGGTCTCCCTCGAGGGCATCACCGCCTTCTTCGTCCTGGAGGTGATGGGCGAGCGTGCGGGACTCACCCACTCCACGGCGACGTTGGTGAAGGCGACGCTCGAGGGCGTTCCCGACGACCGGCGGCGCAAGCTTCTCGCCGCCATGCTGCGTGATCCCGAGCGGCTCCTCCGCTACCTCGTCCTGCTCCTCTCCGACGGACCGGAGGGCATGGACGGCGACGGCGACGGGTCGGGGATGGCCTGGCTGCGGCGGCTGGGCGGTCGGGGGTGGGACGACGTGCCCCTCGTCGAGCTCCTCGTACGGGCCGTCGAGCGGGACCCGGCTCGCCTCGACCACATCGACGGGCTCGTCACAGACCTAGGCGACCAGCGGGGCGAGGTCCTGCCGTCGGGGTTCGACGATCTGTGGGCCGCGGTGTGGGAGATCCGACAGGAAGCCGGACGATGAACCGCTTCGAGGCCGAGCCGACCCTCAGGGGGCTGAAGGTCTTCCAGCGGACCACCGCCGAGCACGTCTTCCGTCGGATGTACACCGACCCCGACCCCAGCCGCCGGTTCCTCGTGGCCGACGAGGTCGGCCTGGGCAAGACCCTCATCACTCGTGGGGTGATAGCCCAGGCGGTCGAGCACCTCCAGGACAAGGTCGACCGGATCGACGTCGTCTACGTCTGCTCCAACGCCCAGATCGCTCGGCAGAACGTGCGACGCCTCCGCATCGGCATCGAGAACGACCTCGCCGTGCTCGACCGCATCACCAAGCTCCCGATCGTCGCCGGGGACCTCGATGCCGCCCGTCGATCCTCGGGAGAGGAGCTGCGGGTCAACCTGGTGTCCTTCACACCGGGGACGTCCTTCGAGCTACGAGGTGGGTCGGGCCGCAGCGACGAGCGGACGGTGCTGCGCCTCCTGCTCTCGATGGTGTGGGACGACAGGTCGTGGGCGACGAAGGGCTCCTACCGGGTGTTCCAGGGCGGGGTGCAGAGCTTCGACCGTTTCAAGCAGCAGTGCCAGCGGACGCGCCGTGACCACGGCCGCACGATCACCGGCGACTTCGTCGCTGGTCTCCGCAACGAGATCGACCGTGAAGACATCGCTCGGGTCGCTGCGGGAGCGCCGACGCTCCGAGTGGAGTTCGACGAGGTGGCCGACCGCTTCGCCCACGAGCGATTGCACTGGAAGGACCGCCGTCGGCGCAACGAGCTCGTCGGCGCCGCTCGAGCCTGCCTGGCCCGCGCGTGCCTCACATCCCTCGAGCCCGACCTGATCGTCCTCGACGAGTTCCAGCGCTTCAAGCACCTCCTGGCCGCCCCCGGCGACGAGGTGAGCGACGCTGCGGCCCTGGCCCAACAGCTCTTCGACTTCGTCGACGAGGAGGCCGACCTCGAGGCGCGTGTGCTCCTCCTCTCAGCGACGCCCTACAAGATGCTGACCACCGGGCTCGACACCGAGGACGACCACCACGAGGACATGATCCAGACGGCGGCGTTCCTCATGAACCACGACGGGGCGCGGGTCGAGGAGCTGCGGTCAGGCCTGCGTGACCTCCGCCAGGGGGCGCTCCTGCTCGGCCGCGACGGCGGGGCGGCAGCTCGGTCCGCCAGGACGCAGGTCGAGGACAGCCTCCGGCGCGTCATGGTTCGGACCGAGCGCCTGGCCGCCACCCCCGACCGGTCGGGCATGTTGGCCCCCGCCGACGATGGTGGGGTCCAGCTCCGAGGCGACGACATCCGCCGGTATGTGGGGGCGGCCCGCCTGTCCCGTGCGCTCGGTGTCGGCGACCCCATGGACTACTGGCTGTCGGCCCCGTTCCTCGCCAACTTCCAGAGTCGGTACAAGCTCGGCCAGGCCCTCGGGGTTGCGGCGGAGGGCGGCGCCGGGGCACCTGCCCTCGTCGGTGGCGACCTCACCGGCTCCGGTCTGCTCGACCACGACGCCGTCGAGCGCTTCGACGAGCTGGCCATCGACAACCCCCGGATGCGGTGGCTGGTGGACGACACCGTCGGTCGGGGGGCGTGGCGGCTGCTGTGGATGCCGCCGTCGCTGCCCTACGTCGAGCCGTCGGCGGCGTACGCCGACCCGGCGCTGGCCGGGTTCACCAAGCGCCTTGTGTTCTCGAGCTGGACGATGGTCCCCACCGCCATCTCCACGTTGGTCACCTACGAGGCGGAGCGGAAGATCGTCAACGCCGGCTCGGGCCGACCTGCGTACCGCAACTCGACCGAGGGACGTGCCTCGCGTGGGCGTCTCCTCCGCATGGACGTCTCCGGCGACCGGCTGACCGGGCTCCCGGTGTGGACGCACCTGTACCCGAGCACCGTGTTGGCCCGCATCGGCGATCCGCTCGACCTGGCAAGGTCCAACGGAGGCCAGCCCGTCAGTGTCGCTTCGGCCTCTGATGCGGTGCGGGAGCGCCTGGAGGTCCACCTCCGAGCGCTGCGGGAGGACCTGGACAGCGAGGGAGTCGTCGTCGCCGAGGAGGGCCCCGTCGACGAGCGCTGGTACTGGGCCGCCCCTATGTGGCTCGACTGGCTGGCCGACAAGGCCAGCACCGAGCGCTTCTTCGACCTGGGCCGCAAGGGCATCCAGGACGCCCTCACCGCCGACGACACCGACCGGGGCGGCGAAGCCGCGGGCCTCCGGCAGCACCTCGTCGAGGTCATCAAGGCCTACTGGGACTACCCGGCCACGATGGGCCGTCCACCCGACGACCTCGTCGACGTCCTGGTGGCGGTGGCGATGGGGTCGCCAGCCGTCGTCGCTCAGCGGGCCCTGGCCAGGGTCACCGGGCGCCCCGTCACCGACCTCGACCTGCGGCGCTCGTCGCTGTCGCTGGCGTGGGGCTTCCGGACGCTCTTCAACGGCCCCGAGGCCACCGAGATCGTGCGCGCCGCCCACCGGGAGGAGCCGTACTGGCGCCGGGTGCTCCGGTACTCGATCGCCGGGAACCTGCAGGCGGTGGTCGACGAGTTCCTGGCCGTCCTACTGCCGTCGCTCGGCGAGGCGCACCCCGGCACCGAGGCAGCCCTGGCGAACCTGACTGCCAACATGTTCAGCGTCCTCCACGTGCGGACGGTCTCGTACGCCGTCGACCGCATCGAGGTCGATGGCGACATGTGCGAGGTCACCACCGAACGGATGCGGGCCAACTTCGCCCTCCGGTTGGGGACCGACGCCACCGACGAGGGCAGCGCCATGCGCGAGAGCGAGGTCCGAGACGCCTTCAACTCACCCTTCTGGCCGTTCGTGCTGGCGACCACCTCGGCCGGCCAGGAGGGGCTCGACTTCCACCACTACTGCCATGCCGTCGTGCACTGGAACCTGCCCGGGAATCCGGTCGACCTCGAGCAGCGGGAGGGTCGTGTGCACCGCTTCATGGGCCACGCCGTGCGCCGCAACGTGGCCCTCCGCCACGGGGATGCCGGCCGGCGGGCCTCGGGCGATCCGTGGCGGCAGCTATTCGCCCTGGCCGACAAGGATCGCGACCCCGGTGAGCCGGAGATCAGGCCCTGGTGGGTCTACGCCGTGGACGGCGGACGGATGATCGAGCGGTACGTGCCGGCGCTGCCCCTTTCACGCGACCGGGCGAGGTCCGAGCAGCTCCGCCGAGCCATGGGCCTATACCGGCGCTTCGGATTTCACGGGGGTGGAGCGGGGGTGATCGTGGCGAGCTGGTCCCAGTTGGGGCGGCCGGCGTAGAGCAGGACGCGTAGGCGGTAGTTCCGGAACCGGCGGAACCCGAACCCGACGCGCTTGATCCGCTTGATGAGGCTGTTCATGGCCTCGGTGGGCCCGTTGGTCACCTGCGCTTGGTGCCAGGCGACGATCTCGTCGGACCAGCGCCGCAGCGTCCGGCCGAGCTGCTGGAGCTCTCTGGGCATGGAGCGGTCGAGGAGGCTCTCGATGAGCTCGGCCAGGTAGCCCGCCGCGGCCTCGGCGGGCTGGTCGAACAGACCCCGGAGGGTCTCCTTGGCGTGCCAGGCCATCCGGACCTCGCCGTGGGGGTCGCCGGCGTCGAGGAAGCTGAGCAGCTTCGCCTCGCCTTGGTCGTCGAGACGCTCGTGAGCCTTGGTGAGCAGGCGCCTCGATCGGTAGAGCGGGTCGTCTCGGTGGCCGCGGTGGCCGAGGGTCTCTTGTTGGACCCGGCGGCGGACGTCGTCGAGGCGGGTGTTGGCCAGCTTGATGACGTGGAACGGGTCCGCGACCTGCACGGCGTCGGGGAGCGTGTCGTTGAACGTCTTGCGGTACGGACCCGACAGGTCCAACGCCGCCCACGCGATGTCCACCCGCCAGGCGGCAGGTCGGGCCTCGAGCCACGCCGACGGGGCCTTGGCGGTGCGGCCCTCGACGACATCGAGGAGCTGCGCAGGCTGGGTGACATCGACGATGGAGGTCACCCAGGACCGGCGCCGCCACGTGCCGGTGCGGACGAAGAGCGTCTCGTCCAGGCCGAGCGCGCTCACCTGCTCGATGCGGTCGGGGTCCTCGATGAGCGGGGTGCCGTAGGCGACGACTGCGTCCATGACGGTGTGCCAGTCACAGCCCAGCTCCCCGGCGACCGCAGAGACCGGCTGGCCCTGGCCGACTTGGCGGGTCATCCACCGACCGGCCCGGTCCGTCACCCCCGCTCGGGGCGCGGCGATGGCCGGCTGGGTCTCGGTGAACGTGGCGGTCCCGCAGGCCGGTTCCGGGCAACGCCACCGGCGCTTGTGCCACACCAGCACCGCGGGGCGGCCGAACGCAGCCAGGTCCACCAGGGCCACCGGCCGCTGGTCCTTGAGCCACGCCCGAGTGCCACACGCCGTGCAGCCGACCACGGTCGCGGTGGTCTCGACGTGGACCCGCAACGGCTCGCCCGGGTCGTCCTCGACGCCCAGCACGCGGATGGCGGGCAAGCCCACCACAAGGGCGCACATGCGCGTAGCGTCAGTCTCCACAGGGGCTCTCCAGGCTCGGTTGGCTTCGCAACCCCGATCCTGGTTGAGCCCCTGTGCCGCGCCCGCGGACCCTCAGATCAACCGCCTACACCCCCCGCAGATCCGAAGCGCCCCTATACCGCCTCGCCTTCGGACAGCCCCGCCAGGACGAGCTCATCGCCTACCTCGGCACACAGGTCGACCTCGCCGACCTCGACCGCCTCGCCGACACCCTCCGCATCGACCTATCTCCACAATGATCCTCTTGGCACTAGGCGAACCCAGTCCTTGCGCCGACGAGCCTGGGCCAGAGGGGGAAACGCTGAGATCCCTACCCTGGAGTAGGTCGTCACCTAAACGTGACTCGGCCGGCGCTGCTCGTCGCCTTTCCGTAGTTGATCGCCGTGGGACGCGCCCCGAGTAGCGTGCGCATGTGATTGAAGGCCTTGGGAACATGACCGCAATGTCGCCTTACGAGGCGCGACGATGGGCACACCTGCAACAGCACTGGGAGAAGAAGGCCGAGCGCCGAGAGCTCCCTCTTCCCAAGGCGCGTGCCGCACTCGGGGAGGCAGGGGGACAGATCAGGGACGTCGCCGGTAAGGGTGCGCAGGCGGTCGCCAACGTCACTCCACCCGGCATCAGAGATGGCTTCGAGAAGGTGACCGACGGCGTTCTTGCCCCGAGCGTCACGGGAGCGGTCCACCTATTGGAGTTGGTGACCGACTGGACGACCGAGCTCATGAATCCCGAGAGGGTGCTCGATCATCACCGGGCAAAGGGTCGCCCCGTCTCGAACCTCGAGGATCTACGTGCCGTGGATCTTGAAGGCCTCAATGACTACACGCGCACCATGGCTTTGAGGTGGCGTACGAATGGCGCAGTCGAAGGCGGGGCTCTTGGTGCTCTCGCCATGGTTCCGATTGCAGGTGGCGTTGCCGCTATAGGCCTCGACATGCTTGTCATGCACGTGTTGAGCACAGCGCTTGCGACGAGAGTTGCCTTCTCGTACGGGTTCGACGTAAGAGACGATGAGATGCGGCATCTCGTCGACCGCATGGTCCTGCGTGCGTACCGAAACCAGCTTCCGAAAGCTCAGGCTGCGCAGAGGGCAGGCGCAGCCTTCAATGCGGCAAGAGGACGAGCCAGGAGGAGCCAGAAGCTTCTCAGCGATCACCGCATCCTGGACGCGGCCGACAAGCTCATGCAGCAGTTCGCCAGTGGCAAGGCGGTGCCAATCAATAAGGTGGCGAAGGCAATGCCTGTCATTGCCATCGTCGCAGGTGCCGGTACCAATGCCTACGTCCTAGGAGACGTCGTTCATCAGGCGCGCCTGTACGCTCAGACGCTCTATTTGGCCGAGAAGCATGGCCTTCCACTTCCGGAGAACCTCCGCCACCACGGCGACATCGATTGATGCAGCCTTATCTTGAACGCCGCTAGAGGCCTCAGCAGTCGGTGGCTTGGGGATGCCTCAGGCTTCGGCTCCTTCGGACCTATCAGTCGAGAGGAGGGCGAGCCAGCAGACGAGGTGAACGTCTTCCTCGGTGATCTCCGGGAGAGGGGTTGGCGGCGGGCTGGGGGCCAGGCCGAGCTCCTCGGCGTGCGGGCGATGACCGTCACCTGCTCGGCCGGCGGAGCAGTGGTGCCAATACCAACGCGGATGAGGCGTACGGTGCGCTCGGGCCACGGGGTCTGGAGCGAGTCGATGAGGTAGTCGGCAGCTTCCTGTGTCATCGCCGGCGGTCGGTGATTGCGGACCAGCTCGGCAGCACGGTTCATCGCGGTAGGCACCGATGGGGAGAGGTTGGCGGGGTCGGCTGCCTTGTTCCACTCGACGACTATGTCGGTGAGAGCTGCCGACCAGGCAGCGAAGGCACCCCGATAGGTGTCCTCGTCGAGCACCCGCGGGGTCTCGGGGCCCTCGAGCGGTCGGGCACGGTCCAGGCAGGCCAGGGTGTCCTTGATGGGCTCGTCGGGGCGACTGGCGTCGATGTAGCGGAACACAGGCCTGGGGTGGTCGGCGACCTTGGCGCAGAACACGTAGCCCGTCCCCCCGTCTGGGCTGGTGGCCATCCCGGAGCCAGAACCCCACGGGAGGCCTCTGATGTCGGGGCCCTTGTCGTGCTTGTCGATCGCCTCGCGGAGGGCTTGCCGGTACTCCTCGCCCGAAAGGGACGATCGGGCGGTGCCTCCCATCTCGAAGAGCGAGGCGTCCTCGCGACGGAGACGCTCGATCTCGTCGCGGGTGTCGGAATGGTTGACCTCGTTGGACTTGCTGCCCGGCAGGATCTCGCTGACGCCGACGGCTGCGGCGGCTTGCGCGATCTTGCGGTGGAGGCGGTCCTCGAGGCCGAGGAGCTCGTCGATCTGGGCGTCGGGACGTAGCTGCCCTTCCTGTCGGTGACCAGGTCCGTCTGGGCGACGGAGAGCATCGACTCGAGGAGGCCCTCGTAGATGGTGCCGAACTCACGGACCGACAGGCTGCGGAAGTCCACCGGCCCGATGACGCCGTCGGCACCCTCGTCGACCAAGAGGCTGGCCAGGGCCGGGCCGAACTCACCGTCGGTGAGACGGATGCCCCCCAGCGCAGCGCCGGACCGGTTGACGGTTGCATCGGCGGAGAACAACCCCCCGTTGTAGGCCGGCAGCCCCCACGCCTGGTTGCCCTTGTCGACCGCCCTCCACAGCTGCGTGACGTCCTCCCACAAGTCCTCGGCGTCGAAGCTCGTCGAGCCGGAACGTCGGTCCTCAGAGAGGTGCCGGGCGATCCTCTTCAGCGAGTGGTCTGCGTACCTCGAGTTGGACTGGTACGGGAGCAGGTCGCGATCTTCGCCGTAGGCCACGAACAGCAGCCTGAACAAGACGACGAGTGTCTGCTCGTAGGCGGACTCCAGGTCCTTGTCGGTGAGGTCCCAGGGATCGCCCATCCGGGAGGCGATGGCCTCCGCAAGCCGTGGGACGGCCTCGAAGTAGACGCGTTGCCGCAGTCGGTCGCCGAGCCCGGCGGCGAAGTCCTCCGAACGCCGGAGGATGTCCTCGATCGTCCCGTTCTCGGAGAGGGCACCGGCGCCGAAGAGCAACGGGAGGTAGCCCCGCCCGGTCGTCGGGCAGGAGCGCCAGGTTCGCCTCGACGAACGTCTCCGACCGGCCCTTGCGGCCGACGCCGGTGTCAGCACGGGCTGCGTAGAGGCGGATCTCTCGCCCGCGGGTGAGGACGACCCACGGCAGGCTCTCGGTGTCGGCGACGTTCAGCGCGTGGGACAACGCCGTGGTGCCGTTGAACCCCTCCGACGGGGTCTCGAACGTCTCGCCGTCCTCCAGGAACACGGCCACTGCACGCTTCGGCCCGCCTGGCGGGTGAGGACGCTGGAGCGCACTGACAGGCCGTCGATCTCGAAGCCGAGCCTCTCCACGAGCGTCCGCCCAGACAGGGCCAGGAGGGGCTTGCCTGAGGCGCATGCTGCGTCCCAGTCGGGCCGGCGGGGGACGCCGTGGCGGAGCTCCTGGCCGGCCAGCAGCCCAGAGTTGCGAACGCCGGGGAGGTCGCTGTCGGCCTCGGGCAGCATGGCGATTAGGAACCGGATCGCGGCGTGTCGTGTCGGCTCACTCAGGGCGGCGTCGGCCAGGCGTTCGATCTGAGAGACGTCGAGGCCGTTCAGCAGTGTCGGGTGCTCTCCCGCAGGACCGCAAACGGTCACCTTCGTGGCGCCCTCGACCGGGTACCCCACGATGAGGAGCAGAGGGCTCGGACGCTTGTTCTGACGAGCGGTCCACAGCTTGCGGACGTCGTCGGCCTTCGGTTGGCCGGCTGCCGATGCGAGGGCGACCTCCAACGCGTTCGATCCCCGCCCGAGGAAGACCGAGTGCGGCGTCAGCGCCGTCGGTCCGCCTTCCTGTGAACGCCAGCCCAACGGCTCACGGTCGACCAGAAAGTCCTCGCACCACTCGCTCGATGTCAGGCCCCTCCACCAGTCGACCCGCCGGGCCGGAACAGTAGGACGCCGGGGAACAGAGCGTTGGCCGGAAGTGCTGCATCTCGTCGGGTCAGCCGCCTCCAGCGCGCTCTGGCACACCATCGGTCGACTCGACGAAAGCGCAGAGGGTGGAGATGAGCTGCAGCTCGTCGAGGGTCCGGGCCCGGCTGTTGAGCAGGGCGTCGGTGCAGACGAGGTAGGCGAGGCAGCGGGCCCGGCTGACGGCCACGTTGAGGCGCTGGCGGGAAAAGAGGAAGTCGGCGCCCCGGGTCAGGTCGGCGCCCGACGAGGTCGTCATGGTGAAGAACACGACCGCTGCCTGGCGGCCCTGGAACTTGTCGACCGTGCCTACGGGGACGCCGGCGGTGGCCGGGTCGGAGTCGAGCCGGGCGCGCAGGAGGGCGACCTGATCGTTGAAGGGGGCCACGACCATGAGGTCGGTCGGCTCCATCGGGCGGGTCACGCCGTGGTGGTCGGTCCACGAGGCCCCGATGAGGCGACGGGCCTCGGCCCACACGACCTCGGCCTCCTCCGGGGACGACGTGGTGCACGCCTCGTGCTCGGCCCGCAGCCAGCGCAGGCCGGTGCCGAGCTCGGTGCCCTGGACGGCGCACGACGGGTGGCTGGTGAGCCGCCCGTCGTAGATCTCGTCGGAGATGAACCGGCACACGTCGGGGTGCATCCGCCGCGTCTCGGAGATGAACACGCCCCGGTCGCTCGGCATGGTCGGGTCGTCGCCGAGCACGTGCCCGAGAGCGCTGTGGCCGCCGACGCCGGGGTGCGACGCCTGTGCCACCTGCGGGAGCTGGGCCGGGTCGCCGAGGAGGACGATGTTCCGGGCCGCCCGCCCCGCCGCCAGCGCATCGGCGAGGGCGAGCTGGCCGGCCTCGTCCACTATCAGCACGTCGACCGGTGCGTCGGCCATGAGCTGGTTGGCGAAGAGCCAGGGCGTGCCGGCGACGAGGTTGACGTCGTCCTTGGCGCACGCCTTGTTGGACGACGTCAGCTTGACCTCCGAGGGGCTGGCGGCCTTGGTGTTGGTGACCTTCCGGACGGCCCGCAACAAACCCCGGTCACCCTTCTCGTCGAAGACCTCGATGATCTGGTTGAGGAAGTTGCCGATGGCGTGGTGGCTCATGGCCGTGATGCCGACCCGCCGGCCCTGGGTCACCAGCTCGTGCACCATGTGGGCACCGCGGTAGGTCTTGCCTGTGCCCGGCGGCCCCTGGACGGCGACGCACGTCCCGTCGAGGTCGCGCGCCCAGCGCCGCATCTCGTCGACGTCGTCGCCGAAGCGCCCACGGGGCGGGCCGCCGCCGGCCACGAACGCAGGGGCGTCTCGGCGCAGCAGGGCGAGCGAGGCCGGGTTGGCCGCGTCACCGGCGAGCACGTCGGCCGCCAGCTCGGTCAGCGCATCAGGCTTCGGGTTCGGGCTCACCCAGTCGTTCAGCACGACGGCGGTCGGCACCACCCCGAGCTCCTGGCACCGCTCCGACCAGTTCAGGTCGAGGGTCCCTGTCGCCCGGTCGAACGAGTCGACGTTGGCGAAGCCGGTCGGGCCGTCGACGGTGCCGTAGATGACCTGCCCAAGGTCGTTCCCTAGGGCCGAGGTGTCCTGCTCCGGGAAGCGGAACCGCATCGCGTGGCCCTTGAGCGGACCACCCTTCTTGTTGACCCGATCGCGAAGGCCGAGCGACTCGAGGCCGGCAATGACCTCGGGGTCTTCGAGGGCGATGTCGACCTCGGCCTGCGCCCGGACCAGCTTGGGAGCGAGGAAGGCCAGCCACTCCCGCCGCCAGTACCCCAGCACGTCGCCGAGGTCGTGCTCGGTCGTCCCCGGGTCGAAGGCGTGGAGGGCGGCGACCTGCTCGTCGAGCTCGGGGATGCCCTCGTCGGGCTCCAGGCGCGCCGCCCGCCACGGCAGCCCCGGGTCGCGGTGGTCGACCAGCCAGTCGCGGACCGCCAGCGTGGCCCGCACGTCGTCCTCGTTGTACCGGGCGATCTGGTCGAGGTGGACCGGATCGCCGTCGGCCATGCAGGCCTCGTAGGCCAGGACGGCCCCGGCGCCCTGTTCGATCTCGTGCGAGCGGACGAAATCGGTCAGCTCCTCGACCGCCTTCAGGCCGTAGGACTCGGCCCCGATCTGCACGGCGTTGCGCACGATGCCGAGGAGGTCGACGAACAGGCCGGTGTCGACCAGGGTGGCCAGCTGGGCCTCGGCCACGCCGTGGGTGGCGGTGAGGCGGTTCAGCGACGATCGCTCGGTGTGGTTGTAGTGGTACACGTGCATGTCGGGGTACCGCTCCCGACGGGCCGCCAGGTGGTCGAGGAGCGCCTCGGTGGCGGCGGCCTCCTCGTCCGGGTCGTGCGCCCAGAAGGCTCGGAACCGCCACTCGCCCCCCTCCCGCTCGATCAGTCCGAGCAGGAAGAACAGGCCGGCCTCGGCGGTCCAGAACGGATGGCCCTCGAAGTCGAGGAACACGTCGCCCTCGTCGGGCGCGGGCAGCAGCTCGAGGCCCCGGCCCCACGTCGGGTCGTCGCCAGGGGAAACGAGCCGGAACGGGACCGGCCCGTCCGGCGAGGTCCGGGCCTGGGCCTGCAGGGCCGCCTGGTCGGTCAGGATCGACGAGCGGTCGGGGCGGATGCCGGTGACCGGCGACGTCAGTCGCCCGAGCGCATCGAGGGTGGCGCACCCCTCGGCGACGAGGGCCGCCCGCTCGGGCGCCCGGATGCCGGCCACGAACACGAGAGAGTCGGCGTCGCGCCACCCCGAGGTGCAGTGGCCGGCCAGCTCGCAGAACGTGCAGTGGCCGCACGGCTCGGGCGGGTGCTCTGGTGCCGGGTCGTCGATGGCGGCCCGCACCTGCGCCCGCAAGCGGCGCCAGTACGGCAGCACAGTGTGGGCGGCGATGGTCTCGATCCGCCCCGAGCCCAGCCACAGGTGCACGCCCCGGGGGGCGACGCCCGTGGCCGCCTCGATGGCCTCCGCGTAGAAGCAGAGCTGCAGGACGTGGCCGGGCTTGGCCTCGGCCCGGGCCAGCTTGGCGTCCACCGGTTCGTAGCTGTTCCGCCCGTCGCGCTCGACCCTGACGAGGAAGTCGGCGATGCCCCGCACACCATCGTGGACGAGCGGCAGCTGGTAGAGGACGTCGTGGCCCTCGTCGAGGAGGTGGGCCGTCCGTTCGGCCCAGGCTGCGAACCTCTCGTGCTCGTCGCGGGGCGGTACCTCGCAGACCGAGAGGCCCTCGGCCCGGTAGTGGTCGAGGCAGGCCGCCTCGTGGGCGGTGCCCTTGTCCGCCAGCAGCTGGGCGAACGAGCCGAACCCGCCGAGCTCGGCTTCGAGGGTCCCCTCGTCGACCTGGTGCCGCAGCGCCAGGTAGTGCGGGCACTCCAGCCACGCACTGATCTTCGACGGCGTCAGCAACCGCTCTGTCACGTCCCCCATGTCGTCGCTCACACCGGGTGCGAGATCACTCGCGGGTCGGATGTCATCGGGGTTTTGGCGAAGACTCGATGCCCGTTCACCGTAGGGACGTACTTCGCGTGCTCGACCACGACGTCGTACGGGATCTCCCACATCTCCAGGACGTCGAGCTGCGCATCGAAGATAACGGCGACCAGGGCATCGAACTCCCGCATCTCAAGCTTCCGGAGGAAGCCGAGCTGCCGGCTCGCGTTCTGCTTGGTGAGGCGGCGCGACTTGACCTGGTAGCGCCGACCGTCAGGTCCTTCGGCGTCGTAGCCCCGCGCCACCTTGGGCGCGAGCGTCAGGCCGAGTCGCTTCGCCACCAGCGCCTCTGCGATGTCGGCGACCGGGTTGTTCGACGACCGAACGAGGTCTCGACGACGCATCTCCTCCATGGCGATCGCCCAGATCCTGGGAAGGTCGTCGTCTGCTGCGCTGCAGATCAACGAACGGATCTCGTCGGTCATCGTGTGGGCCCTCCCGCCGCAGTGATCAAGAACGCCTTCGGCGCTTGCAGAGTGGAAGTTAGGCGTCTGAGGGCGACGTCGGGGGTGGACTCGCGGTGGATGAGCCAGGCGAGCGCGGCAGTCCCCTCGGCCGCCGACGGACCTCGAACCCCTGATGGCCCTGTTGGGATCGGTCATCACAGTTGGGGGACGTCCGCTGACTTCATCCGACGGGGTCGTTGGTCGATGGTAGGCACACGCCGTTGAGGGTCTCAGCCCACGTGATCTGACGGCGGACCGGTGGCCGGTACCTTTGCCGGCGTCGGTCGAGGAGGGGTGACGTGACGACTCAACGAGATGTGACCGAGCTGCGGGCGTCCCTGGTGGACCCGACGGCCAGGCTGATCGAGTTCCTCCGACGGCTGGCGACGATGCGTCACCGGCCGGTCGTCGACGTGGCCGACCACCCACTGGTCCTGTGGCTCGCAGATCTCCCGGCGGGCGTCCACCTCGACCGTGAGGCGACCGGCGGGGAGCCGCTTCTGACCATCGAGCCCGTCCCCGCTGAGCCCCCGCCCCCGCTCCCAACCTTGCTGGCTGGGTGGATCGACCCAATGGCGATGGGCGACTCAGCGGGCGGTGATCCTCCGCTGCGTCGCCCACCCGGTGGCCCTCAGCCGGTGCCACCGGACCCCGACCCGGAGATCCCGCCTGACGTCGTCGTCGCACACCGGCGGTGGCTCGACACCTGGCGTTCGTGGGCGGAGGTCGACCGCCGCACCGCGCCCCATCGAGCTTGGTACGACGACTTGTCCAACGCCTACCAGCAGCTCGATCAACACTCGGACGAGGTCGAGCTGGTCATCGCCACCGGGTTGGTGTCGTGGTCCAACGGCACCCGTCGACCGGTGCACAGTCACCTCCTCCAGACGCGTCTGGTGGCGACGGTCGACCGTCGCACCGGCACGATCCAGATCGGGATCGACCCGGACTCCACCACCCGCCTCGGGGACAAGGACCTTCTGGACGGCTTCGACGGCTTCCTCCCAACCCGGGCCGACTCGGTTCGCCAAGACCTCCGTCAGGCTGCGCCGCACCCGCTGGGAGACGAGACCAAGGAGCTCCTGGATCGTTGGACCCAGCTGTCGGTGCAGGGGGCACGCGCTTACGAGCACGACGAGTGGGCGCCGTCCGACCCGCCAACCGACGGTGAGCCAGCACTCGTCCGGCTGGCTCCGGCGATCGTGCTCCGCCAGCGCGACGCAGCCTCCCTCGTCGCCTACTACGACCGGATGCTGGAGGTCCTGTCGGGCCCGGCGGCAGTCGCCCCCATCGGAATCGCTCAGCTCCTCGCGGCCCTCGAACCCGAGGAACGTCAGGAGTGGCTCGCCCTGGAAGGCGCGACGGGGTCACTCTCGGCCGACCCGCTGTTCCCCCTTCCGTCGAACGAGCAGCAACGACAGATCATCGAGCGACTGCGCACCGACAACGGTGTCGTCGTCCAGGGCCCGCCCGGCACCGGCAAGTCGCACAGCATCGCCAACCTGATCGCCGCTCTCCTCGCCCAGGGCCAGCGTGTTCTCGTGACAAGCCAGAAATCCCAGGCCTTGCGCGTCCTGAGGGAGAAGCTCCCGCCCGACATCGCCGAGCTCTGCGTCTCGATGACCGACATCGCTCGCGGCGGTTCGTCGGAGCTCAATCGCAGCGTGAGCGCAATCTCCGAACGCTTCGCCGACCACGACCCGGCCGTGCACCAGCGGAAGGTCAACGACCTCGCGGCCCAACGCCAGGAGATCCGCGGCCGAGTCGCCGAGCTGGAGGAGAGGATCAGGTCGCTGCGCGAAAGCGAGACCTACCAGCACCCGCAGGTCGCTGTGGGCTACTCGGGCACCCTGGCATCGATGGCTGTGCAGGTCGCCCGCGACCGTCACCTGCACGACTGGACGCCCCGTCCGTACCCGCCCGAAGCGCCGATGGCGGCACCGCTCTCGGCGGCCGAGCTGGGCGAGCTGAGGCGACTCCTGCTCCGCTCGTCACCCGAACGGTCTGCTCGTGCCAACCAGATCCTCCCGACGGTCGAGTCGTTGCCCACGACCGTGATGGTCCGAGGCTGGGTCTCGTCCGAGGCAGCAGCGGCCCGAGTTGCCAGCGAGACAGCGACCGACGTCTCTCGCCGTCTCGGGAACCTCGACCAGGATGGGGTCGGGCGTCTACGGGAGCTGCTTGCCTCCGGCACCTCTGCGCTGGAGCCCGCCGGCTTCATGGCGACCGGCGGCGCGCCGTCCGACTGGCGACGGACGGCCCTCGAGTCGTTGCTCACGGCGCGTGACGCCCTCGTGTGGCACCAGCTGCTCGACGTCATCCCCGAGATCGACCGGGCCAAGGAGCTGATCGCGTGGCTCGGGCTGCGCCACGTGGTGCTGTCACCCGAGGTCGTCGCCTCACCCGAGGCCGCCGGCGGCGTTCGCCAGGCGGCGGCGGAGCTGCGTGATCACCTCGCTGCCGGTGCGACGCTCCGACGCCGCATGCCGAAGCCGGTCCAGCGCGCCGCGCAGCCGATCATCGACACCACAACCGTCGACGGTGTGCCTCCCACCACGCCCCAGCTGCTCGACGTGGTCATCGCCCAGCTGGACTGCGAGCAGATCGCCGCTGCGCTGGGACGGCGATGGGCTGAGGTCGGTCTCCAGCTAGACCCATCGGCATCGCTGCGGATGAGGATCGGACAACTCTCAGATGCTGCCGACGCTCTTCGCTCGCTGGTGGCCTTCGTCGCGACTCGGGACGACGTCCGTGCGCTATTGCAGGCCGGCCGGGCGGACAGCACCCTCAACTCAGTCGCAGACTGGCGTTCGCTCGAGGACGCAGTTGATGCCGTGCGCGCACAGCTCGAGGCCGATGCCGCCACTCGTGCGGTCGACGAGCAGGTCGAGGTGCTGTCCCGCCACGCCGCGTCAGGGTCCGCACCTCCTGAGCTGGGACGGCTTGCGAGCGCACTCGCCGGTCGACACGTCGACGAGTACGAGTCGCTCCTGGCCGCGATCGCCTACGCCCACGAGGAGAAGGACGAGCAAGTTCGCGCCGACGAGCTGCTCACTCGCCTGCACGAGGCCCATCCCGGCCTGGCCCAGATGCTCGAACGGACGTGTCAGGACACGGCGTGGGAGGGCCGGGTCGGCTCGTTCCCCGAGGCGTGGGCATGGGGGATGGCGTCCACGTTCATCGAAGGACAACGACGGGAGGGGCTCGACATCGAGCTCGAGTCCCAGCTGGCCGATGCGGTCAGTCGGCTCGAGACCGCCACGGCCAAGCTCGCCGCCGAGGAGGCCTGGGGAGAAGCAATGGCGCGCATGGATGCACGCCAAGCACAAGCGCTCCATGTGTACCGACAGGCGATCGCCGACCGTGGCGCCGGCAAGGGCCGGTACGCCCACCGCTACGAGGCCGCCGCCCGGGAGGCGATGGTGGCGGCGCGGGGAGCCGTGCCGGCTTGGATCATGCCGCTACCGGAGGTGCTGGAGACGGTTCCTCCGGATCAGAACAGCTTCGATGTGGTCATCGTCGACGAGGCCAGCCAGGCCGGGCTCGAGTCGTTGTTCCTGTTGTGGCTGGCGCCGCGAGTGATCGTGGTAGGTGACGATCGTCAGTGCACCCCGTCCCAGGTGTCTCACGGTGAGCTCCAGCCGATATTCGACTCGCTCGACGAGCACCTGCCCGACGTGCCGAAGTACCTCCGGGTCGCCTTCACGCCGCGGTCGAGCCTGTTCAGCCTGCTCACCACGCGGTTCGGCTCGGTGATCCGCTTGCGGGAGCACTTCCGGTGCATGCCCGAGATCATCGGGTGGTCCTCGCAGCAGTTCTACTCCGATGCACCACTCATCCCCCTGCGACAGTTCGGGGCTGAGCGGCTGCGCCCGCTCGGTGTGAGCCACGTCGAGGGAGCGTTCGTCGAGGGATCGGCGACCCGCGTTCGCAACCCCGTCGAGGCGAGGGCCATCGCCGAGCACATCGCGAAGCTGCTGGACGATCCTGCGTACGACGGGAAGACGTTCGGCGTCGTCGTCCTCCAAGGCTCGGGCCAGGTGCACCTGATCCGCGACCTCCTGCACCAGCAGATCGACGCCGCTGAGTGGGAGCGACGTCGTCTGCGGGTCGGCTCTCCGCCTGACTTCCAGGGCGATGAGCGTGACGTGATGGTCCTCTCGATGGTGGTCGCGTCTCCACCGCGAGCGGTCACGATGCTCGACTGGCAGCGTCGGTTCAACGTTGCGGCGAGTCGCGCCAAGGACCAGATGTGGCTCTTCCACTCGGTGACGCTCGACGGTCTCGGGCCATCCGACCTACGGCGCAGCCTCCTGACGTACATGCAGCGCCCCCCGGTGGTCGATGCGGCCGGTCAGGTCGACGACGTGCGAGATGATCAACCCCACCCGCGCTTCGACTCGCTCTTCGAGCAACGGGTGCACAACCGGATCAGGGCCAAGGGCTACGCAGTGACCCCGCAGGTCGAGGTGAACGGTCGTCGCATCGACCTCGTCGTCACGGGCGCCAAGGGCCGGCTGGCGGTCGAGTGCGACGGCGAGGCCTGGCACTCGACCGCCGAGCAGCGAGCCGAGGACCTTCACCGTGAACAGGAGCTCAAGCGAGCCGGTTGGCGGTTCTGGAGGGTGCGCGAGAGCGAGTTCTACCTCGACCCAGAGCGTGCCCTCGCACCCCTCTGGTCCGCGCTCGCTGACCGCGGGATCGAGCCGTACGACCACCTGAACACGCCCGACGAGGCCACGAACGCAGGTGATTCGAGCGACGCCAATTGGTCTCCCTCGCCTCTGTCCGACATCGAGGGAGCAGACGGGATGGAGGACATGCTGGCGAGCGATGACGGGTTGGTGCTCCAGTCACAGCGTGTCGACCAGTCGCCATCCCGTCGGCCCGCCATGGCGGAGCTCGGGATCACGCCGCAGTCCCCGGCAGCGGGTCCTGCAACGGTGCGTCCGGCGACCTCGGCTGAGGTCAGGATCTGGGCCCGCCGACGTGGCCTCCGGGTCGGCGAGAGGGGCCGCCTCCACCCTGATGTCATCCGTGCATGGAACGAGGCCAACCCGGATCGACCTCTGTCGTAGCGCAAGCGATCCCGTCGTCTTGCGGGTCCTGGCACTGTCGAACAGGTCACAGTTGGAGTCGAGCTCAGTTGGTCGCGGCCTCAACCAAGAACGGCTTGGGGCGGTTGAGCGCAGCAGTAACGGTCTCCAGCGCCTCGTCCGCGGTGGCGCCACGGAGGACGAGCCAGGCCAGCGCCGCCGCCGGGGTGCGGTTCTGGGCCTGGACGCAGTGGACGAAGGGGCGCCTGCCCTCGGCCACCCACACCTCGAGCTGGGCGGCCAGGTCATGGAGGAGGAAGCGGACGTTGGGGTTCTCCTCCGGCGTGGAGTCGATCAGGCCGAGGACGTGGTGATCGACATCGGGCGGGGCGTCGTCATCGCCCATGCGGCACAGGCTCACGACCACGTCGCACCCCTCGGCTGCGCCCTGCCCCATGGCGTGGACGTTGCCGAACACGACACCGTCGAGCTCGACGGCCAGGGGCTCGGCCGGCCAGACCTCCCGGTAGTGCGGCAGCATCGTCGCGGTCCTCAGCCAGTGGTCCGCGCCGACCCGACCGCCGGCGTACGCGAGCCGGGCCCGGCGCTCGAGGTCGATGGCGTCGGAGCACAGCTCGTCCTCGTAGGTCACCACCCCGTGGACGAGCCGACGCCAGGCCAGCGGCACGGCGGTGCCGCCCCACCGGGCACCCAGGAGCGCCCCGGCGATGGCCGCCACCGTGTCGGTGTCGCCCCCCGCCCGCACGGCGGCGGCCAGGGCGTGCTGGAGGTGCGTGCACGGCTCGGCGTCGGTGGGCACCGGGGTCGAGGTGATGGCGGCCACCGCAGCCTGGAGGGCGTGGACGACCCAGCCGTTGTTCGGGAAGTCGGTCGGCCGGGCGCCGAGCGCCTCGTCGATGCGGGCCGACCAGACACCGCGACGGACGACGGGGAGCAGCTCGAGGCCGGAGCGCAGCCCGCCCGCCCAGTCGTAGGCAACGTCGGACGGCGGGGCGTGGTGGACGGCGTGGTCGATGGCGACGCACCAGAGCACGCAGGCGTCGATGCAGTCGTCGGTGGCGTGGGTGAGGGCCGACACCTCGACGGCCAGGCGGGCGATGGCGGCCGGGTCGCCGGGGTGGGACAGGGCCACCGGCCCGGTGCGCATCAGCGAGCCGTTCCCGCTGGCCTGCCGGTTGCGGGCGGCGATGGCCGCCGCCGCCTGGGCCAGCGGCGGACCCGAGGAGAGCACCTTCCGGGTCTGGCTGCCGACGTCGGCGGGCTGGGAGCTGAACCAGTCGAGGAATCCGTCCTCCGCGGCGAAGACGACGTCCGGCGAGGCACCGGCCAGCGGGGAGAGGACGGCGAGCGCCATCTGCGTGTCGTCGGTCCACTCGCCCGGCGCCCAGCCGAACGCACCGCCGCCGGTCATCTCGACCACGACGGAGTCGTCGAGGGCGGGGCCGAACTCGTAGCCGGCCCCGAGGGCGTCACCGCACGCCGAGGCCAGCACCACGCCGGCGGCCCGGTCGGACCGCACCGCCTCCGGGACGACCGAGGTGAGGGGCCCGCTCACGACGCCCCCACCAGCTCACCCACCGACGCGGTGCGGGGGACGCCGATGCGGACCGGGCGGCAGGGGACCGGGGCGTCGGTCCACACCGGGAACACGGTGAGCGGGCCAACGACGCTCGGAGCGCCGACGTGGAGGACAGGTGTGACGGGCATGGTCCCTCCCAGGACGGGAGGGCGCCGAGGTGACCGACCCGACCGAGCTGGTCGCACCGGGTCGGTCTGTCCCTCCCCACCGCACATCATGCAGAGGGGGTGTGACAGTGAGCCTCAGCCGTCGAGGTAGCGGGCGGCGAACGGGTCGGCGACGGACCGGCGCAGGTCCGGCGAGGCGACGACCTGCTCCAGGGTGCGGCGGTCGAAGGTGGCGTCGTCGACGAGCAGGGCGCGGTAGCGGGCGATGGCGTCGTCGAAGCTCACGTTGCCGGCCGGGTGGAGGATCACGAAGCGCCCCCAGTCCCATCCTGCGCTCGGGTGCTGGAGCATCGACAGCAGCAGGAGGTGGTCGAGCCAGACCTGCACCAGGGCCCGGTCGTCCTCGCCGATCCGGGCGGGGATGTCGTCGACGAACGCGCCGGAGCGCTCGGTGACCTCCCGGTAGCGCTCGGCGTTGTCGGGCCGGGGGACCTCGGGCTTGGCCCACTCGTGGTACTTCGTCTCGACGCCGACGATCCCGCGTCGCCCGCCGCCGAGGTCGAGCAGGAAGGCGACGTCGAAGGCGCTCCGGTTGCCCAGGTAGGCGGGGTCGCCGCGGCCGGGCGAGTGCTCGAAGCGCACCTCGGCAACCCGGCCAGGGGTGTCAGGCCAGAGGTCGTGCACCAGGTCGTCGGCGAGGGCCAGGTCGGCCCACGCGGGGCCGAACAGGTTGAAGCACAGCGGCATCGACGAGAGGAGGTCGCCCCAGAGCCGCCTCGTGTTGAGCGTCTGCCACGGCTCCTTGTGGGCGATCCGGTGGCGAACAGCGTCGTGCGCAGCCGGCGTGAGGAAGTTGGCACCTGTGGCCACGGCGTGGTCGTGGTCGATGCGGCTGCCGATCGGCCGTTCCCCGCCTCCACGGGCGGCGGGCACGGACTGCGACCCGATCGGCAGCCCCTGGGCCTCCCGCCAGTGGGCCTGGCGCAGGCGCAACGTCCGCCGGAACGCCGTCATCTCCGCGCCGGGCACCCGGTCGACGCCTTCCCACACCTGCGCCGCCTCCAGCTCCGCCCGGCTCGGTCCGCCCATGGCCCGAGCCTGCCACCGATCGGCCCGGGATGTGGCGGCGCCGGGCCGGTCCAACCCTGCGATGTCGCGGAGAGAGGACGTGACGAACGGGCGAGAGCGGGGTACGCAGCGCCCGAGGGACGCGGCCGCCCTCTCCCGCACGGGGCCACCGACCGCCGGACATCGACTCCCACGTTCCGGAGGCTCCCATGCTCGACGACGACACCCTGCTCGACCGCGCCCTGGCTGCGCTGACCACGCCGCTCACCCGGGCCGAGCTGGCCACGGCCCTCGACCTCGCCCCGCACGGCCACGAGGCCGAGGCGGTGATCGACGAGCTGCTCATCGGTCGGCGGGCGGTCGACGTCGGCGACGGTCGCATCGCCTTGGCCGCCGGGCTGCTCGACGGCCTCGTGTCGTGGCATCGCCTCGAGCCGGTCGAGGCGGGGACCCGTCGCCTCGCCTTCGGGGTCGACGGCCTGATCGCCCTCGACCTGGCGCCCGATCCGTTCGACGTGCTCGTCGGCGACGTGGCCGTCGAGGTCGACCCGCCCGACCTCACAGACGGCGACATCGACCGGGGGCCCTCGGTGCAGATCCCCGACGACTGGGCCCCTCACCTCCGGGCGGGAGACCTGGTCGCCCTCGTCCTCGACGGTGACCGGGTGCGGCTCCGCTCCGAGGACGAGGTCCCGCCGCGGATCGCCGGCGCGTCGGACGAGATCGCCGTCGGCGCTCTGGCGTCGGCCCTCACCGCAGCCGCCGCCGTCGCCGGGGCGCCGCTCACCCACCTGCGCGACCGGGACCGCCCCCCGGAGGACCAGTGGGTGCTGGACCTGTCCGAGGCCGGCCCGCTCCTCCTGGCCGACCACCGCGGTGCTCTGCGCGGCCTGGACAGGTTGCCGCTGCGCGAGGCCGTCGCCCGGGTGGGCCTGCAGGTGAGAGGCGGTGTGGTCGCCGGCCCGGCGGTCGACCGGCGACAGCTCGAGACCTACCTCGTGGGCCGGATCGTCTTCCCCGACGCCCCGTGGGAGAGGAGCCGCGAGGTCGAGGCCTGTGGCATCGCCTACGGCGCCATCGCCGGGCCCGAGACCGACACGTACGACGAGCGGGCGACGGCGAGGGCGCTCGACCAGCTGCTCCGCTCGCCCACCGTCGCCGACGCGATGGTCCGTCACCTGCGGCTCGTGAACGCCACCGTGGTCGGCGTGGCCGAGCGGCGCATCCGGACCGTGCGGCGCAAGTACCGGCAAGCTCCCGGCCCGGCGTGGGTGCACGCGTCGCTCCTGCTGCGCCAGGCCCGAGCCCACGATGCCCGGCGGGTGCTCGAAGGGGTCGCGAGCGCCATCGGCGTCGACGGCGCTCACGCCGAGTGGCAGCTCGCCCTCGAGTGCGCCGCCCACCTCCGCTTGGTCGCCGGCGACCTGAGCGGTGCCATCGAGGTGCACCGTCGGGTCGGCGCCGACGTCCTCGCCGACCGCCTCGACACCTGGGACCCGCCGCCACCCGACGTCGGCCGGAACGACCGGTGCCCGTGCGGATCCGGCGCCAAGGCCAAGCGGTGCTGCCTGGGCTCGCCGACGCCGCTCCCCCTCGCGGGCCGGACTGGGCTGCTCTGGGAGAAGATCACCGGCTGGGCCCTGGGCCAGCAGATCCTCAGCTTCATGTCGACGATGATGCTGGGCCGGCTCACCGCCGTGTACGGCCTCGACCCGTGCACGGGCTTCGACGCCGCCTTCGACGCCGTGCTGCTCGAGGGCGGCGGGGTGGGCGCGGTGCTTGACGAGGTCGGCGGCCTGCTGCCGGACGACGAGCAGGACCTGGCCGTGCGCTGGCGCCACGGTCGTCACCGGCTCTGGCACGTCCAGCCCAGCGAGGGGGCATCGCCGGTGTGGCGAGACGTGATCAGTGGCGAGCGAGCGGTGGTCGCCGGGCGGTTGGACCACGTCCGTGAGGTCTCCGGTCTGCCGCCGGTCGGCGCCCACGTCGTCGCCGCCCTGCTCCCGGGACCGCTCGGCCACCACCTCGTCGGGGCACCGGTGGCGGTCGTGGCCGCCGACGTCACCGAGGTGCGGGACCGCATCGCCGCCGGCCCCGACGTCGTGGCGCTCGTCGTCCTCGTCGCCGACCTGCACCGCCGAGCGGCCACCGGCGGCGACCCCGGCGGGCTGAGCGACGCCGCCTGACGGTCTTCGGCTGTCCAGCCCGAGGCGTGACCGGCAACGAAGTCGGGGTTCTCTTGAGGGTCGAAGGCTCACCGACAAGGCTCCGCAGCGGTCCAGGCCGCGCCCGGGATCAGTCGAGGGTGGCGAACCAGCGGCGGTTCACCGGGAGGGTCCGGCTGAGGACCTCCTCGTCCTCCAGCAGCGTGAGCACGGCCCGACGCACGTCCCGGTCGAGGGGGCGGTTGGCCAAGCCGAGCATCTGCACCACCTGCGGGGTCGGGTCGAGGTGCAGGCACCCGACGAGGCGGGATCCGGCGAACAGGCCGACCAGGGTGGCCGACCCCTCCACCACCGCCGGCCCGAACGTCCCGACGCAGCTGCGCAGAAGGCGGCCCCACCGCTCGAGGTCGCGAACCGTGCGGGGGAGGACGAGCGTGACCCCAGCCCGCTCGCTCCCGTCGACGGCGGCGGCCCACGACGGCATCGGCAGCGCAGTCGCCGGGACGACCGGGGCGGTGGCGGCCGGGGCGACCACCATCCGCTCGGTGAAGCGACCGTGAGGGGTCGGACGGACGACGGCACGGGGGGTCGCCGTCGGTGCGGACGGCAGGGGCTCGGCCGCGAAGAGGCGTGGGCTCCTATCCCCGTTCCCTGCGTCGGGCCCGGCCGCGGGCAGGGCGGGGTCGGCTCGAGCGGCGATGGCCTCGGTCTCGGTGGTGCGGGCTGGCGGGCGGCGAGCCCGTCGCCGGCGGACGGGTGGGGACGGGGCCGGCGGCGCGGTGCGCACGAGGGAGCGGCAGTGGTCGAAGAGGCCGACCAGGCCGGACGGCAGACGGCCCTCCAGCCGGGGCTCCACGTCCGGCCAGATGCGGGACAGGGCCACGAGGTCGTCGATGCCCGACGCCGTCGTCCCGGCCTCGGCCAGGAGCCGCCGCGCCCGGACCGGCCCCAGCCGTCCCACGACCGGACGGACCGCCGCCACCTCGTCGACCGTCAGCGTGCGGTGCGGCGGGCCCGACCAGGTGAGCTCGTCGAGCAGAGCGACGATCCGGTCGCCGTCCAATACGGTGCGGCCGGCCACCGCCAGGGCGAGGGCGGCCAGCCCCGGCGGACGGGGCCCCGACCCCTCGCCGGCCAGCGCCCGGGCCATGGCCCCGACCGTGGGGCGCGTCGCCGAGGCCCCGAACGCCCGGCGCGCCCCGTCACCGGCCCGACGGCAGGCCACGATCGGCACGGCCCACCGGGGCACCTCGGCGAGCGGCGTGCAGCCGGCGTCGTAGGTCGCCCCGAGGAGGGGGAGGGCGGCGCCGCCCAGGTGCCCGAGGAGGCCCAGGCCGTCGTCCTGCGGCGCCCACCCATCGCACCGGGACGCCACCCGACCGAGCGACCGGCGCACGTCGTGCCCCACCGCCGCGAGCGACGTCCGACCCTCGGACGCGGCATGGTCCAGGCACGCCACGACCGCGGCCGGGTGGGCGCTCAGGTCGACGCCGACATCGGGCCGTCCGAACATGGCCCGCACCACGACCCGCCCGGCCTCCGGGACGAGGCGCACCGCCGGCCGCTCACCCACCCGCACGACCTCGGCCCCGTCCACCCGTCCACCCCTCGGCACCCGGCCAGGACACCACGTCCCGGGCGGACGAACAAGTGTCCGCCGGTGTCCTCCTCGGCGTCGGTCAACGGGGGTGCGATCGAGGTGTTCGGAGCCAGCGGCAGACGGGGACATCTCCCGCTCGGCATCACGACGGCTGCCGCCCACGGTGCGCTCCAGGCAGCGGCGCCGGACGTCGGCCGATCGCCCCAGGTAGACCTTGATCCGCCAGGCCTCGCCGCCCCGGTGTTGCACGTGCCCTCAGCGAGGACCTCTCGTTGGCCATGACCCGTCGGGATGGCCGACGGATTGCCACGAGAGGTCCGGTTCGAGGCGATGGTCAGGTCGTCGAACCCGATGACCTGCACATCCTTGCGCGCTCGGAGGGACTCGAACCCCCAACCTTCTGATCCGTAGGCGGATCCCGTAGGTCCGTCTCGTGTTGTCGCGTGCCGCTCTACCAGGTCAGGTGCGGTGCGCGATCCGGCGAGTGCGACCGAATCCGGCTCGGTGACGCCTGGTGGTTGCCAGAGGGATTGCCAAGCGTCGAGGACTCCTCATCGGATCGGAAGGTCCCTGATGGCGAGCCGGGTGGGGCTCAGCGAGACGATGACACCCCGGTCGAGGTCTTCGGCGATCTGCGGGAGGTTGGCGACGAGGAGGTCCGTGTGCACCTCCGCAACGAGCTCGGCGACGTGTCGGAGGTGCACCACCGAAGGGCTCTTCGTCCGCCGCATCGCGAGCAGCGCACCGAAGTCGCTGTCGGCAGTCACCACGACGAGGCCGTCCTCCGCGGCTCGATCGAAGATCTCGTCGTCCGTCGCCGTGAGAAGGTCGAGGTCCGCGACATGGACCGCGTCGAACCCGGCTTCACGCAACGATTCGGCAACGCGTGGCGAGAGGTTCGCGTCGAGCAGCAGCCTCACGCCGGCCGGGCGACCGGCACCTCGCGCTCGTTCACCGCAGCAGCGGCGTACTCGAGAGCGGCGAGCACGTCATCGCGCTCGAGGTACGGGTAGTCGGCCAGGACCTCGTCGGTCGTCCGGCCGGCGGCGAGCTGGCCGAGGACCATGCCCACCGTGACCCGCGTGTCGCGGATGGTCGGCAACCCACCCATGCGGGCCGGATCCACGACGATGCGCTCGAACGTCATGTGGCAAGCCTACGACGGCCTCGGTGTCGACACCGCTCCTCCACCCGGCTCAGAGGGTGACGCCCTCAGCGAGGACCTCGTCTCGTAGCCGCTCCTCGAGCGAGTCCGGCGTGCCGACGTCGACCTTCACTCCCAATGCCTCTTCGAGCTCGGCGCCTATGGCGAGGATCTCGATCGTGCGGGGAGCGACGCTGGCGCGCTTCACCTCCAGCCAGCGGTCGAGCAGCTCGCCGAACGTCATCGGCGCCGCACCCGCGTGGCGGCCCTCGTCGACCTCGACGGCCAGGCGGGCCATCCCCCGCTCGGCGTCGCGTCTGGTGCCGCGCACCGTCCGCTCCAGGTAGCGCTTCCGGCCGTCGGCCGAACGCCCCAGGTAGACCTTGATCCGCCAGGCGTCGCCGCCGCGGTGTTGCAGGTGCCCTCGCATGAGGACCTCCTCGTTGGCCATGACCCGCCGGGATGGCCGACGGATTGCCAAGAGGGGTCCGGTTCGAGGCGATGCTCAGGTCACGAACCCGATGACCTGCACATTCTTGCGCGCTCGGAGGGACTCGAACCCCCAACCTTCTGATCCGTAGTCAGATGCTCTATCCAATTGAGCTACGAGCGCAGGGATGCAGACCCTACCGGACCCGCTCTAGGGCGCTCCACCCAGCTTCCGCCGCAGCCAGCGGCGCACGAGGGCGAAGGCGGCGGCGACCACGGCGAAGAAGACGACCACGGCCACCATCCCGGTGCCGGCGCCCCGGGCCGCGCCGGCGGCGCCGGCCCAGAGGAGCACGAACGGCACGAGCACGAGGATCGCCACCACACCCACCCAGGCGCGGTTGGGCGCGTCGGCGGCGGCTGGCTCGTCGTCGTCCCAGTCGTCCCATGCGGACATGACCCGAGGCTACGGCCGCTGTGCTCCGCTCGGCCGAGGACGTGGCAACACCTCAGCGTCGCACTCCCGGCCTGCCGTCCGGCGTGGGACGATCGGGCGGTGAAGTGGGCGTCGGTCGTCGTGGCGATCACCCTGGTGGTTGCGGCCTCGGCGTGCACCCCGCCGTCGCCGGCACCGCCGGCCGTGACGTGCACCAACCGCACGACCCGTACGACCCGGGACATCCCGTACGCCTCGGTCCCCGGCGTCGACCCGGCGCTCCTGGCGCTCGACCTCACCATCCCGGATGCCCGCGAGGGGTGCGGGCCGACGCCGGTGGTCGTGTGGGTGCACGGCGGCGGGTTCGCCGTCGGCGACAAGGCCAACGGTGTCGACGCCATGGAGGGATGGGCCGCGGTGCAGGGCTGGGCGTTCGCCAGCGTCAACCACCGGCTCTCACCCCGTCCACCGTCCGACGACCCGGATCGGGTCCTCCACCCCACCCACGTCGGTGACGTCGCCGATGCCGTCGGCTGGCTGGTCGACCATGCGGCCGAGCGCCGCCTCGACCCCGAGCGGATCGTGCTGGTGGGCCACTCCGCCGGTGCGTTCCTCGTCTCGATGCTGGCCACCGACGACCGCTACCTCGCCGACGCCGACGTCGAGCTGAGCCAGGTGCGGGCCGTCGCCAGCCTCGACACCCGCTACGACATCGTCACCGAGATCGCCGAGGGCGGGGCCACCGCCGAGGCCATGTACCGCAACGCCTTCGGCGACGATCCGGCGGTGTGGCGCGACGCCTCGCCGCTCACCCACGCCGGGACCAGCCCGGATGAGCCGCCGTTCGTCGTCGTCACGCGCGGCCAGCCGGCCCGGGTCGAGTCCGCCCGCACGTTCGCCGCCGCGCTGGACGAGGGGACCCTCGTCGACGCCTCGCCCCTCACCCACGCCGAGGTGGGCGACGCCCTCGGCGAACCGGGCGACACCGTCATCACACCGGAGGTGACCGCCGCCTTCGAGGCCGCGCTCCGAGCCTGAGCCCCGCCCTCGCTCAGCGGAGGCGGGTGAAGGCGTCACGGGCCTGGCGCAGGTCCTGGCGGCGCTGCTCGAAGGTGGCGCCGACGGCGAGGAGCACCAGACCGGCCACAGCGAAGGTGACGTACCGGGGCAGCTCGACGCTGACGGGCCCGAGGTGGCGCACGGCCAGCACGCCGACCGCCGTCGCCCCGATCGCCAGCGGGGCCTGAAGGCGGGCGGCAGCGCCCCACACGGCGGCAGCGGTCCCGAGAGCGACGACGGCGACGGTGCGCACCGGGTCCGGGTCGACCAGGGCCAGGACCGTGGTCGGCCCGGCGGCGGCGACCAAGCCCACGCCGAACCGCTCCCACGACCCGAGGCCGCGGCGGGCGCCGACCACGCCGCCCACCAGCAGCGCCCACGCCGCCAGGGGGACGGTGTAGGCCTCGATCACGTCGACCTCGGCCCGGCCGGTCTGGATCCACCCCAGAACGACGGCAGCGGCGGTGGCGACCAGCCACGCCGGCCGGCGGCTCGGACGCAGGGCGGCGCCCGCGGCGGTCACGCCCACCACGGCGACGAACGGGCTCAGCTCCAGGACCGAGCCGACCCCCAGCGCGGCCACGGTCGTGCCGGCCAGCGCCACTGCGACCATGACGTCGACCACCACGGCCGCGCCCGCCTCGCCCCGCCGCTCGAGCACGGCGGCGATCGGTGAGGCCACGGCTGCCGCCAGGGCCACGGCCAGCGGGCCGGAGGGACCCGGCGCCTCGAGCACCCAGGCGTCGAGGGCCACGCCGCCCAGCACCACGCCCAGCGCCGCTCCGACCCAGACCGATGCGTCGGGCGAGCGCCGCAGCACCTGCTCGACGGCGAGGGCCGACACCACCACGCCCACCAGCACCGTCCACCCGATCGCCCACGGCGTCGACGCCACGGCGACGGCGGTGCCGAGGAGGGCGACGACGCCGGCGGCGACCAGCAGCTCGGGGTCACGGGGCCGCAACCGGACGACGGTGCCGACGGCCAGGACGACCACGCCCAGCCCGGCGACGGTCGCGGCCACGGTCAGGCCGGCGGCCACGGGCACGACGGCCAGGGCGGCCACGCCGACGAGCACGCCGAGCGCCCGGCCCACCCGCCGGCGCAGGAGCCCGACGGCGCCGACCACGCCGGCGACGGCGAGGAGCTGCACGACGGTGGCACCGCCGGGGACGTCCGCCCCCGAGCGCTCGAGTGCCGGGCGCAGCCAGTCGACCACGACGACATCGGCCCCGACGCCCGGCGCCTCGGTGGCCCGCTCGACCAGGGCGGCGACGACCGTCAGCACCGTCATGGCCGGGACGACCGCCAGTGCCGCGGCGGCGACCAGGGCGACGCCGACCGGGGCGGCCCAGGGCCGCTCGGGATCCCGGACGGACAGCGCCGCCGCTCCCAGGGCGACGACCGCGGCGCCGGCGAGCACGGCCGCCACCCAGCCGTCGGCCTCGAGGCCACCGGCGGCCAGCGCCACGCCGAGCAGCACGGGCACGACGGCGGCACCCAGCCCGACCGCCGCCGACGGACGATCCGCTCCGGCCAGCGCCGCCCCCACGGCGAGGGCGGCCAGGGCGGCGAGCAACGCCACCGACCCGGCCGGGCCCGCCGCCGGCGTGTCCAGCCACCCGGCCAGGCCGAGGAGCGTCGCCCCGGCCACGGCCGCGACCCAGGCGGTCGCCCCACCGGCGACCAGCACCGAGCGCACCCGCCTGGGTTCGACCAGCGACGCGAGCAGGGCGGCGGCCAGCGCCTCACCGATCAGCACGGCGACCAGCAGGCTCGGCGTCGCCTGGTCGACGACGGCCAGCACCACGGGGAGGAAGGCCAGTCCCGTCCCGGCGGCCACGACGTCGGTCCGGCGCACGACCGTGCCCACGGCGATCGACGCGCCGGAGAGACCGGCCATCACGGCCAGGGCGCCGAACCGGTCGACGGGGTCACCGCCGGTGATCTCGGCGACGGTCAGCACCACGGTGCCGAGGGCGGTCGCCGACCAGAGCGCCCACCCGCCGACGGTGGCGACGCCCCTCTCGGCGACGGTGAGGAGGCCGTCCCGCCCGGCCAGGCCGAGGGCGACCACCGCCTGCACGGCGGCGACGGCGAGGAAGGTCGTGGCCGACCACGGCTCGGCCGCCACCAGCAGGGCCGGGGCCAACGCCAGGGCGGTCCCGGCGGCGCCGAGGAGGTCAGCCGTGGGGTCGCCGCCGGTCGCGGCCCGGGCCGGAGGACGACCCTGCGGGCGCTGGCCTCGACCGACGCTCCCTACCCGGCCCATGGTCGCCGCCCGGCGGGCGAGGGTGATGGTGGCGGCGGCGAGCACGGCCAGGACGACGGCCGACACCCACGGGGTGGTGCCGGGGGCCCGGTCGCCGACCTGGTCGAGGGCCAGCACGAGGCCCCCGGCGGCAGCGGCCACCCAGCACACCGGTCCCCCGGTGCCGGCGACGGCGGTCTGGGCCCGGCTCAGGACGCCGAGGCCCACCGTGCTGGCGGCTAGGGCGACGAGCGCCTGGACGGCCAGGGTCGCCACGACGACCGTGGGCGAGCCCGTCCCGACGGCCAGGAGAAGGGCGGGGACGAAGGCCAGCGCCACGCCGGCCCCGTCGACCACCTCGGCGACGCGGGGCGCGTCGCCGGTGAGCTCGTCGACCTCGGCGGCGGGGGCCTGGCGCCGCACGGCGGCCAGGGTGGCGATGGCCAGGGCGGCGAGGACGGCGGCCGGGCCGACGGGGTGGGCCACCGGGTGGGTGGCCAGGCCGGCCCCGGCCACGACCAGGGCGCCGGCCACGGCGGTCAGCCACGAGCCGGCGGCGCCGACGGCGACGACGGCCCGGTCGAGGCGACGGTCGGCCAGCCGGACGGTCAGGACCCCGGCCCCGACGGCCTGGAGGGCGAGGGCGGCGACGACGGCCATCGGCTGGTCGCCGGCCGCCAGCACGAGCGGCACGAAGGCGAGGGCGGTGCCGGCCAGGGCGAGGGTGCGGATCCCCGTGCGCCGCCCGGCGGCGATGGTCCCGCCGGCCACCAGGGCGAGGCCGCCGACCCACGCCCACTGGGCGGGGACGACGCCGTCGAGGCCGACCCGGGCGACCTGGACGTCGGCCAGGGCCAGGGCGACGGTGACGGCACCCAGCGACTCGGCCGTGGCCACCAGGTCCCGGCGGCGGCAGGCGACGGCCCCGGCGCCGATCACACCGGTCAGGCCGACGACGAGGGCGCCCTGGGCCCAGGCGGCCAGGTCCGACCAGCTCACGGCGGCGAACACGGCCACGGCGGCGACCAGGCTCAGGGCACCGAGCCCGACGAGCACCTCGGCGGCGGTGAACGAGGGGCGGGGTCGGCCGAGGCTCGGTGGTGAGGTGGAGGGCGGGGTGGGGGGCGCGGTCGTCGCCGCGGCTGCGGCGGTCGGGGCCGACGTCGGCGCGCCCGGCAGCGGGGGGACGGCGGTCGGGGCGCCGACGGGGGCGGGCGACCACGGGGCAGCGGGGGCCGGGGGCGGGGCGACGGCCGGAGCGGGGCCGGGGACGCTCGCGGGACCCCGGTCATGGCCCCGGGTGGGCTCGGGGGCCGAGGGCGTCGGCACCGACGGCCGGGGAGCGGGACCGCTCGCCGGCGCGGCCGGGGCCTCGGCGTCGGTCAGGAGGCGGCGGACCAGGTCGTTGCGGATCCGGCACAGGTCGAACAGGTCGTGGTCGACCCGCCAGAGCGTCTCACCGTCGGGGCCGGAGAACGTCGCCCCGCAGCGGTCGCAGCGGGTGGCGCTCAGCCGGTCGGAGCAGATCGGGCAGGTCGTGGCCGACGGCGGGGGGAAGGACACGGTGCGGGGCATGGCCCCACCGTCCGCCGATCAGCCCCGGCCGGGGACCCGGTGCCGCCCCCACGTCGCCCTGGGGGGTCACCTATGGCGTGGCCGACGACCTCGTCCTGGTGTCGTTCGGAGCCAGGCACGCAGTGACCGTCGTGTGACACATCCAGGCTGGTCGGGCCAGGTCACGGCGAGCCTGGCACCTCTCGACCGTCGCAGGACACATCGACCTGGTGGTGCGCCTCACGACCTCCGCAGGACAGATCGACCTGGTGGTGCGCCTCACGACCTCCGCAGGACACATCGACCTGGTGGTGCGCCTCACGACCTCCGCAGGACACATCGACCTGGTGGTGCGCCTCACGACCTCCGCAGGACACATCGACCTGGTGGTGCGTCTCTGGACTTCTCAGGACGCACCGGCGGGTCAGGCGTTGGTGAGCTCGGGCTCGGGCTCGGGGGTGGGGGTGCCGACCTCGTCACGGGACGGGGTGGCGTCGCCGGTCCGGGCCCGCTCGGCGGCCTCGGTCTCGGCCCAGCGGTCGGCCAGGCGGCGGCCGGCGCGGCCGACGCGGTCGATGCGCTTGAGGAGACGGGCCCGGGAGGCCTCGGCCTCGGGGGTCAGGCCCTCGAGCTCCTCGAGCGCCCAGTGGCGGACCACGACGGGCACGAGGATCTGCTCGTGGTGGACCTTGAGGTCGTAGATGCCGGCCTTGGCGATGGCGAGAGCGTGGCTGGCGAAGTCCTTGATGCCGGTGCCGGGCATCTCGAACTCGGTGACCTGGCGCTCGATGGCCTCGACCACCGGCGACGGGTCGATCTCGAGGGCGGCCGAGACCAGGTCACGGTAGAGCAGGTGGTGCAGGTTCTCGTCGGCACCGACGCGGGACATCACGGCGTAGCCGGCGGGGTCGTCGAGCAGCTTGCCGGTGGAGCGGTGGGCGATGCGGGTGGCCAGCTCCTGGAGGGCGACGTACACGAGACCGTCGACCGGGGTCTCGGGCTCGGGGACCACGCCGTGGGACACCTGGTGCATCCGGGCCCGCTCGAGAGCGACGGGGTCGACCATGCGGGTCACGGTCAGGTAGTCGCGGATGACGATCGAGTGCCGCCCCTCCTCGGCCGTCCAGCGCCGGGCCCACGTGCCCCAGGCGTCACCGTCGCCGAACATCCGGTCGATGGTGTGGAAGTAGTACGGGAGGTTGTCCTCGGTGAGGAGGTTCACGAACAGCGAGCTGCGCACAGCGTCTGGCAGCGGGGCCTCGTCGCCGGACCACTCGGAGGTGCCGGTGGCCTCGCCCACCCGGTCCCACGGGACCAGCTCGTGGGGGAACCACTCCTTGGTCTTGGCCAGGTGGCGATCGACCAGGCGCTCGAGGGTCGGGGTCAGCTCGGCCAGCAGGGTCGCGTTCTCCATCCCCCCACCCTACCTACCGGTCGGTAGGGCGAAACGATCGGGTCCGGTGACACCTGGCCCACCCCCCGGTCGGGGGACCATCGGGGGGCGGCCGAGACGCGCCGGAGGCGGCGCCCCCGGGGGGACGCCGCCTCCGATCAGACCTTCAGGTGCGGGCCGCCTCAGGCGTACCGGCAACCCCAGGGGCTCCAGCTACCGCCGGCCTGGTCGAAGATGCGCTTGGCGACCCGGGAGTTCACGTAGGGGTCGTAGATCTGGGTCCAGCTGTAGCCCATGGCCTGGACCATCGGCTTGTGCACGGTGTTGATCTGGAACAGGCCGTGGTTGCCGCCACCCGGGCTGACGGCCCGGGGGTTGAGGCTCGACTCGCAGTCGGCGACCCGCACGGCCTTGTCGTACTGCGAGCCGAAGCTCTGCTGGATCGCCGTCCTGACGCTCGTCTGCTCGTCGCAGGCGCTGAGGCCGGCGATGAGCCCGATGACCAAGGTCAGGGAGAGGGCGAGGCGCTTCACGTACATGGGCTCCTTGAGAGTGCGTCCCGCCTGCCCCCGGCCCGTCCCTGCGGCGCAGGATCTGACGGGGAGAGCGGGGGGGCCCGGACGAGCGTCGGTGCTCGGTGGGGGAGGGCTCCCCGGCGGCTGAGGGCGTCAAGATATGACGGACCGGTTACGAAACGCAAGATCACGTGACGTGATCGGGGTCACACCGGCTCGGCCGGGCCCCTCCGGGGGCGGGCCGGGGGGCCGCCTACGCTGCCCGGTCATGGCCCTCGCGCCCCCCTCCCGACCCGCCCTCGCCTGGTTCGCCGTCCTCGACGGCGGGGTCGCCGCCCTGTCGGTCCTGGCCCTCAGCCCGGCCGCCTACGACGCCGCCCGCCGGACGGTGCCGCTCCCGAGCCGAACTGCACTGCAAGGGCTGCTGGGCCTGACGGGAGCGCTCCACGTCGGCGAGGCGATCTACGCCCGGCGCACCGCGGCCCGCCACGGGCTCGCCGTCGGCCCGTGGACGCGCCAGACCTTCGTCGTCGGGTTCCCCTCGCTGCTCGCCCTGCGCCGGACCATCGCCGCCACCTGAGGCCGCCGTCCCGCAAGCGACATCGTCGTCACCTCGGCGTCACACACCGCGCCCGGCGGTGCCCTCGCCGCTCGGTCGGGGTGACCTCAGCCGGCGGCGAGGACGACGGCGGCGCCGAGCCGGGCGCCCAGGTCCGCCGCCGGCGCCCGCACGGCCGGCGTCGCCCGCAGGGTCTCGGTGGGCTGGACGAGGGCGACGACGACGTCGCCGGCGTCGGCCGGGGGCGGCGCTCCCCCCTCGGCGACCGGGTGCGTGCTGGCCACGGCCTGGCCCACCACCCGGCCCAGGCCGAGCGGGGCGACGGCGACGCCCTCCGACCGGGCGGCACCGCCGGGCCCGGCCGCCATGGCCGGGGCGACGAGGACCAGGAGGGCGACCGCCGCGGCGGCGCCGAGGGCGAGACGCCGGGCGACGCGCCTGTCGAGGCGCTGCGAGGACCGGGCCCGGGCCGCGGCGACGGCGCACCGGGGCGGGGAGACAGGTGGACGTCGGACGTCGAATCGCCAGCGAATCGCCGTCCGACGGGCGACCCCGGGCGACGACGGGGTCGCCGCGGGGCTGGCGGGGGTCGCGGCCGAGCTCGCCGGGAGCGGCTCGGCGGCGGTCTGGGCCAGGGCCGCGAAGGTGGCGTCGTCCAGCACCGGGACGGCATCGAGGGTGGCGGGCTCGGTGAGCAGCAGGCGGCGTCCCGCCGGGCTCGACGGGCTCGCCCAGGGCGACGTGGTGGTGGGCACGGGACCTCCGTAGGACGACCCTGTTGTCCCACCGACCCCTTGGAGATCGGTTGTGGTTCGCTGGAGCCGCCCGCGGCACCGCCGTCGACGGGTCTCGGCGCCGGCCGGGGGCAGTAGGTTCGGCGCCGGTGGAGGCCACCGCGACCCGATCCCGCCGCGGTCTGGTCGCCCTCGTGGCCACCGTCGCCGTCGTCGCCGTGGCCTTCCTCGTGGCGGTGGCGCCGTGGGCGACCGACGACTTCGGCTACTCCCTCGACGGGTTCAACGGGGCGGCGTGGGGCCTCGGCGCCCGGGCCCTGGCCGACGACCCCCTCGACAGCCGGCTCGGCGGCGTCCGCCCCGAGGGCGACCGCTACGCCAACCACCCGCCGCTCACGGTCTGGAGCGCGGCGATCGGCAGCGCCGTCTCGGGCGACGAGCCCGCCGCCGTCCGGGCGCCGGCGCTGCTGGCCGGTCTGCTGGCCCTCGCCGTCCTGGCCCTGCTGCTGCACGACGCCGGGCTCCGACCCGCCGCCACCGCCGCCGGCGTGGCCCTCGCCGGGACCAGCGGGATGTTCCTCACCTACGGGGCCATGCTCGACACCCCGGTCGTCTCGCTGCCGTTCGGGCTGCTGGCCCTCGCCGCCGCCCAACGGGTGTGGCAGCGCCGCCCGCCCCCGACGCCGGCCCTCGTGGCGATCGGGGCCGTGGCCGCCCTGGCCGGCTGGCAGTCCGCCCTCGCCGCCGGCCTCGGCGGCGCCACCTGCCTCCTCGCCGCCCCGGGGGAGGGCCCGTCACCCCGGCGTGGTGCGGTCGCCCTCGGGGCGGGGATCGCCGCCGGCGCGGCCGTGACCCTGGGCTGGGCGGCCTGGGTGCACGGCGGGCTGCGGCCGCTGATCGACCAGGCCGGTTTCCGCAGCGGCGTGCGTCGGTCGGACGCCGCCGCCGGCTGGCTCGACCGCCTCGGACGCCACCTCGACGACCTCTACGGGCCGGCCCCGGTGCTGGCGGCCATCGCCGTGGCCGTGGCCCTCGGGCTGGTCGCCGGCCCCGGGCGGGCCGACGGGACGCGGTGGTGGCGGCCGGCCGGCCTGCGTCCCGTCCTCGCCGTCCTCGTGGTGACGGTCGTGGGCTACACGCTGCTGTTCCGCAACGGGGCCGCCGTGCACGACTACTGGACCTACTGGGGCGTCGCCCTCGTCGGCGCCGGCGCCGCCGCCGTGGTCCAGGTGCTGACGGCCGACGACCGATCACCGCTGGCCCGCCTCCCCGACGGGATCCGGACCGGGGTCGTCGGGGTCGTCGTCGTGGCCCTGGCGGTCGCCGGGTACGGGCGCCAGAGCGGCGCCGAGACCCGCATCCGCGAGGGCCTCGACGTGATCCCCGTGCTCGAGCAGGTCGACCGGCCGGACCGGCCGACCCAGGTCGTCGTGGCGGTGCGGGGCTCGTCGGGCGAGCTGCCCTGGGTGCACCACATCGTGCACGGCCGGGCGGTGACCGCCGACGACGTCGCCTCCCTGCGCCGGCTGCCCCCGGACCTGCCGGTGCTGGTCATCCTGCGGGGCCCGCCGTCGCCCGCCCTCCGGGCCCTCGCCACCGACGTCGACGAGGACGGCCGGTTCCTGCTCGTCCCCGCCGGGGACCTTCTCCGCCACCTCGGCGGCTGACGGCGGGGCGCACGGATGGTGCCTGGCACCATCCGTGCTGCACGCCGTGGTGGGGCCGGGCGCGCAGCATCCCAGACCGGATCGCCGGGGTGGAGCCCGGCTCACAGATCTGGGATGCCGCAGCGGAGAGGGTGGGATTTGAACCCACGGTGGGTGTGACCCCACACCTCCTTAGCAGGGAGGCCCGATCAGCCTGACTCCGGCACCTCTCCGTGACCGCCGATGGTACAGGCCCGGCGCCGCCGGCTCGTCTCGGAGGCGGCGCGGGCGCTCAAGCGGGGCACAAGGCCGCCACAAGGGGGCCCGGCGAGGGTGGCGCCATCCCACCGGGGCGGCCGGCATCCCCCTGCCGGTCGCCCCCCTCACTCTCACGGCCGCCACCCGGTCGCCGCACCACCCAGGAGCACCCATGAAGAAGTCCCGGACCCGCACCGCCGGGCGCGTCGCCCTGGCGACCGTCCTCAGCGCCGGCCTCCTCCTCACCGCCTGCGGTGACGACGACGACAGCACCGCCAGCGACGACACCGCGGCGGAGACCACCGAGGAGTCCACCGAGACCACCGAGGAGGCGCCCCTCGACGACGCCACCACCGAGGTCGAGGACGGCGTCCTCACCGTCGAGCTGGTCGACTACGCCTTCGAGAACCTCCCCGAGTCGGTGCCGGCCGGGACCCAGCTCGCCGTCGAGAACACCTCGACCGAGGAGTTCCACGAGCTGATCGCCTTCCGCCTCCCCGACGACGAGGAGCGCACCTCCGACGAGCTCGTCGAGCTCCCCGAGGACGAGCTGATGGCGCTCTTCGCCGGCCCGCCCGCCACCGTCTTGCTGGCCGGCCCCGACGGCGGCGAGCAGACGGCCGCCGTCGGCGACGGCACCCTGACCGAGCCCGGCCGCTACGTCCTGTTCTGCTCGATCCCGACCGGCGCCGACCCGGCCGAGCTCGAGGCCCAGGCTGCTGACCCCGAGGCCGGCCCGCCCGCCGAGGACCCCGACGCCGGCCCGCCCCACTTCGTGCACGGCATGCACGCCGACCTCGTCGTCGAGTAGTCCCAGCCCCGACGACGACGACCCCCCGACCGTGCTCCTCCCGCAGCCCGACCTGACCCGTTCGCCCCGGGACCAGGACGAAGGGACGAGGAGCACGGTCGGGGAGGTCCTGGCCATCGCCCCGGACACCTACGTGGTGCCGGGGTGGTGGTCGTCCCCCGGACGCGCCGGCGGCCTGGCCCTCGGGAGCCTCGTGGTGCGGGGCCGGTCGTGCGCGGTGGTCGACACCGCCCCCGCCCCCCTCGCCGACGACTGGCTCGCCGCCGTCTTGGCCCTCGTCGACCCGGGCGAGGTGCGCTGGATCGTGGCCTCCGCCCTCGACCCGGTGCGCGCCGGGTGCGTGCCCGCCCTCCAGACGCTCGCCCCCCGGGCCACCGTGGTCGTCCCGGGCCGGGGCTGCGCCACGCTCGACCTCGGCGACGGGACCGTCGTCCACGTCCACGAGGACCCCGGCCCCGGTGCCCCGCCCGCCCCTGCGCCGAGCACGACGGGCGGGCCGTCCGCGCCGGCGCCGCTCCCGGCGGTGCCGCCGGGCCAGCTGGTCGTGGAGGTGCGCCACCGGCGGCTGCTGTGGACCGACCTGGTCGGCGGACCGCTCCCCCGCCCGGCCACCGACGTGGCCGTCCTCGACGACGCCACCCTCGTCGCCGCCCTCGCCGGCCGCCCCCGACCGCTCCTCGCCGGCGAGGCGGAGCGGACCGCGGCGCTCGACCTGCGCGTCCTGGCCTCGCCCCTCGGGCCGGTGGCCCGGGGCCGCTCGATCGGGCGGGTCCTCGACCTGACCGAGGCGGCCGAGGCCCGCCGCCCCGCGACCGCCCTCCCGCTCGCCGCCCTCACCGGCCCGCTCGGGCGCGAGCCGTGGAGCGGCCCCGCCCCGGCCCCGTGACACCCCTCCGGGGTGCCGGGCACCGACCGCGCCACCGACCGGCCGCCCCGTCGACCCCCCGGCCGACACCACCACCCCGGCCCGCCGCGAGACCGGCGATCCCGGCCGGGGCGGTACGGTCGGCGTCCGTGGGGGGACCTCCGATCACGGTGCGCCTGCTGGGTCCGGTCGAGGTCGACGTGGCCGGCGAGCCGCTCGGCCTGCGGGCCCGGCTCCCCCGCAACCTCCTCGTCGCCCTGGCCCTCCAGCCCGGGCGGGTCGTCGGCACCGACGCCCTCGTCACCGCCCTGTGGGGCGACACCCCGCCCGACAGCGCCCTCGGCACCCTCCAGTCGTACGTGTCGACGCTGCGCCGGGCCCTCGGCGACCGCGAGCGCGACCAGCCCGTCCTCGACCGCCGGGGCGACGGCTACGTCCTCGTCGTCCCGCCCGACGCCGTCGACACCGTCCGGTTCGAGCAGATGGTCGCCGAGGCCCGCCGGGCGGACCCGGCCGCGGCCCACGACCTGCTGGCCGACGCCCTCGCCCTGTGGCGGGGACCGGCCCTCGCCGACGTGGCCAGCGAGCCCTTCGCCCGCGCCGCCGCGGCCCGACTCGACGAGCTGCGGGTCGGCGCCGAGGAGGAGCGCATCGACGCCGGGCTGGCCCTCGGCCGCCACGCCGAGCTCGTCCCCGAGATCGAGGCCCTCGTCGCCGCCCACCCGCTGCGGGAGGGGCTGACGGCCAAGCTCGTCGTCGCCCTCTACCGCTCGGGCCGCCAGGCCGACGCCCTGCGCGCCTTCGAGCGGACCCGCACCGCCCTGCTCGAGGAGCTGGGCATCAGCCCGTCGGCCGAGCTGGCCGCGCTCGAGGGGGCGGTGCTGCGCCAGGAGCTCGACGCCGCCCCGCCCCCGCAGGCGCCGCCCACGCCCGTCCCGACCCGCCCGCCGACGGCGGCCATCGAGCCCGTCGACCTCCCCACCGCGGTGGCCACGACCCGCCGGGCCGACAGCCCGTTCGTCGGCCGGGAGTCCGAGCTCGACCGGCTCGAGGTCGCCTGGGCCGACCGGGACCGGGGCCGGCGCGTGCTGGCCGTCAGCGGCGACGCCGGCATCGGCAAGACCCGCCTGGTGGCCGAGGTCGCCGCCCGCGTGCACCGCCGGGGCGGGATCGTGCTGTGGGGCGCGTGCACCGCCGACACCGCCTCGGCCTACCGCCCCTTCGTCGAGGCCCTCCGCCCGCTCGGGCGGCGGGCCGCCGGCACCGGCCCGGCCGGCCCCGGTGCCGCCGCCCTGGCCCGGCTGCTGCCCGAGGTCGTGCCCGCCGGCGAGCCGGTGCCCACCGGCGGCACCGGCGACGACCGGGGCCCGCTCTTCGACGCCGTCACCGACCTCCTCGCCCGGACCACCGAGGGCACGCCGACGCTGGTGGTCATCGACGACCTGCAGTGGGCCGACCCGGCGTCGTGCGCCCTGCTGGTGCACCTGGCCCGGGCGACCGAGCTGGCCCACGTCCGCCTGGCCGTCACCTACCGCACGGCCGAGACGACCCTCCCCCACCCCTCGGCCCGGGCCCTGGCCGACCTGCGCCGCCTGCGCCTGGTCGAGCAGCTCCCCCTGGCCGGCCTGGACGACGCCGCCACCGCCGCCCTCGTCGCCGGTCTCGCCGGCGACCGGCGCGACGAGCTCGACGACGACCTCCACGAGCGCACCGAGGGCAACCCCTTCTTCGTCGAGGAGCTCGTCGCCCACCGGCTGTCGTCCACCGCCCCGGCCGACCGCCTGCCCGTCGCCGTGGTCGACGTGGTCGAGACCCGCCTCGCCGACCTCGACCCCGAGCACCGCCGGATCCTGGCCTCGGCGGCGGTGCTGGGCCGCTCGTTCCCGACCGACCTCCTCGCCACCATCCTCGACCGCGAGGTGCCCGACCTCCTCGACGCCATCGACGCCGCCGTCGAGGCCCACCTGGTTGTCGAGGACGCCCCGCCCGTCGGCCGCTTCGCCTTCGCCCACGCCCTCATCCGCGACGGGCTGCTCGAGGGCATGACCGCGCTGCGCCGGGGCCACCTGCACCTCGCCGCCGCCGACGCCATCGCCGCCCTTGGTCCGCCCGACGACCTGCTGGCCGAGCGGGCCCACCACCTCGTCGCCGCCGGCGACCTGGCCGAGACCGTCTGCACCGTCCTGGCCCTCCACGCCGCCGCCCGGCGGGCCCTCGCCGTCGCCGCCTACGACGAGGCCGAGCTCGACTGCCGCCTCGCCCTCGACCGGGTCGACCTGGCCGCAGCCTCGCCCGAGGCCACCGACGTCCTCCTCACCCTGGCCGAGGTCCGCACCGCGCTGGGCGACGCCGAGGGGGCCCGCCAGGTCTACCGCTGGGCCGCCGACGCCGCCCGGGCCCAGGGCGACGGGGCCCGGCTGGGCCTGGCCGCCACCGGCCTCGGCGCCGGATCCGGCGTGGGCGTGCCCATGGACCTGCAGGTCGTCGATCACGAGCGGGTCGAGTGGCTGGAGACCGCCCTCGCCCTGCTCGACGGGGTGGACGAGCCGGCGACCGACGGGCCCGCCGCCGGCGTCGCGCCCGCCGCCCTCCGCACCCGGTTCCTGGCCCACCTGGCGGTGGCGGTCTACGACGACGACATCGAGCGGGCCGTCACCCTGAGCAAGCAGGCCGTCGCCGCCTCCGAGGAGCTCGCCGACCCCACCTACCGGTCGGCCGCCCTCATCGCCCGGCGCATGGCCCTGTGGTGCCCGGAGGCCGACATCGACGAGCGCGTCGCCGTCGGCGCCGCGGCCGTGCGGGAGGCCGACGCCGGCGGCGAGCTGCTGTACCGGATCGTCGCCCGGCTGGCCCACCTCTCCGACCTGATGGAGGCGGCCGCCCTCGACCGCTACGACGCCGTCCTGGCCGAGGCCGACGACCTGTGCCGGCCGCTCCACCAGGCCCGCTGGGACTGGCTGTGCGACATGTCGGGGGCGTCGGGGCTGCTGCTCACGGGCCGCTACGCCGAGGCCGACGAGGTCCTCGCCGCGACCATCGCCCGGGTCGGCGAGGCCCACGGCACCATGCCCCTCTACGTCGAGATGTCGTCGCGGATCGTGCTCGAGCGCGACCTCGGTTTGCTCGAGCGCAGCGTCGCCCGCCTGCGGCCGGTGGAGGGGATCGCCCCCCGCCCGATCTACGACGCCGCCGCCGGGTTCAGCCGGGTCATGAGCGGCGACCCCGAGGGCGCCGCCGCCTGCCTCCGCCCCCACGCCGAGGTCGGCCTGGCCGACGTCCCCCGCGACCACCTGTGGGCCATGACCGTCGGCTGGTACGGCGAGACGGCCCACATGCTCGGCGACGCGCCCACCGCGGCCCTCGTCGCCGACCTGCTGGCCGGGCGGGAGGAGCGCATGCTGTGCATGGGCGGGCTGGTCGCCGCCGGGCTCGTCGGTCGGGTGCGGGGGCTGGTCCTGGCCACCGCCGGCGACCTCGACGCCGCCGTGGCCGTGCTCGACCGGGCCCTCGACGGCCACCGCCGCCTCGGGCTGCGCCCGTGGGTCGCCCGCTCGGCCCTCGAGCTGGCCCGGGTCCTGCGCTGGCGGGGCGACACCGCCGACGAGGCCCGGGCCGTCGCCCTCACCGCCGAGGGCGAGGGCATCGCCGCCTCGTTGGGGATGGCCTCCCCGCCCGAGCCGATCCGCCCCGACGGGCTCGGCCAGTAGCGTCCGGACGCCGTCGGAGCCACCCGCACGGATGGTGCCTGGCACCATCCGTGGTCTTCCACCATCCGGTTCCGCCCCGGCGGCTGCGAGCCCGACCACAGGAGACGTCGAGACATGAGCGAGCGGTTGCGGTTCGGCGCCTTCCTCGGCCCCCACCACACCGTGGGCGAGAACCCGACGCTCGCCCTCCACCGCGACCTCGGGCTGCTCCAGGCGCTCGACGGCTTCGGCTACGACGAGCTGTGGGTCGGCGAGCACCACTCCGGCGGCGTCGAGATCATCGGCAGCCCCGAGGTGTTCCTCGCCGCCGCCGCCGAGCGCACCCGCCACGCCCGGCTCGGCACCGGCGTGGTCGCCGTCGCGTACCACAACCCCCTGTGGGTGGCGGAGCGGATCGTCCTGCTCGACCACCTCACCCGGGGACGGGTGATGCTCGGCCTCGGCCCCGGCGGCATCCCCACCGACGGGCTGATGGTCGGCGTCGCCCCCGAGGACACCCGCGAGCTGCTGGCCGAGGGCGTGCGCTGCATCACCGCCCTCCTGCGGGGCGAGGCCGTCACCAGCGACACCCCCGTGTGGCGGCTGCGCGACGCCCGCCTCCACCTCCAGCCCTACTCGCCGGACCTGGAGGTGTGCGTCTCGGTCGTCGCCTCCCCCACCGGCGCCGCCCTGGCCGGCACCCACGGCCTCGGCATGCTCTCCATCGGCGCCACCCAGCCGGCCGGGTTCGAGGCGCTGGCGTCGCACTGGTCGGTCGTCGAGTCCGCCGCCGCCGTGTCCGGTGCCGCGGTGGACCGGCAGCGATGGCGGCTCGCCGGGCTCCTCCACATCGCCGAGACCCGCGCCCAGGCCGAGCGCGACGTCGCCCACGGGATCGAGTCGTGGTTCCGCTACTACCAGTCGATCGTGGCCGTCCCGCAGGTCGACCTGGGCACGGCGTCGAGCGTGGGCGAGATGGTCGACTACATCCGGGAGTCGGGTCTCGGCGCCATCGGCACGCCCGACGACGCCATCGAGCAGATCGAGCGGCTGCGAGCCCGGGCCGGCGGGTTCGGCACCTACCTGGCCTTCCTCCACGAGTGGGCGAACCCGCAGGCGACGCTGCGCAGCCACGAGCTGCTGGCCCAGCGGGTCATGCCCCACTTCCAGGGCCACCGGGCCGCGGGCGAGGACGCCGCCCGGCGGGCCCGCGAGGCGCGGGCCGAGCTCACGGTGCGGGCCCAGGGCGCCCACGACGCCGCTGTGGCCCGCCACCGCGCCGGCTGACGAGGTGGCGGCGTCGGAGGCGGCTCGGGACGCGGCCCGTGCCACCGCCCGCCCGTCACGGGTGGTCGTCGTCGGCGTGCTCGCCGTCGGCATCGTCGCCGTCTCGGCCTCGGCCCTCATCACCCGCGAGGCCTACGACGCCACCGGCGGCGGGTCGACCGGTCGGGGCCTGCTCATCGCCCTCTCCCGCCTGGCCCTGGCCGCGGCGCTGACGCTCCCGGCGTGGCGGACCCGCGGCGACGCCCCGGCCGTCACCCGCCTGCTCCCGCCCGGCACCGGGGGCCGAGCCGTCGCCGGTGGCGTGCTGCTCGGGCTCCACTTCGGGACGTGGCTGCCGTCGCTGGCCTTCACCTCGATCGCGGCCAGCACCACGATCGTCACCACCGTCCCGGTGTGGGTCGTGCTCCTGGTGTGGGCGGCGCGGGGCCAGCGGCCGTCGGCCCGGACCGGTGTCGGGATCGCCATCGCCATCGGCGGCGGGGCGCTGGTCGCCCTGGGCGACGTCGACGGGCTCGACGCCGGGTCGAACCCGCTGCTCGGCAACGTGCTGGCCCTGGCCGCGGCCGTGACCTACTCGGCCCACCTCCTGCTCGGCCAGGAGGTGCAGGCCCGGGGTCTCGGGATCTGGCGGTGGACCACGGTGGTGACCACCGTGGGCGCCGTGGCCCTCGTCCCCCTCGTCGTGGCCACGGCGCCGGGCGAGGGGCCGTTCCCGCTCCGGTTCTGGGTGGCCGTCGTCGCCCTGTGCGTCGTGTCCCAGCTGGTGGGCCACTCGTCGCTGACGTGGTCGACCCAGTGGATCAGCCCCACCCTCGTCTCGGTGGCCATCCTCCTCGAGCCGGTGCTGGCCAGCGCCGGGGCCGCCGCCCTCTACGACGAGGTCCCCGGCGGGCTGGTGCTGCTCGGCGCCGCCGTCCTCGTCGTCGGCGTCGGCCTCACCACCCTGGCCGAGCGGCCGTCGGACCCCACCCCCGCCGACGAGCCCGTCCGCGCCCCCTGAGCACGGAGTGGGTCAGACCCACTCCGTGCCGGCGGTCAGCGGCGGGTGGCGCAGACGTCGTGGATCGTGCGGCCGGCGGCCCGGCCCAGGGCCTCGTAGGTGGTGACCGGGCGGTCGGGGCGCTCGGCGGTCGGATCGATGGCGAAGCGGCCGTCGGCCTCGACGGCGGCCACGACCTGGGCCGCGTAGCCCTCCCAGTCGGTGGCGACGTGGAGGGTGCCGCCGGGCGGCAGGACGCCGGCGACCGTGGCCACGAGCACGGGATCGACCAGGCGCCGGTGGTGGTGGCGGCGCTTGGGCCACGGGTCGGGGAACAGGATGCGGACGTCGTGCACGTCGCCCGGTGCGGCCTCGGCCAGGAGGCTGCGGACGTCGGCCTCGGCCAGCCGGACGTTGGTCAGCCCGGCCTCCTCCACGGCGAGCAGGGTGGCCGCCGCGCTGGGGCGGTGCAGCTCGACGGCCAGCACGTCGCGGTCGGGGTGGGCGGCGGCCCAGGCGACGGTGGCCTCGCCGTTCCCGATGCCGACGTCGAGCATCCGATCGGCGGAGCGGCCGAACGCCTCACCCAGCCGCTCGCCGAGCGGACGCCCCGGGTCGAGGTCGACGGCGTAGCGGGGGCCGAGCTCGGCCAGCACCCGGACCTTGGCCGCCGACATGCGGCCGCGCACCTTGGTCGTGGCCACCGTGCCCGGCGCGGGTGGGGGCCGGAGCGAGGCGTCAGCGGTCGGGTCGATCCCTTCAGCCTGCCCCGTCGGGGGTGACGGGGCGGACGTGGGCCGGGTCGACGGTGACCTCGACCTCGGCGCCGACCGCCGGCGGGGTGCTGGTGTGGAGGGACAAGACGACGCCGTCGACGTCGAGCACCACCCGCGACGTGGCGCCCCGGAAGCGCACGTCGAGGACCTGGGCCCGGTGGGCGATGAGCCCGACCCCGCCGCCGAGCCCGTCCTGTCCGTCCCCGTCCCCCTCCACGGGGGATGAGGGTCGACCGAAAAGGGTGAGGGCCGCCTCCTGGACGACGCAGGCCTCGGCGGGGAGGCCGAGGCGGCGGGCGTCGTCGGCGTCGAGGACGTCGGCGTGGCCGAGGAACCGGGCCACGAACGCCGAGCCGGGGTCGCGCCACACGGCGGCGGCCGGCCCGTCGCGGACGATGGCCCCGGCCCGCATGACCACGATCCGGTCGGCGACGGCGTAGGCCTCCTCCTGGTCGTGGGTGACGTGGACGGCGGCCAGGCCCAGCTCGCCCAGGACCCGGCGCAGCTCGACGGCCAGCTCGTCGCGCAGCACCCGGTCGAGCGAGCCGAGCGGCTCGTCGAGCATCAGCAGCCGGGGCTCGGGGGCCAGGGCCCGGGCCAGGGCGACGCGCTGGGCCTCGCCGCCGGAGAGGGTGTCGACGGTGCGGTCGGCGAACCCGGCCAGCCCGACCCGGGCCAGGGCGGCGTCGACGCCGGCAGCCTGCTCGGCCCGGCTGCGCCCGGCCATGCGCAACCCGAAGGCCACGTTCTGGCCGACGGTGCGGTGCGGGAACAGGGCGTGGTCCTGGAACATGAGGCCGAAGCCGCGCCGGTCGGGCGTGAGGCGGGTGATGTCGACCCCGTCCCAGCGGACGGTGCCCGCCGCCGGCGCCTCCAGCCCGGCCACCGCCCGGAGCAGGGTGCTCTTGCCGCACCCGCTCGGGCCCAGCAGGGCGACGACCTCGCCCGGCGCCACCGCCAGGTCGACCCCGGCGACTGCGGTCGTCGCCCCGAACCGCACCACGAGCCCCTCGACCGCCAACCCCCCGGCGGACCGGGGATCGGGTGCGTCCTCCACGGGGGGGATCTGATCACGGGTCCGGGTGGGGTGCGGGATCACCATCCGAGGGCGTCCCTGGGACGGAGGCGCTCGATGACGAGGACGCTGGCGACGGTGAGGGCGGCGAGCACGACGCCGAGGGCCATGGCCTGGCCCCGCAGGGCGGCGCCGGGCTGGCCGAGGAGGCGGAACATGGCCGTGGGGACGGTGGGGGCGTCGGGGCGGGCGAGGAACGACGTGGCCCCGAACTCCCCCAGCGACACGGCGAAGGCGAAGGCGGCCCCGACGAGCAGGGTCCGGGCCACCAGCGGCACGTCGACCTCCCACCGGGCCCGCCAGGGCGAGGCGCCCAGGACGGTGGCCGCCTCCCGCGTCCGGGGGTCGACGGCCCGCAGGGCCGGCACCAGCGACCGCACCACGAACGGCAGGCCCACCAGGGCCTGGGCGATGGGGACGATGGCGGCCGACGAGCGCAGGTCGAGCGGCGGTGCGTCGAGGGCGATGAGGAGCCCGAAGCCGAGGGTGACGGCGCTGGTGCCCAGCGGGACCATGAGGGCGACGTCGACAGCACGCGACGACACCCGCCCGGCGTGGGCCACCACCACCGCGGCCAGCCCGCCGACCACGACGGCGATCAGGGTGGCCGCCACCGCGTAGGTCAGCGACGTCCGCACCGCCTCCAGCGGGGCGACGGACAGGCCGGTGTCGCCGTCGGTGGCCAGGGCCCGGAAGTGGCCCACGCCGTAGCCGTCGCCCACGGCCAGCGAGCGCTCGACGAGGACCCCCACGGGCACCACCACGAGGAGGGCGGCGGGGGCCAGGGCGGCGGCCACCGCGAGCCGCAGCCGGGCGGTGGCCAACGGCCGGGGCGGCACCGGGTTGCGCACCACCGCGCCCGCCGCGGCCCGGCGCTCGGCCACGCCCACGGTGGCGACGAGGGCGACGACGACGAGCATCTGGAGCAGCGCCAGGGCGGTGGCCGTCGCCAGGTCGGTGCGCTGGGTGGCGTAGCGCCAGATCTCGGTCTCGACGGTGGGCCGGCCGGGCCCGCCGACGGTGAGGATCACCCCGAACGAGGTGAAGCAGAACAGGAAGACGATGCCGGCCGCGCTCCAGATCGCCGGGCCGAGCCGGGGCAGGGTGACCTCCCGCAGGACCCGCAGGCGGGACGCGCCCAGCACCCGCGCCGCCTCCTCGGTCCTCGGGTCGAGCAGGGCCCAGTGGGACCCGACGACCCGCACCACGACGGCGACGTTGAGGACCATGTGCGCCAGCAATACGGCGGCGACGGTCCGCTCGAGGTGGAACCCGTCGCTGCCGTCGACCCCGACGCGCTCGAACGTCGCCTGGAGGGCCGCGCCCACCACGAGCGTCGGGAGGACGAAGGGAACGACGAGCAGGGCCCGCACCAGCCGGCGGCCGGGCAGGTCGACCCGGGCCACGGCCCAGGCCGCCGGCAGGCCGACGACCAGGCTCAGCGCCGCCGACGCCGCCGCCTGGGCCACGGTGAAGGTGACCAGCCGGCCCGTCGAGCGCCGCCGCACCACGTCGAGCGCCGAGCCCTCGGTCAGCCCCCGCTCCAGGATCGTGGCGACGGGGTAGGCGAAGAACACGGCGAGGAACGCCACCGGCCCCACGGCGACCAGCGCCCACAGCAGCCGGCGGCGCACGGTCGTCACCCCCTTCCCGGCACCCAAGCGCGCCCGCGGTGCTCTTCGGTGCCGGGAACGGTGGGTGGGGGTCACCGGAGGACGATCTCGGTCCAGCGCTCGGTCCACTCGTCGCGCCCGGCCTCGATCTCGGCGGGGGTCAGGGTGAGCCGGTCCTCGATCACCGTGCGGTGGGCGACGTACTCCTCGGGCAGCTCGGCGTCGGGGTGCACCGGCTCGACGAACATGGTGAGCGGGATGTCCTCCTGGAAGGTGGGTGAGAGGAGGAAGTCGACGAGCAGGGCGGCGGCCTCGGGGTGCTCGGTGCCGCGCAGCACGCCGGCCAGCTCGACCTGGCGGAAGCAGGACTCGGCGACCACGCCGATGGCGGGCTCGTCGCGGGGCGGGTCGGAGTAGACGACGTCGGCCACCGGGCTCGACGCGTAGGAGGTCACGATCGAGCGCTCGCCCGAGCCGGCCCCGAAGCTGTCGTTGTAGGCCTCCTCCCAGCCCGAGGTGACCTCGACGCCGTTCTCCCGCACGTCGGCCCACCAGCCCTCCCAGCCGTCGGCCCCGTACTCGGCGATGGTGGCGAGGAGGAAGGCGAGCCCGGGCGACGAGGTCTCCGGGTTCTCGGTGACGAAGGCATCGGCGAAGGCCGGGTCGGTGAGGTCGTCGAGGGACTGCGGCGCGTCGGCCTCGTCCGGGAACGCGGTCTTCGAGTAGTTGAGGCACACGTCGCCGACATCGATCGGCGTGGCCAGGTCGTCGACGGCGATCTGGTGCTCCTCGGCCACCTCGTCGAGGGCCGCGGGCCGGTAGGGGACGAACAGCCCGGCCTCGGTGCCCCGGCACAGGAACGTGGTGTCGATGCCGAACATGACGTCGGCCACCGGGTCGCCGGCGGTGAGGATCGCCTGGCTGACCATGGTCCCGGCGTCGCCGGCGCTGACCACCTCGACCTCGACGCCCGTCTCCTCGGTGAAGGTGTCGAAGATGCCGTCGGAGACGGCGAAGGAGTCGTGGGTGGCAAGGGTGACGGTGGTGCCGTCGACGTCGGCCTCCGCCGCCTCCTCCGGGTCGATGGGCTCGGGGAGCTCCTCGGGCCGGCAGGCATCGGCGGCGGGCTCGGTCGTGCCCGACTCCCCGGCGCTGGTGGACTCGGGGTCGTCGGTGCACGCCGTCAGCCCCACGAGGAGGGCGAGGGGGACGGCCACGGCGGCCGCGCGGGCGCGGCGACGACGGGACGGGACGGTGGTCTGGTGGGACACGAGATTTCCTCCGCTGGCATTGCCCAGGTCAGGTGTGCGGGTCGACGGCGGGTCCTGCCGTCCTCTCAGCCCGTGGCCACGAGCTCCCCGATTCGGTTGTGGACCGACCCTACCCCTCGACGCCCGGACCCTCTACGGCGCGACCCCGGCGCGGTGGGCGACGGCGGCGGCCTGGGTGCGGGAGCGGACGCCGAGCTTGGCCAGGATGTTGCTGACGTGGACCCCGGCGGTGCGGGCGCTGATGAAGAGGGCCTCGCCGATCTCACCGTTGGTCCGGCCCTCGGCCAGGAGGGCCAGGACCTCGGCCTCCCGGGCGGTGAGCCCGAGGTCGCCGTAGGCGGCGCCCGGGTCGCTCGGGGCCTCCCCGCCTCCCCCGCCGGTCGGGGGGCGGGCACCGGTCGCGCTCGGGGTCGGACGGGTGGTCGGTCCGCCGGGCGGTGCCGGGCGGAGGTCCCCCAGGCGGGCCCGGCGGGCCAGGGCGTCGACCTCGGCGACGAGCGGCGTCGCCTCGATGGCGGCGGCCTCCTGGCGGGCGGCCCGGGCGACGATGCCCGCCTCGGCGGAGTCGCCGGCGGCGGCCAGGGCCTCAGCCCGCCGCCAGCAGGCGTAGGCCCGGTGCCAGCGGTGGTCGAGCTCGGTGGCGCGGTCGACCACGACGGCCCACCGTTCGGCCTCGCCGGTCGGGTCCTGGGCCCGGCCCCGGGCCACCTCGGCGGCCAGCAGGGCGGCGGCGAGCGGGAGGGGGAGCGTCACGAGGTGGGCGCCCTCGATCGACGGGGCCAGCGCGGCGGTCGCCTCCAGGGCGGCGCGAGCCGCGGCCCGGTCGGCGTCGCGGCGGCCGGGGTCGAGGGCGTGGTCGGCCTGGATGCGGGCCACGATGGTGAGGATCTCGGCGCGGAACTGGGCCTCGGACCCGTGCGCCCCGCGGTCGAGCACGACGGCGGCCGCCGGCGCCGGGTCCTCGCGGGCCCGGGCGAGCCAGGCGTGCTCGAGCCGGACGCGGGTCAACGCCCCCTCGAACTGCAGGTTGGACTCGCCGTCGATGATCGGGGCGATGCGCTCCACGACGGCGGGCACGGCGTCGGCCCGCCCCTGGCGCAGGTCGATCCACGCCGTGGTGAGGGCGCTGTGGAGCCAGGCGACGTGGCCCTCGCCCTCGACCCGCCGGTCGACCAGCGCCCGGGCCTCGGGCAACCGCCCCAGCCCGACGAGGACCTCGGCTGCGTTGAGCCGGGCGAAGCCGAAGCGCCGCAGCCCCCGCTCGAGGGCCCGCTCGTGGCCGGCGAGGGCCAGCGCCAGCGCCCGCTCGGACTGGCCGAGGAGCCGCAGGGCGTCGGAGAGGTTGACGTAGGCCCGGCTCTCCCAGTCGAGGTCCCCGGTCTCGGTGGCCAGGGCCAGGGCCGACTCCAGCAGGCCCAGGCCGGCCTCGACATCGAGGCCGGTGAGGATCAGGTCGTGGCCCAAGACGTGCTGGGCCCGGCCGAGGGTCGACCGGTGCCCCACCACCTCGGCGTCGGCCAGGGCGACCCGGGCCGCCTCCAGCCCGGCGTGCGGGTCGCCGGTGAGGGTCAGGCTGTGGGAGAGCTCGATCTGGACCCGGGTGCGGTTCCGGCTGGGCCGGTCGGGGAACGTCGCCAGGGCCTGGCGGAGCAGGTCGATCGACGCCGCCGCCCCGCCGGTGGAGCGGAGGACCCGGCCGAGCAGGGCCACCAGGGCGGCGCGGCCCTCGGCCCGGTCGTCGGGGCCCAGCCCCGTGTCGGGGTGGGCGTCGTCGTGGGCCAGCTCGGCCTCGATGAGGGCCTGGGCCCGGGCCAGGCGGTTGCCCAGGACCAGCCCGGTGGCGGCCTCGAGGGCGGCGTCGAGGCGGGTGCGGCCCGCCGCCGCGGCGGGATCGTCGACGCTGTCCCAGGTCTCGAGCACCCGCTGCATGTGCTCGGTCGCCTCGGCGAAGGCGTAGGCCCGTCGGGCCGCCTCGCCGGCCACGACGGACCAGCGCAGGGCCTGGGCTGCGTCGTGGGCCTCCCGCCAGTGCAGGGCGATGCGGGCGGCGATCGCCGGGTCCTGCTCGGCCCGGTCCCGGGCGGCCAGGCCGGAGGCGAAGGCGGCGTGGAGCGCCGTCCGCTCGGCGGGGAGGAGGTCGGCCTCGACGACCTCGCGGGCGAGGGCGTGGCGGAAGTCGACGCCCTGGTCGTCGGCCACCAGCACCTGGTGGGCCAGCCCGACCCGCACCCGGGCGGCCAGCTCGGCGGCATCGAGCCCGGTGACGTGGCGGAGGAGGGCGTCGTCGACCGGTCCCGTCGCCGTGCCCGGCCCCAGCGCCCGCGCCACCTCGCCCACCTCGGGCGGGAGGGCGTCGATGCGCAGCTGGAGGACGTCCTGCAGGCCGGGCGGGACGTCGGTGGAGTCGCACGCCTCCACGCCGGCGGCGACCAGCTCCTCCACGAAGAAGGGCAGCCCGCTGGAGCGGCTGACGACCCGCTCGAGCAGCCGGGGCTGGAGCTCGGCGCCGGCCAGGGCGGTGGCCAGGCGGGTGACCTCGTCGGCGTCGAGGGGCTCGACGGTGACCGACCGGACCGACGGCAGCCGCCGGAGCTCGACCAGCGCCGGACGGAGGGGGTGGGTGCGGTGCAGCTCGTCGGTCCGGTAGGTGAGGACGACGAGGACGCGCAGCCCGTCGAGGTTGCGGGCCAGGAAGTCGACCAGGTCGAGGGTGGACGCCTCGGCCCAGTGGAGGTCCTCCAGGACGAGGGCGACGGGCCGGTCCCGGCCCAGCCGGTCGAGGAGGCCGATCACCAGCTCGAACAGCCGGGCCGGGTCGGTGGTCATCTGGTCGAAGACCGCGGGCGCCCCGCCGGCCGGGCCCAGCTCGGGGAGGAGGCGGGCCAGGTCGGTGCGGGCCGGGCCCACGATGCGGTCGCGCTCGGCCTCGTCGAGGCCCCGCAGCAGGCCCCGCAGGGCGCCGGTGAGCGGGGCGAAGGGCTGGGCCCCCGAGCCCCGCGACGGCGTCGCCCCGAGCAGCCAGGTCCCGCCCGCCTCGAGGACCAGCGGCCGCAGCTCGGCGACCAGACGGCTCTTGCCCACGCCGGCGTCGCCGCCCAGCAGGACCACGCCCGGCACCCCGTCGACGGCCCGGCCCCACGCGGTCCGCAGCCCGCCCAGCTCGGCCGAGCGCCCGACCAGCTCCGACGCGGCACCCGGCACCTGCACAGCGCCCAGTGTGGCAGCGCCGTCCCCGCCCGGCGCCCGGGTTCCTGCCAACCGCCGCGACCTCTCGGCGCCGCCGGTGCGCCGCCCCTCGCCGCGGCGGTGTCGGGCGCTGCGCCTGGCCTCGTCGCCTCTGCTGTTCTGGCGCGACCCGGGGGCGCGGGCGCGCCCTGGTCGCGTCACGACGGTGCCGGGGGCCGCTCACCCGGTGACGGCGTCGAGGATGGTCGCCCACAGGGGGATCACCAGGAGGTGGCCGACGCCGTCGGTGGTGTGGCGGGTGACGTCGACCAGCCGGTCGGCCCACCAGTCGCCGTGGTGCGGGGCGACGACGTCGTCCTCGCTGTAGACGAGGTGGGCCGGCGCCCCGATCGACCGGGGGTCGAAGCCCCACGGCGCGATCTGGTCCGAGACGATGTCGGTGGCGCACCCGAGCGCCCCCTGGGCGAACGCCGCGGCCATCATCGCCCGCACCCGCCCTCGCACCGCGGCGTCGGCCAGCAGCGGCTCGTCGGCCGGGCCGGCCAGGAAGGCCATGCCGTCGCCGTCGCCCACGGCGGCACCGAGGATCTCGGCCAGGTGGGCCGTGGCCGTGCGCGGCTCGGGCCGCAGGGCGTCGAGCATGGCCTGGTGGTCGGCCGGGACGAACGACAGGTCCTCGGGCGACGGCGTCCCCACCAGGGCCAGGGCCCGCACCCGGTCGGGGTGGCGGGCGGCCAGGGCCGCGGCCACCCGGCCACCGTGGGACCAGCCCACGACGGCGGCCTCGCCCACGCCGAGGTGGTCGAGCACGGCGGCCACGTCGTCGGCCGCCCGGGTGATGGTGGGCACGACCTCGGCCGGGAGCGGGGTCGAGCCGCCGTAGCCGGGCCGGTCGACGGTGAGGAGCCGGATCCCGGCCGCCGCCGTGGCCGCCGGGTCGGGGTCGAGCACCCGGGAGCCGGGCGACGAGTGCAGCAGGACGACGACGGATCCGTCGGCGTCACCGTGGTCGTCGACGGCCACGTGGCGGCCGTCGGGGAGCGTGATGGCGTGGGTGGTGGTGGTCATGGGGCGTACTCTGCGGGGGCGCTGGTGACACCGTCCTGTCACCGTCTCGGAGATCTCCCGGAGCCACCGTGAACCGCACCGACAGGCTCTACGCCATCGCCGAGGAGCTGCGGCGGGCGGGGCCGGCGGGACGGACGAGCACGGCGCTGGCGGAGCGGTTCGAGGTGGCGACGCGCACGGTGAAGCGGGACGTGCTCGCCCTCCAGGAGGCGGGCCTGCCCATCTGGTCCACCGCCGGGCCGGGCGGAGGCTACGTCCTCGACGAGAGCGCCACCCTCCCACCGCTGACCTTCTCGTCCCGGGAGGCCATCGCCATCTCCGTCGCCCTGGCCATGGGGCCGGCGCTCCCGTTCGCCCCCGACGGCCGGTCGGCCCTGGCCAAGCTGCTCGCCGCCATGCGGCCCGAGGACCGGGCCGCGGCCGAGGCCCTCGGTGGGCGCATCTGGACCCGGACCCGCCCCGACGGGCGCGATCCCGAGGACCGCTCGGGGCCGATGCGCGCCGACGTCCGCCCCCCGGCGGCCCGGGTCGTCGACGAGGCCATCCGGGACCAGGTCGTGGTGGTGATCGACTACACCGACGGCCGCGGGGAGGTCACCGAGCGGCGGCCCGTCGAGCCGCAGGCCTACGCCCTCGACGGAGACCAGTGGTTCCTCCTCGCCTGGTGCCGGCGCCGCCGGGCCGGGCGGTGGTTCCGCCTCGACCGGATCGACCGGGCCGTCCTCACCACCGAGCGCACCACCCCACGCGACCTTGTCGAGGTGTTCGGGACGGCCCCCGACGACGCCGCCCCCCTGGTCCTGCGCTGACGGCCCCGGCGGGCGCACGGATGGTGCCAGGCACCGTCCGTGCGTCGCTCCGTCGGCGGCGGGCGGTCAGCCGCGCTGCACCGGGTAGCGGAGGTGCAGGGCCCGCCGGCCCGGGACCACGGTCGGGTCCTCGAGGAGCAGGTGCCCCTGCGCCAGCCTGGTGAAGTGGGGGATCCCCTCGCCGAACAGGACCGGGACGAGGCTGACGCACACCTCTTCCACCAGGCCGAGGTCGAGCGCCTGCTGGGCCACGTTGGCGCTGGCGATGGTGACGTCCTTCGTCCCCGCGATCTCCCTCGCCCGGGCGACGGCCGCCTCCACCCCGTCGACGAAGGTCGTCGTCGGCCACCGCGCCGCGGCATCCGACGGCGGGCGGTGGGTGACCACGACGACGGGGGCTCCCGCCGGGTGCCGGTCGCCCCAGCCGTCGGCGATGTCGAACAGCCGTCGTCCGGCGATGAGGGCCCCGACCTCCTCGGTGAGCCCCCGGAGGACCTCCGCGCTGGCGTCGTCGACGGCGAAGGTCACCTCCTCGTTGGGGTTGGGGACGCTCACGTCGCCGGCGCTGTACCAGTCGAACAGCTCGGCGGGCTGACCGTCGGGCTGGGCGATGTAGCCGTCCAGCGACATGGTCATGTGGGTCAGGACCTTGCCCATCGGGGGCCTCCTCTCGTCACGGGCGAGACCGCCGAGGGCCTCGCCGGGCGCTGCTCGCGCCCGCTCGGTGGCCCGCACAGGTTCGACGCTCGACGAGCGCGCCGCTCATCGGCCGCAGCCGCCCCCGGGCCGACCCCGAACGGGACCGGCCTTCGCCGTCGCCTGTCCTCCGACCCCACCCACCACCCTGAGCGACCTCGCTCCGCTCGGGCTGTCACACGTCCTCCGACCCCACCCACCACCCTGAGCGACCTCGCTCCGCTCGGGCTGTCACACCCCTTGCGTAGGGTCCGACGTACCCCATCAGCCCGGGCGGACAGGAGGCCCCATGACCGACACCCGCACCGCCGTCGAGACCTACTTCCGCACCTGGAGAGAGCGCGACTTCGCCGCCTTCTGCGCCAACCTGGCCGACGACGTCACCTTCCGCGGCCCCATGGGCACGGCCGAGGGCGCCGACGCCTGCGCGACCGGGATCGAGGGCATGAGCCAGATGCTCGAGGACGTGGCCGTCACCAAGATCTTCGTCGACGGCGACGACGCCGTGACCTGGTTCGAGCTCCACACCAAGGGAGGTGCCGTCCTGCCCGTGGCCAACTGGAGCCACGTCACCGACGGCCGGGTCGACCGCATCCAGGTCACCTTCGACCCGCGGCCGATGCTGGGCTGAGCGGCGGCGGCCGCCGGGGACGGCCGGTAGGTTCGCGGCCCCGACCACCCTGGAGCGCCCCATGGCCGACGACGACCGGCTCTACCACATCGGGTTCGCGCCGTCGGACCTGCCCGCCGGCACCGAGATCGCCCTGCTCAGCGGCGACCCCGGACGGTCGGCGCTCATCGCCACCGAGCACCTGGCCGACGGGCGCGCCCTGTCCCGCAACCGGGGGCTCGACGCCTTCGTCGCCACCCTCCCCGGGGGGCGGCCGGTCGTGTGCGCCACCAGCGGCATGGGCGCCCCGTCGATGAGCATCGTGGTCAACGAGCTGGTGCAGGCCGGCATCTCGACGATCATCCGCATCGGCACCAGCGGGTCGATCCAGGACCACGTCCGCACCGGCTCGGTGGTGGTGGCCCACGCCGCCCTCACCAACCAGGGCGCGGCCGACGACATCGCCCCGCCCCGCTACCCGGCGGCGGCCGACCCGTTCCTCACCGTGGCCCTCGCCCGGGCCGCGGCCGAGCTCGGGATCGACCACCACGTGGGCACGGTGGCCTCGGCCGACACCTTCTTCGAGGGCCAGGAGCGCTCGGCGTCGTCGGCCAACCCCCACCTGCTCCGCCGGCTGCACGGGATGATCGACGAGTACGCCGCCCTCGGCGTCCTCAGCTTCGAGATGGAGGCGGGGACGCTGTTCAAGATGGGCGGCGTCTACGGCTTCGCCGCCGGGTGCGTCCTCGGCATCGTGGCCCAGCGCACCGAGGACGAGCGGCCGAACCTGACCGAGAAGGACGCCGCCGTCGACCGCGCCCTCCACGCCGCCGTCGCCGCCGCCGACTCCTGGACCCCCCGGTCGGGTTGACGCCGGTCGAACCTGCGACACCACGCGGCATGCGACAGCAGGCCTGGGTCGTGCTGGCGTCGGCGTCGCACGTGTGGGTCGAGGGCGTTCTGAGCCACCGGCCGGCCACCGGTGGCCGCATCCTGGCTCAGAACGGACCCGAGGGGTCCGGGCGGCGGCGGGTCCGGGCGACGACGACCCCCGTGACGAGCACGGCGACGAGGGCGGCGGCCGGGGCGACGACGTGGGCCACCAGGGTGACCGAGTAGGTCTCAGGCGACACCTCCACCCCGTCGACGAGGACGAACCGCACCTCGTCGCTGAAGCCGGCCGCCCACCATCCGTCGACGTCGTCGCCGACCATCACCCGGCGCAGGCCCAGCTGGTCCCACGCCACCATCGGACCGGTCACGACACCGACGCTCGCCCCGACCACGGCGACCACGGCCGGGACCCCCACCGCGAGCCGTCGGGCCCAGCCGCGCCCCTCGCCGACCATCGCCGCGAGGGCGGCGATGAGCACCAGCACGGCGAGCCCGAGGAGCAGGACCAGGGCCACGCCGGGGGCGTCCGACCAGGCCAGGCTGGATCGAGCGGCCCGGTGGATCAGGTCGGGGTCGGCTCCCGGCGCCGAGGGCCGGTAGTCGCGCACCAGCCAGCCGGCGGTGACCGACGCGACGACGCCCGCGACCAGCGCCAGACCGACCAGGCCCAGCGTCACCCTCGCCACCCACCGTCTCCCCATCGCACGGAAGCATGCCAGGCCGTGGGACGCGACGTGCCTGGCACGTCGCGTCCCGGGACCGACGCGTCGATGGCGGCGCGCGACCACCGGGGTGGACCTGCGACGCGGCGCACCCTGCGACAGGCAGCCAGGTCTTCCTGGTCAGCTGTCGCATGGTCGGGTGGGTCGCATGGTGGGGACGGGCTGAGCCGGTGGCGCCGGCGGTCGGGGCGCCCCGGTGGGGGCGTCAGAATGGAGGGGTGGAGCCTGCTCGCGCCGTGGACGTGCGGCCCGCCACCGAGGCGGACCTGCCGGCCATCACCCACCTGTTCAACGTCCTCATCCCGACCACGGCGACGGCGTGGCGGGAGCACCTCGCCGACGACGACGAGATGGCCACCTGGTGGGCCGACCAGGAGGCCAGGGGCAACCCGGTCCTGGTCGCGGTGGCCGAGGGGCGGGTCGTGGGCTACGCCACCTGGACGGGCTTCCGGGGTGGCGACCGGTTCCCGGGCTACCGCCAGACCGTCGAGCACACGATCCACGTCGACGGTGACCAGCACGGCCGGGGCGTGGGGCGGGCCCTCCTCGAGGCGCTGGTCGACGAGGCCCGCCGGCGCTCGGTGCACGTCGTGGTGGGCGCGGTCGACAGCGAGAGCGAGGGCTCCATCGCCTTCCACCGGGCCCTGGGCTTCACCGAGGTCGGGCGCATGCCCGAGGTGGGTCGGAAGTTCGGCCGCTGGCTCGACCTCGTCCTCCTCCAGCGCATCGTCGACTAGGGCCACGGATGGTGCCTGGCACCATCCGTGTTCCGACTCAGCGGGCGAAGTCGGGGGTGGTGCCCCGGAGCGAGTCGCTCCGTCCCGCCGGCTCCTCCCAGTCCTCCTGGCGGCCCAGGGCGGTGAGGTCGAGGTAGGCGTAGGACCCACCGGTCCACTCGGCGCCGCGACCGAAGCTGCTGTAGGTGTGGAACACGTCGTCACCGACCCGCAGGAAGCAGCTGGTCCCCGGTTGCTCGCCCGACCAGCCCGCCCACGACGGGTCCTGCGCGGCCCACTCCGCCTGCGAGCGGTAGTTGTACTCGGCGGGCATCACGGACTCGTCCAGGGTGACGTGGAAGTCGTAGTTGAACCGGCTCCCGAACGACGAGTACCAGGGGAACGTCCAGCCCTTCTCGGCCCTGTAGGCCTCGATCCTCTCCAGCGGCGCCCGGGACACGTCGACGAGGCGCGTGTCGCGGGTGGCGAGGTGGGCGCGCAGGCCGTCGGACATCTCCTCGGCCCCGGCGGTGCAGCTGGGGCAGCCCTCGGTCCACTCGGGGTCGAACATGAAGTGGACGACGATCAGCTGGAGCTGGCCGTCGAAGAGGTCAAGCAACCCGACCTCGCCCTCGGGCCCGGTGAAGCGGTAGTCCGCCTCGACCCTCACCATCGGCAGCTGGCGGCGCTTGGTGCTGACGGCGTCGCGGGCCCGGGTCAGGGCCTTCTCCTCCTCCAGCAGGGCGACACGGGCGGCGCGCCACTCCTCGGGAGACACGATCGGGGGCGGCGGCATGGGGGCCTCCTCGGCGCGGGGGTGCGTCGAGGGTGGACCGACCGGCCCGCCCCGACTCATCGGTCGCCTGGAGCGGCCTGCAGACGGCGCCCGGTCGACGGTCAGCTGCGACCGACCGGGGTGAACCGGAAGGTCTCGGCCTCGGAGCGGACCCGTCCGGCCGGGGCGGTCGGGAAGTGGGTCCCGACGACCAGGGCGCCGGTCGTGGCCGCCGTCTCCAGGAGGCGGTGCCGCGTCGCCCGGGCCTCCTCGACGTCGGCGTCGGCGACCTCGGCGGTGTCGGGGGCGGCGCACTGGAGCGGGTGGTGGATGAAGTCGCCGGTGATCAGGCCGACCTCGCCCTCGGACTCGATCCACAGCGACACGTGCCCCGGTGTGTGCCCGCCGGTCGGCTCGAGGCGCAGGCCGTCTCCGAGGTCGGTGTCGGGCTCGACCACGTCGGCCAGGCCGGCGTCGAAGATGGGCTGGATCGACTCGGCGTAGGCCTCCTCCTCGCCCGGGACGTCGGCGGCGCGGCGGTGGGCCAGCTCGGCCTCGACGTAGAGGTGGCGCGCGGCGGTGAAGGTCGGGACCCACGCGTCGCCGTCGCGGCGGGTGTCCCAGCCGATGTGGTCGGCATGGAGGTGGGTGTGGACCACGAGGTCGACGGCCTCGGCGGTGAACCCGGCGTCGGTGAACCGGGCCCAGAAGGGCCAGTCCTGGTCGTTCCAGAAGGGGAGCTGGAGGCGCTTGCCGTTCCCCACGCACGGGTCGACCACGATCGTCCTGTCCCCGACCTCGACCACGAAGGCCTGGACGGCGAAGGCGATGGTGCCGTCCTCGGCCGCGAAGTCGGGGACGAGCCACGGGATCCGCTGGACCTCGGCGGCCGTGACGCCCGGGAAGAACAGCTCGGTCGGGATCCCGGCCGTCTCGGCCTCGACCACCCGCGTGATCCGCACCGCCCCCACGTCCCATCGCTGCAGATCCATGCCGCACTCTCGCACCTCGCTCGGGCCCGGCGCCTCTGCGGCGGAGGAGGTCGCCGGTGACCGCCTCGACGTGCCGGGATGCGGTGCGGATGGGCGAGGGTCGGCGTGACCGGTCATCCCCCTGGCCGACGGCGTGTGCCTGGCACGATCCGTCGGCCGGTCAGGGCAGCGGGCCCTCGAGCTCGAGGTGCTCGCCCTCGGGCGCCTCCTGGCCGGTGGCCCGGCGGTAGGCCCGGACCGCCGCCATCGACGTGATGGCGTGGCCGAGGACGGAAGCGGCCACCGCCAGGGAGCCGGCCACGAAGATCCGCTCGGCGTCGGCCACGGCGTAGCGCTCCACGTAGGCCAGGTAGTAGATCGCCGCCGCCCCCAGCGGCCCCGACCAGCCGATGAAGGCGGCCGACACCGGTCCCGTCCCGGTCACGACGAGGGCGGGGAAGGCGACGGGGAGGCGCCGGACGACGAAGGTCCACAGGGCGAAGGCGACGCCACCGACCCCCAGCACGGGCCACCACTCGTCGACCGGGAGCACCGTCCCGAAGGCGAGGAACACCACGGTCAGGGCCACCTTGGTCACCGAGCGGTGCACGGTGTGGATCGGCTCGCGCAGGTCCTCGGGCAGGCCCTCGCTGAAGAAGAGCCCGGCGACGAAGGCGGCGAAGATGCCGGACCCACCGAGCAGGTGGGCCAGGCCCAGGACGGTGAGAGCGACCCCCGTGCTGGCCAGGGGGAACCAGTCCTCCTCGGCGAGGCGCTCGACCCCGGCCACGTCGGTGAGCAGCCGCAGCCCGTAGCCCACCGCCGCGCCGACGACGACAGCGATGCCGATCTCGCGGCCGGCCTCGACCGCCCACTCGCCGAGCACCTGGCCGCCGTCCGCCGTCGCCCAGAGCCCCGCGAGGAGCACGAAGGGGAGGGCCAGCCCGTCGTTGGCCCCCGCCTCCACCTGGAGGCTCATCCGGACCCGCCGGGGCAGCGACCGGTTGGGTGTCACGCCGGTGACGAGGGCCGAGGCCACGCCGGGGTCGGTGGGGGTCAGGGTGGCCCCGAGGATGAGAGCGGCCGACGCCGGCAGGCCGACCAGCAGGCTGGCGCCGACGCTCGTGACCAGCCACATGGCGGGCATGACCACCACGAGCAAGACGACGAGGCGGCGCCGGTCGGCGCGGAGGTCGTCGGGTCGGGTGCGCAGAGCGATGTCGAACACCGACAGGGAGAGGGCGACGCGGGTCAGCTGCTCGAGGAGCTTCCCCCGCACCACGACCGACGCCGGGTCGAGCAGGTCGAGGGCGTGGGGTCCGACCACGACCCCGGCGGCCAGGGCCAGGAGGATCGGGCTCAGGGCGTACCGCTTCACCACCCGCGACGACAGCCCGAACAGGACCAGGGCGAGGCCGGCGAGGACGAAGACGCGGTCGGCGTGGATCACCGGGCGCACCGCCGGGGCGCCATCGCGCCGCGGCGCGACGTGGTCACGGTGCGCTCGGCTCCTCGGGCGCCGGCCAGCCGTCCTCGGCGAGGAGGGCGGCGAGGAGGGCCCGTCGGGGCTCGCTGGGCGCCTCGGCCTCGGTGTAGCGGTCGGGGGCCACGGTGGGGACCCCGGCGGCGACGAGCGGGGCCAGGTCGGGCGGCGGGAGCGGTGGGCCCGACGGCGTCAGGAACGCCGCGCCCAAGGTGTCGAGGAAGCCGGTGATCGCCCGGTCGAGGGGCCCGGTCGCGGCCCGGTCGGGGCGGTCGTCGGCGGCCACGCCGTGGTCGAGCAGGTGGAGGGCCTGGCTGAGGTTGGCCACGTTGATCGCGGCGGCGCTGTCGGCGGTGCGGCTGTGGAAGTAGTGGAGCACCGGGTAGGCGAGGTGCTGCTGGCGGATGCTGTGCACCAGCGGGGTGAGGGACACGAGGTGCTGGTCGAGCGAGCCGAACCCGGAGCCCGTCCAGGCGTTGGTGACGATCTCGTGGGGGGTCGATCCCAGCGACGCCACGGTGCTGGCCAGGCTGCGGCGCTCGGCGGCCGCCGACGCGACGGGGACGAGGTAGGTGATGGCCAAGGTGACGAAGACGAGACCGGACGCGGTGGCCATCACGGTGGCGACCTGCCACCAGCCGGTGCCCGGCCGGAGCTCACCGTTGCCCAGGGTGAACACCGTGTAGCCCGTGAAGTAGAGCCGCTCCACCAGCCCCGCGGGGCGACCGGTCGCGGCGTCGCGCACCGCGCCGTCGGCCGAGGCGAGCACGAGCGCCCACCCGAGGAGGACGAGACCCACCCACGTCGCGAACGTGATGAGCACGATCGACACGCCGGCGAAGGTGAGCCGCCGGTGCGAGGGCCACCGTCGGTGGGCGCGGAGGTGGCCCTGCCAGACCCAGGAGGCGAGGCGACGGGTGACGGGACCGCCACCGCTGCCGGCGGCGATCGTCGTCCAGGTGACGTCGACCAGGGCGACGACGACCAGCGTCAGACCCACCGGGCGGAGCAGGACCGTCACGGGTGACCGGGCGCCGCGCCGGCCGCCTGCGCGCCGGCGTTCCCGCCGGCGTCGCTCGGTGCAGGGTGGTCAGGGTGCGGCTCCACCGCCGAGGCGCCTTCCCGATCCGCCTCCTCGGAAACCCGAGGTGATCGGGGCGGCGGCGCAGCGCGACGATCCGCCCGGTCCGCCACGTCGGCGTCTCGCCGCTGCGCCCCTCCGGACGAACGCGGCCCGCAGCTGCGCTAGCAGCGGCCGTCGCTGCGGCCCCGGTTGGGGGCGAGGGTGAGCGCCACCTCGGCCTCCACCCGCCGACGGGCACGTTCCCACCGCTCCAGCGAGCGCGACACATCGGCGGGCACCGCGACGAGGCCCAGGTCCCGCAGCCCTCGGAGGTACTGGACCAGACCGCGCGACGGGTCCTCGGCGGCGATGAGGACGCGACGCAGATCCTCGCGGATGGCCTCAGGGGCCCCGTCCCGCACCGCGTCGGGGATCTGCACGACCCCGGCCTCGAGCGCTCGGCCGACGAGCTCGGCCTCGTCGGCCATCTCGGCGCGCGCCGACCCGGACGACCGGGCGGCGGCGACCTCGAGGTCACCGGGCCGGCGCTGCTCGATCCCGAACCCGGTCTCGAGGTGGAGCCGCCAGGGGGCACTGCCGTCCTCGCAGCGATCGCGGCCGAAGCGACGGAGGTCCACGCCGGTACCCCTGTCGAAGGTGAACTCGATGCCCCTGCGCTGGAGCTCCCCCAGGAACGTGTACCGGTGCGGGCTGAGAGAGCTGCCTCGGGAGAAGTCGATGACGATCGGGCCGTCGACGTCGAGCCTGTCGAGGCTGTCGCCCAGCTCTCGCAGCAGCTCCTGGGCGACGGGACGTTCGGCGAAGGCCTCCCTGCTCTCGATCGGCATGCCGGCGTCGGACCACACCATGGTCCCGGCGAGGATCGCCATCGCCACCAGCGCCACGGGCGCCACCCGCCGGCGAGACCACCCGCCCCGCGGCACCAGCGGAGCGACCGCCAGACCGATGGCCGTGGTGGCCAGGATCGCGATCGGCCACATCCAGTAGTAGTTCTGCGGGGCGAGGATCCCCCCGAAGGAGGGCGGGAGCTTGATCGCGGCGTAGAACCCACCGATCAGGGCGGTGGACGCCACCGCGACCATCGCCACATCGTGCGCCCGCCGCCGGACCGTCCAGGCCGTCGCCCCGAGGATCACCGCCCACGCCGCCAGCGCAAGCCACTCCGACGCCGAGGCCGGCGTCCCGGGCGTGACCAGCCTGACGGCGAACTCACCCATGCTCCCCGGCAGCCAGAACGGTGGCAGGAGCACGTGCGAGGTCATGCTGACCGCGCTCTGGAGGCCGCCACCTCCCTCCCTGATGTCGTCTCGGAAGAGGACCCCGCTGAGGTTGCCGATGCCGAACAGCTGGTCCCAGATCGGCTGGGCCCAGCACACGAGGCCCACCAGAGCCGCCAGCGCGACGGTGCGCACGGTTCGACGCTCGAACCAGTGGCCGTGCGTCGCGCGGGCGAGGGCGACGGTGGACACCGCCACCACCGCCACCGTCGGGTAGGCGTAGGAGAGGTGCGTCTGGAGGATGATGCTGGCCACGACGACTGTGGCGGGAAGGGCCCACAGACGCCCCGCCCACAGCGCGACGCAGAGCCAGAGCAGGCACCAGAAGGGCATGATCAGCGCGAACTGCTGTCGGGCCTGGAGCAGGGCGATGGCTCCCATGGACGCCTCGAGGGCGACGGTCCCGGCCATGGCGGTGAGGGCGCCCGTGGAGGGCCGGAGCGCCCGGGCCGTCGCCCACACCACGATGACGAACGCCGCGTTCCACGCCCCGAGCCCGACCGCCGCACCCCAGTACGGGTCGAGCCGCGTGAACGGAGCGATGAGGATCTGGTTGAGGGAGCCGAGGTTGTTCAGCTGGCCGTCGACCCCACCGGACCCGCTGCTCCAGTGGCCGATCAGCGGGTGGTGGTCGGTCAGGACGTCGCGCGACCTGATCACGATCTGGCCGGAGTCGCTGAGCGGCACCCATCGCACGACGATCGCCCAGACCACGACGGCGACGATGGGGGCGAGCGCCACCCCGAGCGCAGCCCACTCGATCCCGCTGACGCCAGGTCGCGTGGGCGGGAGACGGTCGGGTGTGCCGGCCGGTGCGGCCGGCGGAGGCGCGATCTCGGTGCCGAGCATGGCGGTCGGCGGCCCTCCTTCGGATCCGCTGGAACGTTCGCCGCCGCTCCGCAGCATCCGCCTCCGCGCCGAGGGTGATGGCCTCTCACTCCGATGGGGGTGGCAGGAGGGGGCGTCGGCCGCCGCCGGTCAGGACGGGGCTCGACACCCCCTCGAGCCCCTGCGTGCCGTGCTGGCGGAGCGGGGGGGATTCGAACCCCCGGGGCCGTGAAGCCCGGTCGCTTTCAAGGCGACTGCATTCGTCCGCTCTGCCACCGCTCCGCCTCGGAGCGTAGGCCGATCCGCACGGCGTGGGCGGCCGCGGGCGGGACGTCGTGGGGCCAGGCGAGGACGAGGTCGTGGCCCCACGCCGTCGCGGTGAGGTCGCCGTGGCCGAGCAGCGTCACCGGTCGCTCGGCCAGGGGGGCGAGGCCCGGCAGGGTCACCGCCGCCCCCGACGGGGTGGCGAGCAGCACGGCGTAGAGCGCGCCGTCGCGCTGGGTGAACCGCACGTCGACGCCCTCCTCGGTGGTGCCCGCCGCCTCCACCCAGGGCCGGGTGCCCACCAGGGCCTCGCCGGCGACGTCCATCCACCCGCCGAGGGCGCCGAGCCTGGTGGCCTCCCGGGCGAGGATCGTGCCGTCGGCGTCGGGGCCCACGTTGAGCAGCAGGTTGCCGTTCTTGGCGACCATGTCGACCAGGCTGCGGACCAGGTCGTCGGGGTCGATCAGGCGGTCGTCGGGCTCGGCCCGGTTGTACCCGAAGGCGGCCCCCATCCCCCGGGTCGCCTCCCACCGGTGGTCGGTGGCGGCCGGCGGCGAGTCGTACTCGGGCGTGCGGAAGTCGGCGAGCGGGTGCCCGGGCGCCGAGCCGGTCTCGGGCAGCCGGGGCAGGGCGGCCCGGACGGTGGCGTTGACCGCGCTCCGCACACGCGGCCGCTGCAGCCCCGGCGGCGGTGGGCGCCAGCGGTCGTTGATCGTCCCGTCGGGGACCCGCCGGAGGTAGTCGACGAGGAACGCCCGCAGGTCGAACCCGGCGGGCGCGCCGATGTCGCTCCACACCACGCTGGGCTCGTAGCGGTCGACGAGCTCGCGCAGGTGGGCGTCGACGTAGGCGACGTAGCCGGGGTCGCTCGGGATGCAGGCCAGGCCGTCGGCCGGCTCCCGGATGGGCAGGTCCTCCCAGGTCCAGTCGAGGCCCACGGAGTAGTACGTGCCGAAGCGCAGTCCCCGGCGGCGCACGGCCGCCGCCAGCTCGCCGACGACGTCCCGCGGCGCGTGCCACCCCGGGCGGCGGGGGTTGGGCACGTCGCTGGGCCAGAGCAGGTAGCCGTCGTGGTGCTTGGTGACGAGGACGACGTAGCCGGCCCCGGACCGGGCGAAGCGGTCGGCCCAGGCGTCGGGGTCCCAGGCGTCGAGGCCGGCCTCGAACGGCACCCGGAAGTCCTCGTAGGGCGCGTCGCCGTAGGTCGCGGCGTGGTGGCGCGCCGTCGGGCTGCCGGGGATGCGGAGGGCGTTGGCGTACCACTCGGCGTAGGGCAGCTGGGCGCCGAGGTCGCCCGGCCGCTGGCGCAGCAGGTCGAGCATGGTCTGGCCGGGGGGCAGCACCGGCGCCCAGGCGGGGACCGAGAACAGCCCCCAGTGGACGAAGATCCCGAGCTTGGCGTCGTCGAACCACGGCGGCGTCCGGTGCCCCGGGATCCGCTGGTCGCGTCGTCGGCTCATGTGGCAACCCCCCTGTCGGTGTCGATCGGGGTGGATGCTGCCCCATCGCCGGAGGCGGGCGCACGGATGGTGCCTGGCACCGTCCGTGGGGTCAGGCCGGGCGGGGGACCTCGTCGCCGGCGGCGAGCGAGCGCCACAGGGCGAGGTAGCTGGGGTGCTCGAGCTCGTCGGGGACCCAGCCGCTGGCCCGCAGCTCACGGTGCATCTGCGGCAGGTTCCGCCACGGCACGCCCATGTCGACGTGGTGGGCCAGGTGCCAGCCGATGTTGTACGGGACCAGGAAGAAGCGCGACACCAGGTGCTGGCGGACGGTGTGGGTGGTCCGCCGCCTGTCCCTCGACCGCTCCATGCCGCCGTGCTCGGCGATGGCCCGCAGCCGGTTGATGACCCGCCACTCGGTCATCCACGGCACGAACCACAGCAGGTACAGCTCGGGCCGGCCGAGGACGGTGGCGACGACGACGAAGCCGGCCTGGACGACCAGGATCCGCCGGGCGTGGGTGCCGAACTCCTTCATCCGGGCCCCCCGGATGAGCGAGCGCAGGTTCTTCCAGCCGCTCTTGCCCAGGGCGTCCCGGGTGAGCTTGCGGCGCAGCGACGCCCGGCTCACCGGGTAGCCCACGTAGAGGTTCATGTCGGGCTCGTGGGGGCCGAACTCCTCCTTGTGGTGGGCGATGTGGCCCCGGCGGTACAGGTCGGTGGAGATGAAGCCCGGGTAGCCCACGATCCAGCGCCCGACCCAGTCGTTGACCCGCTTGTTGGGGAACAGGAGCCGGTGGGCGGCCTCGTGCGAGAGGGCGGCGAAGGCGGCGTGGGTGCGGCCCATCCACACGAAGGCGACCAGGTACGCCAGCGGGTGGCCGATCCAGGCGGCGAGGGCGATGAGCCCGACGGACTGGGCGTAGACGCTGGCCACGGCGGCCACGTTGCGGGCGACCGGGATGCGGCGCAGCTCGGCCCGGACCTCGGGGACGGCCTTCCCGGTGATGCCGAGCCGCTCGGTCGGGAGGACGTCGGGCAGCAGGTCGGGCGCGGGGACCATCGTCGGACGGTCCACGACGGGCGGAGCGGTGGGTGCGGCCACGCCCCGATCTTACAGTTCGGGATCGCTCGTCGCCACCCCGTAATGGCGTTCGGCCCGGCCCCGTATGCTGGTCCGCCCATGGCCGTCGATCCCCCCGACCCCGCCGGCGACGGCACCCGCGTCGTGCGCCGGCCCTGGCGCTCGGCGCTGGTGCTGGTGTGCCGCGAGTGCGACGGAACCCGGGGCTTCGGACCCAAGCAGGTCCGCAAGGCGCTCAAGGCCGACGCCAAGGCGCACCTGCCGGCCAAGGCGGTGCGGGTCGCCTCGGTGAGCTGCCTCGACGTGTGCCCCAAGCGGGCCGTGACCGTCGCCGTGGTCGGCGTGGGCGAGACGGCGGTGACGATCAGCGACCGCGCCGGCGCGGCCCGGCTGGTGGACCGCCTGGGTCGGGCGATCGTCGCCGACGGCGGCGCGTGACCACGGCCGACGGCCCTTGGCGCCCCGACGAGGAGCGGCCGCTCACCGCCCGCTCGGTCGTGGCCTCCACCCTCCTCGGCGTGCGCCCGCCCCGGCTGCCGACCCGCGACCTCGTCGGCGCCTGCGAGCTGTTCGGCATCAGCGACGGCACGGCCCGGGTGGCCATCAGCCGCATGGTGGCGGCCGGGGAGCTGGAGGCCACCGACGGCGGCTACGCCCTGACCGGCGCCCTGCTCGACCGCTCGACCCGGCAGGACCTCAGCGCCGACGCCGCCACCCGCGCCTGGCGGCTCGGCGACGGGTGGACCATGGCCGTCGTCGTGGGCGAGGCCCGGCCGGCGGCCGAGCGCACGGCCCTGCGCCGGGCCACGGCGGCGCTGCGCCTGGCCGAGCGGCGCGAGGGGGTGTGGCTGCGCCCCGACAACCTCCCGGCCGGCGGCCTGCCCGAGGCCGAGGCGCGGGTCGCGGCGCAGTGCGACCGCTTCACCGCCGTCCCCGCGGGTGACCCCGCCGTCCTCGCCGCCGCCCTCTGGGACCTCGCCGGCTGGGCCGTGCGGGCCCGGCGCCTCGTCGCCGCCCTCGACCGCACCGAGGCGGCCCTCGCCGCCGGCCGGCGGGCGGCGCTGCCCGAGGGCTTCGTCCTCTCCGCCGCCGTGCTGCGCCACCTCCAGGCCGACCCCCTCCTCCCCCCGGTCCTCCTCCCCGACGACTGGCCCGGGCCCGCCCTGCGGCACGCCCACCGCACCTGGCGCCGCGCCTTCGAGACCACGTGGGCGACCCGGGCCCGAGCGGCCCGCGCCGACGCAGGAGGCGCCTGAGCGGGACAGCGCCGGCCCGAGCGGCCCGCATCGGCGCCGGACAGGTACTGGACAACCTCATAGACAAGTTATAGACAAGTGCGGTGGACGTGGGCGAGGTGGTGCTGATCGGCGGGGGCGCGCTGGTGACCTCGGCGCTGACCGCGGTGCTCGGCTTCGGGGGCGGGATCGTGCTGCTCGCCCTGCTGCTGCTGGTCGTCGACCCCATCGTGGCCATCCCGCTGCACGCCGCCATCCAGATCGCCTCCAACGGCAGCCGCACGGTGATCCGCCGGCGCGACGTCGACTGGGGCATCGTCACCCGCTCGTCGCTGCTCCTGCTGCCCGCCGGCGCCCTGACGGTCCCGCTGGCCCGGGCCGCGCCCGAGGCCGCCCTCCAGGTCGCCATCGCCGTCACCGTGCTGGTCGCCACGTGGGTGCCGGAGCGGACCGCCCTCGAGGTGCCGGCGCCCAGCGGGCCGGCGTGGATCGGCGTGGGCGCGGTCGCCGGTGCGCTCAACCCGCTCGTCGGGGCGACCGGGCCGCTCTTCGCCCCCCTCTACAAGGCGGCCAGCGCGACCCGCCAGCGCTTCGTCGGGACCTTCGCCGGCACCCAGGTCGCCGGCCACCCGGCCAAGCTGGTGCTGTTCGGGGCGGCCGGTCTGGCGCCCACCGGCCACCTGCCCGCCGTCGCCGCCGGGATCGTCGGCGTCGTGGTGGGGACCGAGCTGGGCAGCCGGGTCCTCGACCGGATGAGCGAGCAGCGCTTCCGCTCGCTCTACCTCGCCGCCATCACCGCGGTGGCGGTGTACCTCGTCGTCGACGGCGTCGCCGGGGCGGGGTAGCGGGGAAGCCGAGGGCGGTGAGCAGGGTGGCCACCGCCGTGCCCAGGGCGACGTCGAGGTCCCCCTCCCGGTGGAACTGCCAGACGGTCAGGGCGCCCTGCCACTGGGCCACGACGAGCCGCCCGACGCCGGGCGGGGCGCCCGGGAGCCGGCGCTCGACGGCGGCGGCGAGCGCCGCGATCCAGGCCTGGCCCCGCGCTCGCAGGACCGGGTCGCGCAGGTCCTCGCGCAGCAGGAGGATCTGGTCGGCCTCCTCGGCCGGGTCGTACTGGCCGCTCAGCGCGACCACCATCGCCACGACGCCCTCCGGGCCGGGGCCGGCCTCCTCGTCGGCCGCCGCGGTGGCGGCGTCGAGCATGTCCCACGCCCGCAGGAGGGCGGCCTGGAGGAGCCCGGCCTTGGTCCCGAACCGCTGGACGAGGGTGGCCGGCGCCAACCCGACCTCGGCCGAGAGAGCCGAGAACGTCAACGCCGCCGGTCCCCGGGTCTCGGCCAGGCGCAGAGCGTCGTCGAGGATCGCCTCGTCGGTCACAGACCTCTTGCGCGGCATCGGCGCATCGTATACGAATGGTCGTTCACAAACGATCGTTCACAAACGATGAGACGGAGGTCCGCACCATGGGCACGTTGGACGGGAAGGTCGCGCTGGTCGCCGGGGCCACGCGCGGAGCCGGACGGGGCATCGCCGTCGAGCTGGGGGCGGCCGGCGCCCACGTCTTCGTCACCGGTCGCACCACCCGGTCCCACCGATCCGAGTACGACCGGGACGAGACGATCGAGGAGACGGCCGAGCTGGTCGAGGCCGCCGGCGGCCGGGCCACGGCGGTGCAGGTCGACCACCTCGAGACCGACCAGGTCGCCGACCTGGTGGCCCGCATCGACCGCGACGCCGGGCGCCTCGACGTCTTGGTCAACGACATCTGGGGCGGCGAGAACCTGGTCGACTGGGACACCCCCGTCTGGGAGCACGACCTGGCCAAGGGCCTCCGCCTCCTGCGGCTGGCCGTCGACACCCACCTGGTGACGAGCCACCACGCCCTGCCCCTGCTGATCCGCCGGCCGGGTGGCCTCGTCGTCGAGATGACCGACGGGACCACCGAGTACAACGCCGCCACCTACCGGCTCTCGGCCTTCTACGACCTGGCCAAGTGGTCCGTGATCCGGCTGGCGTGGGCCCAGGGCCACGAGCTGGCCCCGCACGGCGCCACCGCGGTGGCGCTCACCCCGGGCTGGATGCGCTCGGAGATGATGCTCGAGCACTACGGCGTCACCGAGGACACCTGGCACGAGGTCATGGACCGGCCCCACGTCGAGCCCCACCCCGACCCCCGGCACTTCGGCATCTCCGAGACGACCCGGTTCGTCGGGCGCGCCGTCGCCGCCCTCGCCGCCGACCCCGACCGGGCCCGCTGGAACCAGGCCTCGCTGTCGTCGGGCCAGCTGGCCCAGGAGTACGGCTTCACCGACCTCGACGGGAGCCGGCCCGACGCCTGGCGCTACCTGGTCGAGGTCCAGGACAAGGGGCTCACCCCGAACCCGGAGGCCTACCGGTAGGCGCCCTCCGTAGGGTGCCGGGGTGGACGTCCAGCTGCCCACCACCGACACCCGCTCCCCCCTCCGACGCCTGTGGGCCTACACCGGTGGCCACCGGCGCCAGGTCGTGGCGGCCATCGCCGTCACCGTGCTCAACAAGCTGGCCGACGTCATGCCCGAGCTGCTCATCGGCGCGGCCGTCGACGTCGTCGTGCGGCGCAAGGAGTCCTTCGTCGGCGAGCTGCTCGGCATCGAGAGCCTGACCGGGCAGCTGACGGCGCTGGCCGTCGTGAACGTCGGCGTCTGGCTCGTCGAGTCCGGGGCCGACTTCGTCGCCCACCTCCTGTGGCGGAACCTGGCCCAGACCGTCCAGCACCAGGCCCGCATGGACGTCTACGCCCACGTCCAGGACCTGGAGCTGGCCTGGTTCGAGGACCAGTCGACCGGCGGGCTGCTGTCGATCCTCAACGACGACGTCAACCAGCTCGAGCGGTTCCTCGACATCGGCGCCATCGACATGCTCGCCACCGCCGTCAACGTCGTCTTCGTCGGCGCCGTGTTCTTCGTGGTCGCCCCCGAGCTGGGCCTGGTGGCCTTCCTCCCCATCCCGGTGATCATCTACGGCTCGATCCTCTTCCAGCGCCGGCTCGAGCCCCGCTACACCCGGGTCCGGCAGGCGGCCGGCGACGTCGGCGGGCTGATCGCCGGGAACCTGGCGGGCATCGCCACCATCCGGGCCTTCACCGCCGAGCGGCGCGAGGTGGCCCGCGTCGAGACCGCCAGCCGGGGCTACCGCGACGCCAACGGCGACGCCATCCGCCTGTCGTCGGCGTTCACGCCCATCATCCGCCTGGCGATCCTGGCCGCCTTCACCGCCACCTTGATCGTCGGCGGTCGCGCCGCCCTGCGGGGCGACCTCAACATCGGCATCTTCTCGGTGCTCGTCTACATGACCCAGCGCCTGCTGTGGCCGCTGACCCGGCTGGGCGAGACCTTCGACCTCTACCAGCGGGCCATGGCGTCCACCCGCCGCATCCTCGACCTCCTCGCCGTGCACCCGACGATCACCTCCGGCGCCGGCGCGCTCCCGAGTGGTGGCGCGGGAGACGTTCGCTTCGAGGCGGTCGACTTCTCCTACGGCCCCGGCACCGCCCCCGTCCTCAACGGGTTCGACCTCCACGTCCCGGCGGGCGAGACCCACGCCATCGTCGGCTCCACCGGCGCCGGCAAGTCGACGGTCGTGAAGCTCCTGCTCCGGCTGTACGAGCCGACCGCAGGGGCGGTCCGCATCGACGGGGTCGACGTCCGCGACGTCACGTTCGCCTCGCTGCGGGGGGCGATGGGCTACGTGGGCCAGGACGTCTTCCTGTTCCAGGGCACGGTCCGGGAGAACGTCGCCTACGGGCGCCCCGACGCCACCGACGAGGAGGTGGTCGAGGCGTGCCGCCGGGCCGAGGCCGACGCCTTCGTGCGCGAGCTGCCCCACGGCTACGACACCGTCGTGGGCGAGCGGGGCCAGAAGCTCTCCGGTGGTCAGCGCCAGCGGCTCTCGATCGCCCGGGCCATCGTGCGCGAGCCCCGCATCCTCGTCCTCGACGAGGCCACCTCGGCGGTCGACAACGAGACCGAGGCCGCCATCCAACGCTCGCTCGAGGCCGTCGGCCGCGACCGCACCGTCGTCGTCATCGCCCACCGGCTCTCGACCGTCCGCCACGCCGACCGCATCCACGTCCTCGAGCGGGGCCGGGTCGTGGAGTCCGGCACCCACGACGAGCTGGTCGCCACCGGCGGGCTCTACGCCGCCCTCTGGCGGGTCCAGACCGGCGAGGCCGACGCCCTCCCCGCCCTGGACTGACGGACGCGACGTGCCTGGCACGTCGCGTCCTCGTGGAGCTACGGGGCGAGGTGGTGGCGGAGGAACTCGAGGGTCTGCGGGCGGCTGACGGCGGCGGCGGCGGGGTCGTGGAACAGGGGCGCCCGGTCGTTCTCGAAGGCGTGGCCGGCGCCCCCGTGGATCCGGATCGTCACCGGCTCGGCCGGGCCCACGGCGGCGTCGACGGTCGCGATCTGCTCGGCGCTGATGTACGGGTCGGAGCCCCCGAAGTGGAGCAGCGTCGGGCAGCTGATGTCGCTCACCCGATCGGCGGCGTCGGCCACACCGGAGCCGTAGTAGGAGACGCACGCCGCCGGATCGCCGTCGGCCGCGACCAGCCAGGCGATCGTGCCGCCCAGGCAGTAGCCGAGGACCGCAGGGGTGCCGGTCACGGTCTCGTGGGCGCCCAGCACGCCGAGGGCGGCGACGGCGTCGGCCACGGCCGCGGGCACGTCGAGCTGGCCGGCCACGGCGGCCGCGGCGGCCAGGCCGGCCTCGTCGTGGGAGGCGGTGAAGCCCGGCTCGATGCGCCAGAAGAGGTCCGGCGCGCCCACGACGTAGCCCTCGGAGGCCAGCTCGGTGGCTACCGCCCGGATCCACTCCCCCACCCCGAAGATCTCCTGGACCAGCACGATGCCCGGTCCCGTCCCCGACGCCGGCAGCCACACCGGGAGGTCCATCGTCCCCCCGTCGAGCTCGACGGACAGGGTGGTCGCGGGGTCGACGGGATCGGTCACGGGGCCTCCGGGGTCATCGGGCGAACATCATCATCCACTGCTCCTGGGTCTGCGGGCGGAACACGACGTTCCGCTGGCGGACCTCGGCCATGGGGGCCGCCGGCTTCTCCGAGTAGAGGTGACCCGGGTAGAGGACGGCGTCGTCGGGCACCTGGCTGAGCCGCTGGGTGAGCGACAGGTACATCTGCTCGGGGTCGCTGCCGGGCAGGTCGGTGCGGCCGCACCCGTCGAGGAAGAGCGTGTCCCCGCCGAGGAGCTTGCCCTCGACCAGGAAGCACTGGCTGCCCGGGGTGTGGCCCGGCGTGTGGATCAAGGTGATCGGGATCTCGCCGACGGTCACGGTGTCACCGCTGGCGTGGCCCACGAGGTGGTCCTCGCTCACGCCGGTGGCCTTGGTGACCCACTCGACCTCGTCGGCCTGCACGTGCACCGGCACGTCGGTCCGGTCGAGCAGCTCGGCCAGCCCGGCGATGGGGTGGCCCATCAGGCTGCCGCCCACGTGGTCGGGGTGATAGTGGGTGGCGAGGGTTCCGACCAGCCGCATCCCGTCGGCCTCGAGCCGGTCGAGGACGCCGGGGACGTCGTAGGCCAGGTCGACGGCGACGGCCTCGCCCGTCTCCCGGTCGCCCACCAGGTACACGAAGTTGACCATCTGCTGGGCGATGGCGTCGTCCTCGGCGACGTCCATCCCGGCGAGCAGCTGGCGGAAGTAGAGGCGGTCGTCGGCCATGGGTTTCATGCTGGCACCTCGGGCCCGGTCCCACACCGTCCTGACACCGCTGCCGGCCAGGCGTGGCGCCTGGCGCGAACAGAACCGAGGATGGCGACGGAGGACGTTCCGATGAGCGGGACCGCACCAGCCGGCTTCGTGGCCACGCCTGTCCGCTCGCGCTCCTGGCACCGGTCGGCGGTCGGTCGAGGCGCCGGTCAGGCCCAGCGCTCGGTCAGCCAGGCGACGACGGCGGCCCAGGCGCTCGACTCGGGGTCGATGACCACGAAGTGGTCGCCGTCGGGGACGAGCTCGAGGGTGACCTCGTCGCCAGCCTCGACGGCCCGGTCGCGGTAGGCCACCGACTGGGTCGGCGGGACGACCACGTCGTCCACGCCGTGCACCAGCAGCGTCGGCCGCCCCAGGGGCAGGCGCTCGATGGGCGAGGCCAGCCCGTACCGGTCCCCCGCCTCGGACCCGGCGTTGCCGCCCATCAGGTCGTCGACGGCGCCGTCCCCCAGCCCCTCGAAGGAGCCGGCGGCCAGGTTGACCACGCCGGCGAGGGACACCACGCCGTCGGGAACGACCTCGGGCCCCGCACCCGGGGCGTCGGCCGGCAGCCCGGAGCGCAGCGCGGTCCACAGGGCCAGCGTCCCTCCGGCGGAGTGGCCGACGACGGCCACCCGGTCGAGGTCGAGGTCATGGTCGTCGGCCAGGACGGCGAGGTGGTCGACGGCGCGGCCCACGTCGGTGAAGGTGGTCGGCCAGCCGCCGCCGGGGCCCGACGGTCGGTAGTCGACGTTCCAGGCCGCCCACCCCTGCGCCGTCACCGAGGCGACGAGCGGGTCCATCAGGGTCCGGTCGTAGATCGGCCGCCAGAAGCCGCCGTGGACGAGCACCACGACGGGGTGGGGTCCGCCGCCCTCGGGGCGCGAGAGGGCCCCCCGCTGGAGCTCGTCGTCGTCGCCGTAGGCGATCACGTCCCCGGTGCCCTCCTCCTCGGTCGCAGCGTCGTCGTCCCCTCCGGGCCACGAGCACCCGGTCGCGGCCCAGGCCACGCCCGCCCCGGCCAGCGCCAGGGCGGCGCGGCGCGACAGCTCCACGCCCGGACCGTCGCCGCTCGTCCCGCTACTCCTGGGCCCGGGTCTTGGCCTTGGTCTTGTGGGCCTGCTCCTCGGCCTTGTCGACGCCCTTCTTGGCCGCGCCGGCGACCTTGTCGATCGTGTCGCGGTGCTTGCGACCGGTCTTGGCGTCGACGACCTCGGCCGCCTTGTCGATGCCGTCGTCGACCTTGCTGGCGTTGTCGGCGATGGCGTCGGTGACCTTGTCGATGGCGCCGCTCTTCTTGAACCTGTCCAGGAACCCCATTGCTGTCTCCTCTCGGGAGGTCGGTCGACCCTAGGCGACGACCTCCACCGGGGTGCCGGTGGGCGAGAGAGCGGTGACGGCGTCGATGTCCTCGTTGCGCATGCGCACGCAGCCCGCGCTCGCCGGGGTGCCGATGAGCGCCGGGTTCTGGGTGCCGTGCATGGCGACCTGGCCGACGCCCCCACCGAAGCTGGTGTGCACCTCGGAGAAGCCGGTGAAGCTCAGCTGCCCGGTGCCGTAGGCCCGGTGCGGCGGCGACAGGCGGACGACCCCGTCGACGAAGAACGTGCCGAGCGGCGTCGGCGACGACGCCTTCCCGGTGGCCACCGACGTCTGGAGCACCACCTCCTCGCCCCGGTAGACGGTGAGCCGGCGGGCGCCCCGCTCGATCACGATGTGGTGCTCGACGGTCCGCAGGGTGACGTCGCCGGCGCGGATCCAGGCGAGGGCCGAGTTGGGCCGGGACATGATCTGGGCCCGCAGCCAGCCCCCGCGGCGCTCCCGCACCAGGAAGGTGAGGGGCAGGCCCTCCCAGGTCGGGTTGTCCAGGGCCCGGCCGCTCGGGACGGGCACGTCGGGGGCCGAGAACAGCGGGACGCTCGGACCCACGGCATCGGCGACGGTGAAGCGCTCGGCCCACGGCCGCTCGAGCGGTGGGGCGATGGCCAGGCCGTCCTCGGCCGGCGTCGCCGGGATGGTCGGGGGTGCGGTGGTCGTGGTCGACGTGGTGGCCCAGCGGCCGTCGACCTCCGGCTCGGCCACCGCCGGCTCGCCGTCGGCGACCGTGGCGGCGATCTCGGGGGCGCTCCGGTCCACCACGACCAGCGCCACCCCGACGACCAGGACGGCGAGGACGCCGATGGCCAGGGCGGCGCGACGAGCCCGGCGGCGACGGTGCGGTCGCGGCGGCCCGGTGGTCGGGGCCGCACCGGGATCGGGCGGCTCGGTGGCCGCGACCGCGTCGGGATCGGGGGCACCCACGGCCCGCGACGCTACCGACGGGACCGGCCCGGCGGTCCTCGGGTCCCCCGGCCGGGGGAGGTCGGATCAGGGCACCACCCACGCCCCGTCCCACACGGTCGGGCGGCGGGGGAGGGCGGCCCGGTCGAGCGGCGGCGGGTCGGCTCCCGGGTCGGCCAGGCCGAGCGAGGCCGCCAGGCGGGCCCGCACCACGGGGGCGGCGACGCCGGCCCGGGTGGCGTCGGCGAGCGTGACCGAGCCGTGCCGCTTGGCCAGGCGGGCCCCGTCGGGGCCGAGGACGAGCGGCACGTGGAGGTAGGCGGGGGTCGGCAGGCCGAGCATCCGGGCCAGGTGGGCCTGGCGGGGCGTCGACGACAGGAGGTCGTCAGCCCGGACCACCTCCTCGACCCCCTGGTCGGCGTCGTCGACGACGACCACCAGGTTGTAGGCGGGCAGGCCGTCGTTGCGGCGCAGCACCACGTCGTCGACCACCCCCCGGATGGTCCCGTGGAGGGCGTCCTCGACGGCGACGGCCACGCCGTCGGAGCGCAGGCGCAGGGCCGGGGGGCGGCCCTCGGCCTCGCGGGACCGGCGACGGACGGCGGGCAGGTCCCGGCACGTCCCGGGGTAGGCGTCGGGGGCCTCGTGCGGGGCCCGGGTCGCATCGCGGATCTCGCGCCGGGTGCAGTAGCAGGGGTAGGTCAGCCCGGCGGCGACGAGCCGGTCGAGGGCGTCCTCGTAGAGGTCGCGCCGCTCCGACTGGCGGACCACGGCCCCGTCCCAGTCCAGGCCCAGGCGCCGCAGGTCGGCCAGCTGCCCGGCCTCGTGCTCGGGGCGCGAGGAGGGGTCCAGGTCCTCGACCCGCAGCAGGAAGGCGCTGCCGGCGCCGCGGGCGGCCCACCACGCCAGCAGGGCGGTGCGCAGGTTGCCCAGGTGGAGCGGGCCGCTGGGGCTGGGGGCGAACCGGCCGATCACGGGCCCAGGGTGGCACCTCGGCGCACGGGCGCGGCGCGGCCCGCCGACGATCCGTGCGAGCGCCTCGTCTGACGGCTCTCACCCGTCGGTGTGAACGGCGTGGGAACGGTCGGCGACATCTGGGCGCGCCCCGGGACGCGCCGGCCTCGGGCTTCGTACCGTGCCGCCAGCACGGGCGTCACGGCCCGGACCGACCCATGACCGCCACGACCGACGCCTCCCACGGCCCCCGCGCCGGGCTCCTCGACCCCCGGGATCGGTCGCGCTCGGGCCGATCGCTGCGGCGCCGGCTCGTCCCCCCTGCGGTCGGGGCCGTGGTCCTGCAGGGCCTGGTCGTGGCCGGCGACGTGATCCCCGCCGTCGACACGCTCGTCTACCTCGAGTCGGGCCGGAACCTGGTGGCGGGGGACGGCTTCACCCGCTCCGGCGGACCCGAGCTGCACTTCCCGCCGCTGGTGCCGGCCGCGCTCGGCGTCCTCACCCGGGTCCTGGGGACCGAGATGGGCGCGGTTCGGGTGTGGGAGCTGGCCTCCGGGCTGGCCCTCGCCGCGGCCGTCGTCGCCCTGGCCCGCCGGCTGTGGGACGACGACGATGCAACCGTCGTCGCCGCCTGGATCGGTGGCACCGTCGCCGGCCTGGCCCCGATGCTGGTGCGCCGGGGGTCGGGGTCCGAGGCCATCACCGCCGCCCTCCTCCTCGCCGCCCTGGTCGTGGCCCTCGGCCCCCGACCCTCGGCCGGAGGTGGGCGGCCCCGCCTGGGGGCGCTGGCGGGGGCGGGGGCCCTGGCCGGGCTGGCCTACCTGGCCCGTCCCGAGGCCCTGCTGCCCGCCCTCACCATCGGGGCCGCGCTCGTCGTCGACGGGCTCCGCCGCAGTCGCCGCGGCCTCGACCCGTCGGCCGCCGTCGTCTTCGGCCTCGGGCTGGCGCTGCTGGTCGGCCCGTACCTCGTCTACCTGCACGGGCACACGGGGTCGTGGGCGCTCACGGCCAAGAGCCAGGACGTGTCCATCGAGGCCTGGCGGGCGGTCGCCGAGGACGACCGGGCCGCGCGCGACCAGATCCTCTACGCCATCGACGAGACCGGGACGGGCCTGGCCGACGACACCAGACCCCTCACCGCCCTCGCCCGGGAGCACCCACGGGCGTGGGCCGGGATCGTCGGCGTGAACGTGCGGACCATCGCCCGGCTCTACCTGGTCCCGGCCTCGGACGAACGGGTCGCCCTCATCCCCCTCCCCCTGCTCGCGGCGGCGACGTGGGCCGCGGTGCGCGCCCGGCGACGTCCGGCGGTGGTGCTGGCCGCGGCCGTGGGCGCCCTGCCCCTCGTCACCTGCACCGTGTTCTTCGCCCAGCCCCGCTACCTCGTCCTGACCACCGCGGTCCTCGCCGCGCTGGCCGCCGGGGGCATCGTGTCGTGGTGGCGGCGGTTGCCCGGGCGGTGGCCGTGGGCCCTCGCCGCCGCCGTGCTCCTCTGGTCCGGGGCCGCGACGACGGCCGAGTCCTGGACGCACCTGCCCGGCACCACCCGGGGGGAGACCACCACCTACGCGACCGTCGGCGAGTGGTTCCGCACCTACACCGACCCCGACGCCCGGCTGATGACCCGGTCGTTCCACCTCCAGCACTACAGCCAGCGCCCGGTGGTCGCCCTGCCGGCCGCCGACCTCCCCGCCGTGATCGCCTTCGCCCGAGCCCGCTCGGTCCGCTACCTCGTCGCCGACGCCCGGACGATCCGGGCCCGCCGGGCCCCGCTCTACGACGCCCTCATCCTCGCCGCCGACCCGCCCGGCCTCCACGAGGTCGCCGTGTTCGGCACCGGGCGCCGGACGATCCGCATCTTCGAGCTGGACCCGGCGCCACCCCCCACCGGCCTGCCCCCGCTCCCGCTCGGGTTCGTCGGCGACTGAGCCCGGCTCGGCACCGCCCGCCCCCGCTCAGCCTCGATCCACGCTCAGACCTCGCGGAGCGGCGTGGCGCGCGGTCCGAAGACGAACAGCGGTGTCAGGTCGGGCGGGGGGATGGGGTCCCAGGCGAGGTGGCGGACCTCGGCCCGGGAGCGCCGGCCCAGGCGCAGTCTCAGCACCTCGAAGGCGGTGGTCCGCACCCGGTACGTCGGACCCGGCGCCGGCTCGGACCGCAGCGCCGCCCCGCCCGGCAGCACCACCTCGAGCGTCCACGGCGCGGCGAGCACCCCGACGAGGGCCTCGGCGGCGGCGCCCACGATCGGCTCGTCCCGGCCCCCGGGGCGGTCGAGGGCATGGCGGACGTCGTGCTCGTGGGACACCACGTCGAGGACGGCGGGCCAGATCTCCCCGGCGGTGACCACCTCCTCGAACGCCGGCGCCAGCTCGTCCCAGCGGGCCAGGAGGTCGTTCCCGGCAGCGGTGGCCGCCCGGGCCACCTGCTCGGCGGTGAGCTCCTCCGACGGGGGTCCGGTGATCCGCCCGGCCAGGGCGTCCTCCACGGTGCCGACGAGGTGCGCCACCACGCCCCGCACGGTCCATCCCGGGCAGGCCGGGACGGGCCGGTCCCACTCCTCCTCGGACACGGAGGCGAGGAGGGCGGTCAGACGGGCCCGTCCCCGGGCGTACTCCTCGCCCAGGAGACGGGGCGCCGTGTCGGTCACCCGGCCATCCTGGCCCAGCCGCCGTCGCCCTGCGCCGATGGCCGGCCGAGGGGTCAGGTGTCCTTGGGCATCGACTCGAAGCGGGTGTGGTGGCCGAGGAAGCTCAGCATCACCTTGCCGGTGGGCCCGTTGCGCTGCTTGGCGATGGCCAGCTCGGCCATGCCCTGGTTCTCCTGGGTCGGCTCGTAGACCTCGTCGCGGTAGAGGAACATGACGATGTCGGCGTCCTGCTCGAGCGAGCCGGACTCGCGTAGGTCCGAGAGCATGGGGCGCTTGTCGGCCCGCTGCTCCAGGCCCCGGTTGAGCTGGGCCAGGGCGACGACCGGGCACTCGAGCTCGCGGGCGAGCAGCTTGAGGCCACGGCTGATCTCGGCCACCTCGACCTGGCGGCTCTCGGCCGAGGTGCGGCCGGTCATCAGCTGGATGTAGTCGACCACCACCATCCCCAGGCTGCCGACCTCGCTCCGCAGGCGCCGGGCCTTCGAGCGGATCTCCATGATCGAGACGTTGGGGTTGTCGTCGATCCAGATCGGCGCCGTCCCCAGCCGTCCCATGGCCCGGGCGATGCCGTTCCAGTCGGACTCCTGGAGGCGGCCGTTGCGGATCTTCTTGGAGTCCACCCGCGCCTCGGAGCACAGGATCCGCTGGACCAGCTCGAGCTTGCTCATCTCCAGCGAGAAGACCAGGACCGGGTTGTCCTTCATGGCCGCGTGGGTCGCCATCCCGAGGGCCAGGGCGGTCTTGCCCATGGCCGGGCGGGCGCCCAGCACGACGAGGGCCCCGGGCTGGAGCCCGGCGGTGATCTCGTCCAGGTCGTGGAACCCGGTGGGTGTGCCGGTGATCTCCGAGCCCCGGTCGTGGAGCTCCTCGATGCGGTCCATGGTGGCGCCGAGGAGGTCGGTGAGCTGGGCGGTGCTGCCCTCGCCCTCGTGGCGGGCGATGTCGAACACCAGCGACTCGGCCTCGTCGACGACCTTGCGCACGTCCTCGGGCACCCCGTAGGCCCGCTCGGAGATGGAGCCAGCGGCCCCGATCAGCCGGCGCAGCAGCGAGTGGTCCTTGACGATGCGGGCGTAGTGGGCGGCGTTGGCGGTGCCGGGGGCGTCGGCCTGCAGGTCGACGAGGGCGGCGGTGCCGCCGGCGGCGTCGAGCAGGTCGCGCCGGCGCAGCTCGTCGGCGACGGTGATGGGGTCGGCGACCTCGCCCTTGGCGGTGAGGACGGTGATGGCCTCGTAGATGTGGGCGTGGGCCGGCCGGTAGAAGACGTCGGCCCCGGGCACGACCTCGGCCGCCGCGGCCACGGCGTCGCGCGACAGCAGCAGCGCACCGAGGAGGGCCCGCTCGGCGTCGAGGTTGTGCGGGGGCACCCGCGCCCCGGAGCCCCGGCCGCCGCCGCTGGCGGCGCGTCGCACCGCCGATCCCAGGTCCGATGGCGGTTCGTCGTCGAACGGGGGGGCGTCGTCGAAGGGGGGAGCGTCGGTCATCGCAGGAGCAGCTCAGGGGTCGAGGGCCGCCCGCCGGGGCGGGCGCGGGGGATCAGGGCGGTGGGCTGGGCGCGCCACGGGAGAGCCCGGCCACCCTGCCGGTCCGCTGCCTCCCCGCCGCACTCCCGGCGTCGCTCCACCATCCACCGATCGGGTCTGTGGAAACAAGAGGTCGCTCCCTGTGGAGCGCGGTGTGGACGAGGTGGACGGACTGTGGACGGCGGGCGACGACGAGGTGGCGCCGGGCGCGCCGGGGACCGACCCGCGACGGGTCGGCCCCCAGCGTCTGGTGCGATGCGATGCGCGGTCCGGGCGATGCCGGACCGGGACATCAGGCCCCCACGACCTCGATGCGGACGGGGAACTGCACGGCGGGGTGGAGCCGGGCGGTGAGCTGGTGCTCGCCGGTCTCCTTGATGGGCTCGTCCAGGATCAGGCGCCGGCGGTCGATGACGATGCCGGTCTGCTCCTCGATGGCCTCGGCCACCTCGGCGGTGCCGACGGAGCCGAAGAGGCGTCCCTCGGTGCCCGCCTTGGCCGTCACCGTGACGGTGGTGGGCACGAGGACCTTGGCGACCTCCTCGGCCGACGCCCGGTCGGACGCGTCCTTGATGGCCCGCCGACGGCGCATGCCCTCGGCCTGGGCCTCGGAGCCCTCGGTGGCCTTGACGGCCTGACCCGACGGGAGCAGCAGGTTGCGGGCGTGGCCGTCGGCCACCTCCACCACCTCGCCCTTGGTGCCGACGCCCTCGACGTCGGCGTGGAGCACGACGCGCATCAGGCCTCGACCTCCTCGGTCGTCGTCTCGTCGGTCGTCACGTCGAGCTCGCCCTCACCGTCGCGCCCGCTGGGCGGCGGCGCGGTCGGGCGCGGCATGGGACCGTCGGGACGCAGGCCCCGCTCGCCCCGCTCGCCGCGGTCGCGGCCCCCGCCACCCCGCTGCTGGGTGATGCGGTTGGTGTACGGCAGCAGGGCCATCTCGCGAGCGTTCTTGATCGCCATGGCGACCTCGCGCTGCTGCTGGGCGCTGTTGCCCGTGACCCGGCGGGCCCGGATCTTGGCCCGGTCGGACATGAACCGCTTGAGGAGGTTCACGTCCTTGTAGTCGACGTAGTCGACCTTCTCCTGCGACAGGACGCTGATCTTCTTCTTGCCGCGCCGGCCGGTGTCCTTGTTCTTGCTGCCCCGCTTGGGCTTCTGCTGTGCCATCAGAACGGCTCCTCATCCATGTCGTTTCCGCCGCCACCGCCGGAGCTGCTGCCCCGGTTGCCGCCACCGGCGCCACTGCTCTCGTCGCGGTAGCCGCCGCCACCACCGCCGCGGTTGCCGCCGCCGCCACCGCCGCCGTAGCTGCCGCCACCGCCGCCGTCGCTGCTGCGCTCGTTCTTGGTGACCTGGGCCGTGGCCCAGCGCAGGCTGGGGGCGATCTCGTCGGCCACCACCTCGACCTTGGAGCGCTTGTCGCCGTTGTCGGTCTCCCACGAGCGCTGCTCGAGGCGACCGCTCACGACGACGCGGGTGCCGCGCCCGAGCGACTCGGACACGTTCTCGGCCATCTGGGCCCAGCACTTGACGTCGAAGAAGGAGACCTGCTCCTCCCACTCGTTGGTCTGGCGGTTCTGCCAGCGGCGGTTGACGGCGAGGCCGAAGGTGGCCACCGCCTGCCCGCTCGGGGTGAACCGCAGCTCGGGGTCACGGGTGATGTTGCCCGTGAGGGTCACGCTGTTGTCGTTTGCCATCGGTCGTTCCTCCGGCCTCTAGGCCTCGGCCGCAGCCGGGGCGGCCTGCTCGCCCATGAGGCCGCGTCGGGCGGCCTCACCGTCGGGCAGGCGGATGAGCTTGTGGCGGACGACGTCGTCCGCGAGCCGCAGTGTGTTCTCGAGGCGGTCGAGCGCGCCGGGCTCGGCCAGGATCTCGAGCACCACGTAGAAGCCCGTGCTCTTGTGGTCGATCTCGTACGCGAAGCGCCGAGTCCCCCACTTGTCGGTCGTGGCGGTCTCGCCGCCGGCTTCGGTGATCTGCGCGTGGATCCGGTTGATCCCTTGCTGCACCGTGGATTCATCGAGGTCACCGTCGAAGATGACCATCAGCTCGTACGCTCGCATGGCGAGTCAGCACCTCCCTCTGGACCCGGGCGACCGGGGCGCCGGTCGGTCCGGCGCAGGGTTCGTTTGGAACCGCGCGATGCTAGGGGCCGCCGGGCCGCGACGCGAAGTCCGCCTCCGCCGGTGCGTCCCGCCGGGGGCGCCGTCCTCCGCCTGGGGCGGTCCGATCCTGTCCATGGGCCCATCATGCGCGAGGGGTGCGACAGTGGAGCGGCGGGAGGCGGCGCCGGGGTCGGGTGGGGTCAGTCCGCGGCCGTCCGCGGCGAGCAGGCGCCGCCCACCTCGAGGCGGGCGTCGGAGCCCTCGGCGAGGCCCAGGGGGGCGAGGCCGCCCTGCTCGACCTCGAGGGCCATCCGGTAGGGCCCCTCGGCCGGGTAGGACGGGCAGGCGTCCTCGGCCGGCGGGCAGGGGTCCATGTCGGCGGTGCTGACCACGGCGCCGTCGGCGTCGAGGTAGGCGATCGACAGCGGGAGGAGGGTGTCCTCCATCCAGAACCCGCCCTCGGCCTCGTCGTCGAACCGGAAGAGCATCCCGTCGTAGCCGCCGAGGTCGGTGACCTCCATCAGGCCGCGCTGGCGCTGGGCCGGGGTGTCGGCCACCAGCACGCACAGCACGACGGGCTCGCCGTCGGGACCGTCGACGATGCGGACCTCGACCTCCCCGAACCCGGGGATCTGGGTGCGGCCCTCGGCGAAGGGCCCCTCGACCGGCGGGAGCGTCGCGTCGGCGGGGGCGGGGCCCGAGGTCGACAGCGGGGTGGTGCCGGAGTCGTCCCGCTCGGTCGTCGTCGACGGCGTGTCGTCGGCGGCGGACCCGTCGCCGCCGCACGCTCCGAGCAGGATGGACACGACGAGCACGGCCAGCAGCCCGCCCCTCCGTCGCCGCCGCCGGTGGATCACCGGCCCATCATGCCCGGCCCGGCCCCGAGGCGGCCCTCGGTCGACCGGTTCTGTCGCGCTCAGGCGTCATCGGTGAGCGCCTGCCGCGACAGAACGGCGCCGACCCGCCGGCCGACCGGTTCTGTCGCGCTCAGGCGTCGTGGGTGAGCGCTGGCCGCGACAGAACGGGACCGACCCGCCGGCCGAGCCGTTCGCCAGACGTCCAGGTCTGCGTCCTGGGCTCAGCCGTCGGCGCCGTAGAGGCCCAGGGTCTCGGCCACCGCGGCGGAGAGGTGGTAGCTCTCGTCCGGGCCGGGGAAGGCGCCGGTGCGGACGTCGTCGGCGAAGCGGCCGATGGCGGCGGCGGAGTCGGCGCCGACGTCGGCGTAGCGGCGCACGAACTTGGGCGCCATGCGCTCCTCGATGCCGAGGACGTCGTGGTACACGAGGACCTGGCCGTCGCAGTGCGGGCCGGCGCCGATGCCGATGGTGGGGACATCGATGGCGTCGGTGACCATCCGGCCGACCTCGTCGGGGATGCCCTCGAGCACCACGGCGAAGGCGCCGGCGTGGGCGAGGGCCTTGGCCGCCCCGACCAGCTGGGTCGCGGCCTCGCTGGTGCGGCCCTGGACCTTGAACCCGCCCATGGCGTGCACCGACTGCGGGGTGAGGCCGATGTGGCCCATCACCGGGATCTCGGCGTCGACCAGGGCCTCGACCATGGGCAGCCGCTTGCGGCCGCCCTCGAGCTTGACCGCGCCGGCGCCGGCCTTGATCAGCTGGGCCGCGTTGCGCACCGTGTCGGCCCGGTCGACGTGGTAGCTCATCCACGGCAGGTCGCCCACGACCAGGGCCGACGGCTTGGCCCGGGCCACGGCCGCGGTGTGGTGGGCCATGTCGTCGATGGTGACCTGGAGGGTGTCGTCGTAGCCGAGCACGACCATGGCCAGGCTGTCGCCGACCAGGATCATGTCGACGCCGCCGGCGTCGGCGATGCGAGCGCCGGGGGCGTCGTAGGCGGTGACCATGACGAGCGGGTCGGCGCCGTCGCGCACCTTCCGGGAACGGATCGCGGGGGCGGTCACAGGACGACGGCGAGTGCCGTCACCGGTGGTGGGGGCCATGGGGCGTCTCCTCGGTTCCGTCCAGCGCCTGGTGGCTGCCAGCGGTCGGTCGAGAGCGTATCGACCACCCGGGACAACACGCCACCCGTGCCGCCGTGTTCCCGACCGGACCGTCGAACCCCGTTAGCGTCGGGTCCGATGGAACGTGGCTCCTGCGACTCCTGCGGCGAGGTCGACTGCGACGACCTGCTCGCCCTCCACCGCCTCTACGTCACCCCGGAGGCGTGGGACACCGACGGCTCGGTCACCCGGGTCGACGAGGTCGAGCGCTGGTGCGCGGCCTGCCGGGCCAACTACCCGCACGAGCCGGCCGGCGCCGCCTCCTAGCCGTCGGGCGCGGCCAGGTCGCCGTCGCCCCCGGCGCCCTCGGGCACGACCGGGTCGGTCGGCACGACCGGCTCGGTGGGCTCCACCTCGGCCGGCGCCGTGTCGGTGACCTCGGGCTCGGTGCTCGGCACCGTCCCCGTGCCCCCACCCGTGCCGCCGGTGCCGCCCCCGGTCGACCCCGAGCCGGACCCCGACGCGGGCACGTAGGACTCCTGCAGCTCGACGTCCCACGGCCAGCCGAACTCGAGGTCGGCGGGCTCGGGGAACTCGGCGACGGGGGTGTCGGCGGTGGCCAGCTCCATGAAGCGCCGCCAGATCCGGGCCGGGAACGTGCTCCCGGACACGGTCTCGCCGCGCAGCTGCTCCATGGGCCGGTTGCCCTCCGGGTAGCCCATCCAGAAGGCGGCCGTGAGCGTCGGCGTGTAGCCCACGAACCAGGCGTCGCGGTTGTCCTGGGTGGTGCCGGTCTTGCCCGCCGCGGGTCGGCCGAAGTCGGCGTCCTCGCCGGTGCCGTGGTCGATCACCTGCTGGAGGGCGTGGGTGACCCGGGACGCCTGGTCGACGTCGAGGACCTGGGTGCGCTGGGCGCCGAACTCCTCGATGACGTTGCCCTGGGCGTCCTCGACCCGGGTGATGACCCGGGGGTCGATGCGGGTGCCCTGGTTGGCGAAGGTGGAGTAGGAGGCGGCCATGTCGAGCACCGAGACGTCGCCGGCCCCCAGCACGAGGGACGGGAAGGGTTCGGGGAACTCGGCGGTGACGCCCAGGTCGTGGGCCATGTCGATCACCGCCTGGGGTCCCAGCTCGATCATCATCTCGGCGTAGGCCGTGTTGGCCGAGCGGGCGGTGGCCTCGGTCAGGGTGGTCACGCCACCGCAGCAGCCGCCGCCCACCAGCCAATCGGCCCCGCCGTTCGCACCGGGGAACACCGCGCTCGAGGGCGAGTGGATGAGCGACTCGACCGAGTAGCCCTGCCGCATGGCCTCGGCCAGGGCGAAGGCCTTGAACGTCGACCCCGCCTGGCGACCGCTGCCGCCGCCCTCGGTCCCGACGGCGAGGTTGACCTTCTGGGTGGCGAAGTCGGTGCCGCCGACCATGGCCCGGACCTGGCCGGCGTCGTCGATGGCCACGAGCGACCCCACCGGGTCGCCGGGCTGGTTCAGCGTCTCGGTCACCGCCGTGAGGGCGTGGCCCTGCATGGTGCGGTCGAGGGTCGTGTACACCCGCAGACCACCGCCGAAGACGGTGTCGTCGCCGTAGCGCTCGGCCAGCTGGGCCCGGACGTACTCGATGAAGTAGTCGCCCTGCACCTGCGACACGAGGGGGTCGACCTCGACGCTGTTGGACGCCTCGTAGGGGATCACCCCGCCGAAGAGGTTCATCTCGACGGCGTCGGCCTCGTCGCGCTCGTCCCGGGTGATCTTGTCCTCCTCGAGCATGGCGTCGAGGACGGTGCGGCGGCGGCGCTTGGCCTCCTCCGGGTCGGTGTAGGGCTCGGCCCGGTGCGGGGAGCGGATGAGCCCGGCCAGCAGGGCGGCGTCGGCCAGGACGAGGTCGCCCACGTCCTTGTTGAAGTACACCTGGCTGGCGGCCTGGACGCCGTAGGCGCCGCGGCCGAAGTAGATGGTGTTCAGGTAGTTCTCGAGGATCTGCTCCTTGGAGATCTCCTGCTCCAGCTTGATCGCCATGACGGCCTCGCGGATCTTCCGCGTGAGGGTCCGCTCGTCGGTCAGGTAGACGTTCTTGACGTACTGCTGGGTGATGGTCGAGCCGCCCTGGCGCGACGCCGAGTTGCCCATGATGTCGGTGTAGGCGGCCCGGGCGATGCCGAGCGGGTCCACGCCGCCGTGCTCGAAGAAGTCCCTGTCCTCGGCGGCCACGACGGCGTCGATGAGCACGTCGGGCATCTGCTCGAGCCGCACGTTGACCCGGTCCTCCTCGCCGTGGAGGGTGGCGGCGGCGTTGTCCTCGTCGCACTGCCCGGGCAGCACCTCGGAGGTGCAGATGAAGGTCGTCTGGGCCTCGACCGGCGGCTCGGTGGGCAGCTCGACCCGGGACACGACGAAGCCGGCGCCGGTGACGGCGACGATGGCCATCAGGGTGGCCAGGTAGAACAGCCGGCGCCACCGCCAGAAGATGTTGCGCCGCCTGACCTCGCCCGAGCGCGTCGTCTTCAGGTTGTGGGCCGGGATGGGTCGGTTGCGGAGCATGAGGAGGGGCGGCGCGCCGACGCGAGGGGGCGGGCACGGCCGGCGGGAGAGCCTACCGGGGTCCCTCCGGCGGAGTCCCGTCGCGGCGCCGGTCCGCGGGGCGGCTCAGGGGGCGGCGCGGCGGGCGGCGTCGCCCCGGCCGAGGACCCACGTCCGGGCCAGGTGGTTCCACCCGCACCCGGGGCAGACCTCCACCACGTAGCAGGTGAAGGTCCCGGACCGGCGGGCGAGGGCCTGCAGCTCGGACCGCTTGGTGATGCACCGCCCGAACGCCGGGAGGCGGGGCCCGAACACGTAGCTGACGAGGTGGAGCTTCTCCTCCTCGCAGATCGGGCAGTCGACCTGGGTGGCGTCGCCGACCTCGCGCGCGGCGCGCATCAGCTCGGGGTGGGCGTCGCAGATGTCGGTGCGGGCCAGGCGGCCGCGACGGTGCTCGGCGATCAGGTGGCGGCGGGCCAGGCGGTAGTCGATCTGGCCACCGCCCGATCCCGACCCGCGCATCTCGTCGGGGCGGAAGGGCACCCGACGAGGCTACCGAAGGGCACCGGGCCCGCGACGCCGGTGACGACGCCGACCGGACGGGACCGCCGGCGGCGCGGTCGCCGCTCCGGGGTCGGGGTCATCCGCGGCGGCCGGGGTCGGTCGGGCGAGACTCGGAGCATGACCGACGCCCCCCCTGGCCGCGCCTGGTCGCGCCCGACCGCGGCCGGCCCCGACGGCCAGACGCTCCCCACCGACGTGGCCACCTACGGCCCCGGCCTCCCCACGGAGGCCGAGCTCCGCCTCCTCGGCTCCCTCGAGGGCAAGCGGGTCCTCGACCTCGGGTGCGGGGCCGGCCACGCCGCCGTCGCCTTCGCCCGGGCCGGGGCCAAGGTCATCGCCGTCGACCCCTCGGCCGACCAGCTCGACATGGCCCGCGACGCCGCCGACCGGGCCGGGGTGAAGGTCGAGCTGGTGCAGGCCGGCCCGGCCGAGCTGGCCTTCGTGCGCGGCGACGGCATCGACCTGGCCTGGTCGGCCTACGCCCTGGCCGAGGCGCCGGACCTGGACCGGGTGTTCCGCCAGGTGCACCGGGTGCTCCGCCACGAGGCCCCGATCGTCTTCGCCCTTCCGCACCCGGCGTTCACCATGTTCGTGGCCGGGCGCCAGAGCCTGGAGGGATCGACGGGGTCGCCGCCGGTGCCCCGGCGGACCTACCACGACGCCACGCCGTACACCGTCGACCGGGGGGGCGACCGGGTCACCGACACGCCCCGCACCATCTCGACCCTGTTCACCTCGCTCACCCGCATCGGGTTCCGGGTCGACCACCTGCTCGAGCCGCCGGCGCAGCGCGACCAGGTCCCCGCAGGGGCGTGGGTCGAGGCCATGGCCTGGGTGCCGCCGACGCTCGTCCTGCGGGCCCGCAAGCAGGGCATCTGACGGCATCCGCGGCGGCAGTCCCCGTCACGGGGGAGACTGGGGCCGTGGCCGAGCCGGTCGGTGACGACGAGACCTTCAGCCGCGGCATCGAGCAGGCCCGTGCCGCCCTGGGCCGACCGGCGCCCACCCGCCGCCGGCCCCGGCCCCGCGCCGTCCCCGAGCCCGACGCCGCCCCCCCGGCCCGGCGGGCGCGCCCCCGGGCGGTGCCCGAGCCCGGGCCGGTCCCCGAGGTCCCCGAGGCGACCGACGACGACGAGCGCGACGCCCGCATCGCCGAGCTCGAGGCCGAGAACGCCCGCCTGCGCGCCGCCCTCGCCCGCATCGCCGAAGAGACCGGCCAGGCCCTGGAGGATTGATCCGACCGGCGCCAGGCAGGTTCGCTGAGCCGAGCGAGGACTCGCACGAGAGGCGGGCGTCGGCGCGTCAGCGCACGTCCTCGACGAGAGCTGCAAGGCGGGGTGCAATGTCGGCGATCTCGCGGAGCTCGCCCCGGGCGACGGCGATCACCAGGTTGTAGGCCTCGTCGTTCGTCCCGACCATTCGGTGGCCGTTGACGGCGTAGAAGACGCTGGTGGCGGCCAGGCCGAGCCGCTTGTTGCCATCGACCAAGGCGTGGTTCTGCACGATCGAGTGGAGGAGGGCGGCCGCCTTCTCGTGGATGCTGGGGTAGGCGTCCTCACCGAACACGGTCGCCTGCGGCCGAGCGACGGCAGACTCGATGAGACCGAGGTCTCGCACCGGCACCTCCCCGCCCAGGACCCGGGACGCTATGTGCAAGACCTCCTCGATGGTGAGGTGGATCACCGACCCAAGCGCTCCAAGGCATCGGCGTACCGCTCGAGGGTGTCGTCGATGGCGGCGTCGATCAGGTCGCCACGGGATCGTCGCGCGATGTGCTCCCGGATCGCCTCGCGCGCGAAGTCCTGCATGGATCGCTGCTCGCGCTCGGCCTGGCGGCGCAGGGCCGCGGTCTCGTCGTCGGTCAGGCGCAGGGTCATGGCCATGCCGAGATGGTACCGCCGGTGATACCGCCGATGCCTGTCGGTTACAGGGTCGGCGGGAGCATGGCCTCGACGAGGGCGGGGCCGGGGATGGCCAGGGCCCGCTCGAGGGCGGCGGTGAAGCCCTCGGCGTCGGTGGCCCGCTCGGCGGGGACGCCCAGGCCCTGGGCCACGGCGCAGAAGTCGGTGGTCGGGTTGGTGAGGTCGAGCATCGACAGGGCGGCCGGGCCCGGGTCGGTGGCGCCGACCCGCTGGAGCTCCATGTTCAAGATGGCGTAGCTCTGGTTGTTGAGCAGGATCGTGGTGACGTCGAGGCCCTCGCGGGCCTGGGTCCACAACGCCTGGATCGTGTACAGCGCCGAGCCGTCGGCCTGGAGGTTGATCACCTTGCGGTCGCCGGCGGCCACCGCCGCGCCGGTGGCGACGGGCATGCCCTGGCCGATCGAGCCCCCGGTGAGGGTCAGCCAGTCGTGGCGGGGGCAGCCGGCCGTGGCCCCCGCCACGAACAGGCCGGCGGTGTTGCCCTCGTCGGAGACGATGGCGCCCTCGGGCAGCAGGTGGCCCAGGGCCTCGGACATGGTCTGGGCGGTGAGCTCGCCGGTCGGGGCGTCGGGGCGGACGGCAGCCTGGCGCTCGACCTCGGCGGGGGCGCCGAGGGCGTCGGCCAGGGCGACGAGGGCGGCCACGGGGTCGACGCCGCCCTCGTCGATGTGGTGGACCTGGCAGCCGTCGGGCACCAGGACGCTGGCCTTGCCGGGGTAGGCGAAGAACGACACCGGCTCCTTGGTGTCCACCACCACCAGGTGGCGGAGCCCGGCCAGCTGCATCTCGGCGAACTCGGCCAAGTAGCCCAGCCGGTCGATCGGTGGCAGGCCGGCGCCACGGGCCAGCCGGGCCGGGAACGTCTCGCACAGCAGCTTGGCGCCGCTGCCCGCTGCGGCCCGGGCCGCGGCCACCAGCCCGGCCTCGTCGCTGACCACCCGGCCGCCGACGAGGAACCCGGCGGGCTGGCCGTCCCGGAGGGCGGCGGCGACGGCCTCGATGCGGTGGGGCAGGGGCGCGCCGGCGGCCGCGGGGGCGGTGGGCTCGGCCGGCCCTCGGGCCTCGGACCAGGACACGTCGGCGGGGAGGATCAGGGTGGCCACCTGGCCCCGGCCCTCCCGGCTGGCGGTGACGGCGTCGGCGGCGTCGGCGGCCACGCTCTCGCTGCCGGTCGAGGTGCGGACCCACCCCGACACGGCCCGGGCGACGGCCTCGATGTCGCTCTCCAGCGGAGCGTCGAGCTGCTTGTGGGGCAAGGCGTGGTCGCCGACGATGTTGACGATCGGCGTGTGGGCCCGACGGGCGTTGTGGAGGTTGGCCCAGCCGTTGGCCAGGCCCGGTCCGAGGTGGAGCAGGGTGGCGGCGGGCTTGCCCGCGACCCGGGCGTAGCCGTCGGCCGCGCCGGTGACCACGCCCTCGAACAGGCCGAGGATGCCGCGCATCTCGGGGACGTCGTCGAGGGCGGCGACGAAGTGCATCTCCGACGTCCCCGGGTTGGTGAAGCAGACGTCGACGCCGCAGCTCACGAGCGTGCGGATGAGGGCCTGGGCTCCGTTCACCGGAGTCCTCCTTGGGTGGTGTGGGGGTCCGGCACTCAGCCCGGCTCGACGTCGAGCAACGTTCCGGGGTTCAGCGTGCCGTGGGGGTCGAAGGCGGCCTTGATCCGCCGCATGAGGGCGATCTTGGCCGGATCCTCCAGTTCGAGGAACAGGTGCTGCTTCTCGGTGCCGATGCCGTGCTCGCCCGAGATGGCGCCCCCGACGTCCATGCCGGCCTGGAAGACCTGGCGGAGCGTCTCGCGGCGCACGTCGGCGTCGGCCTGGAAGATCGACAGGTGGACGTTGCCGTCACCGGCGTGGCCGCAGCCGGCGATCCACGACCCGCTGCTCGACGCGATCTCCGACACCCGGCTCAGGTACTCGGGGATGCTGGCCCGGGGGACCACCACGTCGAGGATGTCGTCGGCCCCGTTGGCCTTGGCCACCCAGAACGCCTTCTCGCGGGCGTCGATGAGCCCGGCGCCGGCCGACGGGGGCAGCACGTAGACGTCCAGGGCACCGGCCCCGCCCATCATCTCGGCGACGAGCGCCGTGTCCTCCTCGACCCGCTCCTCGGTGCGCGCCTCCACCACGATCACGAGGTAGGCGAGGGCGGTGTCCTTGATGTCCTGGGGGATGCCCAGGTCGAGGCCGACGAAGGCGGTGGCCGCGGCCATCGTCATCAGGTCGATGTACTCGAGGATCATGGGCCCGACGCCGCTGCGCACGACCTCGGGGACGACGCGGGTGACCTCGTCGAGGGTGGCGAAGGGCGCCAGCACCGTGGCCGAGTGGGGCATCCGGGGGTGGAGCTTGAGCGTCACCTCGGTGACCAGGGCGAGGGTGCCCTCCGAGCCGACGATCAGCTGGGTCAGGTCGTAGCCGGAGGTGGCCTTGACGACCTTCCCGCCGGTGCGGATCACCTCGCCCGAGGGGAGGACGGCCTCCAGCCCGAGGACGTGGTGGCGGGTGACGCCGTACTTCACGGCCCGCATGCCCCCGGCGTTGGTGTTGACGTTGCCGCCCAGGCTGGCGCTGTTCTCGCCGGGGAACACCGGGTACACCAGGCCGTGGGGCGCCAGGGCCTCGTCCAGCTCGGCCAGGGTGATGCCGGGCTGGACCACGGCCATGTGGTTCTCGGTGTCGATCTCGAGGATCGCCCGCATCCGGTCGAAGGCCACGACCACGCCGCCCTCGACGGGGATGGCGGCACCCGACAGCCCGGTGCCCGACCCCCGCGCCGTCACCGGCACCCGGGCGTCGTCGCAGCGGCGCAGGACCTCGACGACCTCGGCCGTCGTCCCCGGGCGCACCACCGCCGACGGGGTCACCCAGGTCGCGGTGAGGGCCTCGTCGTGGGTGTCGTCCTCGCCGATGGCATCGCCGCTGGTGATGTGGTCGGCCCCGACGACGCCGGCCAGATCGGCCAGCAGCACGTCGGTGTCGGAGGTGGTGGCAGCCATCGGTCCCCCTGGACTCGGCTCGGCGCGGTCACCGGATGATGGCACGGCCTGCGCGCCGCTACTCCAGGTCCCGCGTCATGGCGGTGAAGTCGAGGGCGAGGGAGGCGTCGCCGGCGGCGAGGGCGAAGGTCTGGTCGAGCCGCTCGGTGGTGCCCCACGGCGACTCGTGGCGAGGGTGGTCGGCGATCGGGACCTCCTCGCCGGCGACGGTGAACGCCCCCTCCGAGCCGAAGGTGACCACGCCGGACGACGGGGACTCCCACTCCACGGTGAAGCCGTCCTCGGTCCGCTCCACGACCGGCTCGGACGTGGTGACGGCGGCGACGAAGTCGTCGAGCGAGCCGTCGTCGTCGGTGCCGACCTCGACGATCCAGACGTTGTCCGGCCCGCCCTCGGCGACCAGGTCGAACGGCTGGGTCATGCCGTCGGTGGCCACGACGGCCGGGTCGTGCTCGCGCCACGTCGGTGCCCGCCACGACCAGAGGCCGATGAACCCGCCCCCCTTGCGGGCGATGGTCCAGTGGCCCTCCTGGGTCACGGCGTCGAAGCGGTCCTGCGGGACGTAGGCGTGGGTGAAGGGCTGGTAGCCGAACACCGACCACAGGAGGGGGTCGGTGCCCTCGTCCCAGGCCGGCTGGTAGATGTGGATGGCGGTGCGCTCGTGCTGGGCCGACCGGGGCATCGACGCCTCGCCCGTCCAGTACCCGGGGTCGGCATCGTCCCGCCACTCGGTGCTCTGCTCGACGTCGGTCACCGGGTGGGTGGTGAACACCAGGGCGTCCGCGTCGACCTGGGCCTTCCAGGCGTGGACCTGGTCCCGCATCTCGCCGAAGCGGTGGTCGAGCACCGACGCCAGCGACACCGCGGGGTGGCGCCAGGCGTAGGTGTTGGCCTCCGAGAGGAAGCCGAAGTTCACGACGGCCCGGCGCTCGCGCACCCACTCGCGGATGCGCTCGGGGTCACGGCCGTTGAGGTCGGCCAGGACCTTGATCTCGACGAACAGCTCGGTGTCCCACAGCCGGTGCTCGGTGGCCTCGGCCACGCTGACCCGGGTGGTCTGCCACATCCCGACGGCCCCGAGCGACCACCAGAAGGGCATGGTGGCCGGGTCCTCGAAGTCGTAGCCGAAGGGGGCCTCGACCTCGTCGGTGATCTCGGCGCCGGCGTCGACGTAGATGCCGTGGCGCTCGCGGACGACGCTGGTCTCGGTCGACGTCGCCACCTCGACCAGCGCCTGCGGGACGCGGTAGCGCTCGGCCGCGGCCAGGTAGGTCGCACCGGTGTCGGTGGTCGACCGGTAGTCGAACGCGGTGTCGTCGAAGAGGAGCTTGGCCGAGCCGAAGGTGGCCTCGTGCCGGGCCGTCATCTTGTCCTTCTTGTAGGTCCGCCCGTGGGGTGCGGCGTAGCTGCCCTCCTGGAGGTGGACGGCCACGTCGGCCAGGCACAGGTCGAGGGTCATGGCCGCGGCGGCGACGACCTCGGCGTCGTCGGCCAGCTCGACCAACGTCACCAGCGGCGTGATGTTCTTCAGCATGTAGACGTTGCTGTGCCACTCGAAGAAGCCGAAGCGGGACCGCTCGTCGATCCACTCGAGGATGGGCTGCCGGGAGCGCTCGAGGTGCTCGGCGCCGCTGAGGCCGGTGACGGTGAAGGTGTCGTCGGGCCACCACTGGCCGGCCAGGTACTCGTCGGTGAGCGTGATGAGCCGGTGGTTCTCCGACCAGTACCAGAGGTTGTCGAGGCGGTCGTCGGGCAGCGGGTCGTCGTAGCGGTAGCGGTTGGCCACGAACCGCTCCCGGATGGCGTCGAGGACCGGCTGCGGCAGCGACGTCATGTCGGTGTCGCCCCGCCCCAGCGCCCACAGCCAGTGGAGGTACATGAGGTCGAAGTCCCGGGTGTCCTCCCAGTCGTCGATCTTCTGGAGGACCTCGGCCAGCGAGTCGACGCTGACGTCGTCTCGTCCCCAGGTGTAGGCGTCGTCGCGACGGGCCCGGACCAGGTGGACGGCGATGCCGGTGGGGTTGTCGGGGTGCTCCTCGCCCCCGGCGAAGGCGAGGTAGGCCTCGACCCGCTCCTGCCACAGCTCCTCGTCGATCAGCCCCGCCGAGCCCGGCGCCGCGACCACGGCCGCAGCCTCGTCGCGATCGTCCGCCCCTGCGGCGTCACCGCCGCCGCCCTCATCGTCGCCGCCACCGCTGTCATCGCCGGACGAGCAGGCGGCGGCGAGGGCGACGAGACCGGCGGTCCCGGCCGCACCGAGAAGGAAGCGACGACGATCGAGCGGCGACACGGATCCCCCTGGACCAGCCGGTGACGAGCAGCCGACGGTACCAGCGCGAGCGCCCGGGCCCGGCTCGCTCAGCTGTGGCTGCCCATGCCCGTCACCCGCGCCTCGGCGAGGACCTCCTGCCCGACGGCACCGGTCCCGACCCCGACGACCATGTCCTCGTAGAGGCAGCGGGTACCGGGCGACGGCGTGCAGGGCGGTGGGTCGGTGGAGTCGACGTCGATGCGGAGCCGATCGTCCGTCCCTTCGGGCGGGCCCAGTACGACGCTGGCGTCGAGGAGGATCAGCCCCTCCGCGGCGAGCTCGCTCACGCCCGCGCCGGAGACCTCCATGGTCAGCGACGTCCGGAGGGCCTCCCAGCGGTCGCGGGCGACGAGGTCGGCCCCGTCCGCCGCCAACGGGAGGGTGACCCGCCAGCCGTCGCGCTCGAGGAGCAGATCGGTCGTCCCGGCCTCATCGACCACCTCCGGGCCCCGCGGCGGGCCCGGGGTCACGGGGGTGAGCGTCACCGTGTGGACCGTCTCCTCACCGTCCACCCGGGCCCGCGCCGAGACCGCGAGGATCTGCCAGCCGAGACCGACCGGGAGCTCGACATCGACGTCGTCGCCCGTCGGCAGGGGGATCAGCAGCACCTCGGAGAGCGGCGGGCGCTCCACACCGTCGACAGCCTCGATCCTCACCTCGGCGACGAGCGCCTCGGCCGCCGCGGCGGGCCCGTCGACCTGGACCAGGACCGTGCCGTCGGCGAAGCAGCGCCACGGCGGGGGCGGCGACGCGCAGCCGGCGATGAGGCCGCCCCCCGACCAGGTGACGCTGACGCCGGCGCCGCCGGCCCCTCGGAGGCGGCGAGAGGCGGAGATGACCGTGACCCCGGGGCCCCGCAGACCGATCGGCCCCTCGGGGCTGACGTCGAAGGCGAGGCCGCGACCCAGCTCGGCGATGGCGCTCGCCGGGAGGTCCTCGTCGCCGCCGTACGCCGTGGCGACCACCATGGTCGCCAACCACCCGTGGTGGGCGACCGCCACCGACGTCAGATTGCCCTCCCGCACGACGGCGCGACCCTCGCCCAGATCCTGCTCGACGGTGGCCCCGGCCGTGACGAGGTCGGCGATGGTGCCGCGCTGGAGCTCGACGCTCCGGGGGTCGGGGAGGCCGTCGAGATCGAGGCTCACGAAGCCACCCTCCGGCTCGTGGGCGGAGGGGCCGGGGACGACCACGTCGACCCGGGTGCCGTCGGGCAGGAGCAGGCCCTCGCCCGGCGGGGCCGGCACCGTGCCGCCGACGTCGCTGACGCCGCGCCCGGCGGCGACCTCGTGGGCCGGGCCGGCATCACGGGTGGACGCGACCAGACCGGCACCGACGGCGAGGGCGGCGAGCACGGCGGCCGCCGCGAGCCACCGCCCGCGGGCCCGCTCGCGGCGGCGGGCGGGCCCGGTGATGTCGGGCGGTCGGGTCAGGTCGCGATCGAGAAGGTCTTCGACGAGGTGCTCGCACGCCTCGGCGGTGCGGCGGAGTCGGGCCTCGACCTCGGTGGTGGTGGGCATCAGCGGTCCTCCTCGTCGGCGAGCGTCGAGGCCAGGGCGGCCAGGGCGCGGGTGTGGTGGGTGCGGGCGGTGGGCTCGGCGATGCCCAGGACCCGCGCCGCGCTGGCCACCGTCTCGCCGGCGAAGTACACGAGCACCACGACCTGGGCCTGGCGCTCGGGCAGCGAGCGGACGGCATCGAGCACCTCGACCGAGGCGTCGTCGAGCGTCGCCTCGGGGGTCGGAGCGAGCGGCCGTGCCCGCCGGCGGGCGCGGGTGCGATGGGTGCTGATCGCCAGGTTGAGAGCCACGCGACGCAGCCACAGGTCGGGCCGGTCGTAACCCCCGACCCGGTGCCACTCGCGCTGGGCCCGGGCGAAGGCCTCGCCGACGATGTCCTCGGCCGCCGCCCGATCCCCTCCGGTCAGGGGGACGACGGTGCGCAGCAGGTCGCGCTGGCACGCCCGGAAGACGTCGTCGATGTCCGCACGGGGCGGAGCGGCGGTGGGTTCGACCTCGACCATCTCCCCCTCACACGCCCCGGCCCCCCGGAACCGTGACATGGCGTCAGGTCTGTTGCTGGGCCCACGTCCTCCGACCCCGCCCACCACCCTGGAGGCGCACCAGGAGTGGGGCCCTACGGGCGTGCATCCCGCTGCTCCGACCACCAGGTGTCGAGGCGGGCGCCGGCCTCGTCGGGGTCGAGGGGGCCCTCCTCCATGCGGAGCTCGAGGAGGAACGCCAGGGCCTGGCCCACGATCGGGCCGGGCGGGACGCCGAGGCGGTCCATGACCGCCTGGCCGTCGAGGTCGGGCCGGATCGCCTTCAGCTCCTCCTCGGCCTCGAGGACGGCGATGCGCTCCTCGAGCTCGTCCATGCGGGCGGCGAGGGTGCGGGCCTTGCGCTGGTTGCGCGTCGTGCAGTCGCAGCGGGTCAGCTCGATGAGCTGGGGCAGGAGGGGCCCGGCGTCGCGGACGAACCGGCGCACGGCGGCGTCGGTCCACCCCAGCCGGTAGGTGTGGAACCGCAGGTGCAGGAACACCAGCTGGCTGACGGCCTCGATGTCGTCCTTGCTGTAGCGCAGGGCCTGCATCCGCTCCCGGGTCATGCGGGCGCCGACCACCTCGTGGTGGTGGAAGCTGACCCCGCTCCCCTTGTCGAACGAGCGGGTCTTGGGCTTGCCCACGTCGTGGAAGAGGGCGGCGAGGCGGGTGATGCGGTTGGGCTGGCCCTCGTCGTCGACGGCGCTGACCTTGCCGACCACCGCGATGGTGTGGGCCAGGACGTCCTTGTGGCGGTGGATGGGGTCCATCTCCAGCCGCATGGCGGGCAGCTCGGGCAGGAACTGCTCGGCCAGACCGGTGTCGTTCAGGAACCACAGCCCGGCGGCGGGATCGTCGACGACGATGAGCTTGTCGAGCTCGTCGCGGATCCGCTCGGCCGAGACGATCTCGAGCCGGGGGGCCATGGCCTCGACGGCGGCGACCAGCTCGTCGGTCGGGGTCAGGCCGTAGCCGGCGATGAAGCGCGCCGCCCGCATCATCCGCAGGGGGTCGTCGGAGAACGACTCCTCGGGGGTGAGCGGCGTGCGGAGGATCCCGGCGGCCAGGTCGGCGGCGCCGCCGTGGGGGTCGACCAGGCGGGGCTCGGCGATGCCCACCTCGAGCGCCATGGAGTTCACGGTGAAGTCGCGGCGGGCCAGGTCGTCGGTGACCGAGTCGGAGAACACCACCTGCGGCTTGCGGCTGTCGTCGCTGTAGGCCTCGGCCCGGTGGGTGGTGATCTCGTAGAGCCGGCCGCCGATCTTGCAGCCGATCGTGCCGAAGCGGGCGCCCTGCTCCCAGACGGCCTGGGCCAGGGGTCCGACCACGGCGAGGATCTCGTCGGGGCGGGCATCGGTGGTGAGGTCGAGATCGTCGGCCCCGCGGCGCTCGACGCCGAGGAAGTGGTCCCGGACCACCCCGCCGACCAGGTACAGGCGGTGACCGGCGGCGACGAAGGCGTCGGCCAGCGGCCGCACCTCGTCGAGGGTCGCCTGGAAGCGGTCGGGGATCACCCGTCCACGGTACCTGCGGGCCCCGTCGCGCCCCGAGGCCGGATCGGGCCAAGGATGGTGCCTGGCACCGTCCGTGCATTGACAGGACTTCCTGTCCATTGGAGGATGGGCCCGTTCCGCCGCCCACCGTCGCCCTGCTCGAGGACCCCGAGCGGGTGCGGCTCGCCCTCTCCCCCCTCCGACGGGAGCTCCTCGAGCGGTTCCGCCAGCCCGCCTCGGCCAGCCAGGTCGCAGCCGCCCTCGACCTCCCCCGCCAGCGCGTCGGCCACCACGTGCGGGCCCTCGAGGCCGCGGGCCTGCTCGAGCTGGTCGAGGAGCGCCCCCGCCGGGGCTGCACCGAGCGCATCCTCCGGGCCCGGGCCGACGCCTTCGTGGTCGACCCGTCGGTCCTCGGCGCTGGCCCGACCTCCGACGACCGCCACGCCGCCGAGCACCTCATGACGGCCGCCACCGGCGTGGTGCGCGACGTGAGCCGGATGCAGGCCGCCGCCGCCGAGGAGGGCACGCGCCTCTTGGCCTTCACCCTCGAGGCCGAGGTCGCGTTCGCCGCCCCCGCCGACGTCCCCCGCTTCACCGACCGCCTGGCCGAGGCCGTCGCCGCCGTCGTCGCCGAGTTCCACGACCCCGACGGCCGGCCCTACCGCGTGGTCGCCGGCGGGCACCCCGCACCTGCCCCTGTCCCTGCCCCCGCGTCCCGCCCCCCCGAGGAGACCCCGTGAGCCGCGAGCCCTACCTGTCCGTCACCGTGGCCGCCTCGGCCGACGCCGTCTGGCACGCCCTGCGGGACCCCGACGAGATCCTCCGCTGGTTCGGCTGGGAGCACCCGGGGATCGAGGACGAGATCGCCCTCATCTTCCACGGCGACGTGCCCGCCGGCACCGAGCTCCCCGAGGGCCTCGACCCGTCCATCGAGGTCGACGATGCCGCCCGCACCCTCCGCACCGGCGCCCACCTCATCGAGGTCCGCGACGCCTCGGGCCAGGCCGTCGTGCGGGTCACCCGGGTGATCGACGTGGGCGACGCCGGCTGGGAGGTGTTCCACGCCGAGATCGACCACATCGAGGAGGGCTGGCTGACGTTCTTCCAGACCCTCGCCTTCGCCGCCGCCCACCACCCGGGCCAGCCTCGCCGGACGGCCTTCGCCATGGGCCTGCTCCCCGGGGCCGACCCGCTGGCGACGCTCGGCCTGGCAGCGGTGCGAGACGTGCCGGTGGGCGAGCGCTACGAGGCCACCTTGGCGACGGGTGACGCTCTCGCCGGCACGGTGTGGTTCCGGTCCGAGCGCCAGGTCGGCCTCACCGTCGACGGCTGGGGCGACGGCCTCCTCGTCGCCGCCGCCCAACCGGGCGGCACCGACGAGAGCAGCTCGGCCATGGCGATCGCCTCGACCTACGCCCTCGACGACGCCGCCGTGGCCGCCCTCGAGACCCGCTGGGCGGCTTGGTGGGCCGAGAACACCGTCACCCCGCCAACAGCCGAGACGGCTGCCGAGGCCTGAACCGGGCATCACCCGGAGCCGGACGAGACGAGCCCAGACGACGCCCGCCCACCCATGAGGTGGATGGCCCGCACCGGGGTCCGGCCCGGCGCAGCCGCAGGGGGGTGCGGGGGATCTCCCCCCGCCGAGGCGAGCGTGGCGGCGAGGAACGAGCCGTCCGCCGCCGGGAAGGTCTTCAGCGCCGAGCGCAGCGAGGCACGCTCAGCTCGAGGAAGAGCCCGAGCGAAGCGAGGGGTCTGACGAGAGACTCAGTACGCCGCCGCCATGCCGGCGTGCTGCATGGCGATGCGGAGGTCCTCGGGGCGGGAGGCGGCGGCCACGGCGTCACGGACGCTGATGGTCGAGTCCCGGTACAGGTTGAGCAGCGCCTGGTCGAAGCTCTGCATGCCGTGGTACTCGCCCTCGCGCATGAGGGCCTCGAGGGTGGCCTCGTCGGCCCCGCCGGCGATGGCCTCGGTGATCTTCTGGGTGCCGATCAGGACCTCGACGGCGGGCACCCGGCCCCGGCCGTCGACCCGGTCGAGGAGCCGCTGGGCGATGACGCCCCGCAGGACCTGGGCGATCGAGTAGCGGGCCTGGCGCTGGAGGTGGGGCGGGTAGAAGTCGACGAGGCGGGAGATGGTCTCGGCCGCGGTGAGGGCGGCCATGGTGACGACGACGAGCCGGCCCGAGAGGGCCTCGGACACGACCCGCTCGGCGGTGGCGGCGTCGGGGATGTCGCTGACGAAGATGACGTCCGCGTTCTGGCGGCCGACGCGGCGCAGGGCCTCGGAGATCGACGTGGCGTCGCTGCCGACCTCGCGCTGGCTGACGAGCGAGCGCTTGTCGGCCAGGAGGACCTCGATGGGGTCCTCGATGGTGACGATGTGGCGGGCGCGGGTGGCGTTGACGTGGTCGAGGATGGCGGCGACGGTCGTGGTCTTGCCCGAGGCGGCGGGGCCGGCGACGACGATGAGGCCGGCGTCCTCCATGGCCAGCTTCTCGACGGCGGCGGGGAGGTTCAGGTCGGCGATGGCGGGGGCGCCGGGGACGACGCGGCGGATGGCCAGGCTCAGCGAGCCCCGCTGGCGGAACACGTTCACCCGGAAGCGGCCGACGCCGGCGACACCGTGGGCCACGTCGACCTCGCCCTTCTCCAGCAGCTCCTCGGCCTTGGCCACCGGCAGCAGCTCGGTGAGGACCTGCTCGATCTCGGCCGGGCCCATGGTGGGCATGTCGGTGGGCTGGAGGTGGCCGTCCACCCGCACGTGCGGCGGTGAGCCGACCTTGACGATGAGGTCGGAACCTCGCCGCTCGGCCAGGTGGTGGAGGAGGTGGGCCAGGTCGGGCACGCGGGTGGTCTCCGGGAGGGGTGGGCTTCGGCGCAGACGGACCGCGCCTCTCTCCGTCGGCTGACCTGCGACGTTCCTGAGGACCTCAGCGCGCCCGGTCGTGGACCTGGGCGGCGGCGGCCACGGCGTCGGCGCCGGGGCCCCCGGAGGTCGGGGGCTCGGGCCGATGGTCGACGTCGAGGACGCGGGCCAGGGTGGCGCCGACCGAGTCGGCCAGGCCGTCGAGGTCGTAGCCGCCCTCGAGGAAGAGGAGCCGTCGCCCGGCGGGCACGAGGGCCAGCAGGTCGGCGGTCAGGTCGGCGAAGTCCCCGGCCCGGAGGCCCAACCCGGTCAACGGGTCGGCCCGGTGGGCGTCGAACCCGGCCGAGACCAGCAGCCAGGTGGTGCCGTGGGCCTCGGAGGCCGGGGCGATGAGGTCCTCGACGGCCCGGCGGTAGACGTCGCCGGTGGCGCCGGCCGGCAGCGGGACGTTGATGGTGGAGCCGAGGCCCTCGCCGGCGCCGATGTCGTGGAGCGCGCCGGTGCCGGGGTACAGCGGCCACTCGTGGAGCGACACGTACAGCACCCGCGGGTCGCGCCAGAACACCTCCTCGGTGCCGTTGCCGTGGTGGGCGTCGTAGTCGACGACGAGGACCCGCTCGCCCCGGTCGGCGAGGGCGGCGGCGGCCACGGCCACGTTGTTGAACAGGCAGAACCCCATGGCCCGGCGGATGGTGGCGTGGTGACCCGGGGGGCGCACGGCGCAGAAGCCGGCCGCGGCCTCGCCGCCGTCGAGCCGGTCGATCAGCTCCAGCCCGGCGCCGGCGGCCAGCCGGGCCGCCTCCATCGAACCGGGGCCCATGGCGGTGTCGGCGTCGATGTTGCCGCCGCCGACCGCGCCGAAGCGCTCGAGCGCCTCGACCAACCGACGGTCGTGGACGCGCGCCAGGTCGTCGTCGGTGGCCAGGCGGGGCGTGACCTCGACCAGGGCCTCGCCGAGCCCGGCGGCGCGGATCCCGCGGGCGACGGCGTCGAGCCGGGCCGGGCGCTCGGGGTGGCCCGCGCCGGGCTGGTGCTCGGCGAAGCGCGGGTCGGTGGCCACCAGCAAGGTCACGGACCGACGCTATCCCCGCCCACCCCGGGCGCCCCGCCCCGGAGCCGGCCCGGCCGTAGGCTCGCGCCTGCGTGGACGCCGACATCCCCTCCCCTCCCCCGGTGCCCCCACCGCCGCTCCCGGGCCGGCACCCGGCCGCCGTCGTGCGCACCGTGCCCTGGCGGGGCCGCGACGACGTGACCCTCGTGACCGTCCGCCCCGGCGCCCCCCCGCCCTCGGTGGCCGAGATCACCGCCCTCGCCGAGCGCGCCGCCCGGTCGGGCGTCCGGCGCCTCGTCACCGGCGCCCTCACCGACCTCGAGCAGGAGCCCTTCCTCCAGGCCGGCTTCGGCGTCCACGACCGCCTCCACCTGCTCCGCCACGACATGGTCGACGTGCCCCCCGCGAGCAGCCCGGTCCGGCTGCGGCGGGCCCGGCGGATCGACGTCGACGCCGCCCTCGCCGTCGACGCCCGGGCCTTCGAGCCGTTCTGGCGGCTGGACCGGGGCGGGCTCGACGACGCCCTGGCGGCGACGGCCGCAGCCCGGTTCCGCGTTGCGGTGCAGGGCGACGACGGGGCCGTCGTGGGCTACGCCGTCACCGGGCGGTCGGGGTCGCGGGGGTACCTGCAGCGGCTCGCCGTCGACCCGCAGCTGTGGCGCCGGGGCGTGGGCGCCGCCCTCGTCGCCGACGGCCTGCGCTGGCTCCGCCGCCGCCACGTCCGGGTCGCCGTGGTCAACACCCAGGTCGGCAACGACGGGGCCTACGCCCTCTACCGGCGCATGGGCTTCGTGCCCGAGCCGCGGGGGCTGACCGTGCTGACGCTGGCCCTGGCGCCGTGATCGCCCGCCGGCTCGCCGCCGTGCTGGCGTGCCTCGCCGTCGTCGGGGTCGGCGCCGCCCCGCCCACGCTCGCCGTCCCGAGCCCCGTGGCCGCCCAGGCCGCCCCCGCCCCCGCCCCCACCTTCTCGGGCGTGTCGCAGACCCCGTGGGTCACCCGGGACGGGACGTGGAACCTCACCCTCGCCCTCGACGGTGCGCCGCCCGGGTCGACGATCACCGCCGACGTCCGCGACCGGGTCGCCGACGAGGCCGAGTACACCCGGGCCCTGCTCGGCGTGGTCGACGGTCAGCGCTGGTCGATCCCGGACGTCGCCGTGGACGCCACCGCCACCCGGCCCGACGGAACCCGGGCGGTGACGCTGGCGGTGAGCCTGCGCCGAGACGCCCCCGACGTCGCCCAACCGGGCTGGCGGTTCCTCCCCGACGGCCTCCCGCCGGGGGTGTACCCGGTCGACATCCAGCTGGTCGACGCCGACGGCACCGACCTCACCCGCCTCGTGGTCCCCCTCACCCGCGTCCCGTCCGGCGAGGAGGCCGGCGCCGACGACGCCCCCCTCCTGGTGGCTCCGGTGCTGGCGCTGGGCGACGACCCGACCCTCGCCCGCGACGGCGGTCCCGAGCCCGACGACGCCATCGCCCAGGAGGTCGACGACCTGCTCGAGGGCCTCCTGGCCGCCGAGGACCTCCCGCTGACCCTCGTGCCGCGCCCGGCCGCCATCGAGTCCCTCGCCCGCGAGGAGGACGGCCCCGAGGCCCTCGCCGACCTGCTGGGCACCATGCGGTCCCGTCAGGTCGTCGACGGCCCCTACGTCGACGTCCCCCTCGGGCCGTGGGTCGAGCGCGGCCTCACCGACGAGCTGACCCGGCAGCGGGCGCGGGGCAACCGCATCCTCACCGAGCACTTGGGCCGGGTCGACAGCAGCACGTGGGACGGTCGGTCCGGACTCACGCCCGCGGCGGCCGCCGCGCTGTGGTCCGTGGGCGTCCGCAGCGCCATCGTCGCCCCCGGCGCCCTGGGGCCCGAGCCGGTGCGCGGCCCGGTGACCATCCCCGCCGGGGCCGGGCAGACGATCGAGGCCGTCGTGCCCGACCCGGACCTGACCGCGGCGATGGCCCGCCGCGACGACCCGATCCTCGACGCCGCTGACCTGGCCGCCTCCCTGGCCATCCGGGCTGCGAGCGCCACCGAGCCGCAGGGCGTCGCCCTGTCCCCCCCGCCGGGGTGGATGCAGGAGCCGGCCCGGATCGGCCTGATGGGCCAGGTGCTCCTCGCCCCGGACGCGCCCGTCCGCCCGGTCACGCTGGCCGACCTGCTCGAAGCCGTCCCCGCCGTGGAGTCCCGCGAGCTGGTCTCCACCGTCCCCGTCGACCTGGGCGAGTACCCCGAGCGGCTCGGTCTGGCCCGGGCCCGGCTCGGCTCCTACGCCGCCATGGTCGGCACCGACGTGGCCGAGGTCGGCGCCCTCGACCAGCGCCTCCTCCTGTCGGGCTCGGCGTCGCTCACCGCCCCGGAGCGGTCGAGGTCGGTCGAGATCGTCCTGAGCATGACCGAGCGCCGGTTCCGCGCCGTGCAGGCGCCGGCGAGCCAGGTGGTCACCCTGACCTCCAGCGACGGGTCCGTCCCCCTCACCGTGGTGAACGACCTCGACGAGCCGGCCACGGTGACCGTCGAGGTGCGGTCCAACAGCCGGGTCGAGGTCCGCAGCTTCGACGCCCAGCAGGTCCTCGAGCCGGGCCCCAACCGGGTGAGCATCCCGGTCCACACCCGGGCGCCGGGCGACTCCTCCATGGAGATCACCATCCGGTCCCCCGACGGCGAGGTCATCCTCGACGAGGTCGACTACACGGTGCGGTCCACCGCCGTGCCCGGCGTCGGGATCGTGCTGTCGATCGGCGCCGTCGCCTTCCTCATCGTGTGGTGGGCACGCCACTGGCTGCGCGACCGCCGGGGCCGAGGTGGCGACGACGGGGGCGGCGACGACCCGCCCGACCCCGACCCGACGCCGGGTGACCCGCCCGCCGCCTCCGCACCCCGGCCGGCGGAGCTCGTCGCGACGTAACCTCCGGCGCACCCACCGGGTCCGACGCGGGATCGGCGCCCCCCGGTGCCGACCGACCCCGGAGGATCCGAATGGCTGGCGTCCGCCTCGTCACCGACAGCTCGTGCGACCTGCCCCAGGACGTCGTCGACGCCCACGGGATCACGATCGTGCCGCTCACGATCCGCTTCGGCGACGAGGAGCTCACGGACCGGGTCGAGCTCTCCTCGGAGGAGTTCTACCGCCGCATGGGCACCTTCGACGGCCTGCCCGAGACGGCCGCGCCGTCGCCGGGCGCCTTCGAGGAGGCGTTCCGCAAGGCCGGTGCCGACGGTGACGCCGTGATCTGCCTCACCATCTCCTCGGCCCTCTCGGCCACCATGGCCTCGGCCCAGAACGCGGCGCGCGCCGTCGAGGGCGACCTCGACGTGCGGGTCATCGACTCCAAGTCCATCACCGCCGGTCTCGGGACCCAGCTGACGCTCGCCGCCGAGGCCGCGGCCGGTGGCGCCGACGTCGACGAGGTGGTCTCGGTCATCGAGGCCGCCATCCCCCGCACCCACATCCTCGGCGGCCTCGACACCCTCGAGAACCTCCGCAAGGGCGGCCGCATCGGTGGGGCCCAGGCCATGCTCGGCACCATGCTCTCGGTGAAGCCGGTGGTCGACATCAGCACCGGCGTCGTCGAGGAGGCGGGCAAGGTCCGCACCCGCAAGAAGCAGATGCTCTTCCTCATCGACAAGCTCAAGGAGGCGGGGGACGTGGAGCGGCTGGTCGTCTGCGACGGCGAGGCGCCCGACGCCGAGGAGTTCGCCGACCTCGTCGCCGAGGTGGTGCCGCGCGAGCGGTTCACCCGCTCGACCATCGGCCCGGTCATCGGGGCCCACGGTGGCCCCCGCATGATCGGCATCACCTGGTTGGCCGCAGCCACGTCGTAGAGGTCGCCGCCACGGACCCGGCGTGCTGCTGGGCCCGTTCCCGCCGAAGCGGCTGCGCCGTCGGCCCGATCCGACGCAGGCCGGTGAAGGGGCTGCCGCCAGCCCGCCGGACCGCGCCGCAAGCCGGCGGCGGGGGGTGGACCCCTCCGGGTGCCACCTCGGTCCGCACCGGCTCCCCCTAGGGTCGCAGCCATGGGCTCCCCGCCTCCGACCGGCGCGCCCGGTGCCGCCCGATCCGGGGCCCTGCTCGCCGGGCGCTACCGGCTGGACCACCCCCTGGCCACAGGGGGCATGGCCCGCGTCTGGGAGGCCCGCGACGAGGTCCTGGGCCGACCCGTCGCCGTCAAGGTCCTCCTCGAGCACCTCGTCGAGGACGACTCGTTCGTCAGCCGGTTCCGGGCCGAGGCCCTGGCCGCCGCCCGCCTGACCCACCCCTCGGTCGTCTCGGTGTACGACACCTGCTCGGCCCCCGGCCTCGAGGCCATCGTCATGGAGCTCGTCGACGGCGAGACGCTCCGCCAGCGCCTCGACACCGGGCGGCTCGACCCCCCGGAGGCGGCCCGCATCGGCGCCCGCATCGCCGAGGCGCTGGCCGTGGCCCACCGGGCCGGCATCGTCCACCGCGACATCAAGCCGGCCAACGTCCTGCTCTCGGACACCGGCCGGGTCGTCGTCACCGACTTCGGCATCGCCAAGGCGGCCGAGGGGGCCGACCTCACCACCGGCGGGCAGATGCTGGGCACGGCCAAGTACCTGGCCCCCGAGCAGGTCGAGGGCCAGCCCGTCGACGGCCGGACCGACGTCTACGCCCTCGGCATCGTCCTCTACGAGGCGGTGTGCGGGCGCGTGCCGTTCGCCGCCGACACCGAGGCGGGGACGGCCCTGGCCCGGCTGCACGCCGACCCGACGCCGCCCCGGGTGATCCGCCCCGACCTCGACGCCGACCTGGCCCGCGTGATCGAGCGCTGCATCGCCCGCGCCCCCGCCGATCGCTGGCCCGACGCCACCAGCCTGGGCCGCAGCCTGAACGCCATCGCCCTGGGCCGCACCCTCCCGCCCGACCCCTCCCCCCGCCCGGCGACGCCGGCCCCCGCGCTGGCCAAGCCCGCCGGGCCCGCCCCCGAGCCCGGGACCCGGTCCTGGCGGGGGCCCGAGGACGATCCGTCCCGCTCGTGGCGGGCCCCCGAGCCCGCCGCGCCGCCGGCCCGCCCGGCCCCCGCCGCCGCCCCCCGACCGTCGCCCCCGCCGGTGCGGCCCGCCCCGCCGGCGCCGCGCGCCCCGGTGCCCCACGGCCCCGTCGCCGGCCCCCCGGCTCCCCACCGCCCGCGCCGGCGGCTGGGGCCGACCCTCGCCCTCGTCGCCGTGCTGACCGTGTCGATCCTGGTCATCGCCGCCCTGGGCTGGCAGATCCTGGGGCCCGGGTCCACCGAGACCCTCACCCCGACGGCGGCCACCGCCTTCGACCCACCCCCGGGCGACGGGGTCGAGCGCGACGACGAGACGCCCCGGGCCATCGACGGCGACGCGGCCACGGCCTGGCGCACCGAGCGCTACAACAACAACCCGGTCATCGCGGACGCCGTGGGCAAGCCCGGCGTCGGGCTCGTCCTGGAGCTCGGCGAGGCTCGTCGGGCCGAGCGCCTGCACATCACCTCCCCGAGCCGGGGCTGGACGGCCCAGGCCTACGTGTTCGACGCTGTGCCCACCGGCCCGTTCGTGGACGAGGAGGATCCGGTGGACGAGCAGAGCGGCATCGACGGTGATGCCTCGTTCTCGCTCGGGGGTCGCGAGGGCGCCGTCGTGGTCCTCTGGATCACCCGGGTCAGCGAGGACGAGCGCACCGTCGAGGTGGCCGAGGCCCGGGTCGAGGTGGCGGGGTGAGCCCCTCGTCGCCCGACCCCGACGCCGACCTCCTCCCCGCCGCCCAGGCCGGCGACCGGGACGCCCTCGACGCCCTGCTCCGCCGGCACGAGGCCCACCTCCACGCCGTGTGCCGCCGGATCACCGGTGACCCGACCGACGCCCTCGACGCCCTCCAGGACGCCATGATCGCCATCGTCCGGGGCCTCCCCCGGTTCGACGGCCGGTCCAAGGTCGGCACCTGGATGCACCGGGTGGCCACCAACGCCTGCCTCGACGAGCTCCGCCGCCGGCGCCGCCGCCCCACCGACCCCCTCCCCGAGCACGAGACCGACCCGCACGACGGCGCCCCCACCGTCGCCGACACCGTCACCGACCGGACCAGCATCGACGCCGCCCTCGCCCTCCTGCCCCCCGAGTACCGCGCCCCGCTGGTCCTGCGCGACCTCATGGGCCACGACTACGCCACCATCGCCGAGATGCTCGACATCCCGCCGGGCACCGTCCGCTCCCGCATCGCCCGCGGCCGCGCCGCGCTGTCCCGCCACCTCACCGGGAACCAGGGCGATGCCCCCGACCGTCCCACCCTCAAGCCATGACCACCCCCGACCACGATCCTCAGCTCGACGACGGGCCCTTCGACGACGACACCCTCGCGGTCCATGCCGTCGTCGACGGCGAGGCCACCGCCGAGCAGCGTCGGCGGGTGGCCCGCGATCCGGCGCTGGTCGCCCAGGTCGCCGCCTTGCGGGTCGTGGTCGACGCCGTGGCCGAGCCCGTCGCCCCCCCGCCCGACGACGTCCTGGCCGCGATCCGCGCCCGCGCCCTCGATGCCGCCGGCCCCGCCGCCGCTGACGAGGCCCTCCCGGCCGAGCCCCTCCCGGCCCCGGCCGCGCCCCGGCCACCGGCCGACCTCGGCGCGGCCCGGGCCCGGAAGGCCCGCCGTCTGCCCCCCCTGCCCGCCGTCGCCGCGGTGGTCGTCCTCCTCGTCCTCGTGGGCGTCACCCTGCTCGTGACCGCCACCGGCGACGGCGACGGCGACACCGGCGACCTGAGCGCGGCCGACGCCACGATCGGCGACGAGGAGAGCAGCACCGCCGGCCGGGACGAGGCCGACGCGGCCGAGGGGGGCGCCGGCGGCGGGGAGGCGTCCGCCGAGGACGCCCCGTCGACCACCGCCGCCGCCGGCGCCGCCACCGACGCCCTCCTGGCCCTGGCCACCGCCTCCTTCCCGTCCATGGCCGACCTCGAGGCCGCCGTCCGCACCGTCGACCCCGAGACGCTGCGCTTCCCCGCTGACGGCACCGCCGGATCGACGACCGCCCCCTCGCCCGCCGACGACGACCTCGCCGCCCAGGCCTTCGCCTCCAACCCGGCCGCCACCCGCTGCGACACCGTCCTCCGCGCCGGCGAACCCGACCTCGAGCCGGCCGTCGCCGCCACCATCGTCGATCTCGCGGGCACACCGGTCCTCGTGCTCACCACGCCGGTCCCGGTCTCCGACGACGCCCCCACCGGCTTCCGCCTCACCCTGCTCAACGCCGTGGACTGCTCGCCCCGGGGCGCCGTCCTGCGCTGAGGGCCCGCCCGGGCCGGGCGGGCCGGGGGGCCGCTAGGCTCGGCACCCGTGCCCGACCTGAACAAGCCCACCGCACCGGCCGGCAGCAGCTCTGGCGGTGACTGGCCGGCCCAGGCCACCGACGCCATCGTCGGCCTCGTCGACTCGGTCCGGGACAAGGTCAACGGACCGGCCACGTCGATGGCCCGCGGCGTCGTCTACGGCACCCTCGCCGCCATCGTCGGCACCGCCGCCCTCGTCCTGGGCTTCGTCCTCCTGGTGCGCGGCATCGACATCCTGGCCCAGGTCGTCCTGGACGCCCTGGACATCGAGCGCGCCGGCCGCGCCGCGTGGATCGCCCACCTCGTCACCGGGCTGCTCTGCCTGGTCCCCGGCCTGCTGCTGTGGCGCAAGGGCACCCACGCCCCCGCCGCCGACTGACCGGAATACCCCCAGGGGGTTCCCTGTTCCTGTGAACGGGTCCACCGACCGGCACGCCGCCATCGGGGACCCGACGAGCGCCTGGAGGCTCCGTGCCCGCTGACCACCGCCAGCTGATCATCATCGGTTCCGGCCCCGCCGGCCTGACCGCCGCCATCTACGCCTCCCGAGCAGCCCTCGACCCGCTGCTCCTGGAGGGCGAGCCGTCGTCCACCACCGACCAGCCCGGCGGTGCCCTCATGACCACCACCGAGGTCGAGAACTTCCCCGGCTTCCCCGAGGGGATCATGGGTCCCGACCTCATGCTGGCCTTCAAGCAGCAGGCCGAGCGCTTCGGCACCGAGCTGCGCATGGAGAAGGCGACCAAGGTCGACCTCTCGGCCCGCCCGTTCCAGATCTGGGTGGGCGACCCCGACGCCGCCGAGCCCACCTACACCGCCGACGCCGTCATCATCTCGACCGGCGCCCGCCCGGTGATGCTCGACCTGCCCGGCGAGCAGGAGCTCGTCGGCCACGGGGTGTCGACCTGCGCCACCTGCGACGGCTTCTTCTTCCGCGACCACGACATCGCCGTGGTCGGCGGGGGCGACTCCGCCCTCGAGGAAGCCCTGTTCCTCACCAAGTTCGCTCGCTCGGTGACCGTCGTGCACCGCCGCGACGAGCTCCGGGCGTCGAAGATCATGCAGGAGCGGGCCCTGGCCAACGACAAGATCCACTTCGCCTGGAACAGCGTCGTCGACAGCATCGAGGGCACGACCACGCTGGAGAAGGTCCGGCTCCGCGACGTCCTCACCGACGAGGTCCGGGACCTGCCGGTCACCGGCCTCTTCGTCGCCATCGGCCACCGCCCCAACACCGACGTGTTCAAGGGGCAGGTCGCCATGGACGACGGCGGCTACATCGTCACCTCGCCCGACGGGTCCCTGACCGACGTCGAGGGCGTGTTCGCCTGCGGCGACGTGCAGGACACCGTCTACCGCCAGGCCATCACCGCCGCCGGCTCGGGCTGCATGGCCGCCATCGACGCCGAGCGCTGGCTCGAGGCCCAGCACTAGCCCGCGGAAGAACCACCGGCCCCTGCCGGTTGCACGCCCCGCCGGACACACCGTCCCCCGATCGCGATCCACGAAGGAGAGCCACCATGGCCAACGGAGTCGAGACCCTCACCACCACCACGTTCGACGAGACGGTCGCCACGTCCGACCTGCCCGTCCTCGTCGACTTCTGGGCCGAGTGGTGCGGCCCGTGCAAGGCGATCGCCCCCATCCTGGAGGAGATCGCCGGCGAGCACGGTGACCGCGTGCGCATCGCCAAGATCAACGTCGACGAGAACCCGGACATCGCCCGGCGCTTCGACGTGATGAGCATCCCCACCCTGATCCTGTTCAAGGAGGGCACCGCCGAGGCCCGCCTCGTCGGGGCCAAGGGCAAGAACCAGCTGGTCCAGGAGATCAGCGCCCACATCTGATCTCGGCCGGGGGCCGCACCGGACCCCCTGACGTCCGTCCCCCGGGGGACCGGTCCCACGGCCGGTCCCCCGGTCGCGTCCAGGCGTGTCCCTCGGGCCCACTCGCCTCCGCCTCGCCGGGCGCCGGACCGAACGCGGTGGCCAGGCTCTAGCCTGCGGCGGTGCCCGACCGGACCTCTGCCGCCCGTCTCGCGACGGGCGCCGACCCCCTGCCGCTGCGCCGGGGCGATGCCGGGCCGGCGGTGGAGGACCTCCACCACCGCCTGCGCCGGACCGGCGCCCAGCCCGGGGTCGACGGCGTGTACGACGAGGCCACCGAGGCGGCCATCCGGGTCTTCCAGGCCGAGCGCGGCATCCGCGTCGACGGGGTGTGCGGCGCCCAGACCTGGACCGCCCTGGTCGAGGCCGGGTGGCGGCTCGGCGACCGCCTCCTCTTCGAGCGCCAGCCCATGCAGCGGGGCGACGACGTGGCCGAGCTCCAGACCCGTCTGGGCGGCCTGGGCTTCCTCGACGACCGGGTCGACGGCTTCCTCGGCCCCCGCACGCGCCAGGCCCTGCAGGACTTCCAGCGCAACTGCGGGCTGACCGTGGACGGGATCTGCGGCCCCGAGACCATCGCCGAGCTGGTGCGCCTGGGGACGCGCACCCCGACCGAGGTGAAGGCCGGCGTCGTGGAGCGGGCCCGCCTGCGGGCCACCCCCCGCCACCTGACCGGGCGCCGCATCGTGGTGGGTGACCTCGGCGGCGTGGCCGCCCTGGCCGCCACCGTCGACCGCGTCCTCCACGCCCTGGGCGCGGTCACCAGCGTCATCTCCCACCCCGACGGGTCCGCCCAGGCCCAGGAGGCCAACGCCCTCGACGCCGACCTGTACATCGGGCTCGGCATCGCCCCCGAGGCCCGCTGCGCCTTCTACGCCACCAACGGCTTCCTCTCCGAGGGCGGGCAGCGGCTGGCCACGTTGGTGGCCGACGAGCTCGGGGACCCGGCGCTGGGGCTGGACCAGATCGCCGTCATCGGGATGCGCCTCCCCGTGCTGCGCGAGACGCGCATGCCGGCGGTGGTCTGCGAGCTCTCCCCCGCCCGGGCCGTCGTCGAGCTCGGGCCGCTCCTCGCCGAGCGGATCCGCACGGCCGTCGACGCCTGGGTCACCGACCCGCTCCCCGCCCAGACCTGACCGCCCCCCTCACCTCCAACGGGTGATGCCACCCGGATCGCCGCAGAGGCCCCTCAGCGGCCGTCTGCCGGCCTGTGGGGGCTCTCGGCATGGATGGGTGCGGGCGATCGGGCCGTCCGCGTCCCATCCTCATGCGCTGATGGAGGGCTGACCGCCAGCTCGGTGCTGACGGATCGCCGAGGAGCAGCGAGTCTCGACCTCTCTCGTCGCCGGTCCCCGTCCCGCCGTCCCTCCCGCGCGCCAAGAGGGTCACCGTTGTCCACCGAGTTGTCCACAGGCTGTGGTCAACGGTGAGGAGAGGTGGAGGGGGCGCCCCTCACGCCGACGGCGGGGTGACAGCAGTGGGGTCGGTGAGGATGCGGTAGATCCGCTCCAGGTCCTCCACCGTGGCGAAGTCGATGACGACCTTGCCCCGCTTGGCCCCCATCGAGACCGAGACCCGGGTGTCGAGCCGGTCCGACAGCAGGCCCTCGAGCTCGAGCAGGCCCGGCGGCCGGGTGTGGCCGGGCTCGGCCGGCGCCTTGGCCGCGGGGGTGGTCCCCGTCTGGCGGGCCCGGACGGCCTCCTCGACGTCGCGCACGGTGAGCGACCGCTCGACGCACCGGCGGGCCAGCGCCTCCTGGTACGCCCGGTCGGGGCTCCCGAGCAGCGCCCGGGCGTGGCCGGCGGACAGCTGCCCGTCGCGCACCATGCGCTGGACCGAGGGGGGCAGCTGGAACAGCCGCAGGATGTTGGCCACCGCCGACCGGGACCGACCGACCTTGCGGGCCACGTCGTCCTGGGTGAGGCCGAAGTCCTCGATCAGCTGCTGGTACGCCCCAGCCTCCTCGAGCGGGTTGAGGTCCTGGCGGTGGAGGTTCTCGACCACGGCCTGCTCGAGCGACGTGCTGTCGTCGATCGTGCGCACGACGGCCGGGATGCGCGACAGCCCGGCGCGGCGGGCGGCCCGCCAGCGGCGCTCGCCGGCGATCAGCTCGTAGCGCTCCCCCGCCGGGCGCACCAGGATCGGCTGCAGGACGCCCAGCTCCCGCACCGACGCCGCCAGGGACGCCAGGCTCTCCTCGTCGAAGTGGCTCCGGGGCTGGTGCGGGTTGGGGTCGATGTCGCCCACGGCCAGCTCGGTGAGCCCGGGGCCGGTGACCGGCGGGGCCTCGGAGGGCTCCGAGGAGCCGGGGATGAGCGAGTCGAGACCTCGCCCCAGGCCGCTACGCCGGGCCACGGCTCACCTCCTTGGCCAGCTCCCGGTAGGCGATGGCCCCCCGGGACGACGGGTCGAACGTGATGATGGACTGGCCGTAGGACGGAGCCTCGGACAGGCGCACGGTGCGGGGGATCACCTGCCGGCAGACCTTCTCGCCGAAGTGGTCCCGCACCTCCTGGGCCACCTGGTCGCTCAGCTTGGTCCGGGCGTCGTACATGACCAGCACGATGGTCGACACCCGGAGGTTCCGATTCAGGTTCTTCTGGACCAGGGAGACGTTGCGGATGAGCTGGCCCAGCCCCTCGAGGGCGTAGTACTCGCACTGGATGGGGACCAGGACCTCCTCGGCCGCGGCCATGGCGTTCACCGTGAGCAGGCCGAGCGAGGGCGGGCAGTCGATCAGGACGTAGTCGAAGTCGTCACGCACCTGGTCGATGGCGTTGCGGAGGCGCATCTCCCGGCTGAAGGCGGGCACCAGCTCGATCTCGGCGCCGGCCAGGTCCAGCGCCGAGGGGGCGACGAGCAGGTTCTTGATCGCCGTGCCCTCGATGCAGTCCTCCATGGGGGCGTCGTGCAGGATCACGTCGTACATCGACGTCTCGAGCTCGCGCACGTTGATCCCGAGCCCGGTGCTGGCGTTGCCCTGCGGATCCAGATCGACGACCAGGACGCGGTAGCCCATGACGGCGAGGGCGGCGCCCAGGTTCACCGCCGTGGTGGTCTTGCCCACCCCGCCCTTCTGGTTGGCGATGGCCAGGACGCGGGGCAGCCCGTCGCGGGGGAGGCCGTCATCGGTCTCTTCGGGCTCGGGACGGGGCGCCGGCTCCGGTGCGGCGGGGGGAGCCTCGTCGACGGCACGAAGGGCCTCGAAGATCGCCCTGCTGCGCTCGTCGACCGGCTCCTGCGACGTGGACGGCACCGAGCCATCCTCGCGGCCAAACCCTCGACGTGCAAGGACCCTCGCCGGGTCACCCCCTGTTTCACGTGGAACACGGTCCTCGGCCCCGTTGGGCCGCGCACCGGGGGATGGACCGGCGCCGGGCGGTCCGGGACCGGCTGACCCGCCCCAGGGACGGCCGTCGCCCCCGAGCGCGGAGCGCCGGGCGTGGCGAGCCGCTCGGCACCGGTGCCGGCCGTGCGCTTCGGTCCCGCCCCCGACCACCGTCCCGTGGTCGGTGACGGAGGGGAGCCCCGGTCGGGCGCGGTGCATCCCCGGGCGCCTCGCGAGCGGCCGGACGGTCCCCCGGCCGGGCCGCCCGCCGCGCCAGCCCTCGCCCCGACCGCCGGACAAAGGGTGAGCCGCTCGTCTCCCGGGCGCGACGCGCCACCGGTGCCCCTCGTGCTCGGCTCCGGTCCTGCCTCCGACCGTCATCCGGAGCCCGGAGAGGGAAGAGGGCCCGTCGTGCACGGGTGGGGCCCCGGACGCCGCCACGAGCCGGCGACCTCCGACCCGGCGGGCCCGTCCGCCACGCCAGCCACCCCGACTGCGGTCCGAGGCGCCGGCACGAGGGTCCGCCGTCCCGCCCCCGCCCCACGGAGGCGATCCCGAGCTCCCCCCGCTCCGTCGCCCGACGGTCCTCGACCGGTGCCGGCGCGGGGGCGCCTGCGGGCGCCCCCGACCGGGGCCGGTGCGTCGGCGCCTGTGCGGGTGGCGAGCGACCCTGGAGGCCCGATCGCCGGCCCGTGACCTCCCCGAGACCCGGTGACCGACCGCGCCACCGGCTGCTGGTGCCGGTCACCCACGCGACGTTGCCGCCACCATCGGCCCGGCATGGGAGCCGCGTGGGACGGACCCGCCGACCGGTGCCAGGAGCGCGAGCAGACAGACGTGGCCACGAAGCCGGCTGGTGCGGTCACGCTCATCGGACCGATCCCCGTCGCCATCCTCGGTTCTGTTCGCGCCAGGCGACATCGGTGTCCGGTGGCGCTCTCAGAACGGCGCCGGCGGCCACACCACCGGCGGCCGAACCGACCACCGACACGCCGCCCTCTGCCTGGCCATCGCGTTTCCGGATCACCGCCATGCTGATCGACCGCCGCACCCAGCACCCCCGACCCATCCCGCTGAGCCTCCCGGCACCATCCGTGGCCCACCCGGTGCCAGTGGCTGTTTCACGTGGAACAACGCCGACGCGATCTCCACCGGCCCGCTGGGAACTCCAGCCGTGGACCGTCGCCGGCGCGTGCCGACGGCGCCTGGCGGCCCCTCACCCGGTTTCATCGCCACCGGGCGCGAGCCGGAGGTGCCTCGCCCCATCCGGGGCGGCCCGGTGTCCCCGAGGGGCGCCGGCGACGGGAGGCGCCACCAGGACGCCCGTCGACATCGCCGTCGCCCGGCGTTTCACGTGGAACATGGCGGGCGCGCCCGCCATCGGTCCGGGGGTTGCACCCGTCGACCGTGCCCGGCACGTCCTGTGCTAGCTCGTCGGCGGCCATCCGAGCGCACCAGCTCCCCGCACCAGCCCGAGCGCGAGACGTGCCTGGCGCCATCGGTTGGCACACCCGGCTCCAGGCAGGTTGCTTCAGCAGAACACGGGCGGCCGCCTCCGACATCGGCCCGTCCGGGGCCCGCGACGGCCCCAGCCGGACGGCAGCTCTCCACGGACCACAGGCGGCCCTCGCCCACCGCGCCCAACGGCGTCAGAGGTCCCCGGCGAGGGTCTCGGCCGCCGGGGCGATGCGATCGGCGACGCCGGGGTCGTCCCAGGCCTGCCGGGCGATCGCCGTCCACTCCTCGCTCACATCGCAGCAGACGAGACGCCCACAGGCGGCCAGGCCGCGGGCGATGGCCAGCGCCGACATGCCCGTGAAGGTCCCCACCTCGACCGCCCGCCGGGCCCCGGTCACCCAAAGGCCGGGCCCCGGGCCACCGCACCCCGCAACGCCCGCACCAGGACCGTCACGTCGGCGCGGGCGCCCACGGGCCGAGGGGACCCGGTGCGAGATGTGGGTGACTGGCCCGCACGGCGGGCGTGTTCCATCCGAGGGTCCGGCCCGACCGACCCGGCCCCTGGTTCCCGCCGCCGCAGACGGACGGCCCTTCACCGGGCTCGTGGTCGTGCGCCCGAGGACGTCGTCGGGAGGGCGCCATCCCGACGAGGGAGCGGGTGTGTTCCGGCGAAGGTCGATGGAACGGCCGACACGCCGAGAGGCGGGGCCCGGCCCCGGTGGACCGGGGGAGGCACACCGCGAGACCCAGGCGGCCGGGCCCGGTGGGCGAGTGCCGAGCAGACCGGGGAGGAGCCGGCCACCGGGCCGGTCCGCCGATTCCTGAACCGGGTGCTCGGTGGGCCCGCCTCCGCCTCACCAGCGGGTCGGCAGCCCCAACGAGGCCACGGAGGGAGCGAGCTCGGGCCGGGGCCGTGTCGGCGCTGATCGCCGTGCCGCGCGGGCGCTCCTGGGGAGCGGCCGCGCGGGTCGCGCCACTGTCACGGCGCGGCTTCGACGATCGGCGAGGACGGTCGCAGCGGCGACGCCCTAGCCCCCGACCCGCGCCCTGCTGCCGGCGAGGCCTCGACCGGCGCTCGGTCGGGCGGCGCCGGCCGGGGGCCCCGGTGTCCGGGATCGGGGCAGGGTGCGCCCTCCCACGGTCGTGCACCCTGCTCGGCGCACGCACCGGGGGGGCTCGACCGGGCCGCGGCCGGTCAGCCGGGGCGTGGGGGAGCCCTGGCACCCTGCCCCGCCGGGAGCCCGGCCCGCCGGCCGTGGGCGAGCGTCTGGCAGGGGGCCGCCGGCCACGACCGGTGCGGCGCCACCCGGACCGGCAGGGCCCCGGTGGGGTCGAGGCTGCTGCGCCCCGCCACCGACACTCCCCGGTCAGGTCGACGCCGCGCCGCGCCGGGGCGTGGCGACCCCCGTCGCGGCCGTCCAGGCGGACCGCTCCGGCGCCGCTCGGGCCATCGGACCCGTCCGACGGCGGACCAGGGGCCCGCCCAAAGGCCCGTTGCCGGCGACGGGCCCCCCGGGAGGACGCGACGCGATGATGCCGTAGGGCGCGGCCCATGGAAGGAACGGGACCGAGCCCGGCCCGCGCCCACGCCTCGTCGCGGGCCTCCCCGCCATGCCTGTACCGGGCAGCCCCGACGACCGCCGTTGCCGCTTCGCGTCCCGCGTCCAGGTCTGGCCGGCACGGCGGTGGAGGGTCGACCCGGTCGAGGGCTGGCGCCCGGGTCGCTCCCGCCCCTGCTGCGGGCCCCCGCCGTGGTGCGGCGCTCCTCGCGGCGACGAGGGCCGGGGTCGCCGCGGCGCGGGGGTCCGCCGGCGGGGTCGCCCGTTCGCAGCTGCAGCTCGAGCCCGACCGTCGAGTGCGTGTTTCACGTGGAACAGACCACCGCTCGCCCATGAACACCCGCCCACGGTGGGGTGAACCCCTGCCACCGGGTGCGAGGCGGCGCCGTCCACAGGATGTGGAGGACTCGGTGGACAACCTCCACCGGACCTTCACCAGATCAGAACAGGGGCCGGCGGGTCGGCACCCCGGGACGACGGGGGAATCGGTCCGGGCAGGCCTCGACCTGGCGGAGACGGGTGTAGGTCGCGCCCTCGACCTGTCGCGTCTCCTCGCGCTCCAGCCCCAGGAGGGCGAGCGCGGCGGCGTCCCAGCGGTCGCCGGTCGCATCGGGGGGGTCGCTGACGACCAGGACGCCGCCGACGGCCAGCAGAGGAGCGGCGCACTCGGCGGTCACCGCCGGCGGGCCGAAGCTGCGGGCCAGCACCACGTCGTGACCGGCGCGCAGGACGTGGTCGCGACCGGCCTCCTCGGCCCGGGCCCAGTGCACCGCCACCCGCTCGCCGATCTGGAGGGCGGCCACGCAGAGCTCGAGGTAGGTGCAGCGCCGCTGGCTGGCGTCGAGGAGGACGACCCGGGCCCGGGTCCAGTGCTCGACCGCCACGACCAGCCCGGGCACGCCCCCGCCGCTCCCGAGGTCGAGCACCGTGGCCGGCTCGTCGGCGACGAGGGCGACGTAGCCGGCGCTGTGGGCGCGGAGGGCGGCATTGGTCTCGCGGCCGACGACGGCGCGCTCTCGCTGCTGGTCGAGGATCTCGGAGAGGGTCCGGGCGCGAGGACGCCCGCCCCCCTGATCGATGGGGGCGGGCGTCACCGGTGGTCTGGGGTGGTCAGGTGTCGGGGAGGACCACGACGCGTCGACGGGGCTCCTCGCCCTCCGAGGTGGTGCGCACCCCGTCGATGCCGTTGATCGTGTCGTGGACGACCTTCCGGTCGGGCGGCGACATGGGCTCGAGCGCCCGGGCGGTGCCGCTGGCGGCGACCTCCTCGCCGATCTTGGCCGAGAACTGCTCGAGGGCCTGGCGCCGGCGCTCGCGGTAGCCGCCGATGTCGATGCGGACCCGACCGTCCTGGCCGCCGGGCGCGGCTCGGAAGACGACGGTGCGGGCCAGCTCGTGCACGGCCTGCAGCGTCTGGCCCCGGGGCCCGATCAGCAGCCCGAGGTCGGAGCCGATGACCTGGACCTCACGGGTCTCGTCATCGATCTCGGCCACCTCGATGGTGGCCTCGGCGCCGAAGGCGTCGACGAGGCCCCGGACGAAGGTCTCCACCGCCTCGACGTGCTCGTCGAGGGTGAGTGTGGGCTCCACGCTGTCTCCTTGCTCGGCCTCCCGGCCGGTGTCGCGATCACCGCGGGCGCCGGAGTCGCGGCCCCCGCCCTGGCCGCCGCGGCTGCGCCGACGGCGGCGCGGGCCCGAGGACCCGGAGTCTGTTGACGAGTCGTCAGCAGCGGGTGCGTCGGCCTCGGCCGGGGCGGACCCGCCCTCGTCGCTCGGCGCCGCCGGGGCGTCGTCACGACCCTTGGCACCCCGCGGGGAGCGCTTGCGGTCGCGCCGCTCCTGCTTGGGGGGGTGCTGCTTGGGCACGACCCGGGCCCGCACCCGGGCCTTGCCGCGCGTGCGTCCGAACAACCCCGGCTGGGGCTCCTCGACGACCTGGACCTCCGCGTCGGCCTCGTCGACGCCCAGGGTGTCGAGTGCCTGCTCGGTGGCCTCCTGGACGGTGCGCGAGGTGATCTCGACCCATTCCACGTTGGCTACTTCCTCTTCTTCTTGTTCTTCGATCGGTTCTGGGGGGACGGCGCCGAGCGGCTCGGCGCCTGGCGGTTCGGGCCCTTGGCGGCGGCGCCCTTGGGCGCGCCCCCCTTGGCCGGCGCCTTGGTGGTGGTGGCCCGACCGCCGCTGCCCTTGGCGGCGGCGCCCTTGCCCTTGCCGGCGCCGGAGCGGCCGCCGGACTTGGTCATGTCGACCTTGCCCTTGCCCTTGCTCGCCCCGTTCGACGCCGGGGCGTCGCGGTCGGGCAGGTGGATGAGCCCGCCGAAGAGGCCCTTGCGCCCCTCGGGCACGGTCTCGTCCCGGCTGACCTTGGTGTCGATGCCCTTGGCCTTCAGCTGCGCCTCGCGGGCGGCCTTGGCGTCCTCGCTGTACATGGTGTGGGTGATGAAGGCCTGCTGGCCGATCCGGTAGAGGTTCGACACCACGAAGTAGAGGACGATGCCGGCCGGCAGCGTCAGCGAGAAGACCGGCAGGAAGAACGGCATGATCTTCATCAGCGCCTGCTGCTGCGGGTTGATCTGCGACTGGTTGCCCGAGTTGCGGGCCATGATCTGGCGCTGCTGGTAGAAGGCGGTCACGGCCACGATCAGGACCAGCACCAGGTAGGGGAAGGCGTGGGCCAGGCCGCCGTCGCTCAGCCGGTTCGAGAAGGTGTCGGCCAGGTCCAGGCCGAACCCGGGCATCTCCCGCGCCCGGGACAGGTCCTGGTACAGGTTCGTGGTGTGGTCGAGGTACTTCGGGTCGAAGGTGCCGAAGAGGTCGAAGCGGCCCTCGCTGCCCGCGTCGCGCACGAAGCCGGCGACCGCCGTGCCCATGTCCTCGCCGTAGGACCGCTTCCGGGTCAGGCCGTTCAGCACCTGGTAGAGGACGATGAACACCGGCGTCTGGACGATCAGGGGCAGGCACCCGCCCAGCGGGCTGATGTTGTGCTCCTTGTAGAACGCCATCATCTCTTCGTTGAGCTTCTGGCGGTCGTCCTTGTGCTTCGCCTGCAGCTTGCGCAGCTCGGGCTGCAGCTGCTGCATGGCGATCATCGAGCGCGTGCTCTTGAGCGTCAGCGGCGTGACCAGGATCATCACGCCCAGCGTGAGGAGCATGATCGCCCCGGCGTAGGAGCCGGTGAGGTCGTAGAGGGCCGACAGGGCCGAGGCGATGCCGTCGAAGAGGAAGTCCATCAGGCGATCCGATCAACCAGGGACGAGGAGAGCGGCTCGCCCTCCGACGAGGCCGGCTCGGGCGGACGAGAGGTGCGGTCCTCGGTGGACCGAGCGGCGCGGGGCTCGGGACCCAGGCCCGACCGGCCTGGCGTCGACGAAGGAGGCGCAGAGAGCAGGGGCACCGGGTCCCAGCCGTGGCCGCCGAAGGGCCGGCAGCGGCTGATCCGGCGGACGGCCAGCCACGAGCCCCGGGCGGCGCCGTGGACCTCGAGGGCCTCCACGGCGTAGGCCGAGCACGAGGGCGTGAAGCGGCACGGGGAGGGGCGGCCGGCGCGGGCGGCCTGGTAGGTGCGCACCGCGCCCCGCAGGACCCGGGCGACGGTGCCGGTCACGGCCCGTCCCCGGCGGCCCGGTGCAGGGCCCGGGCCAGGTCGGCGCGGACCGAGGAGAACGGGGCGGTGGCCACCGAGGGGCCGGCGGTGACGACCGCGGCCCCGCCCGGGACGGCGCCGTCTCGGGCCAGGTCGTCGAGGGCGGCCCGGAGGCGACGGCGGATCCGGTTGCGGACGACGGCGGTGCCCGTGCGGCGCCCGATGGCGAACGCGACGAGGAGCCGGCCGTCGTCGGACGGGCCGGCGAAGCGGACGGTCACGGGGCCTGCCCGGCCCCGGTGGCCCTGCTCGCGGACGAGCTGCAGGGTGCGACGGTCACGAAGCGGGGCGATCAGGCCGACAGCTTCGCCCGGCCCTTCTGACGGCGCGACCGGATGACGGCCCGGCCGGCCTTGGTCGACATGCGCTGGCGGAAGCCGTGCTTCTTGGCTCGGCGACGGACGTTGGGCTGAAAGGTGCGCTTCACTGCTCTCCTCCTCGGACCCCGCGCCGTCTTCGGCTCGCCCCCGTCGGGCGACGGGCACGACCACGGGTGCGCCGGCCGGCGAGGCCGGTGGCGACCGATCCGTGGACGGGCGCGGACATCCCGTGTCGGCACGGGACCAGGTGCAACGGTAGAGGTCGCCGCCGCGGACGGGCAACACGCGGGTGGGCGCCCGACCACCTTCGGCCCCCCCGATGGGGCCCGCCGTGGCGACCCTGACCCCCTGACCAGGCCCGACGAGGCCCTTGCGCCCCCCTGTGGACAGAGTGGTACGGTC